>JANQMO010000042.1 GCA_028280025.1 Chlorobium sp. | reverse complement strand
TAACGATTGGATATACAAAGAGTTAATCTGCAAACATTCTATTCCCGCTATCATCATAACACACCGTGTTAACCCTGTAACCTGCAATGGAGCAATGGCTTGAAACGCCGTTGTGAACATTGCCTTTATCTTGCACTACCAGAGTTCTCATTCTGAACGTACCTCTCCTGCATGTTGGTCATCGATGGTTGATTACCGTTATCTATGGTATGAAACACCAAGATTGGTACTGCCCTCCCGATGATTTCTCTCTCATCAATCGGTCCGAAATAGCGGGAATCAAAGCTGTCATCACTGCGCTGAAACACCGCGATTTTCCCTGGAGAAAGTGTGTCATTGAAGACAAGAGATGGCAGTGGTAATCCACGCCGGTCTTGTATTTTTGTTGCCCCAAACGACTTTCCGTTTACGAAAACTTGTCCACATGTTATCCACACGTTATCCCCATTAATTGCAGCAACCGTTTTGATGAGATAGCTGTCCGGTTTCAGCCAGCCGCGCTCAAGAACAAGACGTCGAACCCGTTCAGGAACAGGGAAAACAATCAGGTCACCCCGTTTATAATTTTGCTGTTTGATGACCCGGTAAATCCCGTGTGGCAGACTGTCGGTTGCATTGTAGATGATCAATGGTTGAGCAAAAACTGAACAGACGGCGGCAATGGAACCGACGACCAATCCGGTGAAAAACAATGGTCGAAATGATCTCATTTGCACCATTTTTCAATCATGTTTTGCATTGCTTGTGCGCTGCAGTTCCTCCCCTCAAGCAGCGTGTTGAAACGCAGGAAAAAGTGATCAGGAACCCTTGTCATCTCTATCTCATAACAGGCTATCATGTGCAGCATTTCTTGCAGTTTTTCTGAACGATATCGTGATTTTGCATCAACCATCAGAGTTACTACTGGTGATACTCCCGGTACTTTTTGACGGCTATTCCATTGGCCTGTTTTGAACAAAAAGCCATGCTCACGATTGCCGTTAATGATCCGATACCCAACAAGTTCACCGTCAGAAAAAAGAGCTTTCCGTGCTCCCTCTTCTTCAACAATGCACATCGGTGTTCCGTAAATGAGTGAGCATTGAACATCCGCCTGATCCTGCAAATGGACAATTGTTTGCGTTTCAGTAGTTCTTTTCATCTGTCTCAGGCGATTTGTGCTTTGTTGTACTTGGAAAAGAGATCATTCAGAGCCTCCTTCATCAAATCCTGGATGGTCATGTTTTGCTCTATACCAAGCAGCTTCAGTTGCCGGACAACATCCGGTTCAAACCATCCGGTGACCGCCTTTTTCCCTCTGCGAACCGGAGCCACATAGGAATGTGATGTGCTCTGTTTTGAGGGTGCTTTTTCCTTCTGATCAACATGATCAGAATGCTGTAAGAGCGCGTCAGCAAGGGTTGATTTCTTCTTCATGAGCAGACAGGTTTAAGCAATGATGTCCATCGTGCATAACGGCAGACTGCTTCATAGAGTGCACGAATTTCCTCTGCCGCTTTACCGGAAGGTTCATATTCAAGTACTGACTGTCCTGCCGTCAACGAATGCACAAATGCTATCCGGTTCCCGAGATATGCTGGCAGAATTTCAATGCCATATCCCTGCAAAACAGCTTCAGCTTCCTGCTTCAGGGTGCCCCGAACCGGTACGGTATTCAACACGGCCAGGGCAGGTGTTTTTGCCAATGCTGCAAGGTCGATTGATGTTGTGATTGCCTTCAGATCTAGCAGCGATGGTCGGCAAGGGATAAGCACCAGATCGACTGCGCGGGCTGCAGCAAGTGCTGCTGATTCTGAATGGGGAGCAGTGTCGATAATTGTCAGCTTTGCGCCATTTTGCCTTGCCGTTTCAAGCAATGAATTCAACCTTGACGCCTGAGCTGAAATAACCACCGGCAGCTCTTCTGTACGGAGATCATCCCACCCTTTCGCACTTGATTGAGGGTCAATATCGATAACCAGTGATTGATAACCGAACTGTGCCGCAGCCACTGCCAGGTTCAGTGCGATCGTGGTTTTCCCCGCGCCACCTTTCTGGGATATGATTGCAACGGTTTTCATGTAATCATGATTTCATGTTTACCTGCCATCATTCCGGTATCACAACATGTTTACACATAGAAACGACACGTCTCACAGTAAAGCCCCCAGCTAAGCCCTTCTGTTGTTTTTTCTACTCCGCCGTTTAACGAGATAGGTATCAACAGCACCAAAGCGCTCATCATCAGTCTGCGTTTGGCTTCTCAGCAACCAATCATTCAACCGCTGCTCAGAGAAATACAATCGCTTTGTTCTTTTCATGAAGGGAATCTTGTTCTGGTTGACCAGCTTGTACACCGTGGGAACGGCAAGGCTCAGCATCTCCGCTGCTTCATCGACCGTAAGCAACTTGTCCTTTTGCTGAACATCCAATGCCCGGGCAAGTTCCTGGCGGATGATTGCCCGAATCGCGGTTACGATTCTGTCATCAGAAAGGATATGGGGGGAGTCAGAGACATCCATCGAGCTAAACATCAGACATTAACGAGTAACAACGATGGAAATCTCGCAATAAAAACTAACCCCGTTCAACCACCATGGGGGATGAATGGGGTGCAGTTTTTCATGAAATGGCTATATTATCGTAGTATTACTGCATGAAAATCATGACGTCCTCATAGAGTAAAGCCCTTTACATGATAAACGCCACTCTCTCTGATTGAAAATAGTATGCTTTTCAAAAGAGTAATATTTCAACAGAAGTTAAAAATAATAGACTCTTGAAGTTATACGTATGCCGTATAACTCATATAACAGACATGCAATCTTGTCTATTACTACTAATCAAAAATCCGATGTATTAAACCGATAATGAGCTGCCTTATCATTCAAAGAAGCTCAGATAATCTGTGGTGCAGAAAATAAATAATGCTATATCGATGAGAATTTCGGAGCACATTCGAAGAAGCGAACAAACAAACTAGATATTAAGTGGGAGGGCCAATACAAATGAAGGTGTTCATCAGTTGGAGCGGGAAAAGAAGCAAAGCCCTTGCAAATGCGCTACGAGACTGGCTTCCGATGGCTCTGCAATATGTCGAGCCGTGGGTCTCGGACAAGGATATATCTGCAGGGGATCGATGGGCTCAGGCAATCGCTGGTGAACTTGAGTCATCCAACTTTGGCATCATTTGCATAACCCCTGAAAACCTTCACTCCGAATGGATCCTGTTTGAGTCAGGAGCCCTATCAAAATCCATGCTAGACGCGAAGGTTATCCCGCTGCTTTATGGTTTAGAGATAAGCGATCTGAGCGGCCCTTTGTCACAGTTCCAAGCACAAAAACTCGAAGAGAGTGGCATCATGGAAATTGTGAAGTCTATCAACAACGTTTCAGAGACGAAGACTTCCGAACAAATTGTGGAACAGCTTGTGCCAGCACTTTGGCCACGACTTCAAGAAGCTTTCGAAACCATACCAGATACAGAACCGTCCGAGAAACACATGCGCCCACACCACGAGATACTAGAAGAACTCGTTACGGGTGTACGCGGGATAAACTCAAGGATGGGTGAGTTGGAAGAGCTGACAGGTCGAGAAGATGGATACAAACGTCGTAGAATGCGGCGCATCCACCCCCACATGCTGGACGAGATGACGATGATCGCAGGCGAAGAAGGTGGAGGTCCATTGCATTTGCTGATGCTCGCCGGTTTCTACCGCGAAGATTTGCCATGGTTGGCTGAAGTGCTGACGGAGACGTACCGAGAGATCAGGGACGGACGATCTGAGAACACAGAAAAAAACATTACTAGGCTTCGTCGAATGATGAAGCACATGATGCATTCTAAGATATTCTTTGATCTTTCTGGAGGTTCCAAAGAAATCATGATGCTGATCGAGGAGCTGCCAATGATCTTGGATATGGCAATGCATCGGAAGATCCCTGATAGGAACTCGTCAGAGGATCAAGAGGGCTAATCTCAACATTAGCAAAAAAAATGGAAATTGATTCATGAGAAGAAATCTAAAATGCTTTCTCAGCTACGCGCATGTAGATAAAGACTTTGTTTACCATGAAATCGTACCTGTATTGAAGGAACTAGGTTTGGACGTTTGGTTAGATTACGAGCGAATTCCCATAGGCGACTCCATACAAGATGCGATAATGAAAGGTATTAGAGAGGCTCATCTAATAGTTGCTGTTTTAAACCGCAGAAGCACTTATGTGAATTTTGAAGTTGGCGCAGCAATAGGACAAACTAAACCGACGTTGGCTGTCCTCCGTGAGCAAGACCTGCCATCTGATATAATGGCAATAAGTTACATGCGCTGGCTTGATTCACAAGACGCACAATTCAGGGATCAATTTCGTCGCGCAATAGAAGTCATTACGCATAACCCAATTGATGAGACTATATATACAGCAGCAGAGAATGAACGAATTGTCGGAATATCAATCGGCCAATATAATACAGACATAGAGAAACAACTGAGATTCACTGTTGATATATTGGCGCTACTTCAAGAGATCAGTGGAACCAGGGATATACAACTAGTTCAAGCCAGAAAAGGATCTTTGTCGAGCTTCTTTAGCCTCGATTTGAGGCCATGGGCAGAGCTAATCGAAAAAGTCATATTTTTCATCCCGGAATGGAAAAAAAGAAAACTAGAAAACCTTCAAATTCAAGCCGAATTGGATAAAGCATATGCTGAGAAGGAACAAATTGAGTCAACAACCAGAATTAATGAAAGACAAGCGCAAATAGAACAAGCGGGCGCTATGTTGGACTTGTTTGAGCGATACAAAACTCTTGGAGTTAAAGTTCAGTTTGGAGAAAAAATATTGCTGTCAGTTGATGAAAGTGGATTAATAAATGTCGAAAAACCGGAGCGGCTAGAGTGAGCGCTAACATGTTGCTCGTTTAGCTTTGGCGTACCTCAAAAGACAGAAATTGAATATGAAGCACGAAGGATCATTAGAAGATTTACAGACCATAATCCGTGGTTGTGGTTTCAATATTGCTGAGGTCAAAGATCAAGAGCACGGGCATCAGATCAAAACAACTGAAGGAGCAATAGTAAATTGGTATTCGTCAACTGGCACAGTAAATATCCAGGGCAAGAAAGCACCAAGAGAAAAACTTATCGCTGCGTGGGGTTCATATACCGGGACAACATCTGTTCCCACAGAAGGTGTTGCAGACACTCCAGACCCAGAAGCACCATCAAACCCTGCTGCCGCAAATAAAAAAGTATTTCTCGTTCATGGGCACGACACAACGGCGAGGGAACAGCTCGAGTTGGTGCTTCATAAGCTTGGTCTTGATCCGTTTGTACTCGCAAACACCGGTGGTGGTGGCTTAACAATCATAGAAGCTCTTGAATCTGAAATCGGGCCAAGCGCAAACCAAGCACGTTTTGGGATTGTTCTTATGACTCCAGATGATATGGGGTACGCCAAAGCTGATGGCAAAGAAAACGTTCAGCCACGAGCACGTCAGAATGTTGTTCTTGAAATGGGTATGCTTATCTCAGCAATTGGTCGGGGTAACGTGGCTATTCTCAAAAAGGGGCATGTTGAAGTCCCATCGGATGCACAAGGTATATTGTATATCCCGTTCAATGACCACGTAAAAGAAACTGTGCCAAAGCTAGCAGACCGGTTGCGGGCCGCAGGTTTTGTACTAAATCCAGCAAATATTACAAAAGCGTCAAGCTAACGGGCATAAAATCACATCCAGCCACCCGAAAACCGCTATGCGCTTCTCGAGCGCCTGCTTTGAAACCATTATACGAGACAAGAAACGATACAGTGCTCAACGTCTGCTTGTGACCCAAAGCGGACATTAACCTAGTATAAAAGTCCTTAGAATTCGCAGAGATTCAGGATTAATCATGACGCCAGTAACTATTGAACAAAAAAGGAAAGAAGCAGTAGCCATTCTTTTGAAGGATATGGAAACAACTGCCGCCAAAATGCGGACTTTAATAGTTGGGATGCCACCCCAGGACCTCCTCGGATATGTATATGCTCAGCGCATTATGAAAATGATGGCGGGCGACAGTGTAACTTCGGTAGAAAGTGACTCTGATAATCCTGATAACACAATTAATGAAATCCAATTTCTACTGGAGTACGTGCATGCAGTCCTCGCATCAGATACGGCTCCCGCCAAAGTTGAATTCGGTGAAGTGCAATGTACCGAGTTGTTTGCACTTAGCCGTAAGTTGCGAGAACAAGCCATGTTTTTCGCAATGGCCTCGTCAGTTGATACAGAAAACGAGGACTTTGGACCTGATACGGCAGATATAGAGTTTCACGCAAAATCAACGTGGGTTCTGCTCCGAGGGAATCGCTATCAGGTTTTAGAAGGTGAATTTTACCACTACGTGCTTGCACCACACGATGATGTCCTGAAAGAGGTCTATGGAGTCGATTCCACTGAGATTGCGGAGGGCTTCCAAGATATGGCTAACGCTACCCGTTCGGGACATGCGAACGCCATAGAAGAAATGATGAAACAGTTTGAAGCTTTGCAGGGTTTTGCTGCTGCGCAGAAAAAACCTCTTGAAGACGTTATGGAAACATGGGTTGCGGCAAATACGGATCAATCGAAAGCTGCCGGACTGGCCATGGACGACATGCTCCGAGGCGGTATCGCCAATGTCAGTCGTCACACAAAATTACCACCGAAATTATTAGCGGATTTGGCGTATCAACGCGGTGAAGAGACTGAGTTTTTTGCTGAAGGCGACTTCACAGGAACCCCTTACAGGACCCTCCCTGCTCGCAAAAAGCCCTTAATCCAACTTGAATCGGATTATTACGCTGTTGACCCCTGTTTCACACGTGACGCAGGGTATCGTGCACTTCTTTTCAATCTGTTGTTACGGAAACCTGCCTACAAGAAGGCTTTCGAAGACCGCCAGAAAATAATGAGCGAAGGAGCGTTTCCAGACATACTCACCGATCAGCTCCCCAGAGCAACAATCTACCAAGAGGTGTACTACAAGGATCCCGTGACTAAACAATGGTCCGAAAACGACACCCTAGTTCTAATCGATGATGTGCTCTTCCTCGTTGAAGCTAAAGCAGGTGCGGCAGCGACTATTGCTTCGCCTGCGCTCGATTTTAAGCGTCACACCCAGTCAGTACAGGACTTGGTACTTAAGGCTTACAGACAGTGTGAGCGTTTCTTTAATTATCTAAATTCCGCGGACGAGGTACCACTCTACCATCGAGTGGTCAGCAAATATGAAGAGTGCGGCCGGGTCCGTCGCTCGGATTATCGAGTGATGGTGCCTATTGGGTTGACGGTCGAGTCATTCTCGCCCTTTTCGTCTTTTTGCAAGGAATTGTCTCAGGTTGAGCCGCTTCTCGGTAAACACGGCTTTGTATCAATGTCGATTGATGATCTGTTTGTCCTAAAGCGTATCCTGCCTACACCAGGGGTGTTTGCGCACTACATGGAAGTGCGGCAGGCTGTGGCATGCATGAAGCATGCTTATCTGTTTGACGAGTTCGATCACCTTGGCGCTTACATAACAAAGAACCGTTTTGATCAAGACATTGCTGACCAATTCAAGAACGGAGAGGCAAACTTGGTGGTGTGGAATGGTATGAGCGGTGTCGTCGACAAGAGCTTCGTGGGTGAGAATTGGGAAGCCAACCCAATACCTACTCAGGAGTTCCCAGATGAGGTTTTGAAACTGCTTGGAGCACTAGACACTACCCGAGCACCGGGATGGCTCTTAGCTGAGAGCCTCATCCGTAACTATGGTAAGCAAGTACGTAAGGATTTTGCAAAGCTGCTTTCGGATCTAAGCGAAACTATAGAGCAGCACTCTGCACGTTACTTCGCATTTGCCGGCGAAGGTCAGCCACTCTTCGTGTGGTTGCAAAGCGCCAAGCATAATATTGAATGGGAAAAAATAAATGAAAAGGCAAGCGCAGCTGCTCTGTGCACTAAGTCTCCCGATATTGTTGGTGTAATGGTTGAGGTTAGCACAGGGGGGGGCTATGACAAGGCGATACATTTTAAAGTTCATCTCCCTTCTGAGCGAACTGAGGAAAATGCGCATATCTTTGACGATGCTAAACGCATGAGCCAGCGGTCAAGAACAGTAAATTCTTCCCTTAGTGCAGATACATCAGCACCCAAGTATTCAAGGAAAACTGGTCGTAATGAGCCATGCCCTTGTGGAAGTGGCATAAAGTATAAAAAGTGCCATGGTCGCTAGAGAATAAGAAGATCGATTCTTGAAAAGTAAAATTGTTCCTTTAATCGCATAGTTTTAGATGTCAGCTCTTGGCCGAATGCGGAATAATATGAGATCAATCAAAGTGTCGTATAGTTGCATCGTGCCCAAACGCCTATTTTATAACCGCTGGCGTTTTATACTGAAGCCAATCCATCTTGCAAATCCTGCTCTTTGGAGAAGGCCCCCCTTTTGTTTTGCTCAGAATATCCCACACCGAATTTGGGTTCAGTTTACGTGCCCCGGTTTTCGAGAGGTAGAGAAAATTCTTGCAAAGCCAATTCCTGATATCCGTCGAGGTTTCAAACAGAAAACCATTGTATTTGAGACGCCGGAACACCTCCACGAGCCTGTTTTGATTGCTAAGAAAGGTGATTTTTCTGTCGATTGATCCTCCCTGAAGCAACCGTTTCAGGTCATCATGCTCATCGGCATCGAAAAATTTGCAAAGTTCTCCATAGAGCTCATCAAACTGAAGCTGGTTCAGATGAATCCTGATAACAGGAGTATCTTCCACAAGCTGATGCGCTCCCTTTGATCTCCCGTTTAACCGCATTCCTTGTTGTGCAGCATTTATTAACTCGACATATTCAGAATACCGGTTCTTTATCTTCCCGAGGAATGTTTTATCAGCCCTTCCGTAACAACGAGACCTGATTTCACCAAAAAGATAGTGTAAGGCACGTGTAAGTGTCACAAAAACGCCCTGCAGGGTTTCATACCCTTCTGCCTGTTCATTGATGAATTCAGCGTTATAGAGTTCCGAGGATCGGTATTTGCCAGTCTTTTCAATTTGCAGTCGGAAATATTCAAGTTCCCGGCCACGGTAGTCGGGGGGAACAGGAACCTGTTCTCCTCCTTTTTCTTGCCATAACTGATGTGCTGCCGCATCAACTTCATTCATGCGTTCAAGTATGAATGTAATCATGCCATATAGTTCGTGGTCCTTCAGACAGGTCACAAACGGCTGTTCTGCATTGGCATCCGATCTGTCAATTTCGCAGAGTTCAAACAGGTCGCATGACTGCATCAGCCGGTGACCGATGTATTCCCATTTCGATGTATGTTCATGAACGTTTTTTGTCATCGTTATCCTCGATTCTCGGCATCATTGCTATCGTGCTGTGTTTGGTCTGTGGATGAATTTTCGCATACCTCATGGTTGTTTTCCGGTGACGATGTCCCAGGATATCTCCAATAGCCTCCAGACTTGCGCCTGCATTCAATAACATACTTGCGCCGGTATGCCGTGCCCAGTGTGGCGAAATATCCTCACAGGCCCAACTGAAATGATACCTGATTTCCTGAGGCAGTTCATAACCATGCAACTCATAGGCTCTTTTCGCCCATGCCTTCAACATGGTCCCGAACCATTTCTTGTGGCCAACACTGAAAATGGGATCACTTGCTGTCAATTCTCTTCCAAAACGCTTTTTGGCAAGTTCCCGGGCTTCCTGAAGATAGACCATCCCCTGGTGTGATATTGGTATTGACTCAATCCTCTGTTTCTTGGACTGACGAAAATACACTTCGAATCCACCATTAGCCGCAGGTCTGATGTTTGACTCAGTAAGTGATATCAAATCACCGGGTCGTACTGGGACAAAGCAGTTGAAAAGAAATGCAAGCTGTCGTTCCCGGTGGCGGTGCCTGGTTTTATCAAGCAGCATAACCTCTTCGAAATACAGGTATTTGATCTCCCCTTCCTGTTCGGGTATCTGCTTGATATACTTGTTCGGATTATCGATGATGAGTCGGTCCTGGACTGCCTTGGCAATTACCTGACGGATTTTTGTAGAGTAACACCTCGCGGTATTCTGGGAATACATGTCAAGAAGAAATTCCTGGTATCCTTCCAGCCAATCCTTGTCGATCTTGCCGAACTGAACGCCATGAGGTTCATATTTCAGGAGAGCATTGATCGCATTCCACCAGTTTTCCCGGCTCTTCTTGTTCTTGACCTTGTTGGGATACTGCTGGCAGTACATGACAAAATCGCCTGACATGTATGAGACAGGTTTCAACCCTGTTTCTATACCATTGATTTCAAGCTGGCGCTTGGCGACAATATCCTTGCAAAGACTCAAAACATCCTTGTAATGAACCTTGTCTTTAGGGTCTGCAACAATATCGAGGGCTTCGTAAGTGCGTTTGCCGCCATCAAAAACTTCGATAAAAAAAGAGTGCCATCCCCTGCGTGCTCTCGACTTCAGCACGCGATGTTTCAGTGTCAATCTCATTGCGTTGCCCTCCGGGGTAAGGGGCTAAATTTCCGCGTCGCATATACGTCGCAGAAATTGGCAAAAAATCGATAAAAATCGATCAATAACGATAAAAACCGGTTTCCTGGGGTGTAGGTAAGAGTCGCCCTAAACTGTTGAAAAGCAATGTTTAAAGGCTTTGTGGGTGATAGAGGAGTCGAACCTCTGACCTCTACCATGTCAAGGTAGCGCTCTAACCAACTGAGCTAATCACCCGAAGGGCTGTAAATATACGACTTCATCCGTCAAATGCAAAGGCATCAGACGGTTGAGTCAGGCTGTTTTTTTCTTTTTTCCGTCGTCGTAGAAAAATTCCGGTTCGCCTTCCCCTTCGATCACCTCCCTGGTGATGACACACTTGCGGACTCCATCCATGGACGGCAGTTCGAACATGATGTCGATCATGATCCCTTCGAGGACCGAGCGGAGCGCACGGGCGCCGGTGCCGCGTTCTATTGCGATTTCGACTACCTTGTCGAGCGCGCTGTCTTCGAAAGCAAGGTCGCACTCTTCCATTTCGAAGAGCTTCCTGTACTGCTTTACGAGGGCATTTTTCGGTTCGACGAGAATGTTGCGCAGCGCAACGGTATCGAGCGGGTCGAGGGTGGAGATCACCGGTAACCTTCCGATGAATTCGGGAATGAGGCCGTATTCGTGGAGGTCGTCCTGTGAGACTTCCTTCAGGATCTCCGGATCGCTTTCGAGCTGCTGCGCCTTGACCTTGGAGCCGAAGCCGATGGACGATTTGGCCACCCTGCGGCCGATGATCTTGTCGAGGCCTTCGAACGCTCCGCCGCAAATAAAGAGAATATTTTTCGTGTTGACGTTGATGAGCTGCTGCTCGGGGTGTTTCCTGCCCCCTCTCGGCGGTACGCCGACAACCGCACCTTCGAGGATTTTCAAGAGCGCCTGCTGGACACCCTCGCCTGAGACGTCACGTGTGATGGAAACGTTGGCGGATTTACGGGCGATCTTGTCGATCTCGTCGACGTAGATGATGCCCCTTTCAGCCCTTTCGAGGTTGAAATCGGATGCCTGGAGCAACCTTGCAAGAATCGTCTCAACGTCGTCGCCGACATAACCGGCTTCGGTCAACGATGTCGCGTCGACGATGGTGAACGGTACTTCGAGAAGGTTCGCAAGCGTCTGGGCAAGAAGGGTTTTTCCGGTTCCGGTCGGGCCGATCAGCATGATGTTGCTTTTCTCGATGACCACGTCGTCATCCTCCCGTACCCACTCGGTCGACTCGATCCGCTTGTAATGGTTGTAGACCGCAACGGAAAGCGATTTCCGGGCCCGTTCCTGGCCGATCACGTACTGACCCAGGGAATCCATGATGGATTTCGGGGAAACCAGTCTTGGGCGGAACGGCTTGTCGCTCTGTGCGGGAGGCGGTTTTATCGCGCTGATATCCTTGCGTAGGATATCCACCGAGCTCATGATGCAGCGGTCGCAGATAAACGCTTGCGGTCCGGCAACCATGCTGTTGACCTCGTCGCTCCCCCTTCCGCAGAACGAGCAATGGACGACGTCGCCCCCGTCACGGCCCTTCCTGCCCCCTTTTATTTCTCCCTTGTCATCTTTACTCATAAATACATCCCCTGTTCAACGCCGCCGCGTTTAAAATCCCATTCTCGCCAGGCTGTCGAGAATATGCTGTATCGCGATCGACAGCTTCGGATGGTCTTGTTCGAAATGCCCGACTGCATCTCCGAGACGTTCCGTCAATCCTTCGTGATCCTCTTCGATGTCGGTTTCCTCCTGGACCAGCCTGCTGATATCCTCTTTCAGCTCACCGAGGACCTCGCCCGTACGTTCATCGACGGCATCGGTATTTTCGAGCTCTTCATGCAACTGCACGAGGAGTTCCTGCAATCTCTGTTTTTCCATACGCTAACGATGATTAAAGTCACGGGAGGTTTGTGGAACCCATCAGGTACCGGTCGCATTCCCTTGCGGCTGCACGCCCTTCATTGATCGCCCAGACAATAAGGCTCTGGCCCCTCCTGGCATCGCCTGCGGCAAACACCTTCACCATGCTGGTCCTGAAGTCGCCGTGAGCGGCCTTGATATTGGAACGAGCGTCCTGCTCCACTTTCAATTGTTGTAATAACCTTTCTTCTGGTCCTAAAAATCCCATTGCAAGAAGGATCATGTCGGCAGGGATGTTTTCTTCCGTACCGAAAACAGGCTCGGGGATCCAGCGTTCCTCCTTTTTCACCCATCCGACCCTGCAGACCTCGAGTCCGGTCAGCTTGCCGTTCCCGTCGCACAAAAGCTTCTGCGTCATCGTGCTGAAACGCCTGGGGTCTTCACCCTGCACTGCCGCAGCTTCTTCCTGGCCGTAATCGACCTTGAGCGTTTTCGGCCACTCCGGCCAGGGGTTATCGGACCGGCGGTCCTCCGGAGGTTCCGGCATGATCTCGAGCTGGATGACGCTTTTGCAGCCCTGGCGGATGGATGTCGCCACGCAGTCGGTTCCCGTATCGCCGCCGCCGATGACAACGACTCTCTTGTCTTTGGCATTGATTGCCGGATTCACCCCGTCAAGCAGGGCTCTCGTGCTCGAACGAAGGAAGTCCATTGCGAAATACACTCCCTTGCACTCCCTGCCCTCGACGTCGAGGTCTCTCGGTTTCGTCGCGCCTGTACAAAGCACCACAGCGTCGAACTCATCGAGCAGCTTTTCGGTTGGGTAGTCCTTTCCGACTTCCGTATTCACGACAAAGGTTATCCCCTCTTTTTCCATGAGACGGACCCTGCGCATGACGACCGCTTCCTTGTCGAGCTTCATGTTCGGAATGCCGTACATGAGCAGGCCGCCGATTTTGTCATCGCGCTCGAAAACGGTAACGTTATGCCCGGCCATGTTCAGCTGGTCGGCGCATGCAAGCCCCGCAGGACCCGATCCCACGACCGCAACGCGTTTTCCGGTCCGTTTCGAGACCGTCCTCGGTTTGACCCACCCTTCGGCAAATGCGTGTTCGATGATGGCGCACTCGATATTCTTGATCGTAACGGGAGGCTCGATAATCCCGAGTACACAGGAACCCTCGCACGGAGCGGGACAGACCCGGCCGGTAAACTCGGGAAAATTGTTCGTTTTCATCAGGCGTTCGTATGCCTCGCGCCAGAAATCCCTGTAGACGTGATCGTTCCACTCGGGGATCAGGTTGTGGATCGGGCACCCCGACGTCATACCGCCAAGCATGATTCCCGTATGACAGTAAGGCGTCCCGCAGTCCATGCAGCGTGCGCCCTGTTCACGAAGGGCATCGGCCGGCATTGCCTCGTGGAACTCGTTCCAGTCCTTTATTCGCTCGAGAGGCGGCCTGTCCCCAGGAACAACCCTCTCGACCTCCAAAAATCCTTTGACTTTCCCCATACTACTTCATTCGTTGTACAGTTTCACGATTGCGCCTTCCCTAATTACCGGAAACGCGCGCGGGATCGTTGATATTTTTCTCGAACGCGGCCATGATCGCATCGTCACCTTTCAACCCCTCTTTCATGACGGCTTCCATGGCTTCCATGGCGCGTTTGAAATCGTGCGGATAAACCTTGACAAAACGGGTTCGTGCATTCTGCCAGTCATCGAGAATTCCTGCCGCAAGGGCACTTTCGGTATAGTCCCGGTGCCGTTCTATCATGCTGCGCAGTTTTTCAAACTCGTCTTCATCGTCGATCTCGTACAGCCCTGCCATCTGGCAGTTGCAGTGCTGATCGAATGTGTCTTCGGGATCATAGACATAGGCGACACCCCCGGACATGCCCGCGCCGAAATTCTTCCCTGTCGACCCGAGAATAACGACCGTTCCGCCGGTCATGTACTCGCAGCAATGGTCGCCAACCGCTTCAACGACGGCCTCGAGACCGCTGTTCCTCACGCAGAAACGCTCCCCTGCCATACCGCGTATATAAGCTTCCCCCGATATCGCGCCGTAAAATGCGACATTGCCGATAATGATATTCTCTTCCGGCGTAAACGTGGACTCCTTTGGAGGATACGCGACGATCCTGCCGCCTGATAAACCTTTGCCGAGGTAATCGTTAGCGTCGCCTTCGAGCTCGATTGTCATCCCTTTTGGAATGAACGCCCCGAGGCTCTGCCCTGCTGAACCGCGGAACTTGATGTGGATGGTATCGTCCGGCAACCCTTCCCCGCCGTAAGCTTTCGTCACTTCGTTCCCGACAATGGTACCGGCAACACGGTCGGTGTTGTGGATCGGCAGTGTAGTATTGACACGTTCTTTACGCTTGATGGCCGGCTCGCAGATTTTCAGAAGCGTCTTGATGTCGAGCGAATCATTGATCCCGTGATCCTGGTCGCAGGTTTTGTACAGCGTCTCGTTCTCGTCTTCAGGCTCGGCCATGTAAAGGATCTTGGAAAGGTCGATCCCTTCGGCCTTCCAGTGATTGACCGCCTTTTTCATTTCGAGCCTGTCGGTACGCCCCACAAGCTCGTTGAGCGTCCTGACACCCATACGGGCCATATACTCGCGAACTCCCTGGGCGAGAAAACGCATGTAGTTTTCGACATGCTCCGGTTTTCCGGTGAAATTTTTCCTCAGTTCAGGGTTCTGGGTAGCGATACCGACCGGACAGGAATCATCCTGGCAGGCACGCATCATGATACAGCCCATCACAACCAGCGCGGTCGTGGCAAAACCATACTCTTCGGCACCGAGCATGGCTGCGATCACGATATCCCTCGCGGTTTTCATCTGCCCGTCCGCCTCGACGATGATCCGGCTCCTGAGGTTGTTGAGCACCAGTGTCTGATGCGTTTCGGCAAGCCCGAGCTCCCAGGGCATACCGGCATGCATGATGCTCGAAAGCGGCGAGGCGCCTGTTCCGCCGTCATGACCGCTGATAAGCACAACGTCGGCGTGCGCTTTTGCCACCCCTGCGGCAATGGTACCCACCCCGACACTCGAGACGAGCTTCACGTTGATGCGGGCGTCGCGGTTGGCGTTCTTGAGATCGTGGATCAGCTGTGCAAGATCCTCGATCGAGTAGATATCGTGGTGCGGAGGAGGCGATATCAGCCCCACACCCGGTGTGGATAGGCGCGTTTTGGCGATCCACGGATACACTTTGGTTCCCGGAAGCTGCCCGCCTTCGCCCGGCTTGGCTCCCTGGGCCATCTTGATCTGAATTTCCCTGGCGTTTGTCAGGTATTCGCTGGTCACGCCGAAACGCCCCGAGGCTACCTGCTTGATAGCCGACATTCTCGAATCGCCGTTGGGTTCGGGCCGGAAACGGTCTGTCTCTTCCCCGCCTTCGCCGGTATTGCTCTTGCCGCCGAGACGGTTCATGGCAATAGCCAGCGTCTGGTGGGCCTCCTTGCTGATGGACCCGTAAGACATCGCGCCGGTCTTGAAACGGCGGACAATATTCTCGACAGGCTCGACCTCCTCGATGGGAACAGGGCTCTTGCCGAACCGGATACCCATCATACCGCGAAGCGTAAAGAGCTCTTCGTTCTGTTCGTCGATCAGCTTTTCGTATTCCTTGAACATCCCGTAATCCCCGGTACGGCAGGCGTACTGGAGCAGATGGATGGCTTCCGGGCTGAGCAGATGGCCTTCCCCGTCGTAACGCCACTTTCTGACGCCGCCGCTCTCAAGCCCCGGATCGACATCATTGCCTGACAGCGGGAAGGCGGCTTCATAGCGCTTGCGCACCTCACCGGCAATGACCTCGATGCCGACACCTTCGATTCGCGAAGCAGTCCTTGGAAAATAGGAGTCGACCAGGCGGGAATTGAGCCCCACGGCCTCGAATATCTGCGCGCCGCTGTAACTTTGAACAGTCGAAATGCCCATCTTGGCCATGGTCTTGACAACACCCTTGACAATAGCCTTGATGTAGTTCTTCACCGCCGTATCGGCGTCAATACCCTGGATGCGTTTTCTCTCGACCAGATTCTTTATCGATTCAATCGCCAGGTAAGGATTGATCCCGCCGACACCGTATCCGATCAGGACCGCAAAATGATGGACAGTCCTCGGTTCGGCCGACTCGAGGATCAGGCCTGCACGGGTACGGAGACCCGCATTGATGAGAAAGTGGTGCACCCCGGACGAAGCAAGCAATGCCGGAATAGGAGCCATCGTTTCGTCGGCCGGTACCTTGTCGGTAAGAATGATCAGGTTCGTCCCCCTCATGATCTCCTGTTCACAACGCCGGCAGATATTCTGCATCGCGTTCTCGATCCCCCTGCCGTCATCCCTGACCTTGTAGAAAATCGGAATGGTGACCGTCCGGAAACCGGGACGGTCGATCGTGCGGATCTTTTCCAGTTCCTCGTCGGTCAGCACGGGACGACCGATCTTGAGCCGGTGGCAGCTTTCCTCGACTGGTTTGAGCAGGTTGCCCTCCGAACCGAGCATGACCATCGTCGAGGTAATCACCTCCTCCCTTATCGAATCGATCGGAGGGTTGGTGACCTGTGCAAAAAGCTGCTTGAAATAGTCATACAACAGCTTGGGCTTTCTCGAAAGCGCTGCCAGAGGGACATCGTGGCCCATCGACCCGACTCTCTCGACGGCGTTCTTCGACATCGGCAGCAGGTGAAGGGCAATATCTTCCTCCGTGTAACCGTACAGTTTCTGCTTGTTGACAAGAGGTATCGTCTCTTCTTTCCGCCCGGGAACACTGTCGGACGACAAGGCTTCGAGCTCTACCAGGTGCTTCCTGAGCCATTTCTCATAAGGCTGCTCCCTGGATATGGTCTCCTTGATCTCCTCATCGGAAATAATCCTTCCCTGTGCCGTGTCGACAAGAAACATCCTGCCCGGCTGCAGACGATCCTTTTTGAGAATCCTTTCAGGCTCGATATCGAGCACACCGGCTTCGGACGCCATGACCACAAGATCGTCCTTGGTGATGTAATAGCGTGAGGGGCGAAGACCGTTACGGTCGAGAATCGCGCCGATCTGCACACCGTCGGTGAACGCAACGGAAGCCGGACCGTCCCACGGTTCCATCAGGCAGCTGTGATATTCGTAAAAAGCCTTTTTTCTCTTCGGCATGTCGCTGCCGTTCCATGGTTCCGGGATCAGCATCATTGCCGCATGAGCAAGTGAACGGCCGCTCATCGTCAGAAGTTCGAAAACATTGTCGAGAATCGCAGAATCGCTCCCTTCTTCCATAACAACAGGCTTGAGATGTTCAAGGCTGCTGCCGAACAGCTCGGACTCGAACATTTTCTCCCTGGCCTTCATCCAGTTGATATTACCCCGAAGCGTATTGATCTCTCCGTTATGGCTGAGATAACGATAGGGATGTGCGCGGTCCCAGCTCGGAAACGTATTGGTACTGAAGCGTGAATGCACCATCGCAATAGCGCTCTCAACATCGGCATCGAGAAGTTCAGGATAAAAGAGCGATACCTGCTCGGGCAGAAGCATCCCTTTATAGACAATGGTACGGGCGGAGAGACTGCTGATATAGAAATAATTGCTGCCGAGAAGCTCAGTGTACTTCACCCTCTTGGTGATCCTGCGGCGGATCACATAGAGTTTCCTGGCAAAATCCGCATCGGAGCGAACATCCCGTCCCTTACCGACAAAAAACATTTTGACCACCGGCTCCTGCAGTTTTGCGGTTTTTCCAAGCGAATCGCCGCATGTAGGAACTTTGCGTAACCCGAGGAATCTCTGACCCTCCGCCTGGACCATCTGGCGGCAGATGTCCTCGATCGCACGGCGCTGGGAAATATCCGGCGGCATGAACGCCATTCCGACAGCATAACCGCCTTCCCGCGGCAGCTCGATATCCCTTTCGGCACACACCTTGCGAAGAAACCTGTCGGGAATCTGCATCAGCAGACCCGACCCGTCACCGGTATTCTTTTCGCATCCGCAAGCGCCGCGATGCTTCATGTTTTCAAGCACCTGCAGGCCCTGCCGGACTATTTCATGTGATCGTTTACCCTTTATATTGGCCACAAAACCCACGCCGCATGAATCATGCTCGAAACGAGGGTCGTAAAGGCCTGCTGCGTGCATTGCTCTCATATCCGGAAACTTCTACTGATTATTGCTAAATAAAGCACTGCCGATAATGAACCGGGGAATATAATCTTTTTGCAAAAAAAATACCCGTACCCGGCAATGCTTCTTATGCCTTGCCCTGCTTCGCCACAGCGTCAATAGCGTTCTGAAGCGCTTCCTCGTCGCCGAGATAGTAGCTTTTGATCGGCTTCAGGTCATCATCCAGTTCATAGACAAGAGGAACGCCTGTCGGTATGTTCAACCCCACGATATCCTCATCCGAAATATTGTCGAGATATTTGACAAGTGCACGGAGCGAATTGCCGTGTGCCGCAATGATGACTTTTTTCCCTGCCTTGATCAGCGGTGCAATTTCCGAATGCCACAGCGGAAGGAAACGTTCGACGGTATCTTTCAAACATTCCGTAAAAGGCACCTCTTCAGGCTGCAGGGAAGCGTAACGAGGATCGTTGCCTGGAAAACGGGGATCGTCCTTCTCGAGCGCCGGCGGAGGGGTATCGTAGCTCCTGCGCCAGACAAGCACCTGCTCTTCTCCATGCTGCTGGGCGGTTTCGGCTTTGTTCAAACCTTGAAGCGCACCGTAGTGCCGCTCGTTAAGGCGCCAGTTCTTGTAGACCGGGATCCACATCAGGTCCATCTCGTCCAGAACGTTCCACAGGGTACGGATCGCCCTTTTCAGTACCGATGTATACGCAATATCAAAAACAAATCCTTCCTTTTTCAGGGTCTCACCTGCGGTTCTGGACTCGATTTGCCCCTTATCGCTCAAATCAACATCATACCAGCCGGTGAAACGGTTCTCCCTGTTCCACTCACTCTCCCCGTGCCGAAGCAGTACAAGCTTCATCATGTCAATCTCCTTGTAAGACCTTTGTTTTTACTGGAAACACAGGACCATCGACCCTGTTTTATCGCGTTCATGAATGTAACACTCTCGATCACTTTTCTCAAACCCCTGCCGGCATGCCTTTCCAACGGAATATCACCCTTCCCGGCGGGCGAAAAACAAAAAAGCCGTTGTTTCCGGGTATCTCTGTGGTTTTATATGATGAAATATCCTATCTTTTGTTCTTTTGGCTCCGAGGGCCCATTTTTTAGCATTACACGACCGAGAAGATACCGGCCTAAGATCTGACAACACAACATGAAGGTAGACAATTTCAGACTTCAACTTGGCAAGAAGGAATATGTTCCAATCGTAATCGGAGGAATGGGGGTCAACATATCGACGTCCGAGCTTGCCCTCGAAGCTGAAAGGCTCGGGGGCATCGGCCATATATCCGACGCAGAGGTCTGCTATGTCTGTGACCAGTTGTTCAGCACAGCCTACACTACACGCAAACGCAAGAAATACAGTTACAACGCCGGGAACCGGAACAAGTCCGACGTCTATTTCGACCTCGGCGATCTTGCAGAGGCCCAGAAAATGTACATCGAGCATACCATATCCCGCAAAAGCGGCAACGGCGCGATTTTCCTCAACTGCATGGAAAAGCTGACCATGCGTGACGCAGGCGAAACCCTTCGCACACGACTGTCGGCTGCAATGGACGGCGGTATCGACGGGCTCACGCTTGCGGCAGGACTGAATCTTCGGACGCTCGACCTGATAAAGGACCACCCGAGGTTCCATGACGTGAAAATCGGCATTATCATCTCGTCGCTGCGCGCCCTGCAGATATTCCTCAAACGCGCGATCAGGATGGAACGCATACCCGACTACATTGTTGTCGAAGGCCCGCTTGCGGGAGGACATCTCGGATTCGGCCCGGAAGACTGGCAGACATATGACCTCTTTACGATCGTCACAGAAGTCATCTCTTTTCTCAAAAGCGAAAACCTCGACATTCCGGTTATACCCGCCGGTGGAATTTTCACTGGCAGCGATGCTGTCAGGTATCTGGAATCAGGTGCATCTGCTGTACAGGTTGCAACACGCTTCACCATCACAAAAGAGTCCGGCCTTCCTTCGAACGTCAAGCAGAATTACCTCAATACGGAACAAAACGACATCGTCGTCAACACCGTCTCACCCACAGGCTATCCGATGAGAATGCTCAAATCCTCGCCGGTCCTGAATTATGGAATCAAACCGAATTGCGAAGGCTTCGGTTACCTGCTCGACAACAAGGGCAAGTGCGGTTACATCGACGCGTACTATGAAGCGCTCGAAGCAAGAAAAGAGGGAGAGCACCACCTCAAGGTCTCCGATCAGACCTGCCTCTGCACGGGAATGGCAAAATACGACTGCTGGACCTGCGGCGACACCACCTGGAGGCTCAAGGAAACAACCAACAAACTGCAGGACGGAACCTGGCAGTTCCCCAACGCCGAAGACATCTTCCGCGACTACCAGTTCAGCGAAAACCACCGGATCGAGAAGCCGCCGATTGATCGTGAATAGGTATTGGGTATTATCCCACACCCCACAGTCTTCTCCCCACTCAGAACTCATTGCTCGGCAACTGAATCCTCCTCCTGCGAGCGGAGCGAGCTACTCCTGGCTCCTGCGAACGCAGTGAGCTGCTCCTTACTCCTTCTCGCCACTCGTTTTTTGTCCGGTCGTTCTTCTTCAACCTATTACCCATTTCCTACTACCTATTACCCAACCATACTCACTTATTCTCATTGATGATGTTTTTCAACGACTGAGCCAGGTGGTTGACGATGTCCTGGGTGAGGCTGTTGCTTGATTTTGACGTCTGAACGCTGTCGAGGCTCTCGATACCGGCTTTCTTGACCGCGTTGCTGATCGTTTTCGAAAGGATCGGATTGCAGTCCTTGATGATTTCCTTGAGCATGAACGAGGCTTCAAACTGGCTCCGGTTCACGATTTCGGCTTTTTCGTCTTCCGTAAGAGCCTGGCAGTAATGTGTTGTAATGATGCCGGCAAGGCAGGTCAGGTAGGTATTGGTTGCTCCAGCAAGAAAGAAATTCATGAAAAACGGCGTCAGCAGGTTCCCTCCCGGCAGAAGCGTGGAAAGGGTGTTGCTGAACGCGGACTGGATGATCGGTTTGATATGAGCCGGAAGTTGATCCTTCTGAAAATCAGACAATGGGAGCGATTCGTAGGTAAAACGAAGCTGTGCGAGCAGATTGCTGCCGTGATGGCGGCGGTGGTGGAGTTTGTAGATTTTCCAGACGAGTTTCATGTTGTTCTTCAACGACGTTGTCGTGCCGTACGAGGTATTCTGAGCGAACGCGCCGATAAAAAAGTTCTTTGTCGCCATCTCTTTGGTGATGTTCATCGCGTCGGTCTCGAGAAGCTTCTGATTGGCTACGAGCCAGCGCTGGTCCCGGTCTTTTCTGGGCGGTTCCGGATGCTTGTGATGCCGCGGCTGATGCCGCGCGAGATGACGGATATAGGCGTCATAGGTCGGGGACGATTCGTTGTCGGGCAGAGAGGGCCCCGAAGGGGAACGCCAGACGGCGATTATGGAAAAAAGAAACAGCAGAAAAAGAGCGGCCCCGGCGCCGAAAACAGCATATCCTGCAACGGGATGCAGTCCGCCCGCAAGCGATGCAAAGAAGTAGAGCTGATTGAAAAGAAAAATCAGCAGCATCGAGAGAAAAAAGACAAGGGCGGCACCCAGAAGGAATCCCAGCTTTTTTTTCATGGCAGAATAGTTTGTATAAACAGGCGTTACGCAACCTGCCGAAAAATCTCGTTATATGATGTAATGTAAGAAGAGAAGGGGGAATCGTAAATCGTGATTCGTGAATGGTGATTGGAGAAGAAAGGAGTGGCGCAGTTTGTGCACAGGAGTATGATTCAGTTGCCGAGCAATGGGTTCTGAGTGTGAAGACAACGAAATGATTGAATTGTAGGAGGCTGTCTCAAAAGCAAAAATTTACGATTATAAGCCGTCACGCATACGTTGTCAGTTGAGAGTCATGCCGCCCCGTAGAAATAGATGTTCGGATTTCACAGGGATGCGACATCCATACTGACTTTGGCGGGAAGATGGATCCCCGGGTAAGCCCCGTGAAATCAAGAGCATCTATTTCACAGGGCAGGCCCGAGGATGACTATAAAAAGACAAAATGCATGACTTGTAAGACAGCCTCTTTCGAAGGCAGGGAGACTTCTTCAAACAACTCAACAATTCAACAGATCAACAAATCAACAACTATTATCACCCTATTCACGAATCACGATTCACGATTCACGACCTCAGTCCTCTAAAAAACTCCTGCAACAGGCTTTGGGCTTTGTGTTCCAGAATGCCGCCGTAGACTTCGGGGCGGTGGTTGAGGTCGTTCGAGCCGGTGATGTTCATGACCGTACCGCACGCGCCCATTTTCGGATCGTAGGCGCCAAAAACCAGCCTGCCCACCTTTGCATTGACGATCGCCCCGGCGCACATCGGACACGGCTCCAGCGTTACCGCCAGCGTACAGTCGTCGAGGTACTTGCTGTCGAGAGTGGCCATTGCCGATGTAAGAGCGATCATTTCAGCGTGCGCCGTTGCGTCGGTCAGCTCTTCAACCTGGTTATGTCCCCTGCCGATAATGCGGCCGTTTGCATCGAACACCGCGGCCCCTACAGGAACCTCTTTTTTCTCATACGCCTTGATCGCCTCGCGAAAAGCCGGCTCCATCAGTGAAGACAGATTCATTGCTGCATGTATTTTCTCTAACCGCCATTTTTTGCTATAATAAGACTTTTGTTTGCCAAACCCGGAATTTTTCCTGTCGAGTCATACAACATTAATATCCAGGCATATGAATATTCACGAATACCAGGGAAAAGACATATTGCGCAAGTTCGGCGTTGCCGTACCGAAAGGCATTGTGGCTTTTTCCCCCGATGAAGCAAAGCAGGCAGCCGAACAGCTCTTCAGCGAGCAGGGGAGCAATGTCGTCGTTGTCAAGGCCCAGATTCACGCAGGCGGACGCGGAAAAGCCGGCGGCGTCAAGCTTGCAAAAAATCCGGAAGAAGCCCGTGAAATCGCTTCAAAGATGCTCGGCGCAACACTGGTCACCCACCAGACCGGCCCTGAAGGAAAAGAGGTCAAGCGCCTCCTGGTCGAAGAAGGGATGAATATCGACAAGGAATTTTATGTAGGCATTACCCTCGATCGCGCAACATCCAATAACGTCCTGATGGTGTCCACCGAGGGCGGAATGGAAATCGAAAAAGTTGCTGAAGAAACTCCGGAGAAACTCCTGAAAATACAGATTCACCCGCTGCACGGCATCCAGGCGTTCCAGGCCCGGCAGGCAGCGTTTTTCCTCGGCCTCGAAGGCGACAATTTCAAAAACGGCATCAGGTTCATGACCGCCCTGTACAACGCCTATATGTCCATCGACGCGTCGCTTGCCGAGATCAATCCGCTTGTCGTCACCAAAGAAGGCCGCGTTCTGGCACTCGATGCAAAAATCAATTTCGACTCGAACGCATTGTTCCGCCACAAGGATTATCTCGAGCTGAGGGATACCAGCGAAGAAGATCCGTTCGAAGTTGAAGCGTCAAAATCGAACCTCAATTATGTACGGCTCGACGGTAACGTCGGCTGCATGGTCAACGGTGCGGGTCTCGCGATGGCAACAATGGACATGATCCAGCTTGCCGGCGGAAAACCTGCCAACTTCCTCGATGTCGGTGGAGGCGCCAGTCCGGAAACAGTGAAGGAGGGCTTCAAGATCATCATGAGCGACAAAAATGTCAAAGCGATCCTTGTCAACATTTTCGGCGGGATCGTCCGCTGTGACCGTGTTGCCGGAGGCGTTATCGAAGCCGCAAAAAAAGTTGGCCTGAACCTGCCGGTCATAGTCCGTCTCGAAGGGACCAATGCGGAAGTCGCCCAGAAAATGCTCGACGAATCCGGCCTCAACCTGATCGCCGCGAACGGACTGCGCGATGCTGCACGCAAAGTAAACGAAGCACTTGCCGGCTGATTGCCGCAAATCGACATCAGTCAGTAACAGACCCAAAGCCCTCTTTACCAAAGAGGGTTTTGCTGTTATTGCGGAAATACGGAGACAGCCGAAAAGCAACAATGAAGAAGAAAAAAACGAAGGGCTGAAACCAAAGAAGGAGGCGTTTGGCGCCTCCCTCACCGGGTTCAACAACAGACCAGAAAACACCAGAAAACATGGATCACGTCATCAAAACATAGCAACACTTACGTAACCTTTTCATCAAAACACTGATCTGTCGAAGAACATTTCAAGCAGCAACACTAACCTAACTGGATAGTAAAAGCACCTGTTCCTACTCAAGCACTTTCACTATATTCGACGACCATTTTCCGGCAACCTTGCGTTCATTTCAAAAAAAAAACAAAAAAATGTTATCCTTGCTCTCCGGGACCTGTTAGTGCTCGGTGTTCCGTATGTTCTTCTGCAACAGTGCATCCCTGTCATTCATACCAACCGCGTAAACACATGAAAACTGAAACGAACGGTAATCCCGAAAAAGGCATCTGCAGTTCCTGCGGCCTCTGCTCGATCCAGGAATGGCCGATGCACGAAAGCGTCCGGAGCTGTGTCTTTAAAAACGGCTGGCTGGGAAAACGGGAAAAAAAACTGTTCGAAAGGGAACGCAAGCTCGACAACCCCGAAGAAATGCGTTTTGGCATCACGCTGGAACGCTTTCTTGCGCAGCTGAAAAAGCCGCTCAACGGCGCACAATGGAGCGGTATCATCACTGCCATCGCACGGGCAGCATTTGAAAGCGGCCTTGTCGAAGGCGTCGTCACCCTGCACCGGAACGATAAGAGCACCTTCTTTTCCGATCCGGTCCTTGCAATGACAGCAGAAGAGATCGACGCATCAAAGGGAAACAAGCCGGTGCTCTCTCCTGTGCTCCGCTCCCTGCAGGAAGCCGTAAGAAAAAAGCTCAAAAGCATTCTTGTCATCGGCGCTGCCTGCCACATTCATACGCTCAGGGATTTTCAGGAACGGTTTCCTTATCTGCAGCAGATGGATATCTACACCGTCGGCATTCCCTGCGTCGACAATGTCCATCGAAACAGGTTCAACTGGATACTGGAGAGAATGTCGAAATCACCGGCGACAGCCTGTCACATGGAGTTCATGCCCGATTTTCGCATCCACATCAGGCATACGACCGGCGCTCTTGAAAAAATCCCCTTCTTTTCCCTCCCCGAGGAGCTTTCCAATCCGGACATTTTTCCGCAGGCATGCATGGCCTGCTTCGATTACCTCAACTGTCTTGCAGACATCACGGTCGGCTACCTTGCCGCGCCGTTCCGCCGCGATGGAAAAAAGCAGTGGGTTCTGGTAAGAACGGCAAAAGGCAGCCGCCTTCTCGATCTTGTGGAGGACCAGCTCGAACGGTACCCCGAAGAAGGAGAATGGGAATGCCGGGATGCGGTCCTGAAAAATACAGACCAGATCATCGCCGGAATGAAGGAACAGAAAGCAGCCTATTCATCGAAACGAAAAATGCCGGTCTGGGCAGGACACATGCTTGCGTGGGTTCTTGGCAGAAAAGGACCGAAAGGTATCGGATTCGCGCACTATTCGGTCGATTTCCATCTGATCAGGCATTATTACTATGTCAAATACCGCTGCCCGGAACAGCTCACGCTGCTCGTTCCACGGCATGTCCGCTCGATCATTCAGGAATACGGCCTGCCTCTTTAGGGTAACGGCTGACGAGTCCTTCACCTGAAAATCTCCCTTTTCCTGAACGGTGCAAGCAGCATCCGGGAAAGGATCTTCGGCTTTGTCAGCCACTCGATTTTCGGTGAGCGGGAGCTGGTCAGAAGCATTTTCTCGCAGAGAAACGCCGTGACGGTCTCTATGTCGTCTGCCATGATGTTGTAGAACTTTCTTTTTTTCCTCGTTTCAGGCGAATCGTCCCGGAGGGTCTCGAGCAGCAGATCGGTCATGACCATGCCGGGGCTCAGCGTACCGATCTGCACAGGTGATTTACCTGCTTCACCGGCAAATGCCCTGGTGAAGTAGCGCAAAGCGTTTTTCGACGTTCCATACACCGACATGCCATCCAGAATAAAACCGTCGCTCCCGAGCCCTTCCATATTGAAGATTTTACCTTTTCCCTGTTCGCGCATGGCAAGAAAAGGGACGACAGTGCCGTTTACAACTCCCGATATGTTGGTGCGGAAAACATTCTCGATGGACTCCCGGTCCAGTTCCCAGATCTTTGCTGTTTCATGGCTGACCCCGGCATTGTTCACCCAGATATCCACCGGGCCGAAACTTTCCAGAGCCGTTTCAAGCAGTGACTCCACCTCACTCCTTTCCCCGACATCGGCAACTGTCCCTCTGACAGTTTCTTTATAAGCGGCAAGCAGCTCAAGCGCTTTCTCTACACTTTGCGCCGAAGTGCCGCAAATGGTCACCCTGCATCCTTTTTCAAGAAATCTTTCTGCAAGACCGAGGCCTATCCCTCTCGTCCCTCCAGTTATGACTATGTTTACCATGCCCATTTTTCCCGATTTTTGTCACAAGTTGTCACGGAGATGATAATATAGCATCTCACCCGGTAATGCTGCTTTCATGAATTATTGTATCTTTGCTCTCACTCTGAAGGCGTCTCAGTCAAACGGCCAGCCGCTTCCATGCTCGAAGCACGAAACATCACCCTGAGTGCAGGGACGAAAGACCTCTTGAACAACGCCTCCTTCCGGATCGGCGACAGGGACCGGGTCGGACTTGTCGGACTCAACGGCACCGGCAAATCCACCCTCCTCCGTTTTATAGAAGAGACGGGCACCGGCAGTGCCGTGATCTCCGAAGGTCAGCTCATCCGCTCATCCGACACCACAATCGGCTACCTGCCTCAGGAGATATCCTTTGAGGACGACATGGATAAAACAGCCATGGTGTATGTCCTCCAGGCCAACAGAAAACTCAATGAACTGTCTTCTTCGATCGAGAACATGCAGCGTGAGCTCGATGAACCGCACCAGGATCACCGGAGCCCGCGTTACCACAAGCTTATCGAACGGTACAGCGAAGCGTCACAGGAATTCGAGCGGCTTGGCGGTTACAGGCTTGAAGCGGATGCAAAAAAAATTCTGGGCGGACTGGGTTTCAGTGAAGACGATTGTTCAAAGAAAGTCGGGGAATTTTCCGGAGGCTGGCAGATGCGCCTTTTGATCGCCCGGCTGCTCCTGGAAAAACCGACACTGCTGCTCCTTGACGAGCCGACAAACCATCTGGACATAGACTCGCTGAGATGGCTTGAAAACTATCTGCTCGGTTACGAGCACAGCTGTATCATTGTCTCCCACGACCGGTTTTTCCTCGACAAGATCACCACGAGAACGCTGGAAATCAATTTCAGGACCATACACGAATACAAGGGCAACTACAGCTTTTATGAAAAGGAAAAGGCGCAGCGTTTCGAGCTGATGATGTCGAGATACAAGAACGACATGAAAAAAATGGCCCGCCTGCAAGCCTTTGTCGACCGGTTCCGCTACAAGGCGACCAAAGCCCGGCAGGCGCAAAGCAGGCTCCGCCAGTTGCAGAAGCTCGAAGCCGAGCTCCAGGCGCCCGAGGAGGACCTTTCGGCCATCTCGTTCAGTTTTCCCAAAGCCGCCCGCTCCGGCCGGGAAGTCCTGCGGCTCGAACATGTCTCGAAATCGTGGCCGCAGCCGGACGGCTCGCGCACAACAGTCCTGAAGGATATCGATCTCGAGATCATGCGGGAAGACAGGATAGCAGTGGTCGGCTCGAACGGCGCCGGTAAAACAACGCTTTGCAGAATCATTTCCAACGATCTCGACTTTGAAGGAAACATGGTCTACGGCCACAATGTCTCCCTGAACTATTTCGCCCAGCATCAGGCTGAAGATCTCGATTCTCGTAAAACGGTCCTGCAGGAAATGATGGACGCCGCACCCGACGCAGGCGCCCAGCGCAGCGTCCGGGATATCCTCGGGTGTTTTCTCTTCAGCGGGGACAGCGTCAACAAAAAAAACGCCGTTCTCTCCGGCGGCGAAAAGTCCAGGCTCTCGCTTGCCAAAATCCTGCTCCAGTCATCGAACCTTCTCGTCATGGACGAGCCGACAAACCATCTCGACATGCGGTCGAAGGACATGCTGATCGATGCCCTCGAAAAGTACGACGGTACCCTGATCCTGGTAAGCCACGACCGCTACTTCCTCGACAGCATCGTCAACAAGGTCGTTGAAGTGAAAAACAGCTCCATAACGGTCTATCTCGGCAGCTACGCCGAATACCTCGAAAAAGCCGAAAAAGCCTGGGAAGAAGAACGAAAAAAAGAAACCGTCGAGACAGGCAGGAAAAGCGATGGATCATCCCGGCAGCCTCCACACGGAAAAACCGCCCGACCACGCCGGAACCGCCATACAGGAGAAGCCGAAAAGCTGGAAAAAAAGATACAGAAGCTCGAAGCAGAGAAACTGGAGTACGAAAAAACAATGGGATCGGCTGATTTCTATTCCATGCCGGAAACAGACACCAGAGAAACCGTCGAGCGGTACCACAAGCTTTGCGCCGAGATAGAGCTCCTCTATGAAGCCTGGGAATCGGCCCTCTCCTAACCGATAAAGGTCACATCACCTTCTTTTCTCGGCGCTGCATCAGGTAATGAAATGGCGCTGTAACCGAAAACCGCAGCCGCAAAAGGCTCGTACCTTTCAGGAAACGCGATGCCGAGGTCGCTGAAAACCGCTTTTCCTTTTTCCGTCGAATACAGCATCATGATCGAGTGCATCCAGCACGAACTGATGCCGAGCGAGGCTGCTGCGAGCATCATGTTTTCCATGGCAAGCGTGCAGTCGTACTGAGGGGCAAGCGCACCGGTGTCGCCGGTAACAATGAAAAGAACGGGCGCATGGTAGAACACGCTGAAATCCGGGCGCCCGGCAACCTCACGCAAAGCCTCGATGTCGGACTCGAGAAAGACCTTTTTGCAGGCTATCTCAAGGGCTTCAAGAAGCGTGCGGTCCCTGATAACGGTAAAATGCCAGGACTGCTGGTTCATCGCGCTTGGCGCATGGCGGCCCGCCTCGACAATCTGACCGATAGACGTCTCATCCAGTTGATCCGGCTTATAGGCCCGTATACTTCTGCGTTCGAGAATGGTCCTGATCGTCTCGTTCATGGTACTTTCCTGGTTAATCGTGCCCCACATCCATTTCGGGCTCCGAAACGGTGTAGTTACTGTCGACATGAAGGTCCGCAAGCGGTTTGAGAGAACGCACGTGGCGGTGCTCGCGCTCGAGCACCTGCCAGCGGTACCCGTCTGTCGGTTCTTTACAGCGAAGTTTCTGATTACGCTTGGTTTCGTGGTAGGTCAGGTCTATAAACACCCGCAGATCGATGTCGTCTGTACGTATCGCGTACAATCCGTCAATAATCAGAAGCTGGATTTTGCTGAAATCCGTAAACAGCTGATCGATTTCCTCGGTGATAATATCGATACAGGGAATGAACACCTGCCGGTCATGTCTGAAATCCTCGATGTTGTCATGGAGAAGCTCCCAGTCATATTCGTCAAAACCTACAGACTCGTAATCATTATCGATCCGGTGCGCCCGTCGTTCGAGGGGTGGAACGCGGTAATAATTATCGGTATGGAGAATTTTGACCCGGATGTCGCATTGTTTGAGCAGAAGAGCGAGAGAATGAGCAAGCTCCGACTTCCCTGCGCCCGATTCCCCGGAAATAGCCACGACAAACTTGTACCCTTGGGACTCGTTCTGTATCCCGTTCAGGTCATCCAGCACACGATCCTTGATAACCTCGGCGGCAGATTTATGCTGATCGTTTATCAGCAGTACGTCACCCAACATCTTCCTGCTCCTGCGTAAACAGCCCTCAGGCAACGTTTTAAGAAAGTTTTCCTTCAGGAAAAGTACGCGTTTTTACAACAGAATTCAACGAAGAAACCATCGATTTTCATCGATGCTGTCGAAAAAAAAACATTTACACCTAAATTGAGCGATTGTCGAGCATGCCGGAGATGCGAGGCACAGGGAATGCCGCTGTAGTGATCTACCGCAAGTTTCCTGTAACGAAGCAGATCCGGTGTGATCGGCAATCCCGAAGGGTTTCAAAAAATGCGGCTCTTTATCAGTTTTCACGCTCACCTGACAGGTGAGGGATAATCTCTATACAAACACAGTATAAAAGATTTTTTTTAATAAACTTACTATTATGGAGCATTTGTTGAAACGCTCAGTTTAGGTTACCGTAATTCTGGTGAATAAATACAGTTCGATGGCAAAACACCATGCCATACAGCCTGACCGGCCGGCAGCTCGTCACACAGGATGCGGTCATGTCATTCAGAACAGGAAATCCATTTTTTCACGGTTTCCTCAAGCTGCTCCGCATTGATCGGCTTTGTGATATAGTCGTTCATTCCGGCCTGAAGGCAGACTTCACGATCACCCTCCATTGCGTGAGCTGTTATCGCTATAACAGGAATATCGTGAACAGGGATATCCGAACTCTTGTCCCTTATGATACCGGTTGCTTCCAGACCATCCATTTCCGGCATCTGGACATCCATGAGGACAAGATCGTACCGCTCCCTGCGCAGGCAGTCAAGCGCCTCCTGACCGCCAGAGGCCGTATCCAGCACATAACCGAGCCTCTGAAGCATACCTGAAACTACCATCCGGTTCACTTTGCTGTCATCAACAATCAGGATGCGGGCTGCCCGGCTCGATTCACTGTCATCGACGACCAGCACATGCGTCCCTGCAATTGAATCGTAGAGCGTTGTCTCCTCTGCGGAATGCGCTTCATGCGTACCCAGGGGAACCGTGAACCAGAATTCGGAACCCGAGCCCTCGATGCTTTTCACCCCTATACGGCCGCCCATCAGTTCGACAAGCTGCTTGCTGATAGTAAGACCAAGTCCCGTCCCGCCGTATTTACGGGTTGTTGACGTATCGACCTGGGAAAAACTTTTAAACAACCGGTCATGCCGGTCGGAAGGAATTCCTATCCCCGTATCGGTGACCGAGAAGCGCAGGAACGCTTCGCTTTCCTTTTCGCGCTCAAACGAAACACGGACGGTAACACGCCCTTTGTGGGTGAACTTTACTGCGTTGTCTGCAAGATTGTTCAGTATCTGCCGAATCCGGTCCGGATCGCCCTGAACCTTGTGAGGCACGTCGGGCATGATGGTACAAACGAAATCAAGCCCTTTTTCACCGGCCTTGACCTTCGTGATCGCCTCAAAGACCTCGATCATGTTTCTCACTTCGAAATCGATAGTGTCGAGTTTGAGCTTTCCGGCCTCTATTTTGGAAAAATCGAGAATATCGTTGACGACCGTAAGAAGCGCCTCTCCACTGGCGAGCAGCGTCTTGACGTGTTTTTTCTGCTCGCCGGTGAGTTCGGCATCGAGCAAAAGAGTGGCCATGCCTATAATACCGTTCATCGGTGTTCTGATTTCATGGCTCATATTGGCCAGAAATTCGCTTTTTACACGGTTTGCCGCTTCAGCAGCATACCGGGCATCGATCAGGGCTGTTTCATGACGGTACCTGAGCTCTGCATTCGTGAGAAGCTCCGTCAGGACCCGCAGAAGGGTTATATCCTCATGAGACCATCCCCTTTTTTCTTGAACAGCGTCGAACCCGGCAAAACCGAAACACTGATCCCCGTAGATAAGCGGGAGAGTAATGAGTGTACGAATGCCCTGCGGTTCGAGTATCGAGCGCTGCGCGCCGTTTTCCGGCAATCCGCTGACATCGGGGATGTGAACGATCAGTCCCTTGCGATGGGCTTCAAGCCATTCCGGCAGGATGTGAATATCCTGCAGGCTGTCTTTTTCCGACAAAATTCCTTCGGCACACCAGTCGTGTGTCTTGCTCATCGTGCCTTTATCAAAATCGTAGCGGAACAGATAGCTCCTGTCGACATGCAGAAACTTCCCAACCGTTTCAAGCGCCCGATTGACGGCGCTATCGAGCGCATCGAGCGGCGCGTTGATAAACCCCATAGCCAGCTCCATAAGCACACGCTGAAAATCCGAACGGCGTCGAACCTCCCTGTCGGCCTGGATCCGTCCGGTTATGTCGCTGATCGAGCCCGCCATGCGATACGGTTTGTAGCGACTGTACCTGAGGGCTTCTCCCCTGACAAGCATCCATACCGGTTCGCCCTCTGCATCAAGAAACCTGATCTCGCTGCTGAAATACGGGCTGTCCCCGTCCAGATACCGGTGCAGCGCTTTGAGAAACCCGCCGCGGTCCTCCGGATGTATTTTTTCCTCGAAAGAACTGAACGTACCGTCAAACTGCTTTTCTTCATATCCGGTCATGACCATGAACCTGGAAGAAAGAAACAGAGCGTCCGTCTCGATATTCCAGTCCCAGATCGCGTCATGACTGCCCTTCACCGCAAGCATATACTGTTCCCTGCTCTCGAAAAGCTCCCGCTCACGTCTGGTAATCCTGTCTTTTCTGCGTTCAGTCGAAAGAACGAGCGCGATAACAGCAATACAGACAAGCATCAGAACGCCTATCGGCAAGGCCGAATGTGAGGCGACATTCCAGAACCAGTCCCATGCGTCGATATCCATCCCAAGCACGGCGACAAGCTGTCCGCTCTCCTTGTCGGCAACCGGATACAATCCTCTGACACGGCCGCCCCACCTGTCGGGAACAGGCCCCTCGACATTCTCTTTCCCGGATATGAACACTCTTTGCAGCAAAGGGGACGCTTCCTCGTAAATCTGTCCGGGCAGAGAACTATCGAACGAGCCGGGCGGCTCCGAATCGGCAAAAAAGAAAACTGAACCTTCGGCCGTCATACCCAAAAGACAGGCAGAACGGCAATCGTCTCTTGACCTGCACAACAAGGACAATCGCTCTTTCAACAACATATACTCGGGTCGCCCGGTATCATCCGCCTTCCCGCTCAAGACGTGCAGGTCGATTGATTCAAGCTTATCCAGAGAGGAGTGCATGTCCAAGAGCAAGTGCTGACGGAGTTCGCGGTCGGCGAGAAATACCGCCCAAACAGCAAATAGCAAAGCACTGCATAATAATGCCGCCGCAATAACGCGACCGGTATATTCTGGTTTCATGGGCAGCTATGCGATATCATGCCTGTAAACAGTAATGATGCGCGTGCTTGTTCTTAATCCGCACAGGGACAACACATCGACTCGAACCTGTCAACGGCAATCAACACATCCATATCACGAAAATATCCTGACTGAATGCGGAGGTTACCGGAAAATTATCAACTATCGATTCTCCCCTCAAATATAAAATAACCGTAATTCAGACAGTGAAAACTCCGAACATTGCAGCAAGGAAAGTACGAGGCGCCCCCGGAACACCGGTTCAACCACGCCTGCCGGTCTTCCGGAGAATAAAAAAGGGTGATCCGTGTCACCCTTTACTGCATATGTTCATGCCTGTCCGCTCAACCGGCCTGCTCTGCTTCTTTTGCCCGGCGGGCTTTCTCGATGTACTGTGCCTGGATATCCCTCGAGACGTTGTAGGCCTTTGAAAGGCTGTCGGATCTCCAAAGCCTTGCATCGAAAGCCATACAGATATTTCTCAGAAAAGGAATTCCGACTTCCGTGACGCGAACCCCATCCTCGCCGAGCTCGACCATGCCGTCATTCTCCATATCTTCCAGGCGGTATTTGGCGACATCGAGCTCGTCACAATAGAGCTTCGGATCTTTCCAGGACGTTTCCTGGCGGCACATCAGGTTGAGAATATGACGGCGCAGGACGAGGTCTTCATCCGTCAGCAGGTGTCCGCGATGAAGAGGGAACCTCCCGGCGTTGACCTCGCGTATATAGTCTTCGTGAAAACGTTCGTTCTGTGCAAATGCGTACCAGGTATCGCTTATCGAGGAAGAACCGAGAGCGAGCATCATCTGGGTCGTGTTTTCCGTATAGCCCATGAAGTTCCTGTGGAGCGTCCCGTTCTTCGCCGCTTCGTACAGCGCATCTCCCTCGAGTGCGAAATGGTCCATGCCGACCTCATGATATCCGATCGACTCGAGCATTTCGAGGCCCTTATCGTAAAGCTCCTGCTTGACTGCGCCTTCCGGAAGGTCCTTTACATTGAACTTCCGCTGGCCTTCATACATGTGGGGATTATGGCCGTAAGCATAGAAAGCGATCCTGTCCGGCCTGAGCTCCATGACCTTCTGAATGGTATCGGTGACGGTCGCAAGCGTCTGCTTCGGCAAACCGTAGACAAGATCGAAGTTAAGCGACGTGAACCCGATGTCCCTTGCCATGTCGACCTTCTCCTTCACCAGATCATACGGCTGAAGACGGTTGATCTCTTTCTGGACGACAGGATCGAAGTCCTGAATGCCGAAACTCATTCTGCGGAAACCGACACTGTAGAGGGCTTCGAGGTGTTCCCTTGTCGTCGAACGGGGATTGGTTTCGAAGCTGAACATGTAATCATCCATCCGGTTGACATGTTCGTAGAGGCCGTCGACAAGTCTGATAAGATTTTCGGGGCTGAAAAACGTCGGCGTACCTCCGCCGATGTGCATCTCCTTGACGTTGAGCGTCCCGGGGAAAACGTCGAGGTACATCCGCCACTCCTTCAGGAGAGCCTCAAGATACGGCTCCTCAAAGGCGTGGTCCTGTGTCCGGTAAGCGTTGCAGCCGCAGAAGTAGCAGTAGTTCTCACAGTACGGAATATGGATATACATACTCACCCCTGTGGTGTCGTTGCTGTCGTTGAAACCTTTGATCATCGCTTCTTTCCACTCCTCCTCTGAAACGCCGTCCGTGCTCCATGATGGGATGGTCGGATAACTGGTGTAGCGCGGACCGGGATTGCTGTACTTGTCTGCGAGATTTGTTGCCATTGTATTCTTCCTCTACAAATGTTAAGTTCCTTTTCTCGTACCCGTGAAAATACACAAATCCCGATTAAATTCTCAACGAAAAGGGCCCGGGCACAAGCGGGCCATTACACAACATATTATGACAATATCCACAGACAAAAGAACACCTCTGGTCGGAATCCTGATGGGCTCCGATTCTGATTTTGACATCATGAAAGAGGCGGCGGCCGTCCTCGATGAATTCGGCATCCCTTACGAAGTTTCGGTTATCTCGGCGCACCGTACGCCCAAAGAGCTCGAACAATACGCAGCCACCGCCAAAGAGAGGGGCCTGAAAGCCATCATTGCAGGAGCCGGGGGGGCCGCGCATCTTCCAGGCGTCACGGCCGCACAGACGGTCCTCCCTGTCATCGGCGTACCGATATACAGCAAAAAACTCAGCGGCCAGGACTCACTCTATTCTATCGTCCAGATGCCTGCAGGCATTCCTGTTGCCACCGTCGGCATCGACAACGCCCGCAACGGGGCTCTCATGGCGGTCCAGATTCTCGCCCTTTGCGACGCATCAACGATGACTGCCATGGAAGCGTTCCGGGAAAAGCTTGCGGACGCGTCACGGGCAAAAAACAGAAAAGTACAGGAAAAGCTCAATGCAGCCGGCTGAATACTGGATTGAAAAGCTTGGTCTTACACATCACCCTGAAGGAGGATACTACCGCGAATTCTATCGCAGCAAGACCTCCTTCGAGTTTCTTAAAGATTCGGTTTTTTCAGGAAAAAGGGCATATGCCACCGCTATCCATTACCTCCTTACAGCAGACGAACGCTCACGCCTGCACAGGATCAAATCGGATGAGCTCTGGCTCTACCATACCGGAAGTCCTCTGACAATCTACATTTTTCACGATGTCGGGATCATGTCGACATTTACACTCGACCCTGAAGCCGGAACGTTTCAGGGCGTGGTCCCGGCCAATACGTGGTTCGGGGCCCGGCATGAATCCCCCGGGCCCGGAACCTATACGCTGGCAAGCTGCGTCGTATCACCCGGTTTTGATTTCAGCGATTTTACCATGGCCGACCGCAATTCGCTTACGAGAAAGTTCCCGCAGTACACCGATATCATCACGGATCTCACCTGAGACATCGTTCTTCCCTCCCGCACCTGTAACAGTCCGGTCGACCGTTTATGGATAACCTAAATTGAGCGATTGCTGAAACGCTCAACTCACCTGATAGCTGTGCACGCTGTTTTGAGCGGAAGGCAGGTAGTTTACTCCGAACCAGCTGATCAGCAGGACGAAAAAGGTCAGCCCGAGGTACCACTGCAGTTTCCTTTTCCCAACCTTTTCGGTATGAAGATGCAGGTATCCCAGATACGAGAGCCATGCGATAAACGCCCATGTTTCTTTCGGGTCCCACGTCCAGTAATGTCCCCAGGCCTCTTTTGCCCAGAAAGCCCCGAAAAGGAGACCGAATGTCAGAAACACAAAACCCAGCACGGCAAGGTAATGGCCGACGGCCTCATTGCGCTCGCTGCTTTGTGATCGATAATCGAGATAGATATTGTGCCATGCCGCAGCGGATGCTGCTGCAAGAAACACATAGCCTATCATGTAGACAATAACATGCGGGACGAACCAGACGCTCTGCAATGCGGGCATGAGCGTTTTATCGAGAATGTCCGGATAAAAGAGGTTGATGCAGAGAAAAAAAGCTGCCAGCGCCATACAGTAGAACTTAAGCCACGTGATTTTCCAGCGATATTCAACCAGAAAACCAACAAGAGGGATCATCGTCGCATACCAGAGCCGTGTTTCCCCAAGGGTTCTCAGCGGGGGCCTCTCGATAGCCTGCCAGAAAAGAACAAGAAACGCAACCATCACCGCACAGCCGAAACCCATCAGGAGATGCGAGGGGACTTTCAGTGCCTGTTTTTTTGCCGAAAAGAGGTTCAGGACGCTTCCCCCGCCCCAGCAGGCAAAAGCAACAGATGCTACTATCGGAAACTCATTCCATGTCATTTTTTCGACGATTTTTTCATGCCCTGCCAGAAAAACATGAGGTTGCCTGCCATAATCAGATAAAAGCCGGCGTAGACCACGGGCAGCCAGGGATCTTTTACCCCTTCTGCCACGCTCAATGACGACCACTTACCTGCTTTTTCATCATAACCGGCCTGATAGATTTTCCATCCGGCAAATTCGAAAGGCTTGTTGACTTCAAGTGTCGCGATTGTTTTATTCCCGCTTTTGTCGATGAACATCACTTCGGAGGAAAACCTTTTTGGCGTACCGGTGAGAAGAACAAGGGCGAACTGTTCGACCGCAAGATAGTTCGACTCGGTACCCGGGCCCTGCGGATTGATCCATCCTGTCTGTTCTTTTTCGCCGTACTTCACCCTGACCTTCGCAAACGGCACTCCGGATGCCGAATCGGAGGGAACCGGATCACCGCTGCCCTGAAGTGTACCATGGGGCATTGCCTCCAGAACCTCAACCTCGATGTCTCCCCATGAAACATGCAAACCGGGGCTGACCTCGAGTATTGCCCGTGACGCATTCGGCAGAAATTTTTCCTGAACCGGATCGTAGAGCCCGAGTATCGGCGCATACTCCTCAATGGCAAAATCGTGCAGGTAAACGGAAAACGGCATCTCAACCATCGAATCCAGAACTCTGTCATATCCTTTTTTGCTTTCCTTTCCTTCATAGAGTGGAATAGCAAGCCGTTGCAGGTCGGCGGACCCAAGCAGGGCTCCCGTGACGGCAACCCAGAAACCGGCATGAAACAGCATAAACTGGATATTGGAAACCTTGAAGGGAACGAGTTTCTTTACGAAACCAAAGCCGAGGTTCAGCAGGAAGAGGATGCAGACAAGGGCAAACGGCCATGAAGCAAAAACCCTGTTGAGCCCGATATCCGACAACAGTCCCGAACCGTATTCAGGGTCCTGCGGAAGAATCCCGCCGACGATTGAAAGACCCGCCAGAGCCGAGATGAGTGACAATCCGAGAGGTATTCCACCGAGCCATGCAACCAGCTCATGCTTTCTCAACAGAATACCGACAAGAAAAACAATGACAACAAGAATGGCGAAAAGGACTCCGTTGACCGGCCATCCCGGAACAGCGACCCCCTTCCCGCTACTTGCAAGTTCGATAATCCATCCTGCAGCAACCAGAATACATGCCGTAAGCGCCCCTTCTTTGTAACCTCGTCCGGTTTCAAAGAACTTTTTTTGTTGTTGTTGCATAAAGCGTTCCTTGTCCCCTCCTGTACTACACACAAACTACCTGACCGTTACATACTTCGCCTCGCCACATGGATCATACCGCGGGGACATCACACTGTGGATTTCGTCCTTGTTCGTCCGGGCACCGCTGCCTGTTCCAAACAAACATTTTATCCCAAAACAGTTCGTGGCACTCACCCGATTTTTCGGGGCTCATGACAAGTAACAAAGGCAGCCTTGCCATCCGAAGAACACGTCACTTCACAAACCGGGCTTCTTTTTCTTTTGCCCACTCCGCATTGCCTTTCGATCCGTTCGGAAGTATGGTTTTGGCTGAAATGCCCGCCCCTGTAAATATGGTGTTAATCACTTCCGCACCCTCGAGGTCCGTGCCCGCAAGATTGGCAGAACCGAGATTCGCGTTATTGAGTGAAGCTGCCACAATATCTTCACTCATGCCCAGGTCGGCGCCCCTCAGGTCAGCTTTGCCGAGATCGGCGTTTCGCAGGTCAGCTTCCATAAGCTTCGCGTCACGGAGATCGGCGCCGGAAAGGACTGCAGCATACAAATCGGCCCCCTTGAGATTGACCCCGACCAGTTTGGCACTCGAGAATTCGGCAAGGTTCATGTTTGCATTTTCAAGATCAGACCAGCTGAGATTTGCTCCCTTCATACTTGCCTTGCCAAGAAAAGCTTTTTTCAGACTGGCCCTTTTCAGGAGAGAGTTGCTGAAATCCGTTTCAATAAAAAAACCTTCGGAAAGATCTGCTTCCGAAAGGTCCGCATCACTTACCCTGCCTCTGCTGAGATTTACCCCTTGTAAATTTGCGTCTTCAAGCTCGGCGCCGCTCAGGTCTGCCTCGACAAGATTCGCATCCGAAAAGTCCGCTTTTTTCAATCTCGCTTTGCTGAGGTTAATCCCTTTCAGATTCGCATTCCGCAAATCCGCCATCCTGAGATCAATCACATAACTTGGATTATCTTTTCTAAACCGGTTCCAGGAGTCTGTCCCCTGTTTGATTTTTGCAATCAGTGCCGGGTCGTAGGCACAAAGGTCCGGCACGTTGAAAAAAACATGGCAGCAGAACAAAACTGCCATAATTTTCCCGGCGGATTTGAAAACAGGCTGCATTCGGGCATTATGTAATATCTTCATCTTCACTACCTCGCCAGATTGAACGTAACCGTGGAAGAAGAAGCGTCGGTAACGGTCACCTGTTGCGTCGGGGCTTTCAGTTTCTCGCTCCATACAGCTATCTCATAGGTTCCCGCAGGCACATCGCCAATGGTAAAGCTGCCGTCCGCTCCGGTCAGCGCGAAATAGGGGTTGTCGAGCACGACAACATAAGCCGACATTTCGGAATGCACATTACACAGAAGATCGACAACGCATGTCTTGTCAAAAGTAACTGTCTTGTATCCGCCCGGACCAAACGTTCCGAGATTGAAAGATTTGCACTCGGTAGGTGAAAATACGTTATGGTTCACGTTATCACTGTTCTTGAAATTGACCTTCGAGCCGACAAGCACGGGAAGCACATGCGGAAGGAAAGTGAGATCCTGCTGGTCTACGGTGTAAGGTGTCTCTGGTGCATTGAATGTTCCCGGCACATTCTTCAGATAAACCACGACATTTTTTTTATACTTGGCCCTTTTTGTCTCAACCGAACCGGTTATGGTCCCGGCAGCAAAAGCGTCCTGCTGCCCGACTGCGGCGATGCCCATAAAAACAATCACCAGTACTGCATTGAATAGTATCCGTTTCATAACTACCCCTTGTTTTAGAGTTTACATTTCACGGAAAACAAATCGACATGGTTTATTTGTCTTCCGGACTATCATCCGAACCAGGAAAACTCCTGATGTGGTCGATCAGAAAACCCACCTCCTCTTTATGCAGGGTACGCCCCCACGGCGGGCATAGATTTGACCTCCCGACAGACGCGCTCCCTTCACTGATTGCTTTGTACAAAAGCTCCGAGTCTCTCTTCTCAAAAAAACGGTCGTCAGTGAAATCAGCCGGTTTGGGCTCGAGGCCGAACCCGTAATACCTCCCAGCTCCATCACCTTTCTCACCGTGACAGATAGCACAGTAATGCATGTAGAGACGCCTTCCGTCTATCGAGGCGTATGAAGTTTTCTGCCCGTCAGCGGAAGCATGTTCCTGATTTGCTGAACAGCTGCAAAGAAGACAGGCACAAATTCCAGCAAAAACCCTGCAGAGGCCGGCACTATGTTTGTTTCTCGACATATCGCTCACTCCTCCTGCTTCAATGACATAAGATACCGGGTAAGGTAGACCCTCTCGCGTTCTGTAAGTCCCAGATTCGGTTCAACGTTTTCAGGATTGTACCGCTGTGGGTCTTCGAGGTATTTGAAAACAAAACCGGCCGTCAGACGGTCGCCGACAAAGGAAAGATTGGGCCCGACAGACCCCCCGGCATTTCCTATCTGGTGACACGCAACACACCCCTTTTTATCATAAAGCCGTTTGCCCTCGAGTACCCGGTCAACAGCTCCGTTATCAACAAGCTCAGGCAGGGAAACAGGAATATCATCACTAACAAGGTCACTCCTGAAGAATTTCATGACAGTTTCTATCTCCGAATCAGCAAGGTTCCCCTGTATCATTCCGTCCTGCTTGTCAAGATTGAACCGAGGCATTTGTTTAAGCATGGGACGGATAATATCTGGCTGCTTCAGAAACTTCCTGACCCACCCTTCCTGCAGTTTGCTCCCCGCAATGGCAAGGTCCGGAGCATAGTTATAGCCATGATTGCCGATCTTGTGACAGTTCAGGCATTTGACATCAGCTTCAAGTTTTTCAAAATCACCGGACAGAATATGTCTATCCGACTCACCTTCAAGCTCTTCGATTTCAGCATATGAAGGGATAATAAAGCGGACCGGAAGACTGACATCGGTAAACCCGAGAAGAACCGAAGCGACCGGTCCGATCTCCTCCTCGCTCAACCGGTAATCGGGCATTCTCAGATCATCCCTGTAGCTCCGCGGATCGCGCAACTTCTGCTTGACATAGCTTAACCTGTCATGCGGAATGCTGTCTTTCATCTTGCCGAAATCCAGAAGCTCGACGGGCTTGCTTCCAATTGAAGAAAGCTCGGCTCCTATCTTTTCCGATGTCTCACCACCAGCGACATTCACCCCGGCACTCCTCAGTTGAGGGGCGATATCCTGCATCTCCTCCATTCCCTTCAGCTTATGACAACCGAAACAGCCGTATTTCTCAACAAGGGCTTTTCCCTTTTCTATTGATTCGGCTTTGATAGGAACAGGCTCCTCATACCCGGGCTCGAAATCCCAGTCCTGAAATTCGCTCACAACATATTCCACGAGCGCGGCAAGCTCCTGATCGTTGAACCGGTACCTCGGCATCTTGGTTTCGGGAAAGTATTTCTTCGGATCCCTGATCCAGTTGAACAGCCACTCCTTGGTAACCTTGCTGCCGACCTTGGTCAAGTCAGGAGCATGAATCTCCGTATGGTTCCCACCCTTTCCATTGGTTGTATGGCAGATGTTACAACGGGATTGCCGCCAGATCGCCTTACCTTTTTCAGCCAGGTCCCAGTCAATGTCGTCATCGGTGTAGAGCGTGTCGTGCCGGGTGGTCCCGGTCATGCTGAAAAGGTAGTCGGTAATCGATTCAGCTTCCTCTTGTGAAAAAAAGAACTTGGGCATCCGTGCAGCCTCATAATAGGTCTTGGGGTCCTGCAGCCAGTTCACCGCCCATGAATAGTTAACCTTTGTCCCCACTTCGGCGAGCACCGGCCCGATCTCACGCAGCTTTTCGTAACCGGGTATCATGTGACATCCATAGCATCCGTATTTTTTTATGAGCTTCGAACCTTTGCTGATGAATTCCGCTCCCCGTAAACCCTCGATGTCCCCATGACATGAAATACATGATGACTGCGTCATGCTGCCCCGCAGCATCGGTTCAGTCCAATGGTCCACCCACCCATGTGCCTTGTCGGGGGAAGTGGTTGCCCTGCCCTGTCCATGGTGACAGAAGGTACAGCCATATTCACTCACCGGATGATTTTCAAGAAAAACAAAGCTGGCAGGGTGTCTGGTGAACGGCTGCTTCTCACTCAGTCTGTAGCTGCTTTCGATACCGGCATGGCAGCTTATGCAGCGATCCGCCTTTCCTACGTCGCTTATATGTATCTGTCCGATCTCCGGAGATGTGCGCTCGTTGCTTTTTATCGCCGCCAGTTTTTCATCAAGACCTTTGTGCAGGGACATGATTTCAGCCCTTATCGCTTCAGCATCACCTGTCAGCTCGTCAATATTTTCCTCTATCCCTTTCTTCCTTTCAAGCAGAGCATCCCTGCTCTTTTTCAGCTCTTCAATCCCGCCCTGAAGCCGTTGCATCACTTTTTTATCATGCTCTTTCTGATCCCTTATATAGAGATACTCCGCCTCGAGGAATCTCCCCCGTGTTTCCTGAAGCTTTTTCTGGTTTTGTGCCAGCGACGATCCGATTATATCAAGCTGTCCTCTCAGCTTTTTATATTTTTCCTGAACCTCCCGGCTGTTAAAAAAGTCCTCTTCGGCCTTGAGCTTTGCCTGTAAAGATTCAAGCTTTCGGGCATTGCCGTTGCTGTCGAACTCTTTCTTTGCCCTGTCATACTCCTCCTGCAGTTTTTTTCCTTTCAGCTCCTTATACTCCTGCTGGTACGATTTCCAAGGTCTGAGCTGTACCTCGTCCTTCCATATCACCCAGAACGTAAGCCCAAGCAGCAGCAGGCTCAGGAAAGCAAACAGGAGCGGGGTATACGAAGACTTTTGTTTCATACTTTTCCGTCTAAAAACATTACTCGGTGCATCAATCCGTCATGCTTCAAATGTTGAACCATGGCGTTACCCAGACGTACTTGACCAGAAGCACAAGACGCAGAAACATCTTTATCGGCAGGGCGAGCATCGTCCAGAACAAAAAAGAGATCGTTACATAGGGGAGCACCCCCAAATCCTTAAGAAACTCGGAATTCCTCTTTTTCCAGTACAGGTACGGAAGGAGCATGCCCAAAGCGTAATAGAAGGTCACAAGACCTCCTCCGATAAAAAACCCCAAGCCTGATCTTGAATCTATGCCTACAAGATTTGTAAGATCCGTAGTGCCTTCATAGATAACTCTATGGTGATCCCAGGCCTCCCACGGCCAGAACCATAACCAACCGGGCCCCCTGAAAAAAACCCCGATAACGATCAGCAGAATCCAGAGCGCCAAAAACCCGAAACAGAAAATCAATATGGCCCATTTTCTTTCGGCAAACGTGTAGTAACCGTTGCCTTTCGGGTTGTTGTCTATGTAGGGAATGGCGATCAAGCCGATAATGATCAGCGTGGGCAGCACCACACCCGCTATCCAGGGGTCGAAATAGACGAGCATTTCCTGAAGTCCGAGAAAGTACCAGGGTGCTTTTGCGGGGTTTGGTGTCAGGGTCGGACTTGCCAGTTCCTCAAGCGGTGCATCGACGACGAGAGACCAGAACGTAAGCCCGATAAAAACAATCAACGCAATAACAAACTCGATCCTGACAAGAGGCTTCCAGCTATCGGTTTTACCGTCTCCTTCCCCTTCGATCCTCTCGCCTTTTCTCCTCATCGCATCATTTCTGAATGCTTGCAGAAAGGCCCAAACGGTGAAAAAGATTACCATGAGAATCATCATGACAATCGCGATATTGTCCGGTGCCGATATTATCTCAATAAATGGGCTCATTATAAGTCCGGGAAGTTACACGTTGTTTGAAATGCATCATGAATGAGGACCTGAAATACCTCCATCCTTTCGTACCCGCCAGAAATGCACCGCCATCAGGACCACCGCCACAAGCGGAAGTACCACACAGTGCCATACGTAAGACCTGAGCAGCGCGTTCCCGCCTACAGTCGATCCCCCGAGTATCGCGAAGCGGACATCGTTGTAGGGAGTGATGCCGAGATATTCACTGAAAGGCCCTTCAAAGCCCAAGAGGGGTGTGCCTGCCGCCATGTTTGTCCCGACAACTATTGCCCAGTAACCGAGTTGATCCCAGGGCAGAAGATAACCGGTAAAGCTAAGGAGCATGGTCAGCACAAGCAGTATCACTCCGATTGCCCAGTTGAACTGCCTCGGCGATTTGTATGAACCGGTCATGAAAACGCGAAACATGTGCAGCCAGACAACAATGACCATGAAATGCCCGGCCCACCGGTGGAGATTTCTCAGAAAGATTCCATAGGGAACCTGGAATTCCAGGTCCTTTATATCCCAGTAGGCTTTCTCAACCGAGGGGTGATAGTAAAACATCAGAAGAAAACCTGTAACCGTCAGGATGATAAATGAAAAGAGAGAAATCCCCCCCATTCCCCAGGTAAACCTGAGCTTCAAAGCACTTTCGCGCACCTTTACCGGATGCAGGTGCATGAAAATATTGCCGAAAATCGCAAGCGCGCGATTCCTCGGGGTATTCTTGTAATCCCGCCTGAAAATCGATTTCCAGATCACAGACTTTTTGATCCTGTCAAGCATGCTCATTGTTTTCTTCCCGCCTTTTCATTCACCGGAGCCCGGGTCACGCATAGCCCCGCATTTTTTTCACCTGTTTCGAGCAGATGTCAAACGCCTTTTCAGACCCGTCAGGGTTCACCATAGCTATTGCCTCCCAGGGACAGTCAACGGCGCAAAAATTACAACCGGTACAGAGCTCGCGGTTTACGTGAGCAGAGCCGTTGAAATTCAAGCCGGTACTGAGAACATCAATACATGAAACCGGACAGACCGAAGCGCAGATTCCACAGCCTGTACACAGTTCCGTTCTGATTTCCGCTACAGCCTTTTTTTTAACGCTTTTTTCAGTATGAAAAACGCCTTCCACCTGAGAGAGACCCCCTGTTTATACCCTCAGAAGGCTCTGAGGATACATCTGATTTGATTCTTTACCCGGAACACCTTTGAACTTGATGCTTTTGTCTACAAGCAATTGTCCGTCCTCCGCGATGCTGATTTTAAACCTGTCCATCGGCCTCGGTGCCGGTCCCTCGAAATTAAACCCCGAGATGTAATACCCGCTCCCATGGCATGGACACTTGAATTTATTCTGTGACTCGAGCCAATTGGGAGTGCACCCAAGATGGGTGCACTTTGCTTCCATCGCAAAAAAAGACCCGTCACCCTGCCTGACTATCCATGTACCGTATTTGTTTATGAACTGCGTATTGACCTGCCCCGGCGGATAATCGCCCGGCTTGCCTACCTTGAACCTCGTCGGCGGCTCGAACAGAACCCTTGGATACATAAACCGGACAAACGCCGCGAGATTAACGGTGATAAAGACACCGATACCACTCCAGCCGATCACTTTGAGAACATTCCTGCGTTTTTCGGCTTTATCTCCCCATACTTCTTTTTCCGGCACCTGCCCGGTTGTCAGTTCATTGTCATTCATGCTGCATTTGACTTATGATCGTTGCTGACCTCAAAACGCAAGCCGGGTAAACACCTTGAGTGTAGTGTCATTCTCTCTTCCCTTTTGGATTGAAAATACCGGCCTGAACAGAGCTTGGGCTCTGAATTTTCTTTCCGGTTTCCGGATATCTTTTTTGAAGCATCACTAATGACGACTTCTCTGCCCGGACAATTCCAGTTTATTTGAACAGGCAGGACACAACAGACCAACAGCCTTGTCCTAGCAACACGAAACGCAGAGAAACCCAAACAAAGCCTCTCGGAATCGGTTTCCGGCCAAAATCGTCTTTCTCTTACGGGGGGGATAACTCTCAATCACGCAATTCACCTTGCAACGTCACTGCATCGTCATTATCAAAGCCAGACCTAAAAAAAACCAACTCGACAGCATTTCAGGAAATCTGTCTGTTCCATCCGCAATACTCATTTTCAATGAATAGAAAACTGAAAACACAATATGACAACATTGTTCCCGAAAAAACAGGCCTGTCCTCCAGAGCTCAACGAGCAAACGGAGAAAAAACGATGAGCCTTGAATTGTACAGGCCTGACCAGCAACAACTACCATCATATATACTAATGACTGATGACCGCGTCATCAGAAAGCCGCTCCGACACTCAGAGCGAAACTGTCCTGGTTCTCGTCACCACTGGGAGCAAGACTCTTTGTAGGATGCGAATACGCTGCCCCGATGGAAACGTTGGGCCTGATATGGGCCGTAAGCCCCCCTGAAAGACTTGGATTTTCCCCGTCCCTGAAGCTTCTGTAACTGACATTACCTCTCAGCCACGGATAGAAAAAGTATCCTGCATCTGCCCGTACGTTGATCATATCGAGATCATGCATCCTGCTGAAAGCGACGCCGCCGAAAAAGCTTCCGTAACTACCGCTGAGATCGGCACCATAGAAAGTCGACTCACCTGCAAAATTACCGCCCATGGGTATAGCATCGTCAGCATACTGGAAAAAACTCCCTTCGATCTCAATATGGTTGTCCAGACCGACATAGGGATTACCCATTGTACCTCCGGCGCCACTCAGCAGACCTGAGCCCCCGAATTTGTATTTTGCACGAACGTATCGTGCGTCGGTCAGGTGCTTGCCGTCGGAACCGTCTGCATTCGACACGCCACCAAGGATATTATAACCGCCTTCCTGACCACGGACGATATTCATCTCAACTCCTGTACCCGGAGATGGAAAAACCCCGCCGCGTCGCAGAAAAAAACTGTTCGCGTTACCGAGAGACAGAACGACACCTGGCGCAAATGTCCAGAGTGCTCTCAAACTGGTTGTGAAATCACCCCTCCTTGCCGACATGACAGCCAGAACACCCAGATTGTCTCCTAACGTTCCGCCAACCAGAATACTACCGGTTGCCGGCCCTCCCCAGTCCAACACTTCCTCTTCGACACTACTGTCAGCTTTTGTCACCTCTTCCTCCCATTCCAGGAGATCCCCTCTCAGCCACACGGCAAATGGGGCAATGCTTGGAATGTCTGACGGCCAGTACGAATTGGGAAAGGTTTGTTTATAGGCCTGTGCCCCCATTTCAGTTTCCTCGATCTTGGTCTTTGCCTGATCTTCTCCGCCCGGCCACCGGTAGCCGTTGGCCTTGAATGCTTCTCCGAATGAGTTTGTTGTCGGAAAGCCTGAGTGGCAGGTAGCACAGGATGTCCCGTACTTACGTGCAAAGTTCGGCTGAGCCGAAACATCCGTACTCCAGAACAAAATGGGCACGACAAAGACTGAAGCCAGTATTGCAAATAATACTTTTTTCATGAGTTGATCCTCCCCAGGGATTGTGTTACGCTTGTGTTAAAGAACAAAACGATGTTAATGCAAGGGATAGGGGATAGGACATATACTAAAATGTCCGCCCAGACATTAACAATTGTTAAGCCGACGATCAAAAAAAAAACAGCGATCGTAAAATTAACGATTGCAAAATTAACGATCGTTAACTTAACAATCGTTAACTTAACAGTCAGGGGACATTATTTCCAAACTCAAAAAGCATTTTTTACAAAAAACACCTTTATTAGATGTATTGTTGACGTATTATGGTGGGCTGTCGACAAAAATCACAAGCCAATCCCGGGTTCTTCACTTCCTGATGACCACGTGGTAAAACTCTCCCTCTTTTCTGATTTCCTCGATATGATGCCCCTGCTCTTTGGCAGTCCGAGGAACGCTTTCGAGGGGTTCGCCTTCCGTCAGCAGCACATCGAGGATATCGCCATCGGCCATCCGGGAGAGTTTCAGTTTCACCTTGACCATGGTCATGGGGCAACGTTCTTTTGTAATATCTATTGAGTGTTCCACGGAAAATATCCTCCTTGATTTACATTGACACACGGCTATACTGCCATCCGGCTGTCAAGCTCTTTTTTCGACCTTTCCGCCTTGCCCTCTCAGCGCAGCAGGAAGCCCGAACATCCGCCCGGTCCGGGGTTTATATAAAAAGAATATGTCCATCCTTCGAAGCGTCGAGGAAAGTGGCGACGCCTGCAACGCTCTGCACGTGGTCGTCAAGATCATCCTTTTTGATGCCGAGAATATGCATTGCCATCTCGCAGGCGACAAAATCGATATCAAGCTCTTTTGCCGCCACGATCATTTCATCGAGGGTTGCCACGTTATTTTTCATCATCATCCCGGTCATCAAAACCGGGCTTGCTCCGCCGAAATTGAGCCGGCTCAGGGGAAGAGTGCTTTTTCCTCCCATGAGGAAGTTGAACACTCGAGCAAGGAGCCCGCTGCCTATCCACGACCGTCCTGTTTTTTTCTTCAGGACGTTCAGCCCCCAGAAGGTGAAAAACATCTTCACTTCCCAGTTCACGGCAGCAGCGCCTGTGGCGAGGGTAAATGCAGCAATCGCTTTGTCAAAATCACCGCTGAAACATACTATCGAGAGCTTTTTTCGTTCCATTGCTATTCCTGGTTTTCCGGTTCGTTACGCAATCCTTCAATTACCACAAGAGGCTCTTCGGTAACCTCTTTCTTTACGATCCTGAATGCCCTGACCTCTGGTTCGGCGGCAGCGAGAGAAACAATCACATGAATGATTTCCGGATCGAATGCAAGCCGGATATCCTCCTGCGACGGCCGTGCCGGTGTTTCAGGATGACTGTGATAGACGGCAACCGCACGCTGTTTCTTCTTTCGCATTGCACGCACTGCCTCAAACTGCTCTTTCGGATCGAAAGAGAAATGTTCGCCCGACTTGTCAATGTTCGTCAGAGAATAAGCATCGAGGGCCGTTCCGCCATTGCCGCCCAGATACCCGCATGCTTCCAGGGGCATCTCCCGGCGGGCATGCCCGATGATCTTTTCATAGACGCTTTTGCACATTTCCATATTCTCTTTCTCCTTTTCGAGTAGTCGGGCACCTCTATTAATTTGTTGCGCACCATGATTACGTCGTTGTCCCGACCTGTCGGGATCGAAATCCTCATGAGACCATCTCATAAGTCATGCATCTTGTCTTTTTATAGTCATCCTCGGGCTTGACCCGGGGATCCATCTTCCCGCCAACGTCAGTATGGATGCCGCATCAAGTGCGGCATGACTCTCAACTGACAACGTATTCGTGGCGGCTTACAATCGTAAATTTTTGCTTTTGAGACAGCCTCACTCTCCCGATTCTATCGGGACTCCGTCCGCCTTTTGTATCCCGATGCAATCGGAACTCACGACAATTAATAAAGGTGCCCTTATTTCAAATCACAAGCCGCCTGCTCCTCATCACGCAATTCGGTAATGGAAGGACGCTCGGAACAGACCGCGCAATTCGGGTTTCGTTTCAGCCTCACCTTCCTGAAATTCATAGGCAGCGCATCGAAGGTAAGCAATGCGTCAGCCAGAACGTCCCCGGCTCCGGTGATATATTTCAATGCCTCGGCGGCCTGTACCGTACCGAGCATTCCGGCCACCGCGCCCAGCACACCCGCTTCGGAACAGGTCGGGATCATGTTTTTCGGCGGAGGTTTATGGAACACGCAGCGATAACAGGCACTTTCTTTCGGCAAAACAGTCATGGTCTGACCGTTGAACCTCAGGATCCCGCCGTGAGAAAAGGGAATGCCCTGCATCACACAGGCGTCGTTGATGAGAAATTTGGTCGCGAAATTGTCGGTGCCGTCGATAACGAAATCATAGCCCTCGATGATATCAACGATATTCGACGCATTAACAAAAGCTTTTACGGGCTCGACAGTTACATCAGGATTTATCGCTTCCATCTTTTCTCTGGCGGAGGACACTTTTGCCGACCCGAGGTCGTCCGTAAAATGAATGATCTGCCGCTGAAGATTGGAAACCTCGACCGCATCGGCATCGACAATGCCGATCGTTCCGATCCCGGCTGCCGCGCAATACATGGCCGCCGGCGCGCCAAGCCCTCCTGCACCGACGATCAGCACTCTGGAACCAAGAAGTTTCTGCTGCCCTTCGACCCCGACTGAGTCGAGCAGGATATGGCGGCTGTAACGTTCAAGCTGTGACTCGGTAAAATCAATCATATGCTCTCTATTCCATTTTTTATGTCATCTGTCAAATCTTCCAGGTCCTCGATGCCGACCGACAGCCTCAGCATGTTGTCCGCAATACCCATATCGCGGCGTTCCTGAACAGAATATTCACTGAATATCGTCGAAGCGGGATGAATGATCAGGCTTTTATTATCGTTGAGGTTTGTCGCGTTCCTGATGATCCCGAGACTGTCGATAAAGCGGAAACACTGCTCCCTGTCCTCGAGCTCAAAAGCAACCAGCCCTCCGAACCTTCCATTGAACTGCCTTGCCGCGACTGCATGGCTCTGTGATGTCGGCAGGCCGGGATAGTTGACGGTCCTGATTTTTTCCTGTCCGGCAAGAAACCGGGCAATCTCCATTGCGTTATCGCAGCTCTTCTGAATGCGCAGAGCCAGGGTTTCGAGGCCGAGCGTGTTCATCCATGCGTGATGCGGGGCCATGCAGGAACCGCAGTTCCTGAAAACCTCCCTGCGCAGTTTGGCAAGAAAGGCAAACTGCCCGTACTGCCCGGTAAGCGGGGAGATTTTCGGCGACCCGTTCCAGTCGAACACACCGTTATCGATAATGATCCCGCCAACCCCGGTTGCCCCGCCCGATATATACTTGGTTGTGGAAATAACCTCCACCGCGACCCCGTAATCCCTCGAGCTGAACAGGTAAGGCGTTGTCAGCGTACCATCAAGCACGAGAGGGATCCCGAACGTCTCCGCGCAACCGGAAACGACAGAAATATCCACGACTTCGAGCTGCGGATTGGTTATCGTTTCGAGATACAATACACGGGTCTTTTCGTCGATCCTGCTTTCTATGGAAGCCGGATTGTTCATATCGGCGTAGCGTACTTCGAGACCCCAGTCCCCCAGCGTCTTTTCAAACAGCGATATGGTGTTTCCAAACAGGTGCCGGCTCGAAACGATGTTACTTCCGGCTGAACAGAGGGCGAGCATGACATTGGTAATGGCGGCCATACCGGATGAAAGCGCGATGACCCCGCGTGAACCGGCAAGAACCCGGATTTTCGTTTCGAAATCCTCCACGGTCGGATTGGAAATCCTGCTGTACGTATGCGCCGGCCGCTTTCCTTCGAACGCTTCCTGAATCCGTCCGGCACTTTCAAACTCGAAAGCAACGGAATCATACAACGGCGGACGAAGAGCCCCGTGCACATCCTTTTTGGGATATCCGGTATGCAGCGCTTTTGTGGTAAAACCTTTCACGCGGAGCTTCCTCCTCCCATGAAATAGAGAAAATCAATTTCGTCGCCTTCCCTGACAATTCTCGAATCGAAAGCATCCCGCTCAAGAAAATCCCCGTTGATCTGAACGGAAACCATGTCCGGCATTTCAACACCCTGGTGCGCAAGTAATTCTTTCACCGTCATGGATTCCCGCGCAACCTCTTTTTTTTCACCGTTGATCGTCAGTTTCATAATCATATTTTTGTGGTTATACTCAGATATCTTTCCCCGGTATCGGGAAACAGTGTCACGATCGTCGAATCCTGTATTCCCTTGTTTTTTATGTATGCTGCGGTTCCGCAGGCTGCAGCTCCCGATGAAATTCCAGCCAGTATACCCTCTTGAAGAACAACCCTCTGCATCCACTGCATCGCGTCCTCATCGGTTACCGTAACCACTTCGTCAATCAGCTCTCTGTCCACGATGGAAGGAATGAACCCGGCTCCGATACCCTGTATTGCATGCGGCCCGGGGGGCTCACCGCTCAGAGCGGCACAGTTAGCCGGCTCGACGGCGACAATCTTCACCGATGGACACTCTTTCTTCACCTTTCTTGCTATTCCGGTTATTGTTCCTCCTGTTCCCACTCCTGCAACGATAGCGTTAACGCTCCCGTCGGTATCCTGCAATATTTCATTGGCCGTTGTGTTTTCATGAACCTCCGCATTTGAAGGATTGTCAAACTGACGGACAAGAAAAGAACCCTGCAGGGAAGCATGCAATTCTTCCGCTTTCGCAATGGCGCCTTCCATTCCAAGATGGGCGGGCGTCAGCTCGATTCCCGCTCCGAAAAACGCAAGAAGCTTTCTTCTTTCGACGCTCATTGAATCAGGCATGACCACAATGAGCCTGTATTTCCTGACAGCGGCGATGAACGCAAGAGCAATTCCCGTGTTTCCGCTGGTAGCTTCGATTATCGTGCCATGAGGCTCGAGTTCACCCCTCTCAACGGCACTGTCGATCATGGCAAGTGCCGCCCTGTCCTTGACCGACCCGCAGGGATTGTACTGTTCGAGTTTTGCCAGCACCCGGTTCCCGTTCCCGAAAAGCCGGTTCAGCGCTACAAGGGGAGTTTTTCCCACAAGCCCGGTTATGTCTTCAGCGTATCGCAATCCCGTGAATCATTCCATTAAAAACCATAGGCACCGCTATAAATTGTCGCGAGCGCCTTGAGTACAAGGCGAACGAAGCGCAGAAACCGGAGTGTACACGGAGTACATAAGGATTTTGAGCACCGATCAACGAAGTAATCATGGTGCGCAGCAAATTAATAGAGGTGTCCTTATATGTAATATATCCGTCTCTCCCCATACCTTCTCTCCTTTTCAAGAAGCTCATCCAGGGACATGGAAAAGTGTTCCCTGATGACGTTCTCAAGGTTGCCGAACGTCTCCCTTACCGCTTTGGCATCATGTTCCCTGACAATATCGAGCGGCCCTTCGAGAGCTTCGAGAATCGAGAAAACCGCAAGATTCCGCGGACTGTCGGCAAGCTCGTACCCTCCCCTGTTGCCCCTGACACTTTTCACCAGACCGGCCTTTACCAGCCGGTTGAAAATCTGTTCCAGATAGTTTTTCGGGATGCCCCTCTGCTCGACAATCTGCCTGATTTGCAGCCGGTCCTTACCGAAGCTGTCCGCCAGATCAAGCATGGCCGCCAACCCGTAATGTGCCTTGGCGCTCAGTGAAAACATAATAAACTATCTTGACTGTTTTTTATAGCTTTAATAAATAAAAATCGATCGGAATAGTCAAGAATATTCTTGTAAAAAGCACATCATGCGCAACGACACAACAGCAGAACACGGCATGCAAGCGGCTGAAGCAGCCCAGGGGATACTGTAGTTCTTTGCCGAAAAAGAAAATACCGGCCCGGGAGACAAAATTTTATATTTATGAAAATTACTCTATAATAAGAAGCGAAAACAGGAAGGCCGCTCTGTCACAAGAATCAAAGCCATAATACCTCACAGCCGAATGCAGCGGCTATTGCTGCATATCGGAAAGACTTATACAGACGCATACCAGGATAGTATCGATGAAGCATGTCGTAATTGTTGGTGGCGGTTTTACCGGCATCAATGCAGCAAAACAACTCGGTAACAGGCGTGACGTCAGGATCACCCTTATCGACAAGAAAAATTATCACCTTTTCCAGCCTTTGCTCTACCAGGTGGCGATGTCGGCGCTGGGTGCCGGGGATATTTCGGAACCACTGAGAAATATGCTTGCACGATACCGGAACATCACGGTCTTCAAGGGAACTGTCGAGAACGTCGATAAAGAACGAAAAGTCATTATGACTGATTTCGGGGAGATGTCCTACGACTATCTGATTCTCGCCTGCGGCGTCGTACACCACTATTTCGGGAATGAAGAATGGGAAGAGCATGCACCGGGACTGAAAATCATTGCACAGGCAACTGAAATACGCCGACGCGTCATGGAAGCATACGAAGCGGCGGAACGTACGAACGACCCGATTGAACGTAAAAAACTGCTGACGTTTGTCATCGTCGGAGGAGGACCAACGGGTGTCGAACTCGCAGGATCGATAGGAGAAATGAGCCGTTATACGCTCTCCAAATATTACAAACAAATCGATCCCAAGCTCACGAGAATATTTATTGTCGAGGCTGCCCCGAGGATTCTCGGCTCGTTCTGCCCCGAACTGGCAAGCAAGGCGACAAGAGAACTTGAAAAACTCGGGGTTCAGGTCTGGCCAAGCAGCATGGTAACAGATGTCGATGAAAACGGGGTACAGATCGGCAAGGAACGAATAGAATCGGCAACCGTACTCTGGGCGGCGGGAGTTCGCGCAATCGGTATCGGTGATAGTATGGGCGTCGAAACCGACCGCCTTGGAAGGATCGTGGTCGAGGAAGACCTGAGCATTCCGGGCTATCCGGATATATTTGTCGGCGGCGACCAGGCACATTTCTCACACCATACCGAACACCCGCTTCCGGGCATGGCACCGGTTGCATCACAGCAGGGAAATGCCATCGCCAGAAACATTCTCCTTGAGCTGAAGGGAAAACCGAGAAAGCCATTCCGCTACAAAGACAAGGGGCAAATGGCTACAATCGGAAGAAACAAGGCGATCGTCGAGATCGGCAGCCTCAGGTTTCACGGAAGTTTCGCCTGGCTGACCTGGCTGCTCGTGCATATCTATTATCTGACGACCTTCAAGCACAGGGTGTTCGTCCTTCTTCAGTGGGGCTGGTCGTACTTTACTTTCGGCAGGGGTGCACGGCTCATCGTCAACAGGGAATGGCGTTTCTACCCGGACAATGTATGTGAGCCGGAAAAAGTGAACGATGTGCCTGAGCAATGACGTCCGAAAAGAATGCGCATATATCAAAGCGGCTGCGTCAGGTTTCGTTTCCGAAGATAATGCCTCTCTTTTCATCCGTCATTTTCCTCGGCCTTGCGCTCTATATCGCGTTTTTCCTCGATCTGCCTGACGGAAGCCGGAGGGAAGATGCCTATATGATCGCCCTGCTTACAGGCTCATACGGGCTGTGGAAGCTCTGGCAGGGCATATCGAAACTCCGGTCGAAACAAGGAGAGGTCTGACAAAAACAGCAAAACCGACAATCAGCAGATCGCATCATGAGTCTTGACATAAACAAGGAAACGGAACAGCAATTGTTTTTTCATAATTACGCCCGCCTCCCCCTTGCTGTGACGCATGGCGAGGGAAGCTATCTCTTCACCTCCGACGGGTCGCGCTATCTTGATATGATCTCGGGAATCGGCGTCAGTGCTCTCGGGTACGGAGACAGGAGAGTCATCGACGCCATTGTACGGCAGTCCGAAAGGATCATCCATGCCTCGAATCTCTTCATGCTCGAACCGCAGTTCAGGCTTGCTGAAACACTGCTCGATATTTCAGGCCTGTCCAAGGTATTCCTTGCAAACAGCGGCACGGAAGCTGTTGAAGCCGCCCTGAAACTGTCGAGAAAATGGGCGTCCCGTTCCGGCAAACAGGAAAAAAGGGAAATCGTCTCCCTTTCGAACTGCTTTCATGGCAGGACATACGGGGCGATGTCACTGACCGATAAACCGAAATATCTTGAAGGATACGAACCGCTTCTGCCAGGCACAACAAATGCCGCGTTTAACGATCCCGGTGATCTTGCAAAAAAGGTGAACGGGAACACCGCTGCCGTTATTGTCGAGTTTATCCAGGGAGAAGGAGGTATCCACAGGATATCCGATGAATTTGTCGCCGCTCTGAATGAACTTCGTGACCAGCACGGATTTCTTGTGGTAGCCGACGAGATCCAGGCGGGATGCGGGAGAACAGGAACGTTTTTCAGCTACATGCAGTTCGATATCGCGCCCGATCTGGTCTGCCTTGCCAAACCGCTCGGAGGAGGACTTCCGCTCTCTGCGGTCATTGGCAACAGCAAAGTCGAAGAAGTTTTCTCGGCCGGCAGCCACGGTACGACGTTCGGCGGCAACCCGGTAGCCTGCGCTGCGGGTCTTGCCCTGATCGATGCCATCTACCATGACAACCTCATGGAACGTGCCGTCGAAACGGGAAAAAGCATACGCGAAGGTCTTGAAAACATGGCTTCAAGGCACCCGCAGATTCAGGAAATCCGCCAGTACGGCCTGATGATCGGCACCACGGTCAAACGCGATGCATCATATTACGTTCAGGAAGCGCTGAAACGAAAGGTTCTCGTAAACGCCACCAGCGGAAACGTTGTCAGGCTTCTGCCGCCCCTGACCATAACCAGTGAAGAAGCACAAATCTGTCTGGACTGTCTCGATGAAATCTTCAGCGAAGAAAAAGAAGGCTGACACAGCAACAAAAACTCCGATGCCGCTCGACGGGTTCAACTACCTGCTTATAGGTATCGGAGGAGCAATCATAGCCCTGGGTTATTTGCTCATGTATGCCGAAAACAGGGCGGACGGATTTTTATCCCTCTACATATCGCCGATCCTGCTTGTCGGCGCCTACGCCCTGATCCTGTTTGCATTGCTGTACAGGAGGAAGAAAGGAGTGAGGAGCAAGTAGAAGAATGTGAGATGTGGGATGTTGGGTGTGGGGTGTATGATATAACCGATGGGCAACGAGTGCTGAGTACTGAGTATTGAGTTCTTGGTGGAAAAAAAAAGATTTGATTGACCTGTAGGGGCGAAAAATCTTTCGCCCTTCCGGAGGCCGGTTTTTCGATAGGGAGAACGAATTAACTTTAGGGAGCCCAACATGTCGGGATGCCTGCCCGTAGTTGTTCGGGTAATAAAAATCGATAGTCTACTACCCATTACCTACTACCTACCAATCAATCCCTCAATGTAAATCGAATCGGGACGGTCAGCCATACTTTGATCGGGGTGCCGTTCTGGATGCCGGGATTGTATCTGGACTGCATCACGGCGTCTCTGGCTGCCTGGTCAAAAACCGTCTGGTCCGAGGGCACCCGCTTCATAATATGAGCCTTGATCGGCAGTCCGTTTTCAGAAACAAGAACACTGACGAACACTTTGCCCTCGATACGCGCGCGGCGTGCTGTTTCGGGATATCTCGGTTTTTTCTGCTTTTTGAAGGACGGCATTATTTCGCAAGGCACGAAAACAGGACCATCGAGGATTCCGCTGCCGGCCCCTGCATCCGCAGCCCCTTCCTGAATCGCCTTTTTGATCTCTTTCTGGGTTGCAAGCGTCTGCTCGGGAGGCGCCTCCTCCTTTTTCACCTTTTTGATCTTTCCGACATTCGGCGGCGGAGTCGCCGGTTTCGGAGGAGCAGTTTTCTGTACCGGTTTCGGCGGTTCCGGTTTATCGATTGGAGGAGGAGGAGGAAGCTGGGTAACACTGGTAACAACCCTGTAGGTCACTTTGTGCTCCTCTTTCTTACCAAAAAGGCCGGTCCATGCCGTTAATGTTCCCCAGTTGGCGCTTGCCAGCCAGAAACCGCCAAGGAGCAACACCGCAGCAATGACACCGTGCACAAGATAGAGGTGGCTCTGCTTCCGAAGAAAAAGGTTCCCGTATGCAATACCCCGAAGGACATCGGTATTGAGATAGTCGTCGCCAAATGACCATCGGCTCGCTTTTTCCTCGGCAAATTCATGCATTTTATCAATCTGAGAGGACACGCTCTTCTACTCCTTTTTTGATGCCCTGGAAGTCAGTTCTGTTCACCCGTTTCCTGGCCCGCCGATGCAAACAGACCTACCGCCTCAGCATCGGCATCCGTGAAGTCATCGAGACTGAAACGGTCGATTTTCATCATGTTGAACTCGTCGATCAGATCGACCAGATACTTGTATTTCGCCTTGTCGCTGATCTTG
>JANQMO010000039.1 GCA_028280025.1 Chlorobium sp. | reverse complement strand
TCCTTTTGAATACAGCTGATAGAAAAGGTTTGGTCACTTTTAATATCACCGTTTCTCAAGAGTTTTCAGACCTTTTTTATTTTTTACCGGACACTACTGTTATATAATAGTTGTTTCCACATACTATGTTTTTCGTGTGATCTGGATTTTTTTCTGTAACAATGATTGCTCTGGCAATCCGGTAGCCCTTTACAATGGATCAGGGCAGATTGCCTGCATCGACCTTTGTGAAAGTTCAAACCCATCAACAAGGAGAGTGAATAATGGACGTTATCATCTACGTTAAGCCGGAGTGCAAGAATAACAAGAAGCAGGTTGAAATGCTCCAAAGCAGGAACCATACGGTAACAGTCAGGAACATATTCGAAGAAGACTGGACCAAAGAGACGCTGCGGCCCTTTTTTCAGAACCTGCCTCTCGATAAGTGGCACAACCCGTATGCCCCGAGAGTGAAAAGCGGGGAAATCAACCCCAGTGATTGGGGCGAAGAGCAAGTCCTGGCTGAAATGATTCAGGACAACTATCTGATCAGGCGCCCGCTCCTGCAGGTTGGAGACCGGCAGGACTGCGGCTTTGACAGTGACCTGGCTTTGGAACTGATGGCAAGCAATGATGTAGACGAGGTGCTCGTCTGCCACCAGGCTGGCAAGGTTTGTGATTGAGTGAATAACATTCAGTCACCTGCTGAAAAACACCATAGATGGCGACTGAGCGGCTCATTCGCTTGCATGGAGTCTCTTTATCAGCAGTAAAGCAGATTTTTCTGTAAGGTGATTTGTATAATTAGTTGCCAACGTCCCCCTTTTCAGTCAGTAGGAGGTGACAAGCAATTCTGTAGTGCGGAAAAAAGGTGAGGCTCAGCAGTAACTCATAACAGGTTGAAGTCATGAAGATTCGCACCGTGGTATTACTGATCATAACGCATTGTGCCGTTGGCGTCCTGGGATTCGGGATCGGAATCTATGCATTACCTATTCTTACTGCCCCGTCTGCACCAAGCGAATCTGAGATAAAGGTTGTGTCCTCGGAAGCAACCTATACTGCTCAGTTCCGAAGAGATCTGAAAGACAGCGATGCTTTACATTGGGGAGAAGGTACGGTTTCGGTTAGCCCCAAATACATTACCCTTATGGGCAGGCTGGCGCCTGGTCCAGATTACAAACTCTATCTTTCTCCTGAATTCGTCGAGACCGAAGCAGACTTCAATCGCCTGAAGTCTACCATGGTTCGAGTAGGCGAGGTTAAAACATTCGAGAATTTTGTGGTTGAAGTCTCGCCAGATATCGATCCGTCGAAATTCACGAGTGTGATTGTCTGGTGCGAGGCTTTTGGGGAGTTTATTACTTCTGCCAAATACCAGTAGTTTGTATTTGGGGAGTTTGTTTTGAAATTACAGTAAATTGTTGATGGGTGTTTAGTGCTGTCCTGTTTTTTTATTGCAGTACAGGACAACTTCTCAAAAAGCTGATATTATTTGCTGTGAAGGAAAGATAGATATGGTTTCAACTACTAGCTTTACCATATGGCTTTTTGAATTGCAGGTTTTTGAAGCTATTCAAAAACGTCCCCTAGTCTTTTTAGTGCTTTGATGCTTATGGTATAGAGCAATCTCTTTGTTAATATAATAAACTAAAGACGAACTAATATTATCATATAATGATGAATGTAAAAAAATAATAATATGGGTAATGTTTTGGAGTTAAAAACTGTTAATCAGTTGCAGGAATATAACTTTTTTATACCCGGATATCAAAGAGGGTATAAATGGGGTGAAAAAGAAATTACGGAGCTATTAAATGATATATCTGATTTTGTGCCAAGGTTGATTGATGATACTGATGATAAAACGTGGTATTGTTTGCAGCCAATAATTGTGAAAGAAAAAAAAGATATTATATATGAAATTATAGATGGGCAGCAAAGACTGACTACAATTTACCTGATATTATATTATTTGAATCAAGATTTTGTTGAAAGCAGAAGAGATAAGCTGTTTCAGCTTCATTATGAAACAAGAAATGATTCAAGTGAGTATCTTAGTCGTCTTGATGAGGATAGAGTGAATAAAGAAAATATTGATTATTATTATATTTCTAATGCATATAAAGTTATTGCAAAATGGTTTGATCGAAAAGGTTCGAATTTTGATAAAGGGGAATTTAGGTCAAAACTGAAGTTTAATTCAAAGGTTATATGGTATTTAAGTACAGAAACAGACTCTATCGCAATATTTAGAAGGATTAATATAGGTAAGATACCTTTGACGAATGCAGAGCTTATAAAAGCTTTGTTTTTAAATAGCTCTAATTTCCCAAAAAATGATAATAGATTAAAGTTGAGGCAGTTAGAGATAGCAACTGAATGGGATAACATAGAAAGCGCAATGCAGGATGATAAGTTTTGGTATTTTTTATGTGAAAATAAGGTGACAAATAATAGAATTGAATTTATTTTCAATTTAATGCATGATTCAAACGATTTGACGGATCGATATTCTACATTCAGGTTTTTTGTGAACAAATTTAATAAAAAGAATCGTGATGCATTAGATGATAATTGGGATGAAATTAAAAGTTATTATCAGAGGTTTAGAGAATGGTATGAAGAGAGGGATTTATATCATAAAATAGGATATCTTGTGAGTGTTGGTGCTACAGATCTAAAAAAATTATATATGATATCAGACAAAATTAGAAAAACAGAATTTAAATATCATTTGGATGAGCTTATAAAGAATGATTTAAAAGAGATTGATTTGGATGATTTACAGTACTCTGACATAAAGAATGTTAGAAAAATTATGCTTTTATATAATATTTTGACTATGCTAAAAAGTAATAAAGATAATTCTTTCTTTCCATTTCATTTATATAAAAATGAGAAATGGGATATAGAACATATAACTTCTGTAAAAGACAAGATTCCTGAAAAAAATAGAGAAGAATGGCTTAGAGATGCGAACGCATATATTGAGATTGATACAATGAAAGGAGAAAGTTTAGCTTCAAGAATAAAAAAATGTGATATTGATAATGATTTAGAGTTTAAATCTCTTTATGAAGACATTGTTGATCATTTTAATTCATATCTTAAAAAAGATGATGATATTGATAATATATCTAATCTAACCCTGCTTGATTCAGAGACAAATAGAGGTTATAAGAATGCTGTTTTCCCATTCAAAAGGAAGACAATCATAGATAGAGATAAACAAGGTGTATTTATTCCGGTTTGTACAAAGAATGTTTTTTTGAAATACTTTAGTAAATATCCGCCAAAAATATCATTTTGGACACAAGAGGATCGCGATAATTATGAAAAAGATTTATACGATGTGCTCGAGCCTTATCTTGATTAGTTAATTCAATACACGAAAAATGCGAGAAGAACAATACAAAGGAAAAGTCATTAACTTTTTGGACTTATTGAAAGATAATTCAATTGAAGTGCCAATTATTCAGAGAGATTATGCCCAAGGAAGGTATGAGCAAAAGGAAATACGAGATAGATTTTTAAAAGCACTTCGTGATAGCCTCAAAAATAATACTAAGATAATGCTTGACTTTATATATGGTAGCATTGTAGATGAACGGTTTCAGCCATTAGATGGACAACAGCGTCTTACTACACTATTTCTGTTGTATTGGTATGCTGCAAACAAAGATAATTGTACAGATGAATATAAAGAATTGTTATCTAAGTTTACATATGAGACAAGGATTACATCAAGGGATTTTTGTAATGCACTAGTAAAAAATTCGATAAAAATTGAGAAAGATAAAGAGCCTAGTTCCTCAATCATAGATTCTTCTTGGTTCTTTTTGTCGTGGAGAAAAGATCCAACTATTGATGCAATGTTGAGAACAATAGATCATGTTCATAATATATTTTATTCTGTGGAAAATTTGTGGAATAAACTTTCATCAAAAAGTGACAGTTTAATTAATTTTTATCATGTTGAATTAGAAAATATAGGTTTAACTGATGATCTCTATATTAAGATGAATGCAAGAGGAAAACTACTTACTGCATTTGAAAACTTTAAAGCTGGTTTTGAGAAAAATATCAAAAAGAAAAAATGGGAAGATAAAGAGATCTTTACAAATACATTTTCATGCAAAATCGATACATTATGGGCAGATTTTTTTTGGAAAAATTTTAAAATAGATGATCAAATAGATGATTCTTTTATGAGATTTATTTCAACTATTCTAATGATTAGATTTTCATTAAAAAAGAGTGGTGGATGGGAAAGAATTAACTCAATATCAAAATTACAAGAAAATCCAAATAATGCAAAACCTTTAATGTTTGATCAAGATGATTTCAAATATTTGACTGAATGCTTAGATCTCTATACCAATAAATATAGTAAAATTTGTAAAATAAAATTAGATTTTCCTTTATGGAGGCATGCACCAGATAAAGATTTATTAAGTGATATTGTTACCAAGGACTCGGGGGTGTCATACACAACAAAAGTTCTATTCTATGCTCAAACTGAATATTTTAGACATAACGAATATCTTGATTACGAAAGATATAATGAATGGATGAGAGTGGTGAGAAATATTATTTCTAGAGGAGATATCGATGTAAATGGAAAAAGACCAGACATAGTGAGAAGCCCTCAAACATTTGATGGCGTAATTAAGCTCGTATCAGAGCTATCTTTTGGATGTTCTGATATTTATAAATTTTTGAGATCACATGACCGTCTTAAGTCAACATTTGCAAAAGATCAGATTGAAGAAGAACAGCTTAAATCTCGATTAATAGATCAAAATTCTTTTAGAAAAGAGATAATCTACAGAATAGAGGATACTGATTTATTAAGAGGAAAGATAAATTTTGCGTTATTATGTATAGGCTATCCAAACAAAGATAATTATTTCAATGATAAGAAATTTACAGAAGTAGAAGAGGTTTTTACAAAATATTTTAAAAATGAAATCGATATATCAAATGATTTCAGAAGAGCCTTACTGACAATTAAGGTAGATGATAAATATGAGTATTATAATTACTGGTGGTCATTTTGGAATGTCAATTCTACAAATAAAAGATGTTTGATAGATAAGTTTAGAGAGATTGAATATTATATTTACTCCGATTACAATAAGTATTTTAAGATACTTGTGCTCAAATTAATAAAAGAAACATTCGTAGAAATTTCAGATAAATTTATTCCACCCAAAAATTTTCCCAAATGGAAAACGCGGCTAATCAAAGAGTCAAATGTGCTTGATAAACATAATAAATCAAACTATATAGCAATACCAGATGATGAAAGCTACTGTTATCTTTTGAAAAGTAAAAGGCCAAGAGATGTTGAAGGGAGTCTTAAAGTTCAATAGTTCATTCAATTAAATTAAAGAGGGACGTTGGTTATTAAATGCGCATATTTTCAATAAAGGTTTTGCAGACCGGAAGCAGAGTGAAAGGTGCTTAGCGTTAAAGAAGGGGTTTGCGGTTGCATTTGTCAGAAAATTGGGTTTATCCTACGCAACTGCAACTTGTCTGCTTGGAGTCTCATTATCGGCAATAAAGCTGGTTATTTTTTAGGATGATTTGTGCAAATAGTTGCCAACGTCCCCCTTTTACCCTTTTAGTGGCAAGAATCATTGACAGAAAGTGCAAGCAAACAACTCAACGATTCAACACATCGACAACTCAACATCCATTGTTGATTGGGGAATAATACTGATAGAGAAATATGCGGCTGCTGCATAACTGGTATAAAAGGCATCAGAATCTACCTGCGGTTAGGTGGTAAGCAGAATATATTGCCTGATAAAAAAGTGTTTATGCTGTATATTGTTGAGAGTGACAAGAAAATCTGTAATACAGATAATAAGTAATGTTGCAGGCGCGCTGCGCACGCCTGCAACGGCCGAGTTGAGTAAACTCAAACGATTCGTTTCCGGCGCGCGCTGATTCGCGCGCCTCCAACAAATCGTTCGAACGGAAATGTCCTGCGCTTACAGACCTGCGGTCTGACGCTCCGTACATTCCGCTCAACTTGGCCGTTGGGTGAAATATAATACATGATGAAAATATCCATTGTCATACCACAGTTGTTCTATGATACAATTGCTCGGGTGATTCCAGGTGTGATAGTTCTCGTTCTTGTGGAGGCATACGGCGCAATAGGCCCGGATCAAACAGCGGCAATAAAGCCGGAATTGACAAGTGTCGTGGAAGCTATCGGACGTGGGGCGGTTCTCGTAATAATTGCTTACGTTATAGGCTGGATGCTTAGTGGATTAACTTGGCCCTCACATGAACCTAAACACATAACGACAGAATCTTTTAGCGAAAATAGCCTCGATTCTCACGATCGAAAGCCGCTTTCGCTTCGAAGTCAGTATCAATGGATTCGCCTCGCGCATGCCGAAGCTGGCTTTCGGATCGTAAAGTTACGCGCTGAGGCAAGAATGTTAGAGGCAATTCGGACGGCCTTTGCTTTGTCAACTCCTGTGGCAGGGCTTCTGCTTCTTGCCAAGCTCCTTGACTTTGACTTGCTATTCATTGAGGCATCGACTTGGCGTCTTTCTGTATTGCTATTCACGAGCCTTGTATCTACGCTTGTGATTTACTGGCGACTTGAGCGAAAGGCATGGGATAACTACAAAGGTAATATTTCAAGAATCTATAAGCTGCTGCATGACGATGAGAACCCGATACCAATCGATTCTTATACCCAATGGCCACCCAACAATTACATGCGGCAGACATGCAAGGACGCGGACTACTGATATCAGGCGTTTGGCGGTAAAAAATGAACGTATCGGCACATGAGTTTAGGTATCGCAGTAATAGAAAATACTGAAGTTTTTTTAATGGCTGATACTTTGTTGTCTTATCCTGAAAAAAGTGGGAAAAAGCCATTTCATGGATTAAAGATTTTTTTTATTGATGCAAAAACAGCAATTGCATATTCAGGTGCTGCAGGTGAAATAGCGCATGGTAGATTGTATGGAATATACAAACAAGGATATAGAGGGAATATAAAATTACTTGCAGAGCAGATACACCAGAGTTTTGATGACGAAGTCGATTTTCTTTTAGCCCAATCAGGAAGTAAACCCGCGATTGCAAAGATAGCGGGAGGCTTGGTATCTGTGCGAGAAAATGATGGTATTTTTTGGATAGGCGATGTTGATACAGCACGTTTTGTCGCAAATGCAGATAACAATAGTGTGTATCAGTTGCATGAAAGGCTAAGTAACGCTATTGATAATTCACAATTTAGCACAGTAGGAGGGCACTCGATAGTGGCACGGGGGAATATCAAAGGTTTTAAATTTATTCCAGTCATGAAACTGGTATCACCAAAATATTTTTTATTAGAAGAAGGTTGGAAGAGAGTTGACTTTGGCACATCACAGTCCGGTGGGTTCGGCTATACAACAGTTGTACCCGTAAGTGAAGGTGATAATGGATGGGGTATATATTATTTTCAGGGTATGTTTGGTGAATTCTGGCATGTTAATCTTGAATCGAATGTCTATGAAAAATTGAAGGCGTATGCCAAGAATGTTCAAGATTTTGCTAAAATGATCCAAAAAGAAACTGGTGTTGAACTTGTGTACTGCGGGAGTTTAGGATAGTGAGAGAGCGCTCGCCCAGCAAAGGCGCCTCAGCGGAAGCCAAATATCCTCACTGCTGAGATTTAACGTTGCTCAAAAGAATAAAGACTATGAAAGATGAGCTTATTTCTTTCTCTTAGAATGGGTCGTTGTGAAAGCGCCGATGAAAGCTGATAGAGGATTACGTTGTTTATTAGCATTAAAAGTGGTTGAGTGATTTCTATGTTTAACGGTGCATTAGCACTCAACGATTTAACAAATCAGCATTTCAACAACTTTTTCCCTCACTCAATCTCCACCCCATACACATCCAGCAATCCAGCTACGCTCGCCAGTGAGAACCGTGCTTTCCGAATCCGGTTTGTTGACGGGTTGATAGAGAAGTTGTGGGCTGTTCGGAAATCGGCTTTTTCGAGGATTGTATGATCGAAGGTGGTCCTCGTCAAATCGCAGTTTTCGAAGGTTGCACCGGTCAGGTCGGTGCCGGTGAAATCTGCTTCTCCGAGATTGGGCTATCAACAAAGAAACGGACACCCTAAGAAGCCATACTGATTGATGCTGTATCACAAACCATTTAAAGACCATCGGTATATCCGGCCATTCGGGTTAATCCAGAAGACCTTATACGCCTTGTAAGAGGCGTCTGGTTCTGGATTGTAGATCTTCTGACCTGTGGCTGATCCATACGTGGCACTTGCGTTTCCGTATGAAGAACCAGTAACATCAGTCCTGGCAGTGCCTCCTGAGGCACATGAAAGCGTGGGGTACAAAAAGATCATTCCGCCTTGTCCATCATTAAGCACTTTCTTAGGGGGACCCCATCTGGCGATTAGTTCAGACTGATGATGACCCATCCAGGACGCCATGGTTTTGTCGACAGATGCACACCCAGGGAAGGCTGCGACAACGAGCAACAAGAATAGACTCATTAATGACTTCATGTTTTGCCTCCTATGCAGGTCTAACATTATTCATTATCTGAACAACAGAATTTCATGCAATCTCTGGAAAATATGCATAAAAAATAGTGATAAACTGCTTGATGAGCGCATGCTTTTGTCCGCATCTCCACTCCCATGGGACCGCTACAACTGGACATCGGCCGTGTTCAGGCAAATCCTGTCTGAAAAGTTCGAACTTGTATCGACGTTTTTTTCAGAATATTAATGGGTTACAGTGTTATGAACTGCATGCCTCCGGAGTCCGGAATGGTCGGGGTGGCAAGAAGCATGCAAAGTTTTTTGAATTTTTTACATGAGACTGTTTGACTTCTTGAATAATTCACGAACTTCTGTATTGAATTCTGTGTTAACACAACCGATATCAACCTAAACTGAGCGTTTCAACAAATGCTCCATAATAGTAACTATATTAAAAACGATCAGTTATACTTTATTTATAGAAGGATTATCCCTCGCCTGCCGGGTGAACATGAAAAACTGATAAAGAGCCGCATTTGTTAAAACCCTTCGGGATCGTCGATCATGCCGCATCTGTTTCGTTACAGGGAACTTGCGGTAGATCACTACAGCGGCATTCCCTGTGCCTCGCATCTCCAGCATGCTCGACAATCGCTCAATTTAGGCTCCGCATATCTGTGCAGTTATCCTGACGGGGTGTGATCTGTTGGCTTTCCAAGAAAATATCGATTCTTATGACGTTACTTCTGCTGTTTATCCTGGCGCTCAGTCCCGTAGCTGCTTCGGATGCTTCTTCGGGGACACAGCGTGTGGCTGAAGCCCGTGCGGCGGCCTCAAAAAGCGAGTCCGGTACAGCATACGAGCTCAGAGAGGGAATTCGATGCCATATTGAGCAGCTCGAGGAAGATGCGGCGCTGCATTCCGGGCGCGACAGGGTCGCTTTTAACGCACTTCTTGCAGATTTCTACCGCTCGAACGAGTTCAGGCCGGTCTGGAATAAAAAGCGTTCGCAAGTCAAGGCACTTCTGCGTGCGATCAGATCTTCAGAAGCTGACGGACTTCGTCCCCGGGATTATCATCTTTCATCGATCGAGACTTTTTACCATGATTCGCCTTCCGAACCATTTTTGCAGGCCCGCTATGAACTGCTGCTTTCCGATGCGGCGTTCAAGCTGGCCTATCATCTGCTTCACGGCAAGGTAGATCCTGAAAAGATAGATTCGAACTGGAACATTTCAAGGGGAACCAATGGCGACGGACTTGCAGACTGGCTTCTCGATGTTCTTGAGAGCAACTCGCTCGAAGAATCGATGAATGCGCTGAGGCCTGCACACCCGCAGTATACCCACCTGAAGAAAGGTCTTGCAAGATATCGCCGTTTAGCCGATGAAGGAGGCTGGAACAGTATTCCCGAGGGGCCGTCTCTGAAAAAGGAAGGGCAGTATGACCAGAGGATCCCCGCATTGAGAAGAAGGCTCGAAATTACAGGTGAGATTCGACCGCTTGTCATGGTTGATACCTCGTTTGCATCGACAGCACTTCTGTACAACAGGGACCTTATCGAGGCGGTCAAGCGTTTTCAGGCGCGGCACGGCCTTGAAGTTGATGGGGCTGTGGGTCCGAAGACGCTGAGGGCTCTCAATGTTTCCGCTTCAGAACGCGTCGACCAGATCCGTGTCAATCTCGATCGTTACCGCTGGTTTATCCAGAAGCTCGAACCGACATACATCCTGGTCAATATTGCGGGTTTCAGCATACAGTATATTAAAAACGGAGAGCTTGCGTGGAGATCCAGGGTCATCGTGGGGGAGCCGTTCTGGAAAACTCCTGTTTTCAAAGCCGATATGCAGTATATCATTTTTAATCCTTCCTGGAATGTGCCGCCGGGGATCCTTCGAAAAGAGGCCCTTCCGGCAATCAAAAAAAGTCCCGGTTACCTTGCAAAACACGGCCTTCAGGTTATCGACAGCAACGGTCGTTCCGTACATCCTGATTCGATAGAATGGGCGTCGTATAATGCAGGATCACTGCCCTACCGGCTTCGGCAGCCGCCGGGGGCACGCAATGCGCTGGGACGGGTCAAGTTCATGTTTCCCAACAAGCATCTGGTCTATCTTCATGATACACCGGGCAAGCACCTTTTCGACAAGAGCACCAGGGCGTTCAGCCATGGGTGTATCCGTCTGCAGAATCCTTTCGAACTGGCTTCAATCCTGCTTGGATGGGAGGACAAGGATATTCAGGCTGTCGTTGCGAAAGAAAAAACAAGAACGGTCCACCTTTCGGAGAAAATTCCGATTTTTCTTCTTTACCTGACGGCGGTAGCGAATGATCAATCCGTTTTCTTCAGTAACGATGTGTACAAGCGCGACAATGCCGTTCTCCGTGCTCTTGAGAAACCTTACCCATACAAGACCGTGGAAAGCTGTGCGTTCTGACCGTTGTTGCTGGTGAAGACCATGATGGCCGGCAACGATCTGCAGCGTTAATAATGACGGAGAAACGTCGGCAACCGGGTTCACAGGGGGAAGGCCGGCTTTTCACGGCGTATAATTCAGGTTCGGCGCAAGCCATTTCTCGACTTCCCCGATGCTCATGTTTTTACGCGAAGCGTAGTCTTCCACCTGGTCTTTTCCGATGCCGCCTACCACAAAATATCTGGCCTCCGGATGCGCAAAATAGAGGCCGCAGACCGAGGCAGGCGGATTCATGGCATAGGTTTCCGTCAGGGTAACACCGGTATTGGCTTCGCTGTTGAGGAGATCGAAGATGAGCGGTTTCTCCGTGTGGTCGGGACATGCCGGATATCCCGGTGCGGGACGGATGCCTCTGTATTGTTCGGCGATGAGCTTTTCATTCGACAGCTCTTCGTTTGCAGAATATCCCCATAGTTCGGTGCGGACCTTCTGATGCAGCATTTCAGCAAATGCTTCAGCCAGCCGGTCGGCAAGTGCCTGGACCATGATCCGGTGGTAGTCGTCATGAGCCTCTGCGAACTGCTCCTTCAGTTGTTCGACACCATGACCTGCAGTGACCGTGAATCCTCCGATATAATCCTTTACACCGCTTGATTTCGGCGCAATGTAGTCGGCAAGGGCCGCATTCGGCAGGTCTTTTCCCTTGTCTCCCTGCTGGCGCAGGGTATGCAGCGTAAACAGAACGATTGTTCTGCTGTCGTCGGTATATATCTCGATATCGTCGCCAACACTGTTTGCAGCAAAAAGACCGGCAACGCCTTTTGGCGTCAACGTTTTTTCCCTGGAGATTGTATCGAGCAGCGCGCCGGCGTCCTGAAAGAGTTTACGGGCTTCGGTTCCATATTTGCTGTTATCGAATATGGCGGGGTATCTGCCGTGCAGCTCCCAGACAGCGAAAAACGGCGTCCAGTCGATATATTCCCTCAGTTCCTCGAGTGGAACATCGTCGATGATGGTGATTCCGGGGCAGTTCGGTTTCATGACAACCGTATCCTTCCAGGAAATGCCGATCCTGTTTTTTCTTGCATCGGCTATACCGAGATACTTTTTCGATGCGTTTCGGGCTTCGTGACTGGCGCGAAGGGTTTGCTGTTCTTTTTTCAGATCGGCGACATAGTTGTCGTGAAGCGATGCTGTCACGAGGCCGGCGACAGCGGGGACGCTACGTGAAGCGTCGAGAACCTGAACGACCGCACCCGAATAGTTCGGCGCTATCTTTACTGCTGTATGTATCCTCGATGTTGTCGCTCCACCGATAAGGAGCGGTACGTTCATGCCTTTCCTTTCCATTTCTTTGGCGACATGCACCATTTCGTCAAGCGACGGGGTGATCAGGCCGCTGAGGCCGACCACATCTGCGTCTTCTTTTGCCGCGGCTTCGAGGATTTCTTCACACGGTTTCATGACGCCGATATCAATGACGTCATAATTGTTGCAGGCAAGAACGACCGCTACTATGTTCTTGCCGATATCGTGAACATCGCCTTTGACGGTAGCGAGGAGCACCCTTGCCGCCGGTTTGCTCTCCTTGTTTTTCGCTTTCTCCTCTTCTATGAAGGGGATAAGGTAGGCAACCGCCTTTTTCATGACCCGTGCGCTTTTAACTACCTGAGGCAGGAACATTTTTCCTTCTGCAAAAAGGTCGCCGATGACGTTCATGCCATCCATCAGGGGGCCTTCGATAATGTCGAGCGGGCTTGAATACTTTTGCCGTGCTTCTTCTGCATCATCGTCGATGTAGTCTGTAATACCCTTGACAAGTGCGTGCCGGAGTCTCTCTTCAACGGTTCCGTTTCGCCATTCGGCCTGCTTTTCTCCGTCCCCTTTTTCCTCCTCCCTGACGGTCGCTGCGAATTCGACCAGCCGTTCGGTCGCGTCGGAACGCCGGTTGAGGAGAACGTCTTCGACTCTTTCAAGCAGCGCTTCGGGAATCTCGTCGTAGACGGCAAGCTGGCCTGCGTTGACGATGCCCATGTCGAGTCCCTTGCCGATGGCATGGAAGAGGAATGCGGCATGCATCGCTTCACGGACAGGGTTATTGCCGCGGAACGAGAACGAGACGTTGCTGATGCCTCCGGAAACTTTTGCATGCGGGAGGTTTTCCTTTATCCAGCGTACCGATTCGATGAAATCGACGGCGTAGTTGTTATGCTCCTCGATACCGGTTGCCACGGTCAGTACGTTCGGATCGAAAATGATATCCTGCGGAGGAAACCCGATTTCGTCGGTGAGAATCGAATAGGCTCTCCGGCAGATCTCGATGCGGCGCTCGAGGGAATCGGCCTGGCCATTTTCGTCAAAGGCCATGACGACAGCGGCGGCGCCGTACTGCATGATCTTGTGAGCGCGTTCCCTGAAAAGCTCTTCTCCTTCCTTGAGGCTGATGGAGTTGACGATGCATTTTCCCTGTGTGCAGCGGAGGCCGCTTTCGATCACACTCCACTTCGACGAGTCGATCATCAGCGGTACTTTGGCAATTTCTGGCTCGGAGGCAATGAGGTTGATGAACTCACGCATGACCTTTTCCGAGTCGAGCATGCCTTCATCGACATTGATGTCGATGACCTGGGCGCCGTTCTCGACCTGCTGACGGGCAATGGAGAGCGCTTCATCGTAGTTTTCTTCCTTGATGAGCCGGGCGAATTTTCGTGAACCGGTGACATTGGTTCTTTCGCCGACGTTGATAAACCCTGTTGTCCGGTTGACAAAAAGAGGTTCCAGGCCCGACAGGCGAAGTTCCTGAGCCGGTTCCGGCCGTTTGCGGGGAGGGATTGCCTCTACTTTTTCGGCAATGGCGCGAATATGATCCGGTGTTGTACCGCAGCAGCCGCCAACGATATTGACGAATCCCGAATCGGCGAAATCGGCGATCATGGACGCCATGTATTCAGGGCTGTCGTCGTACTCGCCGAATTCGTTCGGCAGGCCGGCATTCGGATAGACGCTGACGTAACTTTCGGCGATATCCGATAGTGTTTCAAGAAACGGTCTCATCTGCCTGGCTCCGAGTGCGCAGTTCAGGCCCACACTCAGCAGTCCGGGGGTGTGCGCAAGCGAGACCCAGAACGCTTCTGTTGTCTGACCGGAAAGCGTACGGCCGCTCTGGTCGACGATCGTGCCGGAAATCATGACAGGGAGCCGTGTTCCGGTTGCACGTGAAAATTCGTCGATGGCATAGACCGCTGCTTTGCAGTTGAGGGTGTCGAAGACTGTTTCGACAAGCAGCAGATCGACTCCTCCTTCCATAAGGCCCTCGAGCTGTTCCTTGTAATTTTCCACGATTTCTTCAAATGTGACGGCACGGTATCCTGGATTGTTGACGTCAGGCGAAAGGGAGAGCGTTTTGTTTGTCGGTCCGATCGATCCGGCGACGTAACGGGGTTTGGAAGGATCTTTTTGGGTATATGCGTCCGCGGCACGGCGCGCCAGGCGGGCGGCCTCGGTGTTCAGTTCTTTTGCCAAATGCCCGGTTCCGTAATCTGACTGGGAGACGGGGTTGGCGTTGAAGGTGTTGGTTTCGATAATGTCGGAACCGGCTTCGAGAAACTCGCAGTGGATGGTATGAATGATCTCGGGCTGCGTGAGGACGAGAATGTCATTGTTGCCTTTCAGGGGATGGGTGTGGGAAGCAAAACGTTCACTGCGGAAGTCTTCTTCCTCGAGCCTGTACCTCTGGATCATGGTGCCCATGGCACCGTCCAGCACGAGTATTTTTTTTTCAAGTATGTTTGCGGGTGTTTCCTTCATGGTCTCCTGAGTTGCACATGAGGGCAGGTGCGCCCTGATGCCCTGTTACTTCCCGGACGGTATCGCGTACTGGCGGCAGGAGCACCTGACGACAGCGTAAAGGGTGGAATATACGCATTCTCTCTCAATTCGCTGGGAAGAGTGTCGTGGTGAGATTGATTGCTTCAGGCTTGCCGGTGCCCGCTGTGCAGCCAGTCCTTTAAAAGGAGCAGTGTTTCGTTGTTGATCTCGTGTCCCATGGCGAATTCACGGTAGGTCAGAGAGTCGACATGCTTTTCCAGCCACAGCCTGGATTTCCTGCCGTTCGATACCGGCAGGACGTCATCATAAAGACCGTGGACGACAAGAAACGGAATGCTCCGGAAGCGTTCGGGATCGGCAGGCATGTCTGCTGATGACGCCGGAAACTGGCCGCTGAGTGCGATCACGCCGTGAAAAAGGTCAGGTTCGGCAAAGGCCGCGAGGTAGCTCATCACAGCGCCCTGGCTGAAACCGAGCAGCCAGACCCTGCTTTCCGGAGGATTGTGTGTTCTCCGGAGTGTGTGCAGGAAATCAAGCAGCCTGTGCAGTGCTGTTTGAGCCTCTGATTCATCGACGGTAATTCCTTCAGGGGTGAATTCGACGGGAAACCAGCCGTACATTTCCGGTGCCAGAGCAAGCGGCGCTCTCGGAGTTACGAAACACATGTTTTCATCCAGCATCGGTGCAAGCTGCATGAGGTCTTTTTCATTGCTCCCGTAACCATGGAGCATGACAAGGAGGTCGCCGGGTTTTTCATGTCCGGGCAAGAAGTGCAGGTAGGTAAGAGATGACTGGTGACGCTGAAGCATGGAAGAGTTGTTGAATTGTTGATTTGTTGAGTTGTTGAAACGACTGCACATGAACAGGAGGTGGCTCGGTTATTCCATCATGTGGGGTCGGGGATTGCTTCCTGTATTATTCCTCCGCCGATGACTTCGTCGTTACGGTAGAAAACCACTGCCTGGCCTGGGGTTACCGATTGTTTCGGTTTATCGAACAGAACCTCGACCGTGTCTTCTCCAAGAGGGACGATCGTACAGGGTTCTTCAGTGTCGCGGTAACGGATGCGAGCTGCGGAACATACCGGTTCTACCGGTCGACCGGTCCCGATCCAGTTCATGTGCCCGGCTTTGAGGCTGCGGCACTGCAGGAGCTGTTTGCCGCCGGCGTGTATCCTGTTATTTTCTGCGTCGAGCCGGTTGACATACAACGGCTGCGGGGACGATATGCCGAGCCCTTTTCTCTGGCCTATGGTATAGAACGGATATCCGGCATGATAACCGATGACGTTTCCCGACGGATCGACGATTTCCCCGCCTTTCAGCCGTTTTCCAATGCCGGGGATGGATGATGCAAGGTATTCCCTGTAATCGTTTCCCGGAACAAAACATATCTCCTGGCTTTCCTTTTTTTCTGCGGCCCTGACATGGAACCTGCGGGCCAGTTCCCGTACTTCGGTTTTTGTGAGACCTCCGAGCGGAAGGATTGTCCTCGAGAGGTCTTTCATCCCGAGCATCCAGAGGAAATAGCTCTGGTCTTTCCGGCTGTCGGTTCCCTTGAAAAGGCGGCAGATGTCATCGACGCATTCGATTCGTGCGTAATGGCCTGTTGCAACGCGGTTTGCCCGGAGCAGTTCCACTCCTTTGAACAGGCCCTTCCACTTGATCAGCTTGTTGCAGACCATGCATGGATTGGGCGTTCTGCCGGCAAGGTAATCCTGTATGAAATAGGCGATCACATCCTTCTGAAAACTGCCGCTGAGATTCAGCGTGTATACCGGGAAACGGAAATCCTCGAGGTCACTGACGACCATGGGGGAAGGCGAAAGGCTCAGGCTGTCTTCAGAATGGTCCAGAACCCTGATATTGAGACCCGTAACCCTGAATCCTTTCTCGATAAGCAGGCACGCCGCCACGGCGGAATCGACACCCCCCGAAATGCCGACAATGACATGTTCTCGTTCGTTCATATCTTCAACTGATCGTATATCCCGGTCCTCCTCCTCCTTCGGGCGGAGTCCATGTTATGATTCCGTAAGGGTCGGCGATTTCACAGGTCTTGCAATGCAGGCAGTTCGACGGCGAAAGTCTGAGTATCGGGTCTGCATCGTAATCGATTGCATAAACTCCGGCCGGGCAGAAATGCTGGCACGGATTGCCATAGTCCCGTTTGCACGTCACGGTACAGATATCAGCGATGGCATCCGGTTCGATAAGCAGGTGGCAGGGCTGGTTTTCTTCATGAACCGTTCCCGAAGCGTAAAGGTCTGCCTCTTTTGAGAAGAAGAGGAGATCGTCAGGCCGGAACGAGTCCTTCTTTTCCAACCATTTCCTGTATTGTTTTGTGCCGGGCCGTAATTCCCTGCCTTCTTTTTTTTCTCCGGTATCGGTCAGAGACAAACCCGGGATTTTCAGTGAAAGCCCGGCGCGCACGAGCCCTTTATAGAGCCCCTGGTCAAATGCCTTGCGGTAGTTTCCGGATCGGCGCATCTCTTCGTATATGGCCGATTGTTCCAGGCTGTTCCGATACGCGAGGAGTGAGGCGTCTGAGAAGTCATCCTTCAGCAGGCAGGAGTAAAGCGTTTCTGCAGCAAGGATGCCTGAGTGCATTGCAAGGTGAAGTCCTTTGAGCCGCTGCATATTGACAAGGCCGGCCGTTTCACCCGTAAGCAGAAAACCGGGGCCTGCCGGTTGCGGCATTGCATCATAACCTCCCGAGGTGATGGATTTCGCTCCGTATTCCATCAGTTTTCCTTCCGTAAGCAAGGGACGGATGGATGGATGCTCTTTGAAAAGCTGGAGATTGTAGTGGGGATCGACCACCGGCTGTTCAGGATCGGCCGAAGTGACAAAGCCGAGGGAGATTTCTGTTTCAGTCATGGCGTAGAGCCAGCCGCCCCCGTAAAGATAAGAAGGGAGTGGATAGCCGAACGTATGGAGCGTTTCTCCAGCCTCAAGGCGTCCGGCAGGGATTTTCCAGACCTCCTTCACTCCGGTTTCATAACGTTGGACGTGTCGGTCCGGTGACAGACCGAACGCGCGGTCGAGGCGGCGAAACATCGATCCGCGTGCGCCTTCGCCAAGAACAAACGCTTTTGCGTTAATCTGTGTTCCGGGTTCTGCCGCGGGTCCTGCATTGCCGTCCTTATCGAATCCCTTGCTGTCGGTTATTATTCCTGTCAAACGGTTGTTTTCAATGACCGGCTCTACAGCCGCTGTCGAGTCAAGAACAGCTGTTCCTTCAGCCTCGGCCATGTCAGCGAGCCAGGACCCGAACCGGCTCAGAGACACAAGAACGCACCCGTCGTTCCGGAACGGTTCGGGGAGGTAGGGCAGCGGGTATCTTCTTTTTTCAGTGAGGAAGCAGACAGAATCCCTTGTGACCTTCGCCTCCAAGGGGCATCCTTTTTCAAGATAACCGGGGAAGTATTCTTCAAGCACAACCGGATCGATAATGGCCCCGGAAAGCAGATGCGCTCCTGCTTGCCTGCCTTTGTCGACAACCGCTATCTCCGGAACTGCTATCCGGTCCTTCCGGCTGTTGACAAGCTTTTGAAGATGCAGGGCTGCTGTCAGGTTTGCCGGTCCCGCACCGATAAAGACAATATCAAAATCAAGTGATTCTCTTTTTTCCAGCACGATCGTTACCGTTAATTCTTAGAAATGTGTGCCGCTTGATCGGATTTTCAGTCTCAAAAATGGATGTGGATAGTTCAACATTCTTCACAGCAATATACCGCTGAGGAATACGGTAGCAACGCTGAAGTAAATGATTATGCCTGCAACATCCACAATTGTCGCAACAAAGGGAGCAGAAGAGGTCGCCGGGTCAAATCCCCATCGTTGCAGGAGCAGCGGGAGCATCGAGCCGGCAAGGGTCCCAAGAAGGACGACGCCTATAAGCGACACGCCGACCGTATAGCCGACGGTAAGCCATTCGATGTTGTAAGAGCCGAGAATGACCGACCAGAAGACAACACGGAATATTCCGATGAGCCCCAGGAGGCTCCCGAGAGCCAGGCCGGACATGATCTCCCGTCTCATGACTCTCCACCAGTCCTTGATAGTGATTTCTCCCAGGGCGAGAGCCCTGATGATAAGGGTCGCAGCCTGTGAGCCGGAATTGCCGCCGCTCGATATGATCAGCGGGATAAATGTCGCCAGGACAATCGCTTTTGCCAGTTCATCTTCAAAAAAAGCCATTGCCGAAGCGGTCAGCATCTCCCCGAGGAACAGCACGACGAGCCAGACTCCCCGTTTCTTGATGACCTCGAAAACAGGCAGGTCCATATATGGCTCGTCAAACGCTTCGACACCGCCGAATTTCTGGATGTCTTCAGTCTCTTCCTCTTCAGCGACGTCGAGCATATCGTCAACGGTAACGATCCCGATCAAATAGCCGTTCGAATCGACAACCGGGAGTGCAACACGGTCGTAGCGTTTGAATGTCTCCAGGGCGTCCTGCTGATCCTGTGTGGCCGTCAGCGTGATGATTTTTTCCTCGGATATCAGGGTGTCTATCTTTGTGTCCGGCTGGGCAAGCAGGAGCGAGCGGGCGGTGAGGTCGCCAATCAGTTTTCCATAGTCGTCAACGGCATAGATCACGTTGAGGGTCTCACTCTCATGGCCGAATTTCCTTATATAGTCAAGGACTTCCGAAATGGTCCAGGTCTTTTTGACGCTTATGTAATCGGGCGACATGAGACGTCCGACGCTGTCCTCCGAGTAGGCAAGAAGTGTTTTGGCAATCTTGAACTCTTCGAAAGAAAGCAGTTTCAGCAGTTCCTGTACAACGGTGCTCGGGAGTTCCTCAAGCATTTCAGTCCGGTCATCGGGGGACATGCTGTTGAGGATATGGGTGACATCTTTTTTTGTGAGAGCAGCGAGAAGGTTCTGCTGGGAGTCGATATCGAGGTATTCAAACGTCTGGGTGGCTGTTTCTCTCGGCAGCAGCCTGAACAGGATTGCCTGTTCGTTTTCAGGAAGGTCTGAAATGAGTTCGGCAAGGTCTACCGGAAGCCAGTCGGTAAACAATCGCTGCAGGGCACTGAAATTCCTGCGCTCTATCAGGTCCCTTATTTCAGGAAGGATTGGTGTCCCGATCATGTTCGGTGAGTTTAAGAACTTGCCTTAAAAAGAAATATTTTTTTCAACTTTCCAACAGCATCTTTTTCCTTGTGCCGGCAGTGCCGGGTTTCGTCCCGGACACAAATGCATTACCGGCAAGGTATCGTCTCCATGGGAGATCAGTGCTTTTGGTGATACCGATTCTCGTTGATGACGAAATCGTTTCGCCCGGCAGCAGGGTCCCGTCTTCGAGAAAGACAGTACTGCCCGCAAGGCTCATGCCGTTATGAGCGAGCGTTATTCCCATGGCTTTTGTGAGTTTTCCCGGCCCGTTCGTCAGGTTCAGCTTCTTGCCGGTTCCCCTGTTTTTTTGCATTGCATCCAGGCCGAGCAGGGGTTCCATTGCCCGGACAAGCACTGCTCCGGCAATACCTTCAGGTTCCGAAACGATATTCATCAGGTTATGACAGCCGTACGTGAAATATACGTAAAGTGTTCCCGGGGCAGCGTACATAACACGGTTTCTTTTTGTTCTGCCCCTGAAAGCGTGGCATGCCTGGTCACCCTCGGCCAGATATGCCTCTGTTTCAACAATCCTGCCTTTGTACAAGCGGCCGCCGGCTGTGTTGTGTACGAATACCTTGCCCAGAAGAAGCTCGGCTAAAAGGAGCGTCGGTTGTTTGAAAAAATCACTTTCCAGGCGTATCATCGGGCAGCTATCCTGTTATGTGCAACCGCAAAGACCCGGTGCAGGATTATGTTTGTAAAAGTGCAAGCAAGTATTATTATAACCTAAACTGATCGTCCCGACTCGTCGGGATGCTCCATAATAGTAAGCTTATTAATGACAATCTGTTATACCAGGTTTGTATAGTAATTATCCCTCACCTGTAAGGTTGGTCAAAAACTGATAGATATCCGCATTTATTGAAATCCCGACAAGTCGGGAAATGCCGACCCCGTGAAATCAGACCGGATATTTCACAGGGCTCGACAATCGCTCAATTTAGGTATAATTTAGCAAGTCGAAAGTGATGAGCAACAGTACAGAACTACAAGGAACAGGATGGGCAGAGTTATTGCGATAGCGAACCAGAAAGGGGGGGTGGGAAAGACGACCACGGCAGTCAATATCGCCGCTTCAATTGCCATTTCCGAGTTCAAGACGCTGCTCATCGATATCGATCCCCAAGCGAATGCAACGTCCGGTTTCGGACTCGATACCGAGGAGGAGATCGAGAACACGTTTTATCATGTCATGGTGCAGGGCGGCGATATCAGGAACTCGATTCGCTCATCGAGCCTCGAATTTCTCGATGTCGTACCTTCCAATGTCAACCTTGTCGGCATGGAAGTGGAGCTTGTCAACATGCGCGAAAGGGAGTACGTGATGCAGAAGGCCCTGAAAGAGGTCCGGGAAAGCTATGATTATGTCATTATCGATTGCCCTCCTTCTCTCGGTCTCATCACGCTCAACTCCCTTACAGCGGCGGATTCGGTGCTGATACCTGTTCAGGCTGAGTATTACGCCCTTGAGGGGCTTGGCAAGCTGCTCAATACGATCAGTATCGTCAGGAAACACCTCAATCCACGGCTCTCGATAGAAGGTGTTCTGGTAACCATGTACGATTCACGTTTGCGCCTTGCAGGACAGGTCGCCGAGGAAGTGAAAAAATATTTCAAAGACAAAGTCTACAAAACCTATATCCGCAGGAACGTCAGGCTGTCCGAGGCTCCGAGCCATGGCAAGCCGGCCCTGCTCTATGATGCACAGAGCCTTGGGTCAAAAGATTATCTCGATCTTGCCCAGGAGATTTTTGAAAAAGACGGCAACATTAAAAAGTTCAAGGTCAAACGCAAGTAAGACGGAACTGCCGGATATGATCGTACACCCGATCCGACGGACGGCAAAGCCGGTAATGACGTGAAGGGAGCTTTTCCATCTCGAGGACAGTGGTGACACAATACGAAACTATAGGATATGGCTAAGAAAGCGCTGGGGAAAGGTCTCAAAGCCCTCATTCCCGATGAAGATATTCTTCCGCCTAAAAAGAGCGATGAAAACGTTCCGGCATCGGCAGGTTCGATCGGCAGCCTGCCGGTTGAGAAGGTTATGGTGAATCCTTTCCAGCCGAGAAAGGATTTTGACGAAGAAGCTCTCGAGGAGCTGACCAATTCCATCATCGAGAATGGTGTCATCCAGCCGATAACGGTTAGCAGGGAAGGTGACGGTTACGAGCTCATAAGCGGAGAACGGCGCCTCCGGGCGGCCAAAAAAGCAGGGTTCAGATTCATACCGGGCTATATCATCGAATCTCACGAGGACGAAGGTAAACTCGAGCTCGCGCTGATTGAAAATATTCAGCGTGAAGACCTCAATGCCATCGAGATAGCGCTTGCGTTGAAGAGTCTTGTGACAACCTGTAACCTGACCCAGGACGAGGTGGCTCAGAAAGTCGGCAAGAACCGTTCGACCATCAGCAATTTTTTAAGATTGCTCAAGCTGCCGGTTGAAATACAGGACAGTATACGGAAAAAGGAAATCTCCTCGGGGCACGCAAGGGCGCTGATCAACCTTGCCGGCCGCAGCCAGCAGATTAAGGTCTGGCAGCAGATTATCCGGAAAAAACTCTCTGTACGCCAGGCCGAGGATCTTGTCAACAGGTTCTACAAGGAAGCCGACCGGAAGGCGGAAAGAATGAAAAGCGCCATGGAAGTATCGCCGTTCGAGCAGGTCGAGTCCAGGCTGCGGGAGCGCTTTGCGACAAAAGTGAGGATTGTCGAGAAAAACAGGGGAAAGGGGGAGATACATATACAGTATTTTTCGGAGGATGATCTTGAAAGAATCCTTGAACTATTGAACAATGAATAAAAGAGTACCTGCAGTCGCAGCCACGATTGCACTATTGGCAGTCATGCTGCCCTCTTCAGCCCGGGGTGCCGATTCTGTTTTTCCTGACAATCGGGAGACTGCATCTTCAATCAGGGGCGCGCTGTTGGCCGAAGCACAGTCTGATGACGTTGAAACGGGACATGAAAGCGATTCGCGGATGGAGCCGTGGAAGGTTGCGATGATTTCGGCAGTGCTTCCCGGCTACGGGCAGGTATACAACGGTTCTGTATGGAAAGTTCCCATTCTGTACGGCCTGCTTGGATATTTTGGTTACAAGGCGATCGATTACAACGACTCATATACCGAATTCAGGGATAAATATTCACTGGATCCGGATGGCGCGGATGCCCGGACCTACCGTGACGAGCGTGACCGGTACCAGGAAAAACGGAACCAGCAGCTGCTCTTTCTGGTGTTATCATACCTTGCAGGCATCGTGGACGCCTATGTCGACGCGCACCTCTACGATTTCGACGCTATTTCCGAAGAGGGGATTTCATCAGCTTCCGGATATGAAGAACCATACCCGTCCGTCAGCGTGAGCCTGAAATTCTGAGATGGTTTTGTTGAACTGATGAATTGTTTATTCCATCAACAGGTCGTTATTTCGTGAGTTGACATACTAGCAGCAGTCCGGTTAAGACAATTCAACAACTCAACAAATAAACAACTCAACATTATTATATGAAGTACACTCTTGTCGGATACGGGAAAATGGGACAGCAGGTTGCCGGTATTCTCGAAGCATCGGACGAGCACGAGATTCATGCTGTTTTTGATGTCGATGCGGTAATAACGGAGGAGTGTTTTGACGGCAGTGATGTTATTGTTGATTTTACCGTTCGTGATGCATTTCTTGCCAATCTGCCGGCAATGCTTTCGGCAAAGGTCCCTGTCGTTGTAGGAACCACAGGCTGTGATGCGGATATGACACGCATAAAGGAAGAGGTCGAACAGGCCGGTACGTCTCTTCTCTATTCGGCTAACTTTTCGCTGGGCGTCAACATTTTTCTCCGCACCGTTCGGGAAGCTGCCAGAATGATCGAACCGTTCGACGAGTTCGACATCGCGTTTTCCGAACAGCATCATACCGCCAAGGTGGATTATCCGAGCGGAACGGCATTGAAGGCGGCCAGGATGATCCTCGAGGCCAATTCCCGCAAGAAGAGCATTATCAGCGAACTGCCGCACGATACAACAATAAAGCCTGAAGAATTGCAGGTATCAGCCGTCCGACTTGGATCGGTGTTCGGACAACATACCGCTCATATCAACTCGGAGTACGACGATATCGTTATTTCACATACGGCAAGGAACAGAAGAGGTTTTGCCGGAGGAGCGGTTCAGGCCGGCAAGTGGCTTGCCGCCAGGCATGATAATCAGCCGGGTTTTTATACCATGGATGATTTTCTTGACGAGGTTCTTGGCTGAGATGGACTGCTCGGAAATTAAACTCAGGTCGATCGGTATAGGTGCTCTTCTTATACTTGCAACGACGACGGTTCCCTTTCTCCTCTTCATCAACATCATTCCATTTGCAGGTATCATTATCAGCGGTGCTGTTGCTGCATGGTATTATATCATCATGTGCCAGGTCAGGCTCAGTCCGTCCGAAGCGTTTGTTTTTTCAGGCATAACGGGGATAACTGGCAGCGTGTTATCGGCTACTGCGCAGTTTGTCCTTGTGGAATTATTTGACTTTTATCCCGGGAAAGAAACGGCCGTGGCTTTGCTTGAACATTCCAGAACCGGATCACCTGAAAACGACAGCGCTATCGATCAGATGCTGGAAACTCTCGATGCCCCGTTGGAGATGAGTATCCCGGCTTTTATTGCAGCGGTTGTCGTCCGGACTATTTTCTTCGCACCCGCCGCCGGGCTTGGCGGTGTCATGACCGTCTGGTGGCTTAAAAACCGGGCGAAGAAGAAGTAGGAGTAAGGAGCCAGGATAGTGAATGGTGAATAGTGATTCGTGATTGGTAAGAAAAAGAGGAAGGAGCCGGGAGTTGGGGAGTGCAATGAGTAGGGGAGAAATGTGCTGCGTGTTAAGTGCTGGGTGTTAGGATGGGAAGATCGTGAATCGTAAATCGTGAATCGTGAATGGTGGGAGGCAATGTAGGGGCGAAAAACTTTTCGCCCGTTCGATGGTCGGAAGCAACGAGTGCAGCAATGAGTGGGAAGAATGTAGGGGCGAAAAATCTTTCGCCCGATCAGAGTTCGGTTTTTGCGAGGGGCCGGTAAATACCTGCTGAAGTGCTGATGTTTTGGTGCATCATATAGGTCCTATAAGTCCTATAGGTCCCATATGCATATCGCGCATTCGTGGGATTCCGTTATGATATATCATTCGCCGGTGCAGTCTGCGAAAACCGAAAACCGGAAACCGGAAACCGGTTTTCCCGGTTACTATGGAGAGAATGCGATGAAACAGGGGTATCCCTTCCGCTGCTGGCGCCCCCCACAATAAGCGGCGGGAAGCAACTTTCACTGGAGAACGCTCTTATGTCATTTCTTTTTTCTCCCGCGACTCTCGGGCCATTGAAGCTGAACAACCGTCTGGTGATGGCCCCCATGACCAGAAGCAGGGCGGACGGGAACATTCCCGGCAGTATGGTGGCCGAGTACTACGAACAGCGAAGCGGCGCCGGTCTTATCATTACCGAGGGGACAGCCCCCTCGCCGAATGGGCTGGGATACCCGAGGATACCGGGAATTTATTCCTGTGAACAAACGCATGCCTGGACCAACGTCGCCCGTGCCGTACACAGCCGCAGCGGGAAGATATTTCTCCAGATCATGCACTGCGGGCGCATAGCGCATCCTGCGAATATGCCCGAAGGAGCGCGTATCCTCGCGCCGTCACCTGTCGCTGCTTCGGGAGAAATGTACACCGACAGCGACGGCATGAAGCCGCACCCGGTACCTGAAGAGATGACCGCTGAGGACATCCGCGATACCATCGAGGAATACGCCCAGGCTGCCAGAAGCGCTTTCATCGTCGGATTCGACGGCGTTGAGCTCCACGGGGCGAACGGTTACCTTATCGAACAGTTCATTCGTCCCAATACCAACCTGCGCACCGACGGTTACGGTGGCACGATAGAAAAACGGGCGCGTTTCATGCTGGAAACTGTCGAGGCTGTTGCCGGCGCTATCGGCAGTGAAAGGGTCGGCATCCGGCTTTCACCGTTCGGCGTGTTCAACGACATGCCGCTCTACGACGCGATGGAAGACGAGTACGGCTATCTTGCCCGGGAACTCGACAAAACAGGGCTCGCCTACATTCATCTTGTCGACCACTCCTCGATGGGCGCCCCGGTGGTGCCCGATTCCATCAAGGATACCTTCAGGAGGGAATTCAAGGGAGCATTGATTCTTTCCGGCGGCTATGACGCCGAACGTGCAGAAAGCGATTTGCAGGCAAAGAGATGCGACCTTGTCGCCGTCGGGAGGCCTTTCATTGCCAATCCCGACCTTGTTGAACGATGGAAAACCGGGGCGCCGCAGAACGAACCGGACATGAGCACCGCGTACTCTCCAGGTCCGAAGGGGTATATCGATTATTCGACTATGGAGGGGTAGGAAGACTTCTCAGTCATCCATGGAGAATTGAGGAGATTGCTGCTTTTTATATAGGACTTATAGGTCCTATGGGTCCTATAGGACCTATGAATATTGGTTTTCAGGACAGAGGACTATGTCAGACCATCTCTCCTTGCCTTCAGACGTGCACGGGTCATTCTTTCGCGTAAACCGCCTTCTTTGAGAAAGTCTTTTTCCAGCCGCTGAATCTGTTTGTCAAGCAGGTAGTTGGCTTGATGAACCAGGCAGATCGCAATGTTTGCAACTATCTCGGCGGGACGTGTTTCGACAAACTCGCGGTAGACCTCGTAAGTGTCACCACTACGGTTCCCAAGTTTTCTGACATAAAGCGATTCTCTGGAATCTTTTTCCCATGTTGTAAGGTCTCTGACTCTCAGGAAGTCGTAATAATCCTGCAACAATTCTTCCAGGCTTGCTCTGGCAACACCGGTCAGTTTGATTTCCATTTCCTTTGATGTTCCTGATGCCTGGCAGCCTTCCACAATATTCTGTTTCCCTGAACGGGCAGCTTGTACCATCTGGTCGATAGTCCGGTCTCCTCTGGTCAGGAAGCGCCTGCAGAATCGATAGGTGATATCGTAGACGATTTCGGCTTTTCGGTAAGAAAGCAGTTCTTTGTGGTTTCCGTGAGGTTGGATGATTTTTGTCATGTTTAAATGCTCTGAGTATATAGGACTTATAGGTCCTATGAGACCCATAAGTCCTATAAATAAATGTAATGTAATGCCGTAAAAAAAGAGTTAAACCCCGGTCTGTTGTGTTGAGACAAGCTTTTTGTAATACTCCCTGTCAATCTTCTCCGTTCCGGGCAGCAATCGCCATTCCTGCACGCGAGTGATTGCGACGGGGGTTTTGAGCCTGCCTATCTCGAGGGAGAGCTTCTCTAGGATCTCATTGCCGACAGGGGCCTGCTTTGTGGTTTCGATAAACGCCGAAGACCTGAGGCCGTATTCAGGGTTGGGGATCGGAACAACGATTGCACGGAGGACGCCTTTCATTGAACAGAGTGCCCGTTCGATCTCTTCCGGATGGATGTTCTCGCCCCCTGAAATGAACATGTTATCCGTTCTCCCGGTTACATGCAGCTCGCCTTCCTGCGAAAGCTTGCCGGTATCCCCCGTATGGAACCAGCCTGAGCCGTCGGTTTCGAGGAACGTTCCTTTGTCCGAGAGGTAACCCTGGAAAAGGCAGGGGCCTTTCACGAGGATTTCTTCTCCGGTGCCGATGGAAAGCTCACGGTAAGGCAATACATTTCCCGCGGTAACGGTGCTGACCGGGCTCCGGGTGGTGGCTATCTGGGAGCTCATCTCGGTCGATCCGTAGGTCAGGTAAACCGGAAGCCCGGCTTTGTATGCCTCGCTGAGCAAAGCGGGTTCAACGGCGCTTCCCCCGAGCAGAATGGCTTTGAGGCGTTTTAGCTCGTTACGGTTTCCTTTATCGGAGAGTAAACGATATAGCTGTGTAGGGACAAGTGAAAGGTGTGTGATCGGAAAAATGCGCAGGGCGTCCGTAACCGATATGCCATATTCCGTAACGGCAAGCGATCCTCCGCCGAGAAGTGAACGGAAAAGGAGGGCGTACCCCCCGATGTGGAAAAGCGGCAGCGAGAGCAGCCAGCAGTCGCCGGGTTTGAACGGGATGTTTTCATTCGAACCGAGTGCACTGTAGTAATGATTGCCCAGAGTGTGAACGGCGGCCTTCGGATTTCCCGAACTGGAAGAAGTGTGAATGACCGATATGGGATTGTTGAGTTGTTGAATTGTTGAACTGTTGAATTGTTGAGCTGTTGAGTTGTTGAGTTTTTTTGATGTAGAGCTTTCGGCGATAAGTGTTTCGGGATCGAGTTTCAGGGTGGTTGAAAGCTGTTCAGTCATGTTACGGGGTCCGATAAGAGAGGCCGGTTTCAGGCGGTTGAGCATTTCTTGAAGCCGCGATGCGGGCAAGCGGTGGTTCAAAGGCGCAGCGACAGAGCCGTTTCTCAAAAGGGCGAGCAGCAGGAGGACCAGTTCGGGGCTGTTGGACATGCAGACAGCGGCACTGCGTCCCTGCCGAACGCCGTGCTGCAGAAGCCTTTCTGCTATTCGCAGGGTTGCGGTTTCGAGCTCCCTGAAGGTCAGCGTGTTTTCTTCGGTAACCAGTGCGGGATTGTTGTCGAAACGTTCTGCCGCGGTTGCTACAATGTCCATGTTTCAAGCAGTTCGAGCCTCGACAGGTCGGGAGTGAGGCTGTTGCGGTATGTTTCTTCGACAGGAAAGCTGCCGTTTTCTGCATGAACAGGATCGATGAGGATGTCCCGGCTGAACTGACGGAACGTGTCGAGGCCGCATGCTTTTGGTCTGCCGGTAATTATCGCGGCAAGATGAGCGTAGAATCCGATGCTGACGCCCGATTCGTAAGCCGAACTGAACACAGCAGGGATGCCTTCCCGTTCAGCCTCGATGGCAAACCGGATCGATGCAGACAGGCTGTCGAGCCTCGAGGGTTTGATGACGATGCCGCCAAGGCAATCGTGCGGTATCCGGTTCCATATCCCGGGATTCATCCAGAGCGATTCGTCAAGAGCCGAACGGATACCGGTTCGCTCGAAAAACACCGGCAGAAGAAACGGATCGGCAACAGGTTCCTCGATATAGTCGATGCTGTCTCCGGGAATGGTGCTGAAAAACGAGCAGGCATCATCAAGTCCGAACGAACGGTTGCTGTCGAGGCGAAGCGAGATATCGTTTCCGAAGGACGCTCTCAGGGCCAGTACCTGATCAGATGCAAGAGCCGGTTCGGCAGCTTTCACCTTGAGCTTGAAGGTGCGGTACCCCTGGTTGTAATATTGTTCGGCCATGGAGAGAACCGAAGAGGTGCTGCCGAAAAGGAGAGCGTTGAGGGGCAGTCTGGCGGCCGAGTCCACCGTGTCTGCAGTTGCAGGCCGAACGCCCGTAACTGCCGACTGCAGGTTCAGAAGCGACATCTCAATACCGGTACGGACCGACGGGTAAAGCATGTCGGGCAGGTTAAGGCCTGCTTCGGTAATCGATTGATTCCCGAACGTGAGGTCTGATGTACAGATGATCGTGCTGCACTGTTCGAGTGCTTCCAAAAGTGTTTCCTCGTGCAGTCCCGGCAGCGGCGCTATTTCGCCGAAGCCGCTGTGCCGGCTGTCGTGAGTCCGAAGACAGAGAAGCAGGCCATCCCTTGTGTCGAGACTGGAATTCCTGACGGGAACCGGTTTGACAAAAGGGATGGTGTAGCGGTATATGGAAGCGAAACCGGGTTTCAAGGTCGTTTCGGGAATTTTCCGAAATCGGGTTTGCGTTTTTCGACAAATGCGTTTTTGCCTTCCTGGGCCTCTTCGCACATATAGTAGAGCAGCGTGGCGTTACCTGCCAGTTCCTGCAGCCCTGCCTGTCCGTCACAGTCGGCGTTGAGCGCGGATTTGAGGCATCGCAGTGCCAGCGGGGAATGCTGGAGTATCTCCCTGCACCACTGAACGGTTTCTTCTTCGAGCCTGTCGAGCGGGACAACCGTGTTGACAAGCCCCATCCTGAGGGCTTCCTCGGCGTTGTACTGGCGGCAGAGGTACCATATCTCCCGGGCTTTCTTCTGGCCGACGATGCGGGCCATGTAACTTGCTCCCCATCCCCCGTCGAAGGAACCGACCTTGGGTCCGGTCTGGCCGAAAACCGCGTTGTCGGCAGCGATGGTGAGGTCGCAGAGCATGTGGAGAACATGGCCGCCGCCGATCGCGTATCCCGCGACCATGGCAATGACCGGCTTGGGGCAGTTGCGGATGTTGCGCTGGAAATCGAGTACATTCAGCCTGTTGACGCCTTTTTCATCGGCGTAACCTGCATCGCCCCTTATTTTCTGGTCGCCGCCGGAGCAGAACGCAAGCGGTCCTTCGCCGGTCAGGATGACAACGCCGACGGTTTCGTCGTTGCGTGCGTCATCGAGTGCTTCGATCATCTGGACAACGGTCTGGGGGCGAAACGCGTTACGCCTTTCGGGCCGGTTTATCGTGATCTTTGCGATGCCTTCAGCTTTGTGGTAGAGGATATCGGAGTATTCTCCGTATTGAACCCATTGTATAGTGCTCATGATGCCGTAGTTTTGCTTTCTGGTTATACATTGTTGTGTCTTGCCGGGCTGCCGTTCATGGAACGCTCTCGAGAAAAGCAAGCATGTGCTCGAGGAACAATTGCCTGTTTTCAGTGTGCAGTGTATGCCCGCAGCCGGGAAAGACAACCATTTCCGGACAAAACGACAAATTAACCATTTGACGTCCAATCTCAACGTATTTCAGGTCTTTTTCACCGGCAAAAAAGGTTGCAGGCAGCCTGTTTTCAGTGAGCCTGCCCCACAAGGAAGGCTGATGTCCCGTGCCGAGTATCCTGAGCGAGGCTGCAAGCCCGGCAGGGTTGTTTTTCCGGCGCTGTTCGAGTATGGAAGGGAAAAGAGGATGGTTTTTCAACGGAGAAAAAAGCGGCAGATTGTACCATTTGTCCAGAAAAACCTCAAAGTCCCTTGTGATATCTGCCGACAGTTTTTCATCGCTTTCCCGGCGCAGGGCGCGTTCTTCCGGCGTTTTCAGGCCCGGTGAGGAAGAGATAAGAAGTATGCTCCGGAACCGTTCCGGATAGCGGAGGGCGAGATAGAGCGCCAGTCGTCCCCCCATCGAGTAGCCGACAAGATGAAGCGGTTCCGGATGAAGAATGTCTGACAGTTCAGAGAGGCTGCTGCATACCGTTTCGAATGTATCGCACGTCGGATCGGGAGCGGGGCTTGTTCCATGTCCCGGCAGGTCGGGCATGAAGCAGCAATAGCTGCCGCGCAGTTGTTCGGCATGGAACTGCCAGTCAGCGCCCGAGCCCAGAAACCCGTGGAGCAGCAGTATTCCCTGGTTCGTGCTGTTTCCACATGAATGGACGCTGTAACCCGTGGAGGACGTTTCTATGAACATAGGTGCCGGTCGATCTGTTTGGCAAGCAGGCCGTTCAGGTTCTTGTGCTGTTCGAAATTGTGCTTTCTGGATGAGGAAATTTCGATGATCCCGGATCTGTTCGAGCGGCACATGGCGGTGTAACATTCGATGAACTGCCGGTTCGTGGCGGGATTCTCGTAGTCTGTTCCGAACGTTTCGGCGGCGGAACGGATGCTGTAATTCTGCGGTGTGCCGAAAAACGGTTCGAATATATCCTCCTGGGAGGCGATGGGAAGGAACGAGAAAATGCCGCCGCCGTTATTGTTCAATACGACAATATGGAGGGGGTGCCGCTGCGATTGCAGGAGCGCCAGCGAATTGAGGTCGTGCAGGAAAGCAATGTCACCGATAAGCACCGTAACCGGCGCTTCGGCCCCCTGGGCATACCCGGCAGCGGTAGCGATGTTGCCGTCGATGCCGCTCGTCCCCCTGTTCATGATGCAGCGGGGCACATCGCTTCGGGGCCGCTGGGCGGCGTATGCGTCCATATCCCGTATCGGCATGCTGTTGGCGAGGAAAAGCCCATGGCCATGCGGTATCATGGCAGAAACGATCCTCGATGCGCTGATTTCGGTAACAGGTTGATCCGGCGCAGTGCAGCGGCTGAGCTCCTCTTCGATCTTGAGAGATATCGTTTTCAGGGGAAGAGCGTCGGGGAACGTCCGTTCGGCGCGCGATGCAAGATGCAGAGCACAATCATCGGGAGGCGCTTCGATCTGCAGGGTGACGTTGTGGTCGGGGTTGTAGCGGGAAAGGGAGTTGTTTACGACAATGAAATGCTCCGGATTCCACTGTTTTACTGCGGCAGGGAGGCGTTTGCCGACGAGTTTGCCGCCGAAGTGCAGGACAAGGTCGGGTTTGAAGCAGGATGTGAACTGTTCGGAAAGGAACAGCGGCTGGAGCGGGTACCGTTCCTCGCGCAGCCGGAGCCGGGACGATATGTCGGCATAGAGCGGCGCGTTCAATGTTTCGGCCAGGCCGAGGATGGCATCAGCGTCGCAATCGAGGTTGCCGGCTGTGATGAGCGGGCAGGATGCATTTGACAGCAGTCTCTGCAGATGGTCTATAGTTCGTTCGTCGGTTGTGCGTTGTCTTTTTGCAAAGCTGTTGAACGGTTTTTCATCCGTTTTTTCCCTCTTGAGTTTCGGTGTCCATGAGGTCTCCGGTGGTAAAACGACAGGATCGAAAGGTTCCCTGAACGGCAGATTGAGGTGCACCGGTCCGGGCGGCGTTCCTATGCTCCGGCGGACGGCATGGGTAATTGTCGAAAGCAGCGCGTCGGCCGGAACCGCTTCGGATGGTTCGGAAAGTTCCATATGCCACCGGGTGTAGCTGCCGAAAATTCCCTGCTGCCGGATGGTCTGGTTTGCGCCTGTTTCCAGCAGCTCGAACGGGCGGTCAGCCGAAAAGATAAGCATCGGCTGGTTGTCGAGCGAAGCTTCGACGACCGCGGGAAAATAATTCGCAACGGCGGTGCCGGAGGTGCAGATAAGCACAGCCGGTTCTGCCGTGGCACGGGCATAGCCGAGCGCGAAAAATGCCGCGGCCCGTTCGTCGGGAAATGTGCCGCATACCGTTCCGGTGTTTCTTGCCGCCGCTGCGGTCAGAGGTGTTGAACGGGAGCCGGGAGAAATGCAGAAACGGGAAATGCCGTGGCGAACAAGTTCATCGACTATCAGTGTGCTCCACGCAGTCGTTATTTCTCTGTTGGTCATCAACCTTCAGGCCTTCTGGCGTGTTATGGCAAGAATGTCAGCGATTTTCTGATCCACCTCTTCCCATTCGGCAGCAGGGTTTGATCCCCTTACGAGTCCTGCGCCCGAGTAGAGATAGAGCTTCTTTTCCCATGCGACTGCCGACCGTATTCCAACGGCAAATTCAGCTGAACTGCCGCTGATCCAGCCGACAGGAGCGGCATACCATCCTCTGCTGAACGGTTCGAGGTGTATGATCTCTTCGAGGGCCTTGTTTCTCGGCACCCCTCCTACAGCGGGCGTCGGATGAAGGGCGTTGAGGACGGCCGTATCGTTGCGGGATTCGGGATTCAGGGTTGCACGGCATTGTGTGTAAAGATGGACCAGACGATTGAGCTGCAGAGCCCGTACATCTTCCTCCATATCGATCGAGCTGCAGATCGGTTCAAGTTCTTTCGCAATGGTGTCTTTGACGAATTTGTGTTCCCTGATATCCTTTTCCGAGTTGAGGAGTTTTTTACAGGCGTCGCCGTTTCCCTTGTCGATTGTTTGCATGGAGCATGTTCCCGCAAGGGCCTCGGTCAACAGTTCGTCACCGTTACGACGATAAAGGCGCTCGGGTGTGAAACTGAAGAATGCCGTGTTTTTTTCCGGTTCGAAATGGTATCGGAAAACAGAGCTTTCCGGATAGGGAAAATTCAGGAGAAAAAGCAGCGGAGGGAAAATTTCCTCGAACTCGAGCAGTGTCTGGCGGGCAAGAATGATTTTTCCCATCAAGCCTTCCTCGAAGCACTCGAGTATCTGGCCGCAGGTTTCAAGCCACCGTTTTCGGTCGGGTAAAAACGTTATTGATTGCAGGCCGGGAATATCCCGGGAAGCGCTGTCGGCAGTGGTGCGTATGGACCCGAGCAGATCGAGAATGTGCCGGCTTTGTTTTTCAAGGGATTCTCCCGGTTTTGTCACGAGCGAACAGCTGAGAGACTGATTGCCGTCTTGAACGGAAATCTGCACTTCCGGAAGAATAAACAGGAATGACTTGAAGGCATGCCATTGCCGGTCCTGGTGCTCCTGGTTGTTGAAACAGAAGCCGCCGAAGAAACGGGCATCGGGATCTTTTTCAGCCAGTTTGCGCTGCAGAGTATTAAAGCTCCGGCTGTTGGGTCCTATACTGTCGAATTCTATTGTATCGGCTTTGCCGATACCTGCTACGATATCGTTTTTTTCCCTGTTTGACCAGAACAGTTTCGGGTAGTGGTCCTGATGGTGAAGCCAGAGAAGCGGATCGACCGGTTCGACGGGGATCGAAAATGTTGTGTGACGAGGCGCTGAAAGATTGTTCGCAAGAGAAGCATAGTCTCGAACCATGTGCTGCAGGGTGTTTACAGCCATGTCCATCGGGAGGGGTGCGCCACTGTGATCTTTGCTGTAGCTGGCTTGTTTCATGGGTGCTTTCTGCTCTGGATATCTCCTTCCTGCTGCTCAATTATCTTTTTCCAGATGCCGTTCAAGAGAAACGGCAAGATAATTGTTTTTATCCTGAAGCCATGCATAAATTTCCCTTGCTTTTGCTTTTTGCCCGGTTCGGATATAGCAGATTGCAAGGTTGTAATATGCTTCTTCGAAAGCCCTGCTGTTGTCAATTGCCTGCCGGTATGCTTCAATGGCAGGCTGATACTGTTCGAGCTGGAAGTAGACGTTGCCGATGTCATAATGTCTCAGTGAATCGTCAGGGGCGAACTCGAGGCTTTTGCGGAAATAATCGAGAGCCTGTTCATATTTCCTGTCATTGAAATACGCTGCTCCAAGCGCCGGATAGACGTTCATTGCGGTCCTGGGATTGAGGGTGAGCGCTTTCTCATAGGAACCGATTGCCTGTTCATACTGTTTTTTTCGTGCGTAGGCGTTGCCGAGAGTGATGTATGCCTGGGGGTCGTCCGGATTTCTCCACACGGCCTGCTGCAGATCGTTCAGCTCTTTCGAGGATGAGTCACATCCGCTGAGAGGCAGCAATGCCGGTATGGAAAGAACAATAAAGAGTAATGCCTGAAGCGGTGTCAAATATCGGTTGATGCCGGTCATAATGGTCGGTTGTTACGATACACGTGTCATCCATTACGGTTGTTCGGTCCGGAGTACATTCATCAATATATACATATATCTGTGATGATTGAATAATTACGGCTTTCAGGGTAACGGTGTCCCGTTGCGCGAATCCCTGGTCAGGACGTCGTCTTGAGCTCCCTGGTTGATGTACGGCTTGCCATGGTTCCGCAAGCGGATACCGGATCAGGAGGCAGGTATTGATCCGAAGAAGCATGCTATTCGAAAGGGGCACTCATATTGTTTCGGCCAGCAGGAGAACCGATATTCCGGCTTTTTATGCCGAATGGTTCGCTCACAGGATCCGGGAGGGATTCTGCAGGGTCGCCAATCCCTTCAATCCGTCACAGATCAAAGAGGTCTCTCTTCGTCGGGAAGATGTTGCCGCATTTGTTTTCTGGACGCGAAACGCCAGGCCGCTACGCCCTTTCCTTGCCGAAATCGACGGCGGGGGGCACAACTATTATTTCCTCTACACGATTACCGGGTATCCGAAAAGGTATGAGCCCGGTCTGCCGTCTTCTGCTGAAAGCATCGATGACTTTCTCTTCCTTGCCGAACGCATCGGGCCTGAAAGGGTCATATGGCGTTACGATCCTGTTGTTCTCACTCCGGACCTCGATGCAGGCTATCACAGACGCAACTTTACAAAACTCGCACAAAGGCTATCCGAAGGAACGAAAAGCGTCGTCATAAACTTTGTAAAAACGTACCGGCACATTCATGCGGAACTTTCGAGATGCGGATATGCCGATCCCTCGGCTTCTGAAAGAGAGGTGATCGTCAATATGTTTGCCGAAACAGCAGCCTCGGCCGGAATTGCCATGCAGTTCTGCGGCAGAAGAAAATGCGGCACAGAAGCAGGAGAAGGAAAATGTATTGATGAGAAACGGTTGAAACGCCTTTTCGGGCTTGAGCTTTCGGCAAGGAAGGATCCCGGGCAGCCGAAGGACTGCCGGTGCATAAGAAGTGTCGATATCGGACGGTACGGAACCTGTCTTCACGGCTGTATGTATTGTTATGCATCCCGCAGTTTTCCGCATGCATTCCGCCGTTACCGTATGCATGATTGCAGTAAAGACATGTTGTAATACGTTGTTAACAGGAACTTATCGATGAAACAGTAAAACAGCAAAAGCAATGAAAACCATTACAATAGGCGTACAGGGTATGCACTGTGCGAGCTGTGAGTCGCTGGTAGGAGAAGTGCTCATGGAACTTGGCGGTGTCGAGAGCGTTCAGGTTACCAGGTCTCTGGGAACGGTGAAGGTGGTGTATGACGACAACCGGATCACTGTGGAAGCGCTCAAAGCCGCGATTGAGAAAGAAGGGTATACCGTTTCAGTATAGCTATGGATCATGCGGACATAAAAATAACCGGCATGCACTGCGAGAGCTGTGTAAAGCTGGTTGAGAAAGCGCTTTCACGGTCTGCGGGTGTCGATTCTGCAGTTGTCAATTTTGCAGCGGGCAAGGCTTCGGTCACCTATGATCCGGAAGTGACCGATCCATTGACGCTTGCCGGGGAGGTGGAAGAAAAAGGATACGGCGCCCGTCTCATAGAAACGGAGGATGTTTCTGAAGACGAAGATGCCTACACCGATGAGCTTCGCGGACTTCGAAGGCGCCTCCTTTTCGGCGCATTGTTCGCTGTTCCGGCATTTGTGCTGAGCATGTTTTTCATGCGTGATCCTGTTCCCGGTCAGGGCTACATTCTCTGGTTTCTTGCAACGCCGGTGCAGTTCTATGTCGGTATGCAATTTTACAGGGGGGCATGGGCTGCACTGCAGAACCGCTCTTCGAATATGGATACCTTAATCGCTCTGGGAACGAGTGCCGCGTACTTCTATTCTCTCTACCTTGTTCTTTTTACCGAAGGAGAGCATCAGTATTTCGAGGCTTCGGCAGTGCTGATAACGCTGGTTGTCTTCGGAAAATATCTCGAGTCTATATCGATGCACAGAACGTCTGAAGCGATAAGAAAACTTCATGACCTTTTCCCCAGGGAGGCGTCTGTTATCAGAAACGGGGTCGAAGTCCGTGTTCCGGTCGCGGAGATAGACCCGGGCGATATGCTTGTTGTCCGTCCCGGCGAGAAAGTTCCTGTTGACGGCGAGATTGTCAAAGGTGAATCGACGATCGATGAAAGTATGGTAACCGGGGAAAGCGTTCCCCTGTCGAGAAAGGAAGGGGACGCTGTTATCGGCTCGACCGTGAACAGGGAAGGGAGTTTCACGATGCGCGTTACCCATACAGGATCGGAAACCATGCTTGCTCAGATCATCCGGCTTGTGGAGGATGCCCAGATGAAAAAAGCGCCGGTGCAGCGATTTGCCGACAGGGTCGCCTCCCGCTTCGTTCCGGCAGTACTTCTAATCTCCTGCATAACGTTTTTCGTCTGGCTGTTCATTCCCGGTTTCTCCATCGATTTCGCAGTTGTTGCTGCCGTATCGGTTCTGGTGATCGCCTGTCCTTGCGCGCTGGGTCTTGCGACGCCGACGGCGATTATGGTCGGGACGGGCATGGGGGCCAGGGCGGGCATTCTGATAAAAAGCGGCGACGCTCTTGAAAGGGCGGGAAGCGTTGGGCATGTAATGTTTGACAAAACAGGAACCTTGACGAAGGCTCTGCCGGCGGTGACCGGAATCGTGGCCGGCGAGGGTGTCAGTGTGACAGAGAGTTTGAGTATTGCCGCCGGTCTCGAACAGGGTTCCGAACATCCGCTGGCCAAAGCCATTGTCGAAAAAGCCCGATCGGAAGGAATTTCTTTTCCCGAAGCGAATGCATTTACGTCCTATACTGGCAAGGGTGTTGCCGCTATGATCGGGAGTGAGCGCTACCGTATCGGTTCGGTGCGTTTTATCGGTGAGAACGGAATAGAAGCTGGTTCATTGGGCCGCAAGGCCGAAGAGTTGGAAGCTGAGGGCCAGAGTGTGATTGCTCTTGCGTCTGAAAGCAGCGTTCTTGCGCTTTTTGCATTAAGTGATACGATCCGCCCTGAAGCGGCCGAGGCAGTCAAAAGCCTGCATGCAATGGGGATTACAACATCCATGATAACAGGCGACAACGAGCGCGTTGCCCGTGCGATTGCCGCGAGGACCGGTATTTCATCGATCAGGGCGGGCGTCTTGCCCGGCCATAAAGCAGCCTTTGTCAGGGAGGCGCAGAAATCGCGAAAGGTCGCCATGGTCGGTGACGGGATCAATGATGCGCCGGCTCTTGCCCAGGCAGATATCGGGATAGCTATGGGGTCCGGGACGGATATCGCGATGGATACAGGTGACGTTGTGCTTATGCGCAACGACCTTTCACTGCTTTCCCGGGCTATCAAGCTCAGCAGTATCACCCTGAACCGTATCCGGCTGAATATGTTCTGGGCGCTTTTCTACAATGTCGTCGGCATTCCTGTGGCGGCAGGTGTGCTGTACCCCTTGACGGGATGGCTGCTCAACCCGATGATTGCCGGCGGCGCCATGGCACTGAGTTCGGTGAGTGTTGTTCTGAGCTCGCTTCTCCTGAAGCGCCAATCGTTTTGAATCCTCTGCAACTGAAAGAAAAAAAGCCGAACCGGTTTGAAACGGTACGGCAGGGTGTTACTATGTCTATGGCAGCGGGATACAGCAAAAAACGCAACCAGTAGAAAAACCATGGCTACCGAGAAAACCGAGCGGCTTGCAGTACTTATTGATGCCGATAACACCCAGGCTTCGATTGTCGACGGCCTGCTTGCCGAAATTGCCAAATACGGTACAGCAAGCGTCAGGAGGATTTACGGAGACTGGACCTCACAGGCCCTTCGCGGGTGGAAAGAGGTTCTGCTCGAGCATTCCATACAGCCGATTCAGCAGTTCGGCTACACGCGGGGCAAAAACGCGACTGACAGCGCAATGATCATCGATGCCATGGACCTGTTGTATACAGGCAAGTTCGATGGTTTCTGCATTGTTTCGAGTGACAGCGATTTCACCAAGCTCGCTTCCCGGATCCGCGAGTCGGGCCTCCTGGTTTACGGATTCGGAGAAAAAAAGACCCCGTCACCGTTTGTGTCCGCATGTGACAAGTTCATCTACACAGAGGTGCTTCGGGAAAAAACAAGTGAATCGGATGTCATAAAAAAGAAAACAACCGCCGAACTCAAAAAGGATACCCGGCTTGTACGGCTTCTGAGGAATGCGGTTGAATCGGCATCTGACGAGGCCGGATGGGCTCATCTTGCAACTGTCGGCGGAACGATCGCCAAGCAGTCCCCTGAATTCGATCCGCGCAACTACGGTTACGGCAAGCTCTACGAACTGGTAAAGGCGACCAAACTTTTTGATCTGGATGAACGTCCCGTTTCCGACGGGCATTCAAAGTCTATCTACCTCAAAGACAAAAGACGGAAGCAGTGAAGGGCGGATATGGCCATTGCCTGTTTCTGATGCTGTAAGCGGAGCTTGTGTTGCGGTCAGGACGCAGGAGTAACCATGGACTGGGAAGAGCGTGAACCGGCGGGGAATTTGCGGAGCTGACGGGACTCGAACCCGCGGCCTCCTGCGTGACAGGCAGGCGCTCTAACCAAACTGAGCTACAGCTCCTTGCGACCAATGAGGTACAAATGTAGGTACCTTTGCGTAATTATCCAAACACTATTTCCTTCGATTTTCTGTTATATTCAATATTTCGACCTTGTTACAAGGCCGGGTGGTCTGTGATCTGTATCGGACCTTTTCGGCCGTGCAACCATCTCCTTGAGGTATGAAGAAAAGTTTCCGCGTACTTGCCGGATCAGCCGGTAGCGTATTGTTGTGCCCCTCCCTTCTTTCTGCAGAGAACAGCAGTAATCCGGGTATAGATCAGTATATCAACCAGGCCATGGCGCCGGTGACGGATTTCATGTTCGGTATCGTTTTCTATCCGGTGCCGATAGGCGGAACGAAGATGCCGTTTGTCGTTCTCTGGCTGCTCCTTGCCGCAGTCGCGGCGACGCTTTTTTTGTGGTTCGTCAATATTCGCGGCTTCCGGCATGCAATTGATCTTGTCCGCGGCATCTATGACGAGCCCGGCAAGCAGAAAGGGGAGGTGTCGCATTTTCAGGCGCTGACGGCGGCCCTTTCGGCAACGGTGGGGCTCGGTAATATCGCCGGTGTGGCTGTTGCCATCACTCTTGGCGGTCCCGGAGCCACGTTCTGGATGATCCTTGGAGGCTTTTTCGGTATGTCGCTGAAATTCGTGGAATGCACGCTCGGAGTCAAGTACCGGAAAATACATGAAGACGGGTCGGTTTCAGGCGGGGCGATGTACTATCTCAGCAGAGGATTCGGTGAAAAAGGGTTTCCCCGGATCGGGAAGGCTCTCGGATTTTTCTTCGCCTTGATGTGTGTAGGAGGGTCGATCGGCGGCGGCAATATGTTCCAGGCAAATCAGGCATTCAAACAGACGGTCATCGCTACAGGCGGTGAGCAGAGCCTCCTCTATCAGCAGGGCTGGCTTTTCGGCCTGCTTATGGCTGTGCTTGTCGGTGTCGTCATTATCGGAGGTATTCGGAGTATCGTCAGGGTGACTTCGAAACTGGTGCCGTTCATGGTCGCAATCTATATCACGGCGGCACTGTTCATCATTTTTTCAAGCTTCGACAAGATCCCCGAAGCATTCAGCGCAATTATAACCGGGGCTTTTGCTCCAGAAGCGGTATACGGCGGGGTGATCGGCGTGCTTATCCAGGGGATCAAACGAGCTGCTTTCTCGAATGAAGCCGGTATAGGATCCGCTCCGATCGCCCATTCAGCGGTCAAGACCGACGAACCTGTTACGGAGGGGCTTGTCGCACTGCTCGAGCCGTTTCTCGACACTGTGGTTATCTGTACCATGACGGCTCTTGTCATTATTCTGTCAGGTCTCTATGTCGATCAGGGCGGGGACGGGATAGCACTGACATCCAGCGCGTTCGAGCAGGTGATCTCCTGGTTTCCCTACATTCTTTTTGTCGCTGTCGTCCTGTTTGCCTTTTCCACGATGATCTCATGGTCCTACTACGGTTTGAAAGCCTGGACGTATATTTTCGGAGAGAGCCGCGTCTCCGATGTCAGTTATAAACTTCTGATCTGCGGCTGTATCGTTATCGGCTCTGCAATGGATCTCAGTACGGTGGTCGATTTTACCGATGCGATGTTTTTTGCCATGTCGTTTCCCAACATCATCGGTCTGTATCTTTTCGCTCCCGATATCAAACGTGATCTCGACTCGTATTTCGAGCGTTTACGGAACGGAGAGATCAGGCGGTACCGGTAAGCCGGTCATGGGGATTGCATTGAACGGGAATGGTTTTTCCTGCCCCTGCTGTTCTTTTTTCAGGAAACCGTCTTTGTTGCCGGAGACTTCACGATTGTGTTTTGTAACTTTTCCGTGATGCCTCGACCGGCATTGAATGTTCTTTTCTGTAGTATGCTCCAAAAGGACATCATTGTATGAGCATCTCACTAACATAAACTGACGATACCATGTCAAATAACGAGGGGAAAAACTCGCTGACCATAACGGATAACCGTACCGGGAAAACCTATGAGGTTCCTGTTGAATGCGGAACGATACGTACTATGGCTCTTCGGCAGATAAAGGTGAATGATGAAGACTTCGGACTTCTCGGCTATGATCCGGGATACTTGAATACAGCTTCCTGTAAAAGCATGATCACCTATATAGACGGTGAAAAAGGGATTCTCCGATACCGGGGCTATCCTATCGAGCAGCTTGCCGAAAAAAGCACGTTTCTTGAAACGGCATACCTGCTCATAAAAGGAGAACTGCCGGACAGGGAACGGCTGGAGGCATGGAAGCACAATATCCAGATGCACACAATGGTTCATGCCAACCTGACGAAATTCATGGACGGTTTTCGTTACGATGGCCATCCGATGGGTATTCTGGTGGGAACGGTCGGTGCGTTGTCAACATTTTACCCGGATGCGAAACGGATTTTCGACAAGGAATCGAGACGGCTGCAGGTTCGGAGGCTGATTGGAAAAATGCCGACCCTGGCGGCAATGAGTTTCCGGCACAGCATGGGATTTCCTTACGTGCTTCCTGATAACGAGTTGAGCTACGCGGGGAATTTTCTTTCCATGATGTTCAAGATGGCTGAACTGAAATATTCTCCCGATCCGGTGCTTGAAAAAGCGCTCGATGTCCTCTTCATTCTGCATGCCGATCATGAACAGAATTGTTCGGCAAGTGCCGTCCGCTCTGTAGGCAGCTCCCAGGTAGACCCTTATTCCGCTCTGGCAGCCGGCTGCGCGGCTCTTTACGGTCCGTTGCACGGCGGCGCGAACGAAGCCGTCATACGCATGCTGGAACGTATCGGGTCGCTCGATAACGTTCCGGGATTCATCAAATCGGTAAAAGAGGGTGAAGGGCGCCTGATGGGTTTCGGGCACAGGGTGTATAAAAACTATGATCCGAGAGCCAAGATCATCAAGAAGATTGCCTTTGATGTATTCGAGGTAACAGGACGGAACGCTCTTCTCGATATTGCGCTCGAACTCGAGAAAATCGCTCTCGAAGATGATTTTTTTGTCAGCAGGAAACTCTATCCCAATGTCGATTTTTATTCCGGTCTGATCTATCAGGCAATGGGTTTCCCGCTCGATATGTTTCCCGTTCTTTTTGCCATCGGCAGAACTCCCGGCTGGCTTGCACAGTGGTCGGAGCATATGGATGACGAAGAACAGAAAATCTCCCGTCCGCGCCAGATGTATCTCGGTGACGACAAGCGCGATTTCGTTCCGCTCGAAGAAAGGCCGAAACTGACCTATCCGGTCGAGAAAAAAATCGGTATCTGCAGATTGTGATCACCCCCTTTTTCGTATCTTTGCAGCGTTCAGGCAGAAGGGCCCGAACGCTGCTGTTTATGAATGTCTAACTGTACGACCCATGTCCGTTACTGAAAAGGATGTTGTCTATATAGCCGAGCTTGCAAGGCTCAGGTTTTCAGACGACGAAAAAAAGCAAATGACCAGTGAGCTCAATGCCATACTGCATTATGTCGAAAAACTGAACGAAGTCGATACGGACGGGATCGAACCGCTCAGCAGCATCCATGACGAAGTGAATGTTCTTCGCGATGATGTTTGCCGGGAATCCATTTCCAACGATACCGCTCTCCTTAATGCGCCTGACAGGCTCGATCGTTTCTTCAGAGTTCCGAAAGTTATCGGCTAGACCTGATAGCAGCGATGCCGGCAGTCGAAGAAAAAGACGGGGCAGTGCTTTTTTCTGTTGCGGCCGGACCGCGTTCGTCAAAAAGCAGGGTTGCCGGTGAACTTGACGGTATGCTCAAGGTTATGCTCAAAGCTCCCGCCGGTCGAAGGAGAGGCCGATAAGGAGTGCTGCAGGTATCTTTCCCGTCTTCTCGGTGTAGCCGTAACCGTGTTCATATTGTTGCCGGATTCAAGGGAAAAAAGAAGCAGGTGAAAGTCGACGGCCTTTCAGTTGCTGAGTTTTTGGAGATAATGAATACATATATCTGACGGCGGCCATATCATGAGAGCAGTTATACAAAGAGTACGTGAAGCTTCGGTAAAGGTTGACGGGAATGAGTATTCCCGTATAGGAGCGGGACTTCTCGTGTTTCTCGGTGTTGCTGCTGCAGATGGTGACCGCGAGATTTCCTGGATGGCCGGCAAGATTCTCAACATGCGGATATTCGAAGACGGCAAGGGAAAAATGAACTGTTCCGTTCTCGATACCGGCGGAGGCGTGCTGGTCGTCTCGCAGTTCACCCTTTATGCAGATACAACCCGGGGTAACAGGCCGGGTTTTTCCGGCGCGGCTCCTTTCGATGACGCCAGGGAAACCTACAACAGATTTATCGACCACATCCGTTCTTCGTGTTCGCTCTGTATCGAGACCGGTTCTTTCGGCGCAGGTATGGAGGTCGGGCTCGTCAATGACGGCCCCGTGACGCTTATTGTCGATACACCGGGGAGTAGTGACGAGTGATGATCGTGATTCGTGAATAGTAAATGGTGAATGGGAAGATAATTGCCTGGAGCGAAAAGTTTGTGGAGAATCGTTCTTGATCATTTATAGGTCCTATAGGACTCATATGACCTATAGGACCTATATAACTCCTTCAAATGTATCTGCTATCGTTACACCTTAAAAAACAACCATTCTCTCCGAATACCGAACACCTCAACACCTCAACAATTCTATGCAAATAGTCATTGTCATTCCGGCGAGGCTTGAATCGAGCAGGCTGAAAAGGAAGATGCTTGTCGACCTTGAAGGCGAACCGCTGATTGTAAGGACCTATCAGCGTGCGAAATCGGCGCAATGCGCCGAACGGGTTGTTGTGGCGACCGACAGCAGCGACATTGCAGGTACCCTCCAGTCTGTCGGTGCCGAGGTTATCATGACCGGTAAGGCCAGGTGTGGGACCGAGCGGGTTGCCGAAGCAGCCTCGAAGGTCGATGGCGATGTGTTCATCAATCTGCAGGGTGATGAACCGTTGATCGATCCCGGCAATATCGACCTGCTTGCCGAACCGTATCTTCAAGGCAGAAACCCTGACAGTGCAACGCTGGTCTATCCTGTTCTTCCGGGCGATCATACCACGATCGGCAACCCGAATATTGTGAAAGTCGTCAGGGACAGGGACGGTTTTGCCCTGTACTTCTCCAGGAGCCGGATCCCTTTTCAGCAAGCCGGCAATGCATCGGCGATCTGCTACCGTCATATCGGTATCTATGCATTCCGCAGGGACGTACTGCATGATTTTGCAGAGCTCGGACCATCTATGCTTGAAAAAGAGGAGTCTCTCGAGCAGCTTCGGCTTCTTGAAAACGGTTACCGCATGCTCTGCATTGAAACAGCCTCGGACTCACCCGGCGTCAACACTCCCGAGGATCTTCTTCTTGTTCGAACGATGTTCCGGGAAGAGAGCCGGAGCCGGGAACAGTAACGGCGGCCTCTCCATCATGGAACATGACGATTGCTCTGCCCCTGTCGAGAGATGTTTTCGACGTGACATAGGCATCGCCCTGTTTGACGAGCGTGTAACCTCTTTCGAGCGTTTTTCGGTAATCGAGCAGCACAAGCCGCTCTGCAAGAGCTGAAAGCCCGGTCTCGACGTGCCGGATGGTGTTCCCGACCGACTGCTGCATGAGCCTGAGCAGGTGGTGTATCTCTTCTTCCAGTTGATCAACGGCGATCTGGGGGCGGTTGAACGCGTAACTGCCGATGAGTGATGTCACCTGCTGCTCCGTACCATCGATCTTTGTCTGCAGGGCCGCTCTTTGACGATTCATGAGGGTGTCGTGGTGACGGAGCAGTTCACCGGTATCGGGTGCGGCGATCTCAGCCGCGATCGATGGGGTGCCGGCTCGTTTGTCCGCAACCATATCGGCGATTGTTACATCTGTTTCGTGACCGACGGCGCTGATGACGGGAACAGACGAACGGAATATCGCCATTGCCACCGCTTCCTCGTTGAATGCCTGAAGGTCTTCAAGAGAACCTCCGCCGCGAGCGACGATAATGACATCAGGCCTCTCGGATCCCTCAAGGGCGGTATTGAAGTATGTTATTGCGCTGATGACGTTTTCGGCAGCCTCTTTTCCTTGTACCTTCACGGGAAAAAGCAGCAGCCGTGCTGCAGGAAACCGCCTTTCCAGAACGTTGCTCATGTCCTCGATAACCGCCCCGGTAGGAGACGTCACCAGGCCGATTGTTTCAGGGATGCGCGGCAGCGGTTGTTTATGTTCCTCGTTGAAATACCCTTTTCCGGCAAGTTTTTCAAGGAGCAGCGCGTAGGCAAGCTGCAGCGCACCCTCGCCCGCAGGGGTCACGGATGTGCAGATGAGCTGGTATCTTCCTGAAGGCGGATAGACCTCGATCCGTCCGCGGGCGATGATTTCCATGCCGTCCTGAAGGTCCACGGCAAGCCTCATCCGGATACTTTTCCAGATGACCGCAGGTATCCGGGCATCGGTGTCTTTCAGCGTCATGTAGATATGTCCCGAGCCCGGCAGCCTGAAATTTGATATTTCTCCTTTCACGCAAACTGAGGGATACCGAGCCTCGAGGACGGATTGTATGTCGGCGGTAAGTTCACTGACCGTCAGAACCTGTTCCTGCATAAAGGATTGCCCGGTTTGGTTTCTTTGACCTGTCCAAAGTTAGGTATTTCCGTCGAATGGTTTTACTATATTTTGATGCTGGTCAATGAGCGTTCTCCTTTCAATGTGCAGCATGCCGATGATGGCGAGGGGCGCTGCTGCCTGAAGGGGAAACGGCTGATGACGTTTTTTGCCATCGATTACAATGATTTTCATCAACCGGTTCCTTCATGAAAAGCACTTCCTGCATTGTCCTTCTGGAAACGAAGCTTGCCCTGGAAAGGGAGCATGTGACGGACATGCTCCATGAAACAGGAATGGGGCTGGTTGGAGAACTGCTGGAAAGAGGAGAGGTTTCGGTCAAAGGGGTCGGCACTTTCAGAGTGGCGCATATCCCTTTCAAGAGGAAACGAATGAGTGATACTACCAGGATTCTGCCTCCGGAGAAAAACATTGTTTTCCAGACAAGGCCGGTTATCGATACACGTGTTCTGCACATTATCAGGGAAAAGGCAGGACTTTCCCATACGGAAGCGGTTGCATTTTACAGGATTCTTGCTTCCTATTTCAGGGAGAGTCTTGCAAAAAAGAGATATCTCGTTTTCGATGGGCTCGGTTCTTTCAGGGATGTCGAGGGCAGATACCTGTTTGCTCCTGATGACGGGCTGTTGGATATCGTTAACAGCGGATACCGGCATCTGCCGGCTTTTGATCTGCCAAAGGAATAATTATGCATGATAGTGCCTGTCCGAAGCTTCATCCCCAGTCAATGTGTCCGGCATTCGGCGGATTGAGGGTTCTGACAAGAATAGAGGGTTCGAGAGTTTGCCTTGTTGCCGATCAGGGCTGTCTCTACGGGTTGACATTTGTCTCCCATTTTTATGCGGCAAGACGCTCGATCATGTCTCCGGAACTGATGAATGTACAGATTTCGGGGGGCACCATGATCGATGACGTACGGTTCACCATTGAAAAAATTGCCGAGGACCCGGCAGTGACCTTCATTCCGGTTGTCAGTACCTGTGTTGCAGAGACTGCAGGAATTGCAGAGGAACTGCTTCCCGAAAAGGCTGGAAACGCCGTTGTGCAGCTTGTCAGGATTCCGGCTTTTCAGATCAAATCCCATCCCGAGGCAAAAGATGTCGCTGTTTCGACCCTTCTCGGCCGTTTTGCAGATTTCGGGAAACCGAAAAAGAAAAAATCGCTGGTTGTTGTCGGTGAAATTTTTCCGGTTGATGCAATGGCCATAGGCACCGTCCTGCAGCGGATCGGTGTCGAGTCGGTTGTCGTTCTGCCGGGAACCGATCTTGACGATTACAGGGCGGCCGGGAGAGCCGAAGCGTGTGCAATACTGCATCCTTTTTACGAGCGGACGGCGGCAATCCTGGAAGAAAACGGGATGCGCATCGTCTCCGGGAACCCCGTGGGCGCAGGAGCGACAGCCGGGTGGATTGAAGAGGTCGGTCGTGCCCTTGAACTCGATATGGAAACGGTTCACCGTGTTGCCGGGGAGGAAAAGAAAAAAGCGGCAGCGGTGATAGAATCGTTCAGCGGGCGTGCAGGCAGGATTATCGTTGCCGGATACGAAGGAAACGAGCTTCCCGTTGTCAGACTGCTGCTCGAGGCAGGGCACGATGTGCCTTATGCATCCACGTCAATTGCAAGAACGCCGCTCGGGCAAAAGGATCACCAGCTTCTTTCGATGCTCGGTACCGAGATTCGTTACAGGAAATACCTCGAGGAAGACAAGCAAGCAGTGCTTCAGTACGAGCCTGATCTTGTTATCGGCACGACATCACTTGACAGCTTTGCAAAAGAGCAGGGGATTCCGGCAATCTATTATACCAACAACCTCTCGTCCCGTCCGGTCTTTTTTGCTGCCGGTGCGGGAACGGTGCTTGGATTGGTAGACGGTCTCCTGGGGAAAAAGGATGTGTTCAGGAACATGAAAGAGTATTTCTCTACACTTCCATGATCTCTTTTTCTTTCTGTGCGATAAGGTCGTTGATCTGCTTTTCGTACTTGTGAACGAGCTCGTCAGCGTCTTTTTTGCTTCGGCTTTTTTCGTCTTCGCTGATTTCCTTGTCTTTTTCAAGCTTGTCCACGCCGTGCAGGATCTCCCTGCGGAGGTTTCTCAAGGCGATTTTTGTGTCTTCACCGTACTTTTTGGTGAGTTTGACATATTCCTTGCGGCGCTCTTCTGTAAGCGGAGGGATGCTGACCCTGATGCTCTGGCCTTCGGCAGCGGGATTCAGTCCGAGGTTTGCATCGCGAATGGCTTTTTCAACGGCCGAAACCATCGATTTGTCCCATACCTGTACCATGAGGGTATGGGCATCCTGAACACCGACATTGCCGAGCTGCTTGAGCGGCATTGCCTGTCCGTATGCATCTGCTTTTACGCGGTCGAGCAACGCGGTCGTCGCTTTACCGGTACGGATTGCGGCGATCTCATGCTGGAAGCTTTCGAGGGATTTCTTCATTTTCGCTTCCACTTTCCTGGTGATTTCCTGTACACTCATGCCTATAGACCTCGTTTGGGTTTACTGCAAGAACGCTGCAATGGGCTTATTTTGCTGGTGATGAGGATGCAGACCTCCTGGAAAATCTTTTCTGGAAGCGTTCAACACGGCCAGCGGTATCGACCAGAACCTGTTTGCCTGTATAGAAGGGATGGCAATTGCTGCAGATATCAACTTTAATCGATTGTCTTGTAGAACGTGTCTCAAAAGTGTTGCCGCAGTTGGCGCAGGTAACCGTAACTTTCGTATACTTGGGATGGATATCTTTCTTCATGATTCAGCGTTGTCTTGTCTGGCAAAAGTGTTTTACTGTTCGGGAATAAAATGATTTATCATGCAATATACAAGATATTTCAAGTATAAGCAAAGTAAAGGCACTGATAATAATGCGCTCTGTCTGACGGTATCCTTGACTGTTTCCGGGAGCATGCGCTGCCAATCAAGGCCTGGACGGTATGGAAGCGGTTGACGATACAGTGCAGGTTTTGCCCCTTACTTCCATCAGGGGTATAGGTCCCCGGAAAGCCAGGACACTGAAAGAAGCGGGAGTCGGGTCGGTTCAGGATCTGTTCAATTATTTCCCGAGGCGGTACCTTGACAGGAGGACGATAACTCCTGTAGCTTCTCTTAGGAAAGGGGAGCATGCGACCGTTGTCGGAACCGTGGAAAATGTCGTCAAACAGCGGGGCCGATACGGGCGGGTACGTCTTGTTGCGGAACTCTGCGACGGAACAGGGTCGCTGGAACTGGTTTGGTTCAGGGGTACGTCGTATTTTGCCGGTTCGCTCAGGGAAGGTGATTGCCTCATGGTTTATGGTAAAGTCGGCTATTTCAGGCATCAGCCGCAAATGCAGCATCCCGAATTCGAGCATGTGGATCGTGCGGGCTATGAAAACCCGGACGGGGGGATCGTTCCGGTGTATTCGTCCACCGATCAGATGAAACGCGCGGGGCTCGGGTCGAACGGCATGAGAAAGATCATCCGGCAGGCATTTTCGGACCTTTCACCGGTGTTCAGTGACAATCTTTCTCAAAAGCTGATCAGCCGCTACGGTCTTCTTTCTCTCTCAGACGCCTATCGAGCCGTTCATTTTCCCTCCACTCCTGAAATGCTTGACCGGGCAATATACCGGTTCAAGTGGACGGAACTGTTTTTTTTACAGCTTATGTTCGCTCTGCGAAGGATGTCGTATCGATCAGAGCCGGCCGGCCTCTGTGCGGAACGTTCGGGCGAGTATACCGAGGCCTTGTACCGGTCACTCTCGTTCAGCATGACAGAGGCCCAGAAGCAGGCTGTTCGTGACATCTACCGTGATCTCAGAAGCGGCTGCAGAATGAACCGGCTGCTCCAGGGAGACGTGGGGTCAGGCAAGACCCTTGTTGCGATGTTCGCCATCGCGCTTGCAGCCGATAACGGTATGCAGGCGGTATTTATGGCCCCGACGGAAATCCTCGCGTTCCAGCACTATATGGTCATGCGGGATTTTGCCGAGCCGCTCGGGTTGAGAACCGGCTTTCTTGGCGGGAGGCAGCAGAAAAGGGAACGACTCGATACGCTGGGGGGGATCTGGAAGGGCTCCATCAATATTGTCGTTGGGACGCATGCTGTTCTCGAAGAATCGGTACGGTTCAATAAGCTTGGTCTGGCGGTGATCGACGAGCAGCACCGTTTCGGCGTTCTTCAGCGCAAGGCGCTGAAAGACAAGGCCGGAAATCCGCATATTCTTCTCATGACGGCAACGCCCATTCCGAGAACCCTCAGCATGGGCGTGCTCGGCGATCTGGACTTATCTGTTATCGATCAACTGCCGGGAGGAAGAAAAAGGGTCGTTACGCGTTGCTGCAGCGAGCAGAAAAAACATGAGGTCTACAGGTTTCTTGGGAGCGAGATTGCCCGGGGAAGGCAGGCCTATATCGTCTACCCCCTTGTGGAAGAGTCGGAAAAAATGGATCTCAAGGCCGCCTGTGACAGTTTCGAGCTTTTGAGGGACAGGGTATTGCCGGATGTCAGCATGGGGTTGATACACGGTCAGCTTTCTTCGCAGCAAAAAGAACAGGTCATGGACCTGTTCCGGTCCGGTAAGCTCGACCTGCTTGTCGGCACAACGGTGATCGAGGTCGGTGTCGATGTGCCGAATGCGACGGTCATGGTTGTCGAGCATGCCGAACGGTTCGGTCTGGCGCAGCTGCACCAGTTGCGCGGAAGGGTTGGAAGAGGGCCGCACCAGTCTTACTGCTACCTTGTACACGGGAAAACGAGTGGCGATGCTTCCGCACGTCTTTCCGCAATGGAGAACAACAGCGACGGGTTCAGGCTTTCCGAGATCGATGCGTCGATTCGAGGTGTCGGTAACCTGTTCGGCAAGGAGCAGTCCGGCGTTGTTTCAGGACTTGCCTTCTCGGATGTTATCCGCGATTTTGATATCATGTGTTCTGCACGACGTGCAGCTGCTTCACTTGCTGATCGTGATCCGGGCCTCAAAGAGCCCGCTCACCGGATGATCCGGGAACATTACATGAAACAGTATCACGGCCGCAGCCGGCTTGCCGGTATCGGTTAGCCGTCTCCGGCACTGGAGGAGTATTTCTGCATGGAAGAAGGGCAGGTGTTCAGAGGAATTGTTACCGAGGCGAGAGGGGGGATGTATCTCGTCGAAATCGCCGGGGGACCGGCATGTCTTTGTACAACGTTCCGCGGGACAAAAACAGAAAACCCGGAAACCGGGCTTGTGGCTGTCGGAGATCGTGTCGAAGCGAGAGTCACAGCAGGGGGGAAAGATGCCGAAGGCGCCATTACCCTGGTACTGAAACGTGATACAGCGCTTGAACGAAAAAGGGACCGGCGCCGCAATCGAAGCAAAGAGAGCGTCCAGGTCATTGCGGCAAACATCGATCAACTGGCAGTGATCGCTTCCGCCGATGAACCTCCTCTCAATACCAGGCTTATCGACCGGTACCTGGTTTTTGCCGAGTCCGCGGAACTGCCGGCCATTGTCATTGTCAACAAAATGGATATGACGGACAAGACTGCGGTTGACGCGATGATGGCGCCCTATTACCGGCTCGGTTATTCCGTTCACTGTCTCAGCAGCCTTACCGGTGAGGGGCTGGATGATGTTCGCGTCAGTCTTTGCGGAAAAACAACTGCTTTCAGCGGACATTCAGGCGTCGGCAAATCCACGCTCATCAACCTTCTGGTCGGCGAGGAAAAACTCAAGACGGCAGCGATCAGCTCCTGGAGCCGGAGAGGTGTGCATACCACGACCAATGCGGTCATGCTGCCGCTTCCCGGCGGCGGATATGTTATCGATACCCCGGGTATCAGGGAGTTCGATCTTTCCGGCATTACAAAAGAGAACCTGAGGTTTTATTTTCCCGAGTTTCTGCAGGAGATGCAGCAATGCGCTTATTCCTCCTGCTCTCACACTGTTGAGCCTTCCTGCGGTGTCCTGCATGCAGTGAGTGACGGCCGTATCAGTTCTGAGCGATATAAGAGCTACCTCGCGATCCATGAATCGATAGAGTAGCCGGAAGCGGTTTTACAAGACGGTAAAATCCCCTAAATTCACTTTCACAATTAAATCCAAACTGTTATCTGAAGTAAAAAGAAATATTACCATGATTGTTACCATTAATCCTGCGACTGAAGAGATCCTTGCCGAATATCCTGCCATGTCAACTGTCGAGGTGGAAGAGGCCCTTCTGCTTGCAGAAGAGGCGTCCAGGCTCTGGAAAGAGACCCCGGTGGATGTGCGCAAGAAATCAATGACCAGACTTGCCGACCTGCTCAGGGCACAAAAAGATGAACATGGCGCCCTGATTGCCCGCGAAATGGGTAAACCGCTCAAGGAAGCTGTGGCAGAGGTGGAAAAATGCGGCTGGGTATGCGATTACTATGCCGAGCATGCCGCTGCATTTCTCCAGCCCGAGACTGTTGATATTGACGGCAGGATCGGGATGGTGGCATTTGAGCCTCTCGGTGTGATTCTCGGCGTCATGCCCTGGAATTTTCCGTTCTGGCAGGTTATCCGCTTTGCGGCTGCCGTTATGATGGCCGGAAACGGCGTTGTGATCAAGCATGCGCCCAATGTCACCGGTTCTGCGATCGCACTGGAAAAGCTGTTCAGGGAGGCAGGTTTTCCCCCGGACCTTTACAGGACGTTGCATATCGATATTGACGATGTCAACCGTGTTGTCGGCGAAGTGATCCTTCATCCGGTCATCAAGGCTGTTTCAATAACCGGAAGTACGGGGGCCGGAATGGCTGTCGCTGAAAAGGCGGGAAGAGCGTTGAAACGAAGTGTGCTTGAACTCGGAGGTAACGACCCCTACATCGTGCTGGACGATGCGGACCTGCAGCAGGCGGTCGATGTCTGTATCGCTTCCCGTCTGCTCAATGCCGGCCAGAGCTGTGTTGCGGCAAAGCGTTTTATCGTGGCCGGTTCGATAAAAGCCCGGTTTGAGGACATGCTGCTTGAAAAAATGGAGGCAACGGTCATGGGCGACCCCTTTGACCCGTCTGTCCGTATCGGACCTCTGGCAAGAAAGGATCTTCGGGACGAACTTCACCGGCAGGTTGAAAAGAGCCGTGAACAGGGCGCAACAGTGCTTTGCGGCGGCGAAGTGCCTGACATGAAAGGATTCTTCTACCCTGCGACAATAGTGACCGATGTAAAGCCCGGTATGGCGGTCTATGGTGAGGAGACGTTCGGTCCGGTCGCAACCGTTCTTGAAGCTCATAACGATGACGATGCCGTTAGGATCGCCAACGACAGTCCGTACGGCCTTGGGTCAGCCGTTTTCTCATCCGACCCGGAACGCGCAAGGAATGTGGCGGGCCGTCTGGAAGCGGGCAACTGCTTCATCAATTCCATGGTGAAGTCGGATCCGCGCCTTCCATTCGGGGGAATAAAGCAGTCAGGATACGGCCGGGAACTTTCCCGGTACGGTATTCGCGAGTTCGTCAATGTCAAGTCGATGTATTTCGGCTGAGAAACACGAGCCCTGTCGCTTGAGACGGCAGGGCTCTGCAGATCAGCAGGCATTATAATCCAGATGAAAATGCCGGATCAGGAGAGCGTGAGGTTTGTGAGGTAGTTCTTGATCGATTGGTGCTTTGACAGTCCCATTTTTTTATGCATCCGGTAGCGGATGCTTTCAAGTCCCCTGGTGGTAATGCCGATCGAACGAGCGATTTCCCTGGTATCGTAATTCAGTTTGATAAGCAGGCAGATGCGGAGATCCCTCTGATTGAGGTTCGGGTGTTTCCGCTGGATTTTCGAGATGAATTCCGAATCTGTGGCCGACAGATCGGTATTGATCATCTTTTCGAGAGTTTCTGTTTCGATCATTTTCGAACACGAATTGACCATATCCGCTTTCACCTTTTCATCGATATCAAGTTCTGACAGATTGTTTCTGAGCGATTTCAGGGCGGCTGTTTTTTCTGCAATAGCCGTTGATATGCGGGTTAATTCCATTTCCTGAGACGCAATACGGGAACGAAGCGATGCTTTTTCCTTGTCGAACTGGGCTTTCAGCTGATTGTTGAGTTCGCGCTGGGCATTGAGGCGGATAATTTTCTCAGACAGTTTTTTTTCGATCCGGGCTTCGGCATGTTGTTTGTCCCGGGCATTCATATTTTCACGGGCTTGCAGGTCATGCTGCAATGAATCGAGTGCCTTGAAAAACGGATAAAGAATATCTTCATATTCCGGCAGGGTGATCGGCTGGTTAAGCATGTTCATCCATCCGATACGCGCTGCTGTTGCAAGAAACTCTTGTTTCTTCTGGTTATATCGTCTCGTATCTTCATCGTCATCTTCGAGCTCTTCAAGAGGGGGTACGCCTTTTTTTACATCGAGAATTGCATTGACCGCATCGGCGTAGGTATCTCTCAGGAGAACCGGAGTGCTCTTCGGGACGATCGATGCGAATGTTTCGACAGTTGTAAGAAAGTCCGGATCGATGTTGTAGAAAACGATCAGTTTGTAGTAGGGCGGCCACCGGTATACGAGCTGAGTGAGCATGAGCTTGTACGTATAGGATATATCTTTGACATGACTCAGGTCGCGAAGCAGATAAACGAGATCGTTTTCAAGGCCGCATTCTTCCATGATCATGCGAAAAAGAGTCTGGTCTCTTTCTTCGATGACAATATCTTTCGTTGTTTCATAATAGGTCAGAAAAATATCACGGTCGATCTGTCTGATGCGGGTTGTAAATCCCTCATCCGGATGCTCGACTTTCCAGTGTTTTTTTTCGACAACCGGCAGATGTGAAACAGGACATGTGCTCATGGACATTTCGTTTAACTGGTGGATATCGCGACGTATTTATGTGTATAAAATATGTTTTTTTTTGAGTCATAGCAACCGTGCCCTTTTTTATACTGCTCAAGAGCAGATGGTTTAATGCTGTCTAATGGAAAAGGATACCAGGTCTTTGGTGAGTGATGTCAGATAATTTTTCAGCGACTGGTTTTTTTGTAACCCGATTTTCTTGTGCAGGCGATAGCGGGCGCTTTCTATACCCCGTTTGGTTATCGAGTAATAGTCGGCTATTTCTTCTGTATCAAAATTCATCTTTATAAACAGGCAAAGTTTGAGTTCCCGGTTGCTGAGTCCCGGATGTTTACGCTGCAGAAGAGAAAGGAAGGCTGAGTCTGTTGCGGTAAGGGGGATATCCGTTTTTGTCCTGTTTTTTTCAGCCTCCAGAAGTTTTTCGCAGACATCGATGATTTGTTTTTTTTGTTCTGTGCTGATAGGCAGTTGGAGAGTCTGCTGTATTGTTTCTTCAAGCTGTGCGCCTTTGAATGGCAGCATTATTGCGGTTGAGCGGGATTCATGTTTGATCTGAAGAAGGTTTTTTTCAAGCAGGGCTTTTTCCTGTTTGAATGCCGCCATCATATGTTCCATCTCGCTTTTGATCGAAGCTGTTTCCGTTTTTATTTGTTCAGCGCTGACCTGCATGTGTCGTTCAAACGATTCGGCTTTCTCACTGTATGCGGCATATTCTTCAGCAAAATCTTTCTGCAAATGATAGAGTGCGCTGAAATACGGATAGCAGTCATGATCGCGTTCAGGCAGGAAAACGGGCTGGGATAGAAGATTGAGCCAGCCTATCCTTGCCGTTGCTGCAAGAAATCTGTTTTTCAGTTCATCCTCTTGTTCCGGTTCATAAAACGCAGCTCCGTCGGCTATCATGTCCTGGGTCATCGTTATTGCCTGTTCGTACCCTTCTGTAAATGCGACTTTCATGCTCAATGGACAGATGGCGCGAAAAATTTCTACGGTGTTTATGAATTCGGGACGGATGTTATAGAAAACAACCGCTTTCAAAGGTGGCGGCGGGTTGTAGAGAAAATCAGCGATACCTTTTTTGTACCGGTGGGTGATGGCTTGTACCTTTTCAAGATTCCAGATGCAATAGATCGGCTTGTTGACAAGCCCGGAGTCTTCAATGACCCGTCTGACAGTTTTTTTCTCGAAGATGCCCAGTGTAATCGGGGAAGAGGCATCAACCTCGGCAAAAAGAATGTTCTTGCCGATTCTCCTGATACTGGTTGTATAATGGTCGGCATGGTTGAGAAAATGCCAGTGCGGTTTCGATATGATTGCCAACCCTGTGACGGGACATTGAGTGTTCATGCGATCCAACTGTCGGGTTCTCCCTGAACGCATAGGGCCGTCAGGAAAGCTCTATGCGTTCAGGGAAATGTCGTTGTTATGGTTTTTCGGGGTATTCCGGCTGGTTCCGCTCAGTCTGCCGATGCAGCCATTTCGGTGAGATAGCCTTTTAATGACTGATGTTTCGACAGACCGATTTTCTTGTGCATTCGGTAGCGGATGCTCTCCATACCTCTTGTTGATATACCGACGGAACGGGCTATATCCCTTGTATTGTAATTCAACTTGATGAGAAGGCATATCCTCAGTTCTCTCTGGTTGAGGTTGGGGTGCTTTCGCTGCAGCCTGGAGAGAAACTCGGAGTCTGTTGTCGTCAGTTCTATGCTGAGCCTTTTTTCAATCATTTCGGTATCAATCATGCGGCGGCAATGTTCGATCATGGCGCTTTTCTGTTCATGATCGATATCCAGTTCGCTTATCATGTCAACCAGTGATCTGAGTGCAGATGTTTTTTCGGCAATTGCGGTCGAAATTCTTGTCAGTTCCATTTCCTGGGAAGCGATTCTTGCCGTCAAAGCTGATTTTTCCTTTTCAAGCTGCCCCTTGAGTTTTTTGTACAGTTCTTTCTGTGCGTTGAGCAGAATGTTTTTTTCCATCAGTGTTTTTTCATGATCGGCAGCGATCTTTTGTAACTCATTTTCCTGATCCTTGTAACATTCACGTATGTCTGCCTGAAGGTTTTCGATCGCTTTGAAATATGGGTAAAGCCTGTCTGAGGTGGCGGGCAGTTGAAGATTCTGATCGGTCATTTTCAGCCAGCAAAGTCTTCCGACAAAAGCAAGAAACTCTTTTTTGTTGACCAGATCGGGATCCTGGTCGATTTCATTATTGACGGGCAAGCCCTTTTTCCAGTCGAGGACGGTGTTGACGGCATCGGAATAGTTTTTCCTGATGAGGACCGGGATCATTTCCGGAACCATCGCGCAAAATGTTTCAACCGTTGTGAGGCATTGCGGCTCAACATTGTAAAAAACGACAATGCCGAACGTTATCGAGGAATTGAAAACCAGGTTTGCCAGCTGCTTTTTGTAGTCAAGGGATATGCCGCTCACATGCTGCAAATCCCAGACAAGGCAGGTGGGTTTGTCTTCGAGGTTGTTATCGTGCAGCGCTGACCGGAACAGGCTGGAATCCATATTGGCAAGCGTAATATCCTGATCCGTTTCGATATTGTAGAGGAGGATATCTTTGCCCAGAAGCCTGAAAACTTTTGTATAGGATGATCCTTTGAAGTGTTCCTTTCTTTGCCAGTTGGGGTTTGCTGTAATCGGTAGATATGTTACGGGACATGTGTTCATGGTGCAGTCTTAATAGTGTTCTGTTGAGTACTTGTTGACGTACTGATAGTATATTACGTGAATAATTTGATTTTTTAAAGAAAAAAGAGTGTGGCGGATTGAGATATCACGCTGGTTGTGTGACGTGGGTCTTCATCTGCCCGGGATGGCACACAATGCATCTGCTTTTGCCTTCAACCGTTGCTGCGGACCGGAGAGATCGAATGTCTGCGGCATTGCCGATCGTTGTATACATGAACGTTTCTGACGTATTTGTCGGCGGCAGTACGGTTCATGCTGTATCGAGGTTGGTTGCCGGTCGTTGCAGGCATGGTATTTTTGATTTGCCGGTCGATGGAATATGTTAGTAGGTGTTGGTATCTGTTGGCTTTTATGGAATATCACGGAAAAGGTATACGCCAGTGAAAAATACAACGTTTATCATAAACCCTGCTGCCGACAGGGGCCGATCGGCCAGATATGCTTCACGTATACGAAACGTGCTGGGCAGACATCCTCAGGCGGTTGCCTGCAAGAGCGAATACGCCGGGCATGCTTTCAGTCTTGCCCGGGAATCACTTGAACGAAGCAGGGCAGTCATTGCCTGCGGCGGAGATGGTACGGCGCATGAAATCGCAAACGTTCTTGCTTTTTCTGATGTGAGCCTTGGAATCCTGCCCGTCGGTTCGGCAAATGATTTTGTCAAATCGCTCGATCATGGCTTCGGCCGCGATTGTCCTCTCGAAGCATATTTTTCCGGAAGAACCGTACTGGTTGATCTGGGCAGCGTGTCAACGGGGAGCGGTTTCAAACGCTATTTCCTCAATTCGTGCGGGGTGGGTCTTACCGGCAGAATAGCTCGCAAAGTCCGGCAGAGCAAATGGGTCAGGGGGGAGCTCATGTACATGCATGCTCTTCTGTCGGTGCTTTTAGGTTATAACTCCCCAAAAATGCATATTAAGCTCGATACTCCGGAAGGAACAATAGAACTCGACGAAAAGGTGTTTGCTTTTTCCGTCGGCAACGGCCGGATCGAGGGCGGAAAGTTTCATATCGCGCCTGAAGCGAAGATCGACGACGGGCTGCTTGATGTCTGCATTCTCAAAGATATTCCCAGGGCAAGGTTTTTCGGTTTTGTTCTCAAGTATATGAAAGGAGAGCAGATACATGATTCCAGGGTTCTTTACACAAAGGCTCATGCCGTCGAGATCGAGATTCGTAATCCTGAGGTTATGCATTTGGACGGCGAAGTATTCGATAATGTGAACGGAAAAGTAAGGATTGAAAGTGTTCCTTCGTCCATAAACGTCTTATGCCGTGCTGAAGAGGAGCATTGCGGTCAGAAACAGCGATAATCGTTATGCGGATTGTCATTTTTGAAGATGAGCACGTTTCCCGGTTTCTGCCTTTGCTGCATTTCAAGCCGGTCTACTTGCTGACTACCGGTTTTCGAACCCTTTTTGAGAAATTTCATGTCCGCCTTGGCGGGGAAAGAGAGATTTCATGTCATCTCAGGAGGTATCTCGAGCCTGTATTTCGTCGGACACTCCCGGTTTTTTATCCCCAGAGCGGCTGCGGTGATCTCCTTCTTGTAAACGGAAGACTTTTGTGTGACGAAGCGTCAGTGGATATTATGACGGCGAACCCTCCCGGGCCCGGACAATGCCTCGTGCAGGGTGACGATATGATTTTTGCCCGGATCAGTGCGGAAACGCAGCATGGCCGCAAAGAGCTTTCCGCAGACGTTATCGATACCGCGGCTCTCGCATCCCGGTGTGAGATCATAGATGTGGATGGTTTCACGCTGCTCTGCAACATCTGGGATCCGGTTGCGCTGCATCCCTTTGAACTTGCCAGGGATGCCGAATCGATAGAGTTTGGGAAGGTTCTCGGAGAGGTTTCTTCATATGCCGCGCTGGAAAATCCCGATAACATTTTTATTGCCGAGGGAGCAGCGATAAAGCCCGGTGCCGTTCTTGATGCAGGCTCCGGATTCATTGCCGTCAGTTCCGGAGCAGTGATCGAGTCTCAATCGGTGCTTGCGGACAATATCTTTATCGATACATCCGCTCGTGTCAGGGCCGGCGCACATCTGCATGACAATGTCTCTATCGGCAGTTTTTCCAAGACTGGCGGCGAGATCGAGGATTCAATTGTCGAACCATTTGCGAACAAGCAGCACGAAGGTTTTCTCGGTCACTCGTACCTGTCGTCCTGGTGTAATCTCGGGGCCGGTACCAATACCTCGGATTTGAGAAATGATTACGGGAAGGTAAGCATTGTACACGGCGAGGATAGCGTTCAGACCGGGTTGCAGTTTCTCGGCCTTATCATGGGTGAGCATACCAGGTGTTCGATCAACTCCATGTTCAACACGGGTACGGTTGCCGGCACATCCTCTAATATTTTCGGCAGCGGGTTTCCTCAAAAAAATATTCCCTCGTTTTCCTGGGGCGGGGCCGGGCATGGTTTCGAGCCGTACACTATTGATAAAGCGATTGAAGCGGCCAGGGTTGTCATGGCGCGGAGGAACGTGCTGTTGAGTCCGGAATATGAGGCGATGTTCCGTTACGCCGCGTCTCTCGAGCAGGGTACGAGGATGTCGCTGTAATACCCGAAATTGTTCTTTTTCAACGGGTTTCCGGCCGGGGAATCCCGATGTCGTGTTTTTTGGGGATCGGTTATCATTGCCCGGAAGGCAAGGGATCGAAAGGGTATCGGATTTTCGGCGCCGGCAAAGATGCGGCTTTTGAAGATCGAGTTTATTTAACGAAACGCGAGCAGTTACAGTTCATGGTTCTTGTCATCGATAATTACGATTCGTTTACCTACAACCTTGTCCAGTATATGGGCGAACTGGGAGCGGATGTCACGGTCTACCGCAACGATGATATCGGGGTGGAAGAGATCCTCGAAATCGGTCCTGAAAAGATCGTCATATCGCCGGGCCCGGGAACACCGCATGATGCGGGCGTCTCTGTACCTCTCATTCGCAGGCTTCAAGGCGCCATCCCTGTTCTTGGCGTTTGTCTCGGGCACCAGTCCATCGGAGAGGCATTGGGTGGCCGGATCGTGCGTGCGGCCGATATCATGCACGGCAAGACATCCAGTATTTTTCATGACAACCAGGGCATTTTCAAGGGCCTCAAAAACCCGTTTGTGGCGACACGCTACCATTCTCTTATCGTTGAAAAAGAAAACCTTCCGGACGAGCTCGTTATCAGGGCCTGGACAGAGGACGGTGTTATCATGGGAATGGATTGCCTGGAAAAGCAGCTTTACGGTGTGCAGTTTCATCCCGAATCGATCATGACCAGCGAAGGAAAACAGCTTATCGGCAACTTTTTAGCACTTTGACTGTCATGCCGTCTTCCCGAAAAAAGGATTGCCCCGGAGACGTGTCTGAAGAAAAAGTCAGGCCGCCGGATAAAAAGTACGAACGTCAGACTGATTTCGCCGGTGACGGGTGGAGGGTCTTTAAAATTATGGCGGAATTCGTGAACGGATTTGAAAGAATGTCCGATTCCGGTCCCGCAGTGAGCGTCTTCGGTTCTACCCGAATTACTTCCGGCCATCCTGAATATGCTCTTGCGGAAAGAACAGGGGCGCTTTTGGCCAAAAAAGGATTTGCGGTCATTACCGGGGCTGGGCCTGGTGTCATGGAAGCGGCAAACAAAGGCGCTCAAGAAGCAGGAGGCCTTTCAATCGGTTTCAATATAGAGTTGCCCCTGCAGCAGAACCCCAATCCTTACATAGACAGGGAACGGCTCCTGACCTTCAAGTATTTTTTTGTCCGCAAGGTTATGTTCCTGAAATATTCCCAGGCATTTATCGTGCTGCCGGGCGGATTCGGGACGATGGATGAGTTTTTCGAAGCAGCGACACTTATTCAGACGCAAAAGAGTGAGCGGTTTCCCTTGATCATGATGGGAAGCGAGTACTGGGATGAGTTTTACCGTTGGATGCGTCGGATGATGTTTTCGGAAAAACGATATATTGCCGAAAAGGATCTGGATTTTATTTTTCTTGAGGATGACCCGGAAAAGGTTCTTGAAATTATCGAGGGTTTTTATCCTGAAGGATACACGTTGAATTTTTAATGCCGTCTTTTCCGATGCGTTCCGACGTTCACCTGCATCAGTTTAGGGTTTACTATCCGCATTGTTCTGTAGTTTCCCTTTTTTCTGCAGTATTATCCGGGAAGGAGCTTGTACCCGCGGGAGGGTTGAGTTTCTTGTTTTTTCAGGACGCTTGCATGTATGGTGCAAGAGGGTCAGGATGCGTTATGACGTGTCTCTTGAACAAAGCGGGAACAGGTGAAGGAACTTGTTGCTGTTGTTTGGCGGTTTAACCATTGTTACATCAGGAGCAATACGAAGAGGATTTCCGTCAGGGAGTTCTTTTGCGGAGAAGGTAATTGCCGTGTTCTTTATGATTTTGAAATAAACTACAGTATAGAAGAGCGTGATATTTCCATGTGAAAAGGCCGTCTGGTACAATCTGCCACGGATAAGGGCGGATATTGCCGCCGGTCTTGTAAAGGCTGGAATGACCCAGTCTCAGGCAGCAAAGAAGCTGGGAGTTACTCCTGCGGCCGTCTCTCAGTACATGAACAAAAAAAGGGGAAGGCAGGAAATCAAAAGCCAGTCATATCTTGATGAAATAGGGATTGCTGTCGATAAAATATACAAAGGGGCGAGTGGCATGGAGCTGAGGAGCGTTGTCTGCAAGTGCTGCCAGATCATTACGGCCGAGACGGATGAAGAGGAAAACAATTGTGGTAAAAACTGAAATGATGCAGTCACCTGATTCATGGTCTTTCAGGGAAGGTGCATGGTTATCGGCGGCACTTGTTCTTGTCGGAATCGTTCTTGAGGTAACCGGGGGAGAAGGGGGAGTGCCGTTTCCTTCCTGGCCCATGAATCTTGTCATACTGCTTCTTCTTGTCGTCAATATCGTCCTTGCCGGGTTGCTGCTGAGGGACAACCCGGTTGTTCGCTGGCTCGGCGGGATTCCGCTTGGTCTTTGCCTGATTCTGTCGATAGCCGCTCTGTCACTGGTCGGAGGGGTGCTGCCCCAGACAAAGGGCGCAGGTCCGCTTTGGGCCGGTGCGATGGGGTTGGACAGCGTCTTCTCAAGCTGGCCGTTTGCACTGACGGTATTTTTTTTCCTTGTCAACCTGGGATTGTCGCTTGTCTGGAAGACGGTGCCGTTCAAGGTATCGAATCTGCAGTTCGTTCTGTTCCATGCCGGGTTCTGGATAGCACTTGCCTGCGGCCTTGCCGGTGCGACGGATCTGCAAAGGGTTATTATCCCGCTCTACGAAGGCCGGTCGACTGACAGGGCATGGACACCAGCGGACAAAACCATGATCGGTCTTCCTTTTTCCCTTTACCTCAAGGATTTTGAAATGCTGGAATACAGCCCCCGTCTCGCCTTGTACGATCAAACGCACGAGCGTTTCATTCCGCACAAGGCCGGTGTGACTGATGACATGCGTCAGGGGCTCGAGGTGTCATGGGAGAATGTCGAGGTGAAAGTCGAGCGGTACCTTGAAAACGCAATTTTCAAAGAAGGTCAAGCCGAGCCTGCACCTGCAGGCACGAAAGACGCGCTGCCATGGGCATACCTGAGCGGAACATATGAGGGAAAATCTCTTCTGGGCTGGGTGAGTACGGGGAGTCCGTTCATCAAGCCCTCTTTTATCGGGCATGGCGACAAGCTGATTGTCTTGCTTCCCGGGTCGCCGAAAAAGTATCGTTCCGAGATAACCGTCATGCTCGACGGGACCGAGGAAGGGCGCAGCGCAGCGCTCGAGGTCAACAGGCCGCTTTCTGTCAAGGGCTGGAACCTCTATCAGATGGGTTATGACGAGAAAGCCGGCAGATGGTCTGAACTGAGTCTGGTTGAAGGGGTGAAGGACCCCTGGCTGCCGATGGTCTACCTTGGTTTTTTTATGATCCTTGCAGGGAACACGCTGTTTTTCTGGAAAGGCATCAGGAAAAAATAGCAGCAGCGCACTTTGTGCGCAGGAGTAAGGAGGGGAAGATCGTGATTCGTAAATCGTGAATGGTGGGAAGCAACGAGTGCTGAGCAATGAGTAGGGGCAGCCCCCTGTGGCTGCCCGCATTCAAACAACTCAACAACTCAACAGATCAACAAGATTTTTGTCATTTGAGTCCTTTACGTCCTTTTGGTCTTTTTCCAACTGGATTGGAACCAACAACTCAACAAATCAACAGTTCAACAACTCAACAAGACTTTTGACTTTTATCACAAGCAATGACCTGGACTGATTTTCCATACGTTTCATACAGCGCAATGATATGCTGGGCCGGCGGTACTCTTCTGGGACTGCTTTCGGCCAGAGCGAGGGTTCTGAAAATATCCGGCATGGCATTGATGATTGCCGGAACGGGTATCATGACGGTTTTCCTGGTCCTGTTCTGGATGGAGCTTGACCGCCCCCCGCTCAGAACTCTGGGGGAGACGCGTCTCTGGTATGCAACGCTGATTCCGCTTGTCGGTTTTCTTGTCGAGTATCGCTGGAAGATTGCCTGGTTGAAGTATTATTGTGTGGCAATGGCCTCATTCTTCCTTTTTATCAATATTCTTTTTCCCGACGTGTACGACAAGACCCTGATGCCTGCCCTGCAGAGCGGCTGGTTTGTGCCTCATGTGGTGGTCTACCTGGTAGGGTATGTTCTGCTTGCGGCATCATCCCTGGCTGCATGGCATAATCTTTACAGGCGCAGCAAGTCTTTCGATGAACTTGGAGAATCACTCAGCCACTATCTTGCATTGCTCGGCTTTGTGTTTCTTACCTTCGGTCTTGTGTTTGGCGCTCTCTGGGCCAAAGAGGCATGGGGGCATTACTGGACCTGGGACCCTAAAGAGACCTGGGCTTTGATTGCCTGGCTCGTCTATCTCGGCTACATGCACGCCAATTCCGCAAAAGTGGATAAATCCCTTCTCCAATGGTACCTTGCGCTTGCGTTTTTTGTTCTGCTGGTCAGCTGGTTCGGCGTCAATTACCTTCCTTCCGCTCAGGACAGTGTGCATACCTATCAGACGGGGTGACAGGATTCGCCCGTGACATTGGACGTATTGGTATATCAGGTTAACGGATGACAACATTATGATCGAAATGTTTGCACAGAGGTCAGCAGTTCTTTTTAGTTTTCTATGCTTTTTCTGTATCGCCATTTCCTCCAGTGCTCATGCATCGTTCTTTCAAGGCCGTTCGCCTGTTTCGGCTGATGTTTTCGTTGTTGAAAATTCTGCCGAAGCAGGGCTTACAGCGGGTGTGCGGCTGGAAATGGAGCCCGGCTGGCATGTCTACTGGCAGAACCCGGGTGATGCGGGAATGCCGGTGGAGATCAAATGGGACCTGCCGCCGGGATTAAAGGTTTTTCCTTTGGAGTTTCCTTATCCGGAACGTTTCGATTCGGGAGGCATGACCGGATATGGCTACAACGACGAGGTCGTGCTTTTTTCAAGAATCGTTACGGAAGGCAAAGAGGACGACCTGTCGGTTGCCGACCGCTTGTTCCCTCTCAAGGCAAAGCTTTCCTGGCTTTCCTGCAAGGAAACCTGTATGCCGGGTTCTGCAGAAATTGTGTTGACAAAGCAGCCGGTTTCCGAAGCACTTCTGGAAAGGGCCCGTGAGTTCCGCCGGATGGTTCCTGTTGACCGGGGTGCCGGCAAGGAGCCGCTCCTGGTCGCTGCTGTCAGACTTGATGAGGACCGGAAGGGGAGCGTTCTTCGGGTTGACTTTGCAGGTCGTTCGGCACAATCGCTCAGGGATTTCTTTCCCCTTTCCACACCGGACGGTATGGCGCTTGACAGGATTGCCGTCAGGGGAAACTCTGTCATCATCCCGTATTCGGATGTTCTGAGACCATCTGTCTTCAGCGGGGTTGCCGTAACGAAAAAAGGCGCCTATGTTGTAACGGTCGATACAGAAGGCGTTTCGGCAGAAACGGATAAGGCCGCCGATGCATCGCTCTTTCTCATGCTTGTTTTTGCATTCATCGGAGGGATATTGCTCAATATCATGCCCTGTGTGCTTCCTGTCCTTGGGCTGAAAGTTTTCAGCCTGATCGGTACCGACGACTCGGAATCGGGAAGAGCCGCAGGTCGATTCCTCAGCCTTGTTTTTGCCTCCGGGGTTCTGCTGTCGTTCTGGTTCCTTGCGATCGTTGTCTTGGGGTTTCAGGCAATGGGAGCAACGATAGGCTGGGGTTTTCAGTTCCAGTCACCGGCATTTGTCATGTTTATTGCCGCTGTGGTTTTCGGTTTCAGCCTGAACCTGTTCGGTCTTTTTGAAATCGGCACCCCTGCTGTATCCGGAAAGATAGGCAAGGTAGCCTCTCACCACGACAGTCTCGGCGCTTTTGTCAGCGGAGTACTTGCAACAACGCTTGCAACGCCGTGCACCGCTCCTTTTCTCGGCTCGGCGCTTGGCTTTGCTTTTGCCCAGCCTGCCTGGATTGTTTTTGTTTTCTTTACCGTCATTGCGCTTGGCATGGCGTTTCCTTACGTGGTTCTTGCCTGGCATCCCGTATGGCTGCGCTTTCTGCCAAAACCGGGACACTGGATGTATCTGTTCAAGCAGCTTATGGGATTTGTGCTTGTCGGTGTCGTTATCTGGCTTGCCTCGATACTGAATTCGCAGACCGGGGGGCAGGGTTTGCTGCGGCTTTTCATCCTTCTTCTGGTGGTTGCGTTTGTACTATGGGTGCTCGGAAACCTGACAGGGCATGGAGCATCTTTCAAACGGCAGCTGCTGGTATGGGTGCTTGCCCTTGTTCTTATGGGCGGAGCCTGTTATACCCTCATTTTTGATGCGGAACGGTCGGGTGCCGGTGGCAGCCATATCGAAAACGCTGATCCGGGAGCGGGCAGGACGGATAAAAACGGTGTTTTCTGGAGAGATTTTTCACCTGCCCTTTTCGATCGGCTGATCGAGGAGAAAAAAACGATCTTCCTTGATTTTACTGCGGAATGGTGCATAACCTGCAAAGTTCTGGAGGCCAGTGTTCTTTCCAGCCGTTCGGTTGGCGAGGCTCTCCTCAAGCCGCACGTTGAAGCTGTGAGGGCGGATTGGACGACAAGGGACGATGCTATCACGACTCTGCTTCAGCGTTTCGGTCGAAGTGGTGTGCCTCTGCTTGTGATCATTCCACGGGGTGACCTTGAAAAAGCCGTTATCCTTCCCGAAGTCGTGACGGTCGATATGCTGCTGTCGGCATTTCGTGATGCAGGTATCTGAACCGGGGTCGATAGGCTTACAGCTCGAGTATCATGTGTGATTCCGTTGCGTGTGCACGTATCATCGCAGCGCACTCGTCAAGAATATTCCATCCGTACTTGTTGATGTAGTAAAAAACATTGACGACACGTTCCTGGGGAACATCGCCGGGAAAGAAAGCCGATGCAGCCTTGTCCAGCTGCCAGACAAGTTCATCGTGTTTTTTTCTGCCTGCTTTGTGTGTTTTCTGCCGGATTCCTTCCATGATTTTTTCAACCTGCCGCATCGAGCCCAGAAGAACCTGTTCGAGATTTCGATCGAGGTTTGAAAGGGCCGGTAAAAGAGCCTCGAGCTCTTCCTGAATGTTTCCTGCAGCTTTGTCCAGCACGGCATCGAAATCATGGTTTTCGGCGCCTGAGACGGCATTTTTCTGCAGAGCCCTGAGGTCTTTGAACGCACTGAGGTAAACCTGTTTTCTCGACAGGTTCGGCCTTCCTGTTATCCGGAGCACTTTATCCATGATTTTGCTGACTGACGGTTCAACCAGGGTGAAACCGGCACGCGGGATGATAAAGGGAATTCTGAGCCCGAAATGCTCGTACACGTTGCGGTACTGGGCAAGGTAGTTGATTTCACCTGGGCCGCCGATATAGGCGAAAACCGGCAGGACATGATCCTGGACAATAGGTCGCAGGACAACGTTCGGGCTGAACTGTTCCGGATGGTCGGCGCATAGCTCGAGCATCTGGTGTCTTGAATACGGGTACTGCCCGGGATTTGTTATGAAGCGGTCCTTGCCGTGCTCCTCGATTTTCATGCGCTGCCCGTGATGGTTCAGGAGGAAGAGGTTCACTGCCCGGGGTTTGGCCTGCGCTTCGTACCCCATGTTCTCCAGGATCGAACTCTGCCCGATAACGCTGTGCGATGTATGGGGGCATGTTGCCAGTTCGCGATGGAAGACATCCGCGGACATTTTTTTGAAATCCGGATCAGCCGGGGAAAGCATGAAAAGAGGGTAATCCTTGAAAAGGAAGGCCATTGTTTTTGCGAATGCGCGATCCAGCGTACTTTCCGGGGTATAGAAAGAGTGGAGTGTCCCGGCAATTTTCTTTTTTTGTTCACTCTCCTGCAGGAGCGAGAGGAATGTTTCGACGGAGTCTGTAATGCCGGGCCCCATTACAGTACGGCAGACCATCTGTTCCGGCAGTCTGTTCCAGGGCTCAAGGACTACAGGGGCGACGCGGCCGTTTTCAAAAAGCGATGCGGCAGCCGATTCACTGAAATCGTGGTCTTCACCATCGATCCAGAAAAGGGGAAGAAAATCGTACTCCGGGAACATCTCTTTCTGGCGTTTGGCAACCACAATGGCGGTAAGCGCCTTATAGACGGAATAGAGCGGCCCGGTGAAAAGACCCGGCTGCTGGCCTGTAACCACAAGCATGCAGTGAGGAGAATCGAGCCTGGAAAGAGAGTCGATATGTTTTTCCGAAACTCCGAAATCCCTGTTTTGCCTGACAAGAAGGTCAATCAGTTCCTGACGTCTGAACTGCCGGGCAGAGAGGTTGTTGAGGTGATTGAAATAATCGGCTTCCCGCCGGTAATCGTAATGAAAAAAACGATCGGCAATTTTTTCGTGCGTGTCGCCTTCGAGGGCATAGTCTTTGAAGAGCCTGGAAAACCCTTTTTTCGGGGCCTGTATATTACCGTAATCAACAAGGAAGCAGTTCATTATATAGATAGTCGGTAGTGGGTAATAGGGGAAGATAGAAAAGTCAAAATTCAAAATTCAAAAGGCAAAAATAAGGAAGTAAGATGTTGAGGTGTGGCAATGCCGGACACATTACATGAATTCTATAGGTCCTATGAGTCCTATAGGACCTATAAGTCCTATAAGATTTATCGGTCATATCTCAGTTCTTTTCTTTGCTCGCTCGCCTTCTCGAAAAAACCGGTCCCCGGACACGGGCGAAAGATTTTTCGCCCCTACAACTTGCCGACTGCCTGCTAAAGACCGCCCACTATCTTCTTCCCCCGTCTCCTTGCTCCTTACTCCTTTATTTCTTCAGCTTCCACCCTTTTATCTCATGCAGCGCTTCGTGGTTTGTCATATCGATGGATATCGGCGTTACGGTTACATAGTTTTCCCTGATGGCATACTCGTCATATGCGGCACTCTCGTCGAGAAGTTTCAGCTCTCCGCTCAGCCAGTAGTATGGATTGCCGTACATGTCGTCGCGTTCGATGGTGTTTTCAGCCCAGCGTGATTTGCCCTGGCGGGTTGCCTTGATGCCGCGGACCTCCGATTCGGGAATGTTCGGGATGTTGACCGAAAGGATCGTGTCTTCGGGAAGCCCTTCACGAAGCGTTTTTTTTACCAGTTTTCGAGCAACTTTACCGGCATAGGTAAAGTCTGCGTTCTCATAGGTTGTCAGTGAAAATGCAATCGAGGGTATATGCTGAATCACGCCTTCGAGAGCGGCGCCTACCGTTCCGGAATAGAGTGTGTTGGTTGCTGTATTGCTGCCGTAGTTGATGCCGCTTACAATAATGTCGGGCTTTTCGGGAAGAATATGGCTTATGGCGACTTTGATACAGTCTACCGGCGTGCCTGAAACGGTATAGCCGAAAAAACGGCTGTTTTTACGGAACTCTTTTACCCGAAGAGGGACACCAAGTGTCATAGCGTGTCCCATGCCGCTTCTTGGTTCCGAAGGTGCGACCACAGTGACGTCGCCGATTTTTTTCATCGAGGCTGCAAGGACGTGAATGCCTTCGGCATCGATTCCGTCATCATTGCAGACCAGGATGCGGGGCTTCTGGCTGTTGGTCACGTTTTTCTGCTGCATGGGTTTAACAATGCCTGAAAGCTTTTTTGGCAGGTTAAGATACAAAACAACTGTTAAAAGCTTCCTGTCATCAGGTCATCTTTTGCGAAGGCTGGCACAGATCGTCAAAGTAACAGCAAGTTCCAAGAAAATTCAACAGTTCAACAGTTCAACAAATCAACAATTCAACATCCTCAGAATGCGTGGCCGAAATTGAAATAAAATACTGTTTCCGCGAACCGTATGGCTGAAAGGCCGTCTTCACCACCAGCACTGTCAAATCTGAACGCTTTGCCCGCTGTAAGGCTTGCAGGTCCGATTGGTGTATCCCAATTCATGCCGGCGCCGAAACCGTGGATAAAATCGCCCGGAACTATATCGTTGCTTTTTTCCCAGACGTTGCCCGCGTTGTAGTAAACAATGAACGAGGAAGGAAAGATGAGGTCGAACGACGGGCTGTAGTGCAGATTTGCTCCCAACGCGGCAAAGTTTTGTCCGATGCGGTCGTTTTCCTTCAGGCCGATAAAGCGGTAACTGTACGGACTGCCGGCTCCGCCGAGGAAATAACGTTCTGAAAGAGGGAGGTCTCCTCCGCTGAAGCCGAAAGAAAAGCTCAGCTGGGCCGATGTCTGTTTGCTTATAGGTATGTTTTCCTCGTGTCCCACCTGCAGCTGCCAGAATGACAGGTCATTGAAAATCTCGGGTGTAAATGAATACCTCAGGTTCGAGTGGCGTCCTTCTTTGGGCAATACAGAGTCGTCCCTTGTATCCAGAGTAAATTCAAGTGAAGCGGTTGCCAGATCGTTATTCTGGGTGATGAAGGTACCGTGTCCGTCATCGAACGCCTGACTGTTTTTGACCGTCATGTCAAAAAGCAGCTGGCTGCTTTTGCCGATACTTGTTCCGAACGATGTACTCAGGCCTATATGCTGAATACCATATCGTTGCGACGGGCTGCGGTCGTTGAAGAAAAACTCTTCAGAAAAAGCCGGGTTCCGAATATCAAGTTTACGTTCGTCGTAAAACAGCTTTGTCGTGAATGTAAGGCTGGTGTTTCCGATTGCCGGCATGTTGAATTCCAGGTTTGCCCGGTTGTTTTTTTCTCCGATTTTCGCCCATCCCCCAATGGAGTTCAGGGTGCCGGAGAGATTTTCGTTCCTGAAATCGAGCATTGCCTGTGCATTGTACGTTTCATCGTAACGGACTCCGAGACGAAGGACGTTGGGCGGTTTTTCATTGAGCCGGATTCTGAGCGGACGTTTGTTTCCATTCACTGCTGTCGAGTCGTTGCCGGCAATTCCCATCGAAACGCGGTTGAATGCACCGGTCCCGAACAGATTGTCGATCGATCGTTCAATGTCTTTGAGGCTGAGAGCTTTCGATGTATCGATGGAAATTTCTCTCATCACCGGAGTAGGGCGGGTGATATCTTTGTCCTGTGATACAACGAGTGATGAAATTCGGCCATCGGCGAGATGTATGACAAGTTTTCTTTCGATCACATCGATGTGGTCGATATCGACAAGCGGATATCCTTTATCCCTGAAAAGCGTAAGGAGTGTTTCGAGTGCCTTTGTCCCTTCGGCGTTGGTGTAGCTTTTTCCCAGAAGGCTCCTGAAACAGTCATCGAGCTCCTGTCGGTTGATCAGGACTGCACTGTTGACCAGTTCGACGGTATCGAAAGACGGCGGCGTTGTGCAATGAAAGACGATATCTTTTCTTTTCCTGTCGATGGTTGCGAAGACTTTCGTGAAGCGGTCGGTTTCAAGCAGTTCTTTCAAGGCATCTTCAAGGGTTGCGGCGTTCCGTATGATGTCTCCGGCCGGATGGTAGAGGCCGGCCTCTACCAACCGGCCGCGGCTGTCGGTGCGGAGGGGGGGTCTGTAGGGGGCAAGAGATGTTGCTGCACGGGAGGGGATGTCGATATCCTGGC
>JANQMO010000029.1 GCA_028280025.1 Chlorobium sp. | reverse complement strand
CAGTCAACAGTCAGATATCATTGATTATTTTCTTCTGCCTCCGTAAGGGCGAAAGATTTTTCGCCCCTGCATTTTCTTCATACTGAGAACTGAGAACTGAGAACTGAGAACTCTCCCCCTCTTGCTCCTGCGCACAAAGTGCGCTACTCATGGCTCCTGCACACGAAGTGTGCTGCTCCTTACCTCTTTCTTCCGAGGTGTTCAAGCAGGAGTGTGTTGAAGCGTTCCGGCTGCTCCATATTTGAAAGATGTCCAGCATCCTCTATCAGGTGCAGGGTCGAGCCGGGCACTTTCTTCTGCATGGACTCTGCAAGGGATGGCGGTGTCAGCTTGTCTTCCGTACCGCAGATAAAGATGACCGGGCAGGTAATGGACGGCAGCAGTTCGACTGAATCATTCCTCGATGCGATCGCTCCCATGGCCGAAGCGATGGTGTCACCGGATTGCCGCATGATGATATCCCTGAAAACATCAGTGACGTGCGTGCCTGAGGCGTAGGTTTTCTCGGCAAATACAATCGGGAGCATTCTGTCGACCGCTTCTGCCGGACCGTTTTTGCGGACCGCATCGATGAAGTCGCGGCGGTTTGCAAGTGCTTCAGGGCTATCCTGTTCCGCCCTGGTATCGCAAAGGATCAGTGAGGTTACCGCTTGAGGGAACATTTTCCACCATGCAAAAGCCTGGTAGCCCCCCATGGAAAGCCCCACAAGGGTGACTTTGCTTATTTCGAGCGAATAGAGAAGCGATGCCACAGCGTCGACATACTCACTCAAACTCCAGTTGTTTCTCGGTTCCGAGTTGCCAACGCCGAAGACGTCAGGCGCAATGGCGGGTATTCCCTCTGCTTCAAGGGCGGATAGCTGAGGCTCCCACATTCGGGAGGAAAGCGGAAATGCATGAAGCAGCAGAACGGTATTTTCCGAAGCCGGTGCGGCATCGAGATGAACGCTTGTATAACTTAGCATGGGATTGTATGGCCCGGTTTGGTTATTTTTTCTACTGGCTACAGCCGCCGACTGCTGACTGAGGACTGCCGGCTTGCCATATCGCCGACTCTACTCATCAGATACATCAACCGCCGACTGACATGCTCAATTGGCATGCGGGTCAATCTGTCTCTGCTGGCTGCTGCCGCTGCTTTTAGCCTGGTTTCTTATCTCTTTCAAAACAGCATTGGCGTCGTTGAGGATCTTTCGCGCTTCATCCCTTGCGTTTTCAATGATCTCCCTCGAGCGGTTTCTTGCTTCATTGTCGAAGACCTCGTCATGTTCTTCACCGTCGTACAGCTCGGCTGCCTTGTCGGTGGCAAGGTCAAGTGCCCTGCGAAGTTTTCCGGTGATGATCCGCTGTGTTTCCTGTCCCTTGTCAGGAGCGAAAAGAAGACCCATGACCGTTCCTACTGCGGCTCCCAAGGCGGCTCCGTAGAAAAGCCCTTTGTAATAGTTATCCTGATGTTCCATAGTTGTTTTCATTTACCACGATTCAAAAGCGGTGCCGAAGCATTCATGATATACACGTCTGCTTTTGTAATGTAAACAAATAATGCGGGTTAAGCGTTTTGCGCCACGTCCGTTTTTTATGCATCGGTATTGTCGAGGAGCTCGGTGACTGCATCACGGTGGCGATCGAGATGATCGCAGATATCTGTCCGGCAGACAATCCTGAATTTTTTCGTATACCGCTCAAACGAAAGGATGAAATCCGAACGGAAGACCGATTCCCCGAAATCATCGAAACGAATATAGGATGATGAGGTTGAACGGGTGTCGTTCAGGTGCTCCTTGCGTGTCGGATATATTCTCAGTTCGCGGAAGTCGGCATAGTCGAAAACATCTTTAATGGAAGGCGGGTCGATAAGGACTTCATGTCCTTTCAGGTCGAGAGAGGCCAGGCGGTTGAGCATCAGGCATATCTCGATTTCTTTCTCTTTGCGAAGCCGGTGGTCGGCGGCCAGAAGAAACATCCAGTCGACCGGTTCGGTTGCGCCGTTACGGTAAGGCGAAATGGTAATCGAACGTTTGTAGATATCTCGTTGCATGATTGCAGAAAGAAGCTCTTTGGCGGAAATCGATAAGGGGGCAAGCAGCCGGGCCAGTTCGTAGAGCAGCCGGTCATCGGAACCATGGTAAAACAGTTTTCGAAGCTCTTCCGGTGCGACAGCCGACTCGTCCACAACATCCTGGAGCAGTCTGCGCAGCATGACGGCAAAGGTTCTGCTGGTGTGATGCCAGTAGACGTTGCGCATCATCATGTACTTGGTGAAAAGCAGGCTTTCGAGCGGTGCAATACCTTTTTCGGTAATGGCAAAACGGCCCATTTCGGGATCCGGGACAAACGATTCGACAAGACGTTCGATATCGATACTGCCGTAAGGGATGTTGCAATGGTGTGCGTCTCTGAGCAGATAATCCATTTTATCCGGATCGAGCGTTCCGCTTATCAGTTTTGAAAGGACGCTTGACGGGTCTTTTGTGATAATGGCGGCAACTTCGAGCGGGTCGACATTCCATTCATTGTCGAGAATGTCCGCTATGGGAGGGAACCCGTCACATTTTCCAAACAGAAACTGGTCTATGAGGGACTCGTGATCGGCAAATACAGGCATTCCCTTGTTGACCGGCGCCTGTTTTTCGAGAAGATGGGCATGCGGGTAGTGGCCGATATCGTGAAGCAGTGCGGATGCAAGAAGAAGCCTGCAGGTGCGGTCGTCGAAAACGAGAGGAGGGGCCTGGAGGCTTTCTGCAAGGGGATTGGTAAGAATCCTCTGCAGTATCAGCTTTGTGAGGTGGTAGACGCCTATCGAGTGTTCGAAACGGGTATGATTCGCGCCGGGGTAGACCTGTTGTGCAAACGAGAGCTGGCGAATGCCTTTCAGCCGCATGAACGAGGGGTGTGCCAGAATATTTTTCAGCGGGGCATTGAGCGGTATATGCCCCCAGACGGGAAGCCTGATGAATCCTCCTTCCGAACCGAAAAGAAAGTGATTGGATAACATGAAAACTCTTCAGACAGTTGATGCCGCCGGCTGTTTTTCCGTTTTCAAATGCAGCGCGCAGACTTTTCTGAAATGATGGCCGTAGATGAACAATGTTACTGCCAGAGAGACTGACTGGTGCTGGCGGAAAATGGTCCAGATCAGCAGTTTCCAGTAATGGAAACGCTCTTCGCCAAAAATACCGAGAACCACCATGGATCGCAGAAAAGCCAGGAACTGTCCGGGACGGAACCGTGAACGGAACTTGGGCGGCTGGTATTCGTTGAGGAGTGTTTTTATTCTCCGGTAATAGTTCTTCGGTGAGTAGAGGTAATCCATCATCTCCTTGTACCCGTTGCGGAGCGTCTCGATATCCATTGTGGGTACGATATTGGTGGTATTGTCGGCGTTATCCCCGTTGGAACTGTTCACCAGCCGCCCTTCTATTTTCATGCGCTCATAGAGTTTCGTGCCGGGAAGGGCCTGGAGCAGGCCGACCATGGCGGTGACAATGCCGCTGTTCTGAATGAACTCTATCTGCTGCTGGAATATTGACGGGGTATCGGTATCGAAACCGACGATGAAGCCGCCTTGAACCTCGAGGCCCGCCCGCTGGATGCGCTTGATGTTTTCCAGCATGTCTCTCGACGTGTTATGCTGTTTACCGCAAGCCTCGAGTGCCGAATGGTTGGGTGTTTCGATGCCGATAAAGACCTGGTTGAAACCGGCCTTGACCATCAGGTTCATAAGATCTTCGTCATCTGCGATATTGATCGAGCATTCCGTGTAGAATTTCGTCGTTGTTTTTTTGCTTTCCTGCCACTGAACAAGCTTGGGGAGCAGATCTCTTTTGAGGTAGGACTTGTGGGCGATGAAATTATCATCGACAAAAAAGATGCTTTCACGCCACCCTTTTTTGTACATTTCCTCCAGCTCGCCAATGATCTGCTCGCTTGTCTTGATCCGGATTTTATGGCCGAAAAGAGTTGTGACGTTGCAGAAATCACAACGGTAAGGACAGCCTCGTGAAAATTGAACCGCCATCGAGGCATATTTCTTCATATCGAGAAGTTTCCACTGCGGTATCGGTGATGTCTTGATATCGGGAAAAGCGTTCGAGCGGTACTCTTTTTTTGCGGCGCCTGCTGCAAGGTCTTCAAGGAAAAGCGGAAGGGTGACCTCCGCTTCGTTCAGTACCAGGTGGTCGACTTCGGAAAAATGTTCCGGTTCGGAGGTGAACAGCGGTCCTCCTGCAACAACGGTTAAACCGTTTTTTTTACATTTCTCGATTATCTGCCGGGCAGAATCCCTTTGCACCCCCATTGCGCTGACAAAGGCGATGTCGGCCCATTCAATATCTTTTTGGCGCAGTGTGGTGACATTGAGGTCCACAAGTTTTCTTTTCCACTGTTCCGGTAACATCGACGAAACGGTGAGCAGGCCGAGAGGCGGGAGAGAGGCTTTCTTGCGTACAAATTTCAATGCGTGTTTGAAGCTCCAGAATGTGTCGGGGAACTCGGGATAAAGCAGAAGGATGTTCATACGTGTATTCAATCATTTCAACAGACGGGCGCTATAAGAACTAAACTACCTAAAACCAGAATAATATACAGTTTGTTCCTTGTTTTTTGACCGCCTTCTTCCCCCGTTCTGTGCATCCGGCCACCCGGCTGCATTGTCAAATGGAGCAGGATTACGCCGGACAGCTTTTCGGGATCAGTAACGTTCAAGTGAAAATTTTTCACCGAGGTACATCTTTCTTGCTTCAGGATTTGCAGCGATCTCCTCAGGTGTTCCCTGCATGAATATCGTGCCGTCGAAGAGCAGGTATGCATGATCGGTGATGGAGAGTGTCTCGTGCACGTTATGGTCGGTAATCAGGACGCCGATATTACGTTTGACAAGCCCCGCAACGATATCCTGGATATCCTCGACCGCGATCGGATCGACACCGGCGAAAGGCTCGTCAAGAAGGATGAACTTCGGTAAAAGCGCCAACGCACGGGCAATTTCGGTCCGGCGCCGTTCCCCTCCCGAAAGCGAATAACCCATGCTTTTACGCAGGTGTGCTATGTTGAGGTCTTCAAGCATGGCTTCCGTCCTTTCCCTGCGTTCGGTTTTGGTCAGGGGGGTAAACTCGAGAACACTGAGAATGTTGTCTTCGACGGAGAGTTTTCTGAAAACCGACGCTTCCTGCGGAAGGTAGCCGATTCCCTCTCGTGCCCGCTTGTACATCGGAAGGTCCGTTATGTTTCTCTCGTTGAGGAACACATCGCCGGCATTCGGCCTGACAAGTCCGACGATCATGTAAAACGTTGTTGTCTTGCCTGCGCCGTTCGGCCCGAGAAGCCCCACAATTTCACCCTGCCTGACCGACAGCGTCGAGCTTCTGACAACTTCGCGCCGGTTGTATATTTTTTTGAGGTTGCTGCAGCTCAAGGTCGATATGCCGCCAGAGGTTTCCATACGTGTTGCCGCTCGTGTTTTCATGCATGTACTTGTCCTGCAAAATATACAAGTTTCCCTGTCTCTTCGTTACCCGGGGTTAAAAAGGATCTGAATATGCAGGTACATACAGCGCCTTTCAAAGTTTTTTTTTGATTTTCTGTCGGCAGGGGCGAATTTATCACGTTGACGTTAAAAAGGACAAATGCTCTGTCGAGCCCTGCCGGCATGAGCATGTACGTTTCGTATGCAGGGAGGATTGTGATGCGTCATGACGTTCAATAATCAGGATGCCGGTTCATTGCCGCGGCTGTCACCGTTCGAGAAGAGCCGGCCATTTTTTCCGTTTCATTCTTTTCGGCAGTATCCGTTCCTGGTGCCTCTCCTGTTTCTTGTTTTCTCGGCACATATTGCGCTGAACTATGTCTATACACATGCCGATGAACGTCACTACACCGATGCGGCATTGACCATGCAGCAGACCGGTGACTATCTGACGCCTTATACCGCAGACGGAGAGCAAAGGTTCAAGAAGCCCATCCTGACGTACTGGCTGGTGACTCTTTCGTACCATTTTTTCGGAGTGAGCCATTTTTCCTCACGGTTACCCTTCTGGATAGGGGGGGCGTTGCTGATATACCTTACCGGCAGCATGGCCTTTTATGTCTTCAAAGACCGGTGGATTTCGTTTTGTGCAATGATTGTGCTTCTTGTCAATCCTCTCGTCTTCATGAGCGCTTCGCGCTCGATTCCCGATATGCCTCTGGCAATTTTCATGACGGTATCGGCTTACGGATTTCTTGGGCTTCTCCTCGAAGAGAAGCCTCCCGCGAAGTATTACTGGATGGCATATTGCGGAGCGGCGCTTGGTTTCGAGACAAAAGGGCTGCCGGCGGCAGTTTTTGCATCTTTTTCGATAGCGTTTCTGCTCTTCAATCCCTGGAGACGAAAAACATTTCGAAGCCTGGTTCATGTTCCGTCGATGCTTGCCGGCGCAGCACTCGCATTGAGCTGGTATGCGACGATGTATGCTCTTCACGGAGAATTCCTGCTCGAACAGTTTTTCGGTGACCAGGTCGGGAGAAGAGTAACCGGAAGCAGCTTGCAGATGCTCACAAACCTCGTGCAGTTCGTTTTGGTTTTTCTCCTGTATTTTCTGCCATGGCTCGTGCCTCTTTTCGGCGGGCTGAGAAAAGGTTTGCAGCCGGGACGGTTTTCCCTCGATCCTTCGGCTTCAGCCGCATCTCTCTTTATGCTTTCCTGGATTGTGCTGAGCATGGTCATGAGTGTTTTTCTTTCAACTTTTTTCGACAGGTATTTTCTGCTGGTCCTGCCCCTTGCTTCTGTTCTCATAGCGTATTGGTTTTCAACTCTTTCTGCAGACAGGCAATACCGTTACCTGCTGCCGTTCAGCCTGTTATATGCCGTTCTGGTCATACTGTTCCTGTCGATCGGAAGCTATCATGTCGTCAACGGGGCCCTTCAGGTCCCGGAGGCTTTCATGGGATCACTTGTTGTTCTGGTGCTCGTTGTTTCGATGGTGATGCTTTTCAGAAAGCTGCGGCCTTTGTTGTCCCTGATGCTGCTTTACCTGTCGCTGTTGCCCGCTGCGTCGGTTGCACTGTCGCCGGTTGTGCTGCCCGAAGTAGGGTATGAGACAAAGGCCGCACTTGATACATTTGGCATCAGAAGCGAGCGTATCGGCTTTCTCGGCGAACCGGATGTCGGGGCGAGAATTCGGACTGCATTGGGCCGTGACAGGGTTGTACAACCGTTGTCTGATAAAGAACGTGAAGGAAATGCGGGTTTTGATTGTATTATTTTCGAGGAACGCTATGCCGGCAAACTGTCTCTCGAAGGCTATACTGTTCGGGAACTTTCTTTTTTCTGGAAAACGATCGATCCATTTGAACTCATACGGGCGCTGCATTGGAACAGGGTTGAGGAGCAAAAAAGGAAGCGTGCTGTGAAATATTTCGTTGCCTGGAAAAAGGAGTAGAGGTCGGTGAGTGCAGGCCGCTTTTTCTTGAGGTATTTCTTGCCGAAACACTATTATGGAACGATGTCGTAATTCAGTAATCAGATATATCATGATATGGTAACAGTCCTGCCCTATAAAGGAGTATTTCCTGATATCCATGAATCGGTTTTTCTTGCCGACGGATCGAGGATTATCGGGGATGTTGTCATCGGCGGCGAATCAAGTGTCTGGTTCAACACGGTCATTCGCGGCGATGTATGCCCGATACGGATCGGGAGGAAAACAAGCGTTCAGGATAACGCGATGCTTCATGTCACGCATGATACCGGTCCTTTGACGATCGGCAGCCGCGTTACCATCGGTCACGGAGCGCTGCTTCATGCCTGCACGGTACATGACGATGTGCTGGTAGGCATAGGATCGGTCATTCTCGATCACGCAGTCGTTGAGCCTTACGCTCTGGTCGCGGCAGGAGCTGTTGTCAGGCAGGGCTTCACTGTTCCCTCCGGCATGCTTGTTGCCGGGGTTCCCGCCAGGGTTGTTCGACCGATCAATGAACATGAACGGAAGGCGATCGAAGAATCCCCCGATAATTATGTCAGGTATGTGCAGAACTATCGGGACGGGGGATATGACGGAAAATACCATGGTGAAGTGCAGTGATTTGATTAGATTCACCTAAATTGAGCGATTGTTGGGCATCCCGACAAGTCGGGACGCTCAGTTTAGGATTCACCTGATGCTGTTAACTTCTTTCAAACAGGTAAAGAATGAAAAGTGACGTTGTTATTGTCGGCGGCGGAATCAGCGGATTGAGTCTTGCATTCTATTCTGCGCGGGCTGGATACAAGACAACCCTCTTGGAAAAGAACGAGCGTATCGGCGGATCGTTCAACTCGCACCATTGTACAAACGGCAAGGATGCGTTCTGGCTCGATATGGGGGCGCATACCTGTTACAATTCCTACCAGAACCTGCTTGATATCGTTGAGGCCTGCCATTTGAAGGAGGATATTATTCCACGCGCGAAGGTTCCTTTTATGCTTCTCAGGGATAAAGAGCTCAAGTCGGTTTTTTCATCACTGAACATTTTTGAAGCCCTTCGCTCCATACCGAACATATTTTCACTCAAGAAGGACGGGCTGAGTGTTCGTGAATACTACTCGAAGATTGCCGGTGAAAACAATTACAACAAAGCGCTGAGTCATTTCTTCAATGCGGTTCCTTCACAGCCAACCGATGATTTCCCGGCGGACATGATGTTCAAGTCACGCCCCAAACGGAAAGAGGTGCTGAAGAACTATACGTTCAGGGAGGGTCTCGGATCGGTTGCCAGGGCGATTGCCAAAAGCAAGGGGATCAATGTTTTTACGGGACAGGAGGTCACAGGCATCGAGAGGCTCGAGGGCAGCTATGTGATCACGACAAAAACCGGTATGACCTGTACGGCATCGACACTTGCCCTGGCGGCCCCGCCGCAGGCATCTTCCAGGCTGCTTCAAACGATCGAAGCCGATATATCCCGGCATCTCGGGCAGATCGAATCCGCCTCGGTCGATTCTGTCGGCGTGATGGTCAGGAAAGAAGACCTTGCTGTCAGGCCGGTTGCCGCAATTATCTCTCCTGACGACATTTTTTTCTCTGCCGTCTCCCGTGATACGGTTCCTCATGAAGAATACCGGGGTTTCGCGTTTCATTTCCGTCCCGGCGAGCATGAAGAATCGAAAATCCGTCGAATAACCGAGGTGCTCGGTATCAGCATGGATAAAATCGCTCACAGGTATGATGTCATCAATACGGTTCCATCCTTGCGCGTCGGCCATCGTGACTGGCTGGAAAAGATTGACGGCATGCTCGAGGGCAGGAACCTGCTCCTGACCGGAAACTATTTCGGCGGCATGGCGATCGAAGACTGCGTTTCCCGGTCCCTCAGCGAGAGCAGGCGGATCCGTAAGACTTGACGCGGAGATCTTTTTCACAATGGATGATGTAATCCCTTTCAAGGGTGAAGCCATACAGGTTCTTCTGCCGCTTCTGATTCTCCTTGCAGGCCTGGTGCTCTACCTTTTTTCAAACACCGCGATCAAGAAAACAACCCGCAGAGTCCGGGAATCGCTGAGGGATATTCTCGTGCCCGTGGAACTTGTTCAGGTTCCGTTCCGGGTTCTTTTTTCCCTCATTGTTCTCTCTTTTCTCAATCCGCACCTGCCGCTTCGGGATACGGTGTCCGCCGCTATCGCGCATGTTTTGCATCTCCTTGTTATCGGCGCCGTTGCGTGGTTTTTGACCCGCCTCCTGCGTGTTATCGGAAAAGCGGTCATGGGGCGATATGAACTCGGTCATGAGGATAACCTCGAAGCCCGGCGGGTCGCGACGCATATCGAGCTTATCCGCAAGATTTTCAATGTCCTTATTCTGCTTGTGGCGGTTTCAATCGCCCTGATGACATTCGATACCGTCAGGCAGATTGGTGTCAGCCTGCTCGCTTCTGCAGGCGTTGCAGGAATAATCATCGGTTTTGCCGCACAGAAAAGTATTGCGACACTCATAGCGGGCATTCAGCTTGCGGTAACGCAGCCAATACGTATAGACGATGTCGTGATCGTGGAGAACGAATGGGGCAGGATCGAAGAGATCACCCTGACCTATGTTGTCGTGAGGATATGGGACCAGAGGAGGTTGATCGTGCCGGTGAACTATTTTCTCGAGCAGCCTTTCCAGAACTGGACGAGGACGTCGGCCGACCTTATCGGTTCTGTCTATGTCTATGCCGATTACAGCGTGTCGATCGAGGCTTTGAGGCAGGAACTGCAGCGGATTGTCGGGGAAACACCCCTCTGGGACAAGCGGCTGGCTCAGCTCCAGGTCACCAATGCAACGGAAAAGACGATGGAGATTCGCGCGCTTGTGAGCGCAGCCAACTCTTCCGATGCCTGGGATCTTCGATGCCTTGTTCGGGAAAAACTGCTTGATTTCCTGCAGAAAAGCTATCCCGGCTCCCTGCCGAAAACAAGGGTTGAAGGGATGGAGTGAACAACAAAAAAAGGAGGCTGTGGGAAGCCTCCTTTTTTTGTGATAAGCCTTGTGGGTTGATTGATGGCTTAGAAGTTATAGCGCAGACCGACGAGAGCCGAGTGTGAGGCAATGTCTGCGTAGAATGGATCGTCGCTGTCGATATCGTCCAGAAAATCATCATCCTCAGGTACGGTGAATTCCGCGGTATTGAAATAACGGTATCTTGCTTCGAGCATAATGTTATCTCCGACCGGTAACGAAAGGCCGGCGCCGATCTGGTATGCCCAAGTGCTTCCATTATTATTTGATCTTTGTTCACCATCATCAGGGTCGTCCGCATCGCCGATTTCATCGAAGTGCCAGAATGCGGAGCCGACACCGGCAGTCAGGAACAGCTCGAGCCCGGAGTCAGTGATAGGGATGTCATAGTAACCGTTGAACATGAATGTGACAAGTGAAACCTCGCCTGTGATTTCTTTGCTGTCGTCGTTCCCGCCGGGACCATCAGGTTTATCATCAATATAATTGAGTTCCAGAGCTTCTTTGGCATCATTGACCTGATAACCCATTTCAAGTTCTCCACGTACGTCACCGAGGTCGCAACCAATAGCTCCGGTAAGAGTGATGCCGGAATCAAACAGTGTTTTGATATAATCGTCA
>JANQMO010000027.1 GCA_028280025.1 Chlorobium sp. | reverse complement strand
TCCGGTTTATCGTGAGATAAGGTTATGTCCCTTATTTCTTGGTAACGTTCATTCCGGAGGGGCTTTCTTTATGCCCCCGTTTTTAACATACTACCTCATCGCTCATTGCTTAATCCTGACACCTGTCTTCGGTCTCTCTTCTTGCCCATTCCCGAGTACCCAATACCTATTACCTCAAACGAGAAACGCCCGGCAAAACCGGGCGTTTCTCGTTTGTACACTCTCCTCTACCAGCCGTATTCCAGGTAGACCCTGAAGGTACCGATGATCATGAAGGCAAGAACAAGAAGGCCGAGAATGGTGAACAGAGGGCTTCTTTCTTCCCTCGAGGCTTTTTTGTCCATGAACGGAACAAGGATCCAGACAATGGCGCCGATGGTGAAGATGATGATGGCAAGCAGTTCGCCGCCTTCGAACTTCAGATCCTTGAGAAGCTGGAACTGCGCCCAGAAATACCATTCCGGCTTGATACCGTCAGGAGCCGCTGAAAGCGGGTCGGCCTTGACACCTATCTCCCACGGGAAGACAACAGCAAGATAGATCAGGAGACCGAAACCGATAAGCCACGCAATACCGTCTTTGGCCACGAAATCCGGGAAAAACTTTTCGTACCCTTTGATCAAACCGGCCTCCTTGTAGCCGATCGGGGAAGACGTACCGAGAACCTGGACAAGGAAAAGGTGTCCGGAAAGGAACAGCAGGACAAGTCCGGGAAGCAGAACGACGTGCATGGCAAACATGCGGGTAAGCGTCTCTCCGCCAACCTCTTCACCGCCGCGAAGAACCCTGACGAGGAACTCGCCGCCCGGAACGACTTTCGGAACTTCCGTGCCGATCTGGGTTGCAAAGTAGGCAAGCTCGTTCCAAGGGAGCAGGTAGCCGGTAAAACCGAAACCAAGCGTGAGAATAAGCAGCACGAAACCGCTGACCCACATAAGCTCCCGGGGTTTGCGGTATGCTTTCATGAAAAAGGTGCTGAACATGTGAATGAATGCCATGAGCACCATGAGGTTTGCCGACCACGCATGCACCTGGCGAATGAGCCACCCGTAAGGAACTTCGGTCTGAATGTAGACAAACCGGGCAAATGCTTCCGCTTCTGTCGGACGGTAGTAAAGAAGAAGCAGAAGACCCGTGATGATCTGTATCGAAAAGAAAAACAGGGTCAGACCGCCGAAATAATACCAGAATGACAGGCGGTGCCGGGGGACCTCTTTTTTCCTGAGATAATCGATAATCGGGTTCAGAAGAGCGAAACGCTCCTGAAACCAGCTCTCAACAGCGCCGGTCCTGCTGTCTTTGAAGGGATTTGCTTCTGCGCGGCCCTCTGCCGGTTTGTAAACCCCTTTCCGTTCAGGGGCTGATTTGGCGGGAACAGGTTTTGCCTTGCCCGCTGCCCCGGCTTTGGCCGGCGCAGCCTCGGCTGCGGGTGGTTTGGACTTGCCTGCTGCAGACGGTTTCGATGCCGCTGCCTGCGGACTCTTGTTTTCTTCAGCCATGTTCCTTGACTCCCTAAGTTAGTTATGCTTTTGAAATCACCAGATCGTCACCATCGGCCCTTACCGTGTAAGGGGCAAGCGGCAGCGGCTGAGGACCGGAAATAATCTTGCCGTTTGACTCATATCGGGCGCCGTGGCATGCGCAGTAAATGAGATCTTCGTCAGCCTTCCACTGTACAAGACAGCCAAGATGCGTACATACGGCACTCACAGCGGAGAGAGTACCTCCGTTATTGACAACGATAACCTTGTCCTTGTTGAACTGGAAAATCTTGCCGCTGCCGGGCGGTACTTCCGAGACCTTTCCGACAACGATTTCATCCTTTTCCTTGACTTTTTTTTCGGCCGGGGGAATAATGTATTTCACAACCGGGTAGAGAGCCCCGGCGGCAACGACCGCGCCGATACCACCAACAGCTTTCCCGAGAAAACTGCGGCGCTCGAAATCGACTCCCTTGAGAGACTCGTCCCGCGCTTTTCCGCCATCGTATGAAACGGACGATTTCCCGGAAGCGCCTCCTTGAAGCGAATCCAGCCTGTCAGGACTTTTGAAATTGCTGTTTCGGGCCATTGCGATCTATCTCCTCTTTATAAGATTCGGGAAACCTGAGAAACGTTTTCAAGGAGTCCCTTGTATTAGCGGGCAAACATTCTCTACCGGACGTCTCAACAGGTGTATTCGAACCGGACAGGTTCTACTGGGTTCAACAAACATTCCTGTTGATGCTATCAACATTTCGGGAACTGCCGCACATTCAGGACAAGCATCACTTTCACGGTGCCTGGCTGCCCGGGTGCCGCAAACGAGGTCGAATTTAAAAATTCTCACGAATTAAACCAATGAGCACAGGTCTTCAGAAAATTATACCTGTCATACATCCGCGACACAACACCTTTACGCCAAACCCTGCAACGGATAAAAAATCTAAGGAACGGGGATTCCAGGCGGCCGGGGCTCAGAAATTCCGAAATCCCCTGTAAGCGTTCCTCCTTTATGTTCCTGGTTTTCAAGACAATATTTGAGGTGTAGCGAAGATAGAACGGGCCTGAATCAAGCACCTGTTTTTTATCAATAGCAAGGCGGAAACCTTCGCCGGAAAAAGTCAGGCTCCGGCCATGAACCGGGGCAAACAGACCGCGACACGAGCCGGTGGCCGTTATAGTAAACTCTTCCTGCGGATGGAGTTCTCCGGTAACGGTATCATGAAGCAGACAGATCGAAAGCGGCTTGTATTCCCTGTTCCTGAAATAGATCACGTAATACACAAGAGCGTATTTGCCTGAGAACGCTCTCCCCCAGTACCATGTGTCGATGTATTCATGAACAGGTATGAGGCCGAGATTGTGGTCGTGATACCCCCTGGCACGAACACGAATGGTCCTGCTTTTGTTTTTCAGCGTGTCATCTATGGTGATGGAACCGGAAACATCAGCCTGCGGAAGGGCAAGCAGCCACTCATGACGCGGAACCTGTCCGTTATTGTTTTCATCGTTTTTCCTGTACGAAAAACGGTCACGGATCCCGAACACAAAATGCGCAGTGATTTTCTGGCGCCGTGCCGGAAAATCAAAGGCTATATCAAGGATATAGGCATTCTCCCGGGCATCGTAGTGAAAACGGTTCTGCTCGAAACGGACATCGATACTGTTCCCGGAACCCTCGAAAAGAGAAGAGCCTTCCCTGATAAAATTGACGGTCTCCTTCCCTTTTTCGTACAACTGAAAACTGAACCCCCCGTAATCGAGGGCTTTGGGAGGCACTGAACCGTTTTTTTTCCAGTTCAGATAGTGCTCCATGTAGTAGGGGGAAAAAGCAAAACCTGCAAACCAGATGCAGACCAACGACAGTTCCTGCTCATGGTCTTCGGAATCAAAATACCACCATTCGTAGGAGCCGGGCTCCTGGAGGTCGTGCCATATATCCCTCTGCAGATCTGTAGAAATATTCATGCCTGCACTGAGCGTTTCTGATTGTGGCAGAATATACAAAAACCTTTATTGCCTGCCTGATGACAATCTGTCAGGCCGGAACGGCAGCGGCTGAACAGGCATCATGCAAACCGTCAATACCCTCAACCGTTTACCCCGGATTATCTGCAGAACATGGAGATGCCGTCTGCATGTATGGTGGTGTAGATAACAAGAGAAGAAATGAAAACCCGATGCGGCAACTGATGGAGTACAGTCACCCCAGCTTGGTGGACAGAGAGGGAATCGAACCCCCGACACAAGGATTTTCAGTCCTTTGCTCTACCAACTGAGCTATCTGTCCCTGGAACGTGACGACAAATATAAAGATAGGAACAAAAATTGCAAAAAAAATGTGACAAGGTATTGGGTATTGGGTATTGGGGCAAGATAGTTTTTCGGATGGACGAAGCAACAGGAAAGACAATTGTTGAGATGTTGAGTTGTTGAACTGTTGCAATGCGGATACATTGAAAGGCATTTTATAGGTCCTATGGGTCCTATATGACCTATAAGTCCTATAAGTTTCAGCCATCAATGACCTCGTACGGGCGGGTTTGAAACCCGCCCCTACATTTTCATTGCTCAGCACTTTCTTCCGATCACCTATTCCCGAGTACCCAATACCGATTTCTTCCTTCCCCCCATTCACGATTCACGACCTATCAATCCCTGATCACAATCCTTGCTGAGCCGGTATCGCCTTGATCCGAGCCGGGAGCCTGAACTTTTTCCACGCCTTTTTTCAGACGCCGAAGAACAGTTTCCTTTCCGAACACTTCGAGCATATGGTACAGGCTGGGACCGAACCCGACACCGGATGTCAGGATTCTCAAAGGATGGATAAGAAAGGCCGGCTTTTTGCCTTTCGGTCCCACGAAATCTTTGAGCAAAGCTTCAAGGTTTTCGGCGCTGAAATCGTCAGTTGCTTCAAGAAGATGGATAAACTCGAGAAGAATGCCGTTGGTATCTTCCTTCCATCGTTTTGCAACCGCTTTTTCCTCGTATTCCACCGGATCGAAGAAAAAATAGGTGGAAAACGTTACGACTTCATGCTCAAAATCGACCCGCTCTCTCATCAGTTCGATAACCTTGCCGAGATAGTCGTCGCCCTGTATGCGATCGACATCCATTTCTGTAGGGCTTTTTTCGAGTTCGGCTTCAAGTACAGGCCTGATCGTTTCGATGATCGCTTCGAGGGGACGCTCCTTGATATACTGTTTTTCCAACCATCCAAGCTTGTCGATATTGAAAACCGCTCCTGCCTTGCCGACCCTTTCGAGGCTGAAGGTCTTTACGAGGTCTTTCAGGTCATACACTTCCCTTTCCGAGCCTTCACCCTCGTTCCATCCCAGAAGAGCGACAAAGTTCAGGATAGCCTCGGGACTGTAACCCTTCCTGAAAAAATCTTCAACAGCGACATCACCCTGCCGTTTACTGAGCTTCGAGCGGTCAGGATTGAGCAGCAACGGCAGATGAGCCGTCTTTGGCGGTTCCCAGCCGAAAAATTCGTAGAGCAGAAGATGTTTCGGCATGGATGAAAGCCACTCCTCTCCCCTGATCACATGAGTGATCTCCATAAGATGATCATCGATCACACTCGCAAAGTGATAGGTCGGAAATCCATCCGACTTCATCAGGACCTGATCGTCAACAGTCGCAGAATCAAACTCGACCGGACCCCGCACCAGGTCGTCGAACATGATGGAAATGTAATCAGGCACTCTCATGCGAACCACGTATGGGTCACCTTCATCAAGCTTTTTCTTTATTTCGCTTTCAGGCATCGAACCACCCATGTTTTCGGGCAGCCATTTCCGGTTATATTTCGGCTGAAGCCCCTGCTTCATCTGCAGCTTTCGGTTTTCCTCGAGCTCCCCGGCAGTCGAAAAACAGTAATAGGCCTGTTGTTGATCCAGTAACTGCTGACAATACTTTCTATAGATATCAAGTCTCTCTGACTGTACATAGGGACCGAAATTACCCCCGTGCAGAAAACTCTCATCCGGAACGATACCGGTCGTTTCAAGCGTTTTCAACAGGTTCTTGTCAGCGCCTTCGACTTTTCGCGCCTGATCGGTGTCTTCGATTCTCACGATGAAGTCACCGTTCATTTTCTTTGCGAAGAGATAGTTGTAGAGGGCTGTCCGCAATCCACCCACGTGGAGATACCCCGTGGGTGAAGGGGCAAACCGTGTTCTTACCCGCTGAACCTGAGTTGTCTGCATAATAATAACGTTCAACTAGAAGCTTTTGACTGAAACGTCCCGAAAAAGCCTGTTATGAACTGTATGTTCCATTGCCCTGAAACGACAAGCTGCCAGGGCATTTTTTCGGGTGTATAAAGGCAATGAATTTAACCTAAATCAAGCGTTTCAACAAATGCGGGATAGTGAATCGGGGATCATGATTCGTGAATGGTTGAAAAGATAGTAGGGGCGGGTTTGAAACCCGCCCGTACGAAGGTCGGATGGCCGATGTACTTATAGGTCCTATAGGACTCATAAGACTTATAGGACCTATAGAATGCCTTCCAATGTATCCGCATTGCAACAATTCAACAGCTCAACAGTTTTCTCTTTTGCCTTTCCTATCTTTCCCTATTCACGATTCACGACTTACGCTCCTTCCTGCCTGACACATCACGGGCAACCGCAAGGGTCGCCCCTACATTCTTTCCACTCAGAACTAAGAACCAAGAACTGAGAACTATTCTTCCTATTACCTATTCTATTCACGATTCACGATTCACGATTTACGATTTACGATCCCCAACACTTTGCGCCGAGTAAAACCTTCGAAAGAAATAAACTTTTTACGCTCCTCTAAAGTTATCTTTTAATTACTTTTAACACTGAGAGTTACCTTATCATACCCACTGAACAGGAATTATTATATGGCCGAGAAAGAAGGCAGAAAACGTCAGACACCCGACAAGTTCAAACCCGTCAAAGGCCAGGAGCCTGATTCAGGCGGATGGTTCGGCGGCGGCGACAACAGCGAGGCACCCAAAGAACGGTTTCCCAGGATATTGATTTACGTCATGATTTTCCTGGCCTTCATCTTTGTGTTCCAGCGTTTTTTCGTCCAGGACAACACCAAAGAAATCACCTATAACGAGTACAGAAAAGTACTGGCCCAGGACCAGATCGTTTCGCTCACTGTAGAAACCGCCGGAGACCGGTCAGCGCTCCTCAAGGGCGTTTTGAAAACCCTCTTGTCGGTTCAGCTCGTTGACGGGTCCACTGTGATGGTTGACAAGTTTGTCACCAGGATACCGGCGTTCACCGTCGAACAGGCTGACATTCTTGCAGAAAAAGGTATAGAAGTCAAAGTCATCGAAAGCTCGAACGATTTCAACAACTTCCTTATCCTGTTTGCCCCCTGGCTTATATTTGCAGCTATCTACTTTTTCATCTTCCGCCGCATGTCCATGCAAAACGGAGGAATGCAGAGAAATATTTTCGCCTTCGGCAAAAGCAGGGCCAAACTGATGAGCGATTTCGATGTAAAAGTCACCTTTGAAGATGTCGCCGGTGTCGATGAAGCCGTCGAGGAACTGAAAGAAACGGTGGACTTTCTCATGCACCCGGAACGCTATGAACAGATCGGCGGAAAAATCCCCAAAGGCGTTCTCCTGCTCGGGCCACCGGGCACCGGAAAAACGCTTCTTGCAAAGGCCATCGCAGGTGAAGCCAAGGTGCCGTTTTTCTCAATCTCCGGTGCGGATTTTGTTGAAATGTTCGTGGGCGTCGGCGCAGCAAGGGTACGCGACCTGTTCGAAACGGCAAAGAAAAACGCGCCCTGCATTGTCTTTGTCGATGAAATCGACGCTGTAGGCCGCAGCAGGGGCGCAGGTCTCGGAGGAGGTCACGACGAACGTGAACAGACCCTCAACCAGCTTCTTGTGGAAATGGATGGTTTTACAACAAAAGATAACGTCATCCTCATTGCCGCAACAAACCGTCCCGACGTTCTGGATACAGCGCTCTTGAGACCTGGCAGGTTCGACCGCCAGATCACGATCGACAAACCCGATATCCGTGGAAGAATTGCCATTCTGAAGATCCATGCCCGTAAAACCCCTCTCGCCCCGGATGTCGATCTGGAAAAAGTGGCGCAGAGCACCCCGGGTTTTTCAGGTGCTGACCTGGCGAACCTTATCAACGAATCAGCCCTTCTGGCCTCCAGGGGAGGACGAAAGGATATCTCCCGGGCCAATTTCGAAGAAGCAAGGGACAAAATACTCATGGGGCCCGAACGGCGAAGCATGTATATCTCGGATGAACAGAAAAAAATCACGGCCTACCATGAATCCGGGCACGTTCTGGTCGCAAAATTCACCGAAGGCTCCGATCCCATTCATAAAGTAACCATCATTCCGCGGGGACGCTCTCTCGGCCTGACGGCGTACCTTCCCGAGGAAGACCGCTATACTCAGGACCGCGAAAACCTCATCGCCATGATCACCTACGCTTTGGGAGGAAGGGCGGCCGAGAAGCTTGTTTTCAACAAAACCAGCACAGGTGCTGAAAACGACATCCAGCGGGCAACCGAGATCGCCCGAAAAATGGTCAGGAACTGGGGGATGAGCGAAAAGCTCGGACCGATCAACTATGGTGACGGACACAAGGAGGTGTTTTTAGGCAAGGATTACTCACATGTCCGGGAATACAGTGAGGAAACCGCTCTTCAGATCGATGTCGAAGTGCGTAACATCGTCATGGAATGCATGGAAAACGCCAAACGCATCCTCATGGAAAAAAAGAACCTCCTCGATGCCCTTGCAGAAGCACTTATTGAAAAAGAAATCCTGAGCAGCAAGGAAATCGATGCCATTATCGAAGCCGGCGGAGGGGCGGCAACGGCGTTGTAGAGCAAGGAGTTCTTAGTTCTTGGTTCTTAGTGTCAAGATGAGTTAACATGAGTAAGATTCAGAAGTTTGAGGACTTAGTGGCTTGGCAGAAGGCTCGTGAACTTACTCAGGCTATCTATGCTGTTACAAATATTGGTGCATTTTCCAAAGACTACAGTTTACGTGATCAGATCCGCCGTGCATCAGTTTCAATAATGTCAAATATCGCTGAAGGATTCGGCAGGGGTTCCATGAATGAATTTCATCAATTTCTTGTGGTTTCAAGGGCATCATGCGCTGAAGTTCAATCTCAACTATATGTCGCTCTTGATGTTGGATATATTGATCAAACAACGTTTAAAAAACTGAGCGATAATGCAAATGAGACAGCAAGGGTCATTAGTGCGCTACGTACTTCAGTAGACAAACAGCGGAAATAACTAAGAACCAAGAACTGAGAACTAAGAACTGAAAAAAAGGCGCCTTGCGGCAGGTGTTAACGTTTTACCTGGAGATATTGATCATGCAATTCATCCTTATGTTACTGACAGGGCTATTGGCAGGTGTCCTATCGGGAATGTTCGGAATCGGCGGCGGCCTTATCATTGTCCCGGCTCTGGTCCTTCTCATGGGCTTCACTCAGCATACCGCCAATGCAACGTCTCTGGTTGCACTTCTGCTTCCGGTCGGCATTCTCGGCGTGCTTGAATATTACAGGGCGGGAAAACTGTCGACAGAGCACATTCTTTTCGGAATTCTTATCGCCCTCGGCCTTTTTGCAGGAGCATTACTGGGCGCAAAAGTCGCAACATCTCTGACAAACGAAATGCTCAGAAAAATTTTTGCTGTATTTATCGGAATTGTTGCGGTACGAATGTGGTTACAATAATTATTGGTAACGTTATTCACACTTAGAACTTACGCGCTATGGCAAATACAACGACAAAAGCTGATCTCGTTAATAGTATTTCGCACAAAACCGGATTGACGAAGCACGAAACGGAATCGGTGGTGGACTGCCTTTTTGAAAGCATCATCGATTCACTGAAAGCGGGCAAACGAATCGAGATCAGGGGATTCGGATCGTTTAATATCCGCTTTAAAAACCAGAGGCTGGCGAGGAATCCGAGAACCGGGGAAAAAGTCTCTGTTGAAGCCAAAAACGTCCCTACGTTCAAGATATCCAAGGAATTCAAGCACGCAGTAAGTCAGAGTCTGAAAGCCTGATATCAGCAAGCGATCCGGGAAATTGTGTTAAAAACGAGACTGTCTGCAAACAGGCTGTTGCTCCATCCGGGAGCATATTATCTTCATGCGGGATCGTGATTCGAAGGGGAGGATGAAAAGTAAAGGCATGATTGATGGCCGGTATACTTATGGAACTTTTACAGGACCTATAGGACTCATAAGACCTATATGATGCCTTCATGTATACTGCAATTGCAGCACCTCAACAGTTCAACAACCCGCATCACAGATAAAACGGGTCATCAATCAGTTCGAACTCGAGCGTATGTTTGTTGGTGAAGCCGACCTTGATGTAATGCCTGTTTTCATGGCGGAAGATATCGGCACCCTTTTCTGCGGCATGTATAATGATATGGCCTTTGTGATGCCCAAATTCCTTCCGCAGGTCCCCTCCTTTCCTGAAGACAATGTTCGTGTAGGTATCTCCAGAACGAACGGCAATGTGGCCGTTTCCTTCACTGAAATCGGTATACACGTCCGGCACCGCAATCAGCGACATCTCCTTTCCGATCCATATGCTGAGTATCTCAAGGTGAAAAGGCAGGAAAACCGAGTTCCTGAACACCAAACCTTTTTCCCCGTCACGAATAGCCTGGACAAATCCTTTCATAGATAGTTAGTGAATAGTGATTGGTGAATAGGTAATAGGTAATAGGTAATAGGTAATAGGTAATAGGTAATAGGTAATAGGGTGAAGATATTTGTTGAGCTGTTCGAATGAAGCCTTCCGGCCATCGAAAGGGCGAAAGATATTTCGCCCCTACATTTTCTTCCCACTGAGAACTGAGAACTCAGAACTAAGAACTGTTATTCACTCATTGCTTAGTAATTAAAAAACACCCACCAGATGATGAAGAACAGCGGGGCCAGTATCGGTAATGAATACTTGTAAACATATTCAATAAAACTCGGAACATCGATATCCGACTGCTCGGCTATATTTTTAACCATGAAGTTCGGTGCATTCCCTATATAGGTCATCGCTCCGAAAAACACAGCGGCGACTGATATCGCAAGCAGGTAGACGTTGGAAGGGACATCCGATGCGACCGGAGACTCAAGCCCATCTGCAAAACCGCGAACCGCCTCGACCGACCCGATATCCGAGCCGAATTTTCCCATTGACCCGGCAAGAAAATTCAGGTAGGTCGGCGCATTGTCAAGAACCCCTGACAGCGAACCTGTCAGCCAGTAAAAGCGGGATACTGAAAATTCCCCTGCATGTGATTCTGCATAGGCCCCGATAAGTTCGAGCGCAGGGATCATCGTGGCGAATATCCCGATAAAGAGAAACGCCACTTCCTTTATGGGCTCGAAGTTGAACTCGTTTCCTTTCATAGCCTCTGTGTCCGACATCCTGTAGGCGATAAATGCAACGGCAAACATGATGACTTCACGGATACCGAAAGGAACATGCAGCATCTCCTGCAGGCTGGGAAAACCCGGAATGACCGCAGGGTCGAGGAACACCGAAACGATGATGACGGCAAGAAAGATGAAACTGTGCGCTCCCTTGATCTCCAGTGGCTTTCCGGCATGTTTTTCAAACTCTTCAGGTATGGTTCCTTTGCCTGCCGCAACATCAAAAATCATGAAAATCACGATAAGCGCAACGACAGTAACAAGCCAGATGAACCATATCTCTTTCATGATCCAGAAAAACGGAACACCCTTGAGAAAGCCAAGGAAGAGCGGGGGATCACCGATCGGGGTCAATCCACCGCCGATATTGCTGACAAGAAAAATGAAAAAGACGATATGAAACGGTTTCAGGCGCCCCTCGTTGATCCTCATATAGGGACGGATCAAGAGCATGGATGCGCCTGTAGTTCCGATAATATCGGCAAGAATCGACCCGAAAAAGAGCAGCCCCCCGTTTACCAGGGGACGTCCCCGCGTACCGATCTTGATCAGGATACCCCCTGATACAACAAACAACGAGGCGATAAGCGCTATAAACGAGATGTATTCTTCAAGCGTATGGAGCAGCGCATGCGTGCCATGATCCATAAAGAACGCGTAAAACACCGCCACAACCGCGGCAAGGCCTACTGCCACTCTCGGGTAGTGATGCTCCCAGAAACGGTGATAAAACAAAGGGCCTGTCGCGATCATCAGAAGCAGGATCGCAAAAGGAATGACCATCCAGACCGGCGGCAGATGATGAGAGCCGGCTGAAGCGTGAGCTGCCGATGCGACATGTCCCGCAGTATCGACCGCTTCTGATGCAAACAGAGGAAAAGTAAAACCGAACTGGATGAGAATCACTCCGATAACAACCGGAAAAAACGTACGGACCAAGGAATCACGCATACACCCTATTCCCCCTCGAACTCGGTGAGACAATACAGTTTGTAGCCTTTGTCTTCAAGTTTTTTCTGTCCGCCGATATCGGGAAGATTGACGATGAATGCCATTTCAGCAATTTCTCCACCTACTTTTTCGACAAGAGCCGCTCCGGCAGCAGCCGTTCCTCCGGTTGCAAGAAGATCGTCGACAAGAAGAACACGGGTTCCTTTTGCAAGCGCATCGATATGCATTTCAACTTTATCGGTTCCATATTCAAGCTCGTACTCCTGATCAACGGTTTCACCGGGCAGTTTTCCGGGTTTTCTGATCGGTACAAATCCCTTCCCGAGCGTGTAGGATAGCGCGCCGCCGATAATAAACCCCCTTGCCTCCATACCAACGATCATATCGAAATCAATCCCGTTTTCAAGATAGTGCTGCGTAAACTGATCGATCACCAACCTGAATCCGACCGGATCCTTGAGCAGGGTCGTAATATCTCGGAACATGATCCCTTTTTTCGGATAATCAGGGATGGTGCGAATGCGGGACTTGATAGCCATGTGAGTAGGTGTTTAAAACGGTTTGGGTTGTTTCGAAAAAAACGGTATTCAAGTTACAAATCTGCCCTCTAAATTCAAATCTCCGCCCTTCTTTTCAATGAGCGCCGGCACCTCCTTTCCAACCATTGACCGGGCCCGGTCCGAGGACAGACGAACATTCACGCGCAGATAATTCTCCGAGTAACCTGAAAGAACATACTCACCGTTTTCTCCTTCATGGCATTCTTCCACCAGCACCTCAAGCCTGTGACCGATAGAGAGGTCCAGAAATTCATGCTGCTTCCTTTCCGCCAGGGCCAAAAGACGCCGGCTTCTGGAACGAACCTCTTCCGGAGAGACCATGCCGCGCTCTCCCGAATCAACCTGCTTCGCAAGAAGAGTTCCCGGTCTGACAGAACAGGGAAAAACATGGAGATAGGCTACCGGTAAAGCCTCGATAAAGGAAACTGCCTTTTGAAAATCCGCTTCTGATTCTCCGGGATAGCCGGTAACGACGTCAGCACCTATGGCGCAACGGGAAATCGTGCTCACTGCTCTCAGCAACCGCTCCCTGTAGCCGGACGTGGTATAGCGCCGCCTCATTGCCGCAAGAATTCTGTCAGAGCCTGACTGAAGCGGCAGATGAAAATGCGGCATGATTCTCGATGAAGAGGCAACCGTTTCGATCAGTTTGTCACTCAGAACATCCGGCTCAATGGAGCTTATCCTGATCCTGCACCCAACAAAGCCATCCAGTTCCATGAGCAGCTCGACCAGACCGGCCCTGCCGCTGCGATAGTCGGCGATATTCACCCCGGTCAGCACGATTTCCCGGTAGCCTGCTTCCGAAAGCCGGCGTGCACCATCAAGAACATCAGCCAAAGGCACCGACCTGGACCGTCCCCTGGCAATCGGGATCGCACAATATGCGCACCCGTAATCGCAGCCGTCCTGAATCTTTAAAAAACCCCTCGTCCTGCCCGATGCCCGTTCTGTGACAAGCGAATGAGCTGCAACGGCATCGCCGAATGATCCCCTTGACAAGATGTCCCGCTGAACCTTGCTTTCAGCCTCGCCGATATAGTTTGCCGTATTGAATTTTTCTTCGCTCCCGAGAATTCCATTGATTCCTTCGATACGTTCGAGCCTCTCAGGCTGCAGTTGTGCATAACAGCCGACGGCAACAATCCGGCTGCCAGGGTACGATTGTATCATTTTTCGTATCAGCTGCCTCGATTTCTGTTCCGCCTTACCGGTAACAGCGCAGGTATGGATAATCACAAGGTCCGGCCGGTCCTCTCCGGTAGATATTTCCCATCCCTGTTTGACAAAATCCTCCAGGATTGCCGACGTTTCGGCATAATTGAGCTTGCATCCCAGCGTCCGGATGAGAACACGCTTCACGTCCTGTACCTTTTTCATCATCATGCAATCAATCGGGAACGTCGGGTGATAGGTAATAGGGTGAAGATAGTTGTTGATTTGTTGAGTTGTTGATTTGTTGAGTTGTTGATTTGTTGAGCTGTTGCAATGCGGATACATTGGAAGGCATTTTATAGGTCCTATGGGTCCTATATGACCTATAAGTCCTATAAGTTTCAGCCATCAATGACCTGTACGGGCGGCTCTGAAACCCGCCCCTACTATCTTTCCCACCAATCACGATTCACCATTCACGATCCCCCCTAATACCCCAAATGCCGTTTGTTTCTGAAAAAGTTCATGGCGATGGCTACCATGATCATGTTGCCGAGAAGTGACGATCCTCCGTAGGAGAGGAAGGGAAGCGGAACGCCGATGACGGGAAACAGCCCGATCGTCATGCCGATATTGATGATGACATGTGCCATCAGAATAGAAACAAATCCGATCAGCGTTGCTTCGACAAACTTGTTTTTGATGATTATGATCAACCAGAGCATCCTGAGGAAGAGGCCGAGAAAAAGACCCAGCAGCAGAAGGCTCCCGATCAAACCCATCTCCTCTCCGATAACGCAGAAAATGAAATCGGTCCACTGAGCAGGGATAAAACGCAGCTGGGTCTGTGTTCCTTCGAGAAATCCCTTTCCGAAAATACCGCCCGATCCGATCGCTATTTTGGCCTGCAGCGCATTATATCCGGCACCCTGAGGATCAGACATCGGATCGAGAAATGTCTGGATACGTTTCAACTGATGCGGTTTCAGGATCAATGCTGCGTATCGGAAGGTGATCAGTCCACCGGCGAATCCAATAATTGTTGTCGCTATATTTACAAACCTGAACCCTTTGGATATGAAATACAGCACGAGAAAAAACACCGCCGTAAGACCGATAAGCATATAGACATTGATAAATCCGACAATGCCAAGAACAACAGGAATTGCCAGCAACAGCAGGTAATAGGCATTGAAACCGGCCATGATCAGCGTCGGGAATATAAAAGAAAGATAGGTCAGCGTTGTTCCCATGTCAGGCTGGAGCATGACAAGCACAACCGGAACAAGTGCGATGGAAAAAGCTATCGCGACATCGAGGGGGTTGGCCAGGTCCGTATTGTCGCTTGAAAGATAACGGGCAAAAGCGAGAATTGTCGTCACTTTGGCAATTTCGGACGGCTGGATATTGATAACGCCGATACGAACCCAGCTTGTCGCGCCTGCCACTTTGGTCCCGAAAAACAGGACCAGTATCAAGAGCAGAAGCCCGATAACATAGAGAAAATAGGCATTCTCTATGATCACCCTGTGGTCGGTATAGTAGATGAATGCCATGGCCAGAAGGCCGATACCAAACCATGCCAGCTGCTTGTAGAAAAGGTCGACTGCACCTACACCGTTACTTGCGCTGTAGATTGCAAGGAACCCGAACAACACCAGCCCTACCATGTAAAGGAAGAGCCATATATCAAAGTGTTCATTGAATTTCTTCATTGCCGGGAAGAAATAGTGTTGATCGGCTTAACAGAAATACCCTGGGCAGATGTCCCAGTATGGTTACGATATTTTTTCTTATAGTACAAGCATTTTCCAAGTCCAACCGTATGATATCAATGGAAAGAGATTTTTGCTGCGGCCACGCAGCTCTTGTCGGTCCCCCCAATGCAGGTAAATCAACGCTGCTCAACAATCTTCTCGAGCACAAGCTTTCCATTGTAACGCCGAAGCCCCAGACAACCAGGAAAAAGATAACGGGCATCTATCATGATGACCGCTGCCAGATCATTTTTCTCGATACCCCGGGTATTATGAATCCTTTCCAGGAACTGCACCGGTCGATGCTGAAAACGACTCGCCAGACCCTGAATGAAGCCGATGTCATCATTGCCCTGATTCCCGCATCCAGCAAAACGGACGGGTATGACCGGGATTTTACCCGAATGCTGTTCAAAGAATGGCTCCATGACATACAGAAGCCGGTCATTGCAGTTCTGAACAAGGCTGACCTGCTGAACCAAGAAACGGCGGATGAAATCCTCGAACATATCCGAAACACATGGAAACCGCAAGCAGCCCTTGCAGTCTCCGCTCTTGAAGGAACGGGAACAGACATGCTGCTCAAAACCTTACGGCCCTGTCTGCCGCTGGATGCCCCGCTCCACCCGGAAGACATTCTCAGCACCGCCCCGGAACGTTTTTTCGTCAGCGAAATCATCCGGGAAAAGGTTTTCCTGTTCTACGCAGAGGAAATACCGTATGCGACTGAAGTCGTTATCGACGAGTTCAGGGAACAGCATGCCGGCGATCCATCGAAAAAAGATGTCATCCGCAGCTCGATCATCGTCGAGCGCGAATCACAGAAACACATCCTCATAGGAAAAAAAGGATCGGCATTGAAAAAACTCGGAACGGCGGCAAGAAAAGATATTGAAAAACTCCTCGACCGCCCTGTGTTTCTCGAACTCTTCGTCAAGGTGCGGCCCGGCTGGAGAAAGAAAAAAGCCCTGCTGAAAAGTTATGGGTATGATACGGATGGTAGGTAGTAGGTAATGGGTAGTAGGAATAGTAAGAGCAAAGAGGCAAGGAGTAAGAAGAAACTCATATGGTAGTTGATGGCTGAAACTTATAGGACTTATAGGTCATATAGGACCCATAGGACCTATAAAATGCCTTCCAATGTATCCGCATTGCAACAACTCAACAACAACCTTCATCCTCCTTACTCCTGCGAGCAAAAGCGAGCTACTCCTTCTCATCACGATTCACGAATCACGAAAAAAGCCTCTCCAGATACTCTCTGGAGAGGCTTTTCTGCTCTTTACCCGGTGCGGACCGATTACTCTTCGTCCTGCTTGTTATCGGCTTTTTTCTGGGATTCGAGCTCTGCGCTTGCATCTTCGATTTCTTTCTTTTCATTGGGATGCGCCTGCAGGTATTCCTCGATTTCCTCTTTGCTCTTGTCTTTGAAGTACTCGAGCGCCGAGAGGATGATCCGCTTGTTTTCCTTGTCGAACTCTATTACGCGCAAAGGAAGCTGGTCTTCTACCTTGAAGGAGACATTGATATCCTTCACACCTCCCTGCAGAAGATGCGATACGGGAACAAAACCGTCGACGTCTCCATCGAGAATAACGATAACACCCTTTTCGATGATCTGCGAGACCGTGCCTGAGCATTCCGACCCTACAGCATATTTCTGCTCGAATTCATCCCATGGATCCGGATTGATCTGTTTATGACCAAGCGCTATCCTGCGGGCGTTGACGTCGAACTTCAGTACCTTGACCTCGAGCTCCTGGTTCTTTTTGACCAGCTCGCTCGGATGACGGATCTTCTTTGTCCAGGAGAGATCTGAAATATGAACAAGCCCGTCAACGCCCGGCTCGAGCTCGACAAAAACGCCGAAATCGGTTATGTTGCTGACCGTTCCTTTATGCATCGACCCCTCGACATATTTCTCGGAGAGAGCGATCCATGGGTCTTCGTTGACCCGTTTCATCGACAGCGAGAGTTTTGTGTGCTCTTTGTCGATGTTGAGGATCACGCATTCGACTTCCTGGCCAAGGGATACAAACTGACCCGGATGCTTGATATGCTGTGTCCAGCTCATCTCGGAAATATGAACCAGACCCTCGATGCCTTTTTCAATCTCGACAAACGCACCGTAGTCGGTGATCGATACCACGCGGCCGTTCGTTTTTGAACCGACCGGATATTTGATTTCAATATTATCCCACGGATGGGGTTCGAGCTGCTTCATGCCGAGAGAAACCCTCTTGGTTTCCTCGTCAAAACCGACAACGACAACCTTGATCGGCTGATCAAGCTCAACGACTTCCGAGGGATGGTTGATCCTGCCCCAGGTAATGTCGGTGATATGTACAAGACCATCGAGTCCTCCGAGATCGACAAAGATACCGAAATCGGTGATGTTCTTTACCGTTCCTTCGAGAACCATGCCGACTTTGATATTTGCCAGCATCTCCTCGCGCTTTGCAGCATATTCCTCTTCGAGAATCACCTTGTGGCTGACAACGATATTCTGGGTAACCGGATTGATCTTGACAACCCTGAAATCCATTGTCTGTCCAACCAGCGCGTCGAAATCCCTTACCGGCTTGACATCGATCTGTGAACCTGGAAGAAACGCTTCGACTCCGGACAGCGAAACGGTCATACCGCCCTTGACACGGTTGACGATCTTTCCGTTGATAATCGTATCGTTTTCGATTGAATCATAGATCTTGTCCCAGATTCTCAAAACATCGGCCTTTCTTTTCGACAGAATGAGCTGCCCCATTTTATCTTCGATGTTCTCGAGATAGACTTCAACCTCGTCACCTACTTTCAGTTCCTCTTCATCCTTGAACTCGAGCTTTGATACAATACCCTCCGACTTGAAGCCGACATCGATGGTTACATCCTTGTTCGAAATAGCGACAATGGTGCCCTTGACGATCTCTTCTTCTGTGATTTCGTTGAGCGTACTCGAGTAGAGCTGCTCCATCTGGTCAAGCTCTGAAGGCTCGTAGTCGGCAAAAAATTTGACCCGCTGGAATTTCGGGTTCGTGTCCGTTCCTTTCGGTTGTTCGATAGTTTGCGTTTCTGACATTAATGGTTTCCTTCCTCTCTTGTGATTTTTCCTTTCACCGCGAGAGATTTCAGCGAAAGGGATTTATGGTTAACAGATTTCAGCCGTTCAGCCGGCTGTTTTTTCCAAAGCAAAATCATAAACAAGAGCCACCTGCTCTTCTATGGTCAGGCTGGATGTATCGACCTCGACTGCATCTTCATGTTTTTTCAGCGGAGCATGGGCTCGTTCGGCATCTTTCCTGTCGCGCTGCAGGATTTCCCGTTCGAGCTCCTCCACTGAAGGAATGCCACTGGTGCCGCCTTTTTTCTGAACAAGCTCGGCATACCGCCTTTTGGCTCTTTCTGAAACAGCAGCGACAAGAAAAATTTTCAACTCGGCATCCGGAAAAACAACGGTCGCGATATCCCTTCCATCCATGACCACACCGCGATTTTTCCCCATTTCCCTCTGTATCCCCACCATTGCATCACGGACCGGTTTAAGAGAGCTAATGAAGCTCACGTTGAGAGAAACCCTGTTCTCCCTGATTGCCAGAGTCACATCCCGTCCGTCAAGCAGCACACGATCACCATCGAACTCGATCTGTATGCTGCCGAGCAAGGGCTCTATAGCCCCAGGATGCCCATGAAGATGTTCAAGCAACCCTTCATCGAGAACCTCGAGGGTAACGGAACGGTACATCGCTCCGGTGTCGATATAGGTATACCCCAGCTTTTCGGCAACAAGACGGGCTGTCGTACTTTTCCCCGAGGCCGCCGGTCCGTCTATCGCAACAATGATTTTCCTGGCTTCGCTCGTAATAATGCAAACATTTTGAGTTAGCCTGCAATTTTATAAAATAATTTTGCTTTTTGCAAATATATTGATTATTTCAATTGCCCATATCATACCTCGCCATGAACTAATATTTTGAACTATCACAATCACTTATGGCATTACGTTGCGGAATCGTCGGCTTGCCCAATGTAGGTAAATCAACCCTCTTCAATGCGATAACAGCCAAACAGGCCGAAGCTGAAAATTATCCGTTCTGCACCATCGAACCCAACGTCGGCATGGTGCTTGTACCGGATCCCAGGCTGGAAAAACTCGCAAAAATCGTCAAGACATCAACGATTATTCCCGCAGCCCTCGAGCTGGTCGACATCGCCGGCCTCGTACGGGGCGCAAGCAAAGGAGAAGGCCTCGGCAACCAGTTCCTGTCCCACATCAGAGAAGTCGACGCGATCGTTCACGTTGTCCGTTGTTTCGAAGATCCGGACGTGATCCATGTTCACGGAAAGGTCGATCCGGCTGACGATATCCTCACGATCGAAACCGAGCTTGTACTGGCCGATCTCGAGAGCATGGAAAAAAGAATCGACAAGCTGAAGAAAAACGCCAGGAAGGAAAAAGAGCTGCTCCCCGCCGTTGACCTTGCAGAAAAGCTCATCAAAGGGCTTGGAGACGGCTTACCGGCACGAACCCTTCTTGAAACCGAAGAGGAAAAACAGCTTGGCAAACAGTTCTTTCTGATCTCGGCAAAACCTGTCCTCTACGCAGCAAATGTCTCGGACAGCGATTTGCCTGACGGGAACACATATACCGCTGCAGTTGAGGAAATCGCCGGCAGGGAGGGAGCGAAAACGCTTATCATCAGCGCCCGTACCGAAGCTGAAATCGCAGAACTGCCGGAAGAAGACCGCCCGGAATTCCTTGAAAGCCTCGGCCTCGAGATGTCGGGCCTCGACCGTATCATCAGGACAGCTTACGACCTGCTCGGTCTGCACACATACTTTACCGCCGGAGAAAAGGAAGTTCACGCCTGGACCATCCGTAAGGGAGCAGCGGCACCTGAAGCTGCCGGGGCTATCCATACCGATTTTGAAAAAGGATTCATCCGCGCCGAAGTTATCGCATATGATGACATGATTGCATACGGATCGGAACAGAAAACCAAAGAAGCCGGCAAAATGCGTTCCGAAGGCAAGGAATATACCGTCAAGGACGGCGATATTATCGTGTACCGGTTTAATGTGTAGGAAAATAGGAGTAAGGAGGGGGAAGTTCTCAGTTCGCGGTTCTCAGTTGAACAGCAACGAGCAATGAGTTCCGAGTACTGAATGAGAGAATCGTGAATAGTGATTCGTAAATGGGGGAAGATAGGTAGTGGGTAATGGGGAATAGGTATTAGGAAAGACGAGAAAGAAAGGAGACCGGATGGCCGGAAACCGGAGACCGGTTCGCGAGGGAAAAAGCAGTATGATTGATGGCCGATGTACTTATAGGTCCTATAGGAC
>JANQMO010000077.1 GCA_028280025.1 Chlorobium sp. | reverse complement strand
TTGAAACCCTTCGGGATTGCCGATCATACCGGATCTGCTTCGTTACAGGGAACTTGCGGTAGATCACTACAGCGGCATTCCCTGTGCCTCACATCTCCGGCATGCTCGACAATCGCTCAATTTAGGTCCTACTGGCCGAAATTGAAGTTTTTCAGCAGATCCTCACCGCCAAGCATGCTGCCGGCAGCTTTCGAGAGTTCCTGCCGCGCCTTTTCGGCGGCATTTTCCAGTGCAGTGTTTACAGCGGCAACAACGAGGTCTTCGACCATCTCGATATCATCGAGAATCTCGGGATCGATCGTTACCGAAAGCACTTTCTGCTTGCCGCTGGCCTTTGCCCTGACCATGCCGCCGCCCGCATCACCCTCCGCAGTAATTTTTTCAAGCTGTTTCTGTACATCCTGCATCTTCGCTCCCGCCTGCTGGAGCTGCTTCATCATGTCATTGAAATTAGGCATTGCCATAGTCTCGCTCTCCTTCTACTGATCACTTGTTCCCGGACTCTTTTCATAATCTTTCCTGCCGTCCGCACAGCATATTCAACAGAAAAGACGGTTACTCTGTTTCACAAAAAAACTGTTCTGTTTTCGGGACCGGATACTCATTCCAAAAGTACGGCTGCTGCTCCTTAAACAGTAAGCCGGTCATATTTTCCTGCGCAAAGCCAGGTAAATCTTCTCGAGAATATCCTCGGTCGTCAGTTTGTATTTTTTCATCAGCTCATCCGGCTTGCCTGACTCCCCGAAAGAGTCTTCCACCCCGACCATCTCGATCGGAACAGGAATGTTTTCAGCACAGACATGAGCCACAGCGTCTCCCAGACCGTTATGAACCTGGTGTTCCTCGGCCGTAACGATGGCGCCGGTATCGTTTGCAGCACGGACAATCGCAAGTTTATCGACCGGTTTGATCGTATGCATGTTGATAACCCTGACGGTCACGCCTTCCGGCTCGAGAATGCGTGCCGCTTCCAGCGCTTTCCACACCATGATGCCGCAGGCAATGACCGTGACATCCCTGCCTGAGTGCAACTCGATGGATTTCCCGATCTCGAAACCGTCCTCATCAAGTGAAAAATCAGGAACAGACGGTCTTCCGAACCGCAGGTACGCAGGTCCGTCATGAGCATGAAGAGCCCTGACGGCACGTTTTGTCTCGCTGTAATCCGCCGGAACGATAACGGTCATCCCTGGAAGACCTCTCATGAGCCCGATATCTTCAAGCATCTGATGCGTCGCGCCGTCCTCGCCAAGAGTCAGCCCGGCGTGCGACGCACAAATTTTGACGTTCAGGCGGGAATAGCAGACTGATTGACGAATCTGGTCGTACACCCTCCCTGACGCAAACGCCGCAAATGTTCCCGCATAGGGTTTTTTCCCTGTTGCAGCGAGTCCGGCAGCCATGGATATCATATTCGCCTCGGCGATTCCCGACTGGAAATAACGCGACGGGAATTCTTTTTCGAAGTGGTGCATGTGCAGCGAACCGGTAAGATCGGCACAGAGCGCAACGACGGAATCGTCGTTCCGTCCAATTTCAAGCAGCGCTTCGCCGAATCCTTTACGGGTTGCAAGAGAATCGCGGGATATGTATTGTGCAGCTTCGACGAGGGTGTTTTGTTCAGCCATCAGATCAATAGTATAATAATAACATAAACCTGTCGTGAGCATGTGCCGAAACGCTCAGTTCAGGGTGAAGTAAAAAAGTGATTATCTCCTGTTGCCATCGTGACGAGAAACCGCTGAAATGACAAAAGTCGAATATAAGCATACTGAAATAGCGGCAAAAAAAAAATTTGGCCAGAACTTCCTGACAGACCGCAATATTTGCAGAAAAATCGTTCTTTCGGCAGGTATCGGCCCCGAAAGCCGTGTTGTTGAGATCGGCCCCGGATTCGGAGCACTGAGTTCGGCAATACTCGGCGCAGAACCGGGCTCCTTCACCGCAGTTGAAAAAGATCATGCGCTTGCGTCATTCATGCGCAGGGAATATCCTTCCGTTACCGTGATCGAGGACGATTTCCTGAAGGTCGATCTTTCAGTTCTCGCAGACCAGAACCCGCTCACGGTCATGGGAAACATTCCCTACTCGATCACCTCCCCGATACTCTTCAAGCTGCTCGACAACAGGCAGCATATCGCTTCCGAAACACTCATGATGCAGTACGAAGTGGCCCAGCGCCTCATTGCAGCACCAGGAACGAAAGAGTACGGGATACTGGCCGTGCAGTTGCAGACGTTCTGCGACGTTTCCTGCCTGTTCAGGGTAAGCAGGAAGGTTTTCAGGCCCAAACCCGATGTCGACAGTGCCGTTGTGCGGATTGTCCCGAAAAAAACTCCGCTGGACGGTGATGAGCTGCATTACCGGCACTTTGTCCGGACCGCTTTTGCCCAAAGAAGAAAAACGCTCCTGAACAACCTCAGAAAACACTACGACCTGTCGATGGTGAGATCGTTCGACCTGAGCAGGCGCGCCGAATCCCTCTCCATCGACGAATTCAGGGCACTTTATACATGCATCCATTCATATGGATCGATCGCTTGCAGGGACAAGAACTCGTGACTTTTTATTACGGTTTCCGGCTGGGATTTCGTAAAATATTTTTTTACACGGCCCGTTGAGGAGAGTCAGCATCGGTTCTTTCCAGCAGCTCCGGGCATGCCGGCACACCTTTTTCCGGCACAACGTACAACCTGCCTTCTAACGCTAAAACGTTACCGCACCATGCAACACTCCTATGAAACCTTCTACAGGGAATCGATTGAAAGCCCCGACAAGTTCTGGGCGGAAGCCGCCGAAAAGCTGCATTGGTACACGAAATGGCACCATGTGCTCGACGACGCCAATCCCCCTTTCTACCGATGGTTTGCAGGAGGTATAACCAACACCTGCTATAACGCTCTCGACCGTCATGTGGACGAGGGCCGCGGCAGCGAAACGGCGGTCATCTACGACAGCCCGGTGACAGGTGCAAAAGAACGGTACACGTTCCGCGAATTCCGTGACAGAGTCGCCCTTTTTGCAGGGGCGCTGCAATCGCGGGGCGTCAGAAAAGGCGACCGGGTTATTATCTATATGCCGATGATCCCGGAAGCGGTTATCGCCATGCTCGCCTGCGCCAGAATAGGAGCGATCCATTCCGTCGTGTTCGGAGGATTCGCTTCCCACGAACTTGCCGTCAGGATAGACGACTGCAAACCCAAGGTCATCATCTCGGCTTCGTGCGGCATCGAACGGGACAAGGTCATCGATTACAAGCGCCTGCTGGATTTTGCCATCGAACTTGCCCACTTCAAACCTGAAATCTGCATCATCCACCAGAGAGACCGCCTGAAAGCACAACTGAACGAAGAGCGTGACCTGACCTGGAAACAGGCCCTGCTCGGTGCAGAACCCGCCCCCTGCGTGCCCGTCGAGTCGTCCGATCCGCTCTATATCCTGTACACATCCGGAACAACCGGCAAGCCGAAAGGCGTCGTGCGGGACAACGGCGGACATATGGTTGCGCTCAAATGGAGCATGGAACACGTCTACGGCGTCAAACCGGGAGAAACCTACTGGGCAGCGAGCGATATCGGCTGGGTTGTCGGTCACTCCTATATCGTTTACGGCCCGCTTCTTAACGGCAACGCCACAATCATTTTCGAAGGCAAGCCGGTCGGAACCCCCGATCCCGGTGTTTTCTGGAGGATTATCGAGGAATACAACGTCTCGGTGTTCTTCACCGCCCCGACGGCATTCAGGGCGATCAAAAAAGAAGACCCGAAAGGAACCTATATCAGGAAGCATGACCTGACCGGGTTCAGAACCTTGTTCCTTGCCGGTGAACGTGCCGATCCCGATACGGTCAAATGGGCGGAAGAACATCTGAACGTACCGGTTATCGACCACTGGTGGCAAACCGAAACCGGCTGGGCAATCGCAGCAAACTGTCAGGGAATCGAACCGGGAGACGTCAAATACGGATCCGCCTCGAAAGCCGTGCCCGGCTACGATGTCAAGGTGGTCAACCAGGACGGAGAATCCCTGCCTGCCGGACAGATGGGCGACATCGTCATCGGGCATCCCCTTCCTCCGGGTACGATGCTGACGCTCTGGAAAGCCGACAACCTGTTTATCGACAGTTACATGTCGAAATATCCCGGCAACTACCTCACCAGCGATGCAGGATACATCGATGAAGACGGTTACCTTTTCATCATGTCCCGTACCGACGACATCATCAACGTTGCCGGTCACCGTCTTTCCACAGGCGCCATCGAAGCGGAACTCTGCGCGCATCCCGATGTGGCGGAAAGCGCCGTCATCGGTGTCGCCGATGACCTCAAAGGCGAAGTCCCTGTCGGGTTCCTTGTTCTCAAATCCGGGGTAGACACTCCCCATGCACAGATCGTCAAACACGTCATCGAGTATGTAAGGGAAAATATCGGGCCTGTCGCGTCCTTTAAAAAGGCGGTCATCGTCGAAAGGCTGCCGAAAACACGATCCGGAAAAATTCTCAGGGGCACCATGAGAAAGATCGCAAACAGCGAAGAGTATACCATGCCGGCGACAATCGACGATCCTGTAATTCTCGATGAGATCAAGGCTGCACTGCAGACGATGGGGTACGCCCAGAAATAGTCGGCAGTGGGCAGTTCACAGTCGACAGTAGGCAGTCATCAGCCGGCAAGCACTTTGCATGAAAAAAAATATTGAAATGCTTGTAATACTCAACAGTTAAACGACTCAACAAATCAACAGCTGCTGATGATCTCGAACATTGACCATATTGCCATCGCGGTGAAAAACCTCGATGAATCGCTTGAACGGTTCAGAACCCTTACCGGAGCCTCCGGCAACCAGATCCGGATCGAAGAGGTCGTGTCGGAAAAGGTGAGGGTCGCGTTCATTCAGATCGGCGGTTCGAAAATCGAGCTCCTGGAACCGCTCGACCCGACAAGCCCGATTGCACGGTTCCTGGAAAAACGCGGAGAGGGTCTCCACCATATCTCGCTGGAAACCGATGACCTCGAGGCTGAAATCAGGAGGACAGCCGAAGAGAACCTTCTTCCGCTTTCGCCCCCTTCTGAAGGCGCGGGAAAGAAAAAAATCGTATTTTTCAACCCCAAAGACACCGGAAAGGTTCTTGTCGAATTCGTCCAGAAGATCCATGATTGAGCTGCCGTGAAGCATTTTTTTCTCCCCTTTGAAAAACATGAGGATTTCAGCTATACGCCTGAGACAATCCTGCGTCTGAGCGCGTTCGAAAAGTACAAGCTTTCGTTTCACCCCGAACGCCCCAAATATCTCGATTACCTTGACATTTTCGACAATGTCGAAGAGTGCTGTAACAATGACGACCACGGTGCCTGCCTGATCCAGACACACCGGGCTATGCTGGAAACCCCGAAAGGCTCCCTGGAAGTCATGCTGATCGGACAGCAGTCCGCGCCCACCTCCAGTTTCGAAGAACTTACGGAACTGATGCAGGATTACGGACTGGCAATGCAGTGGAACCAGGGAATGCCAACCCCTGCCTCCTATCAACGTGCCCTTCAGGCGATAGGGCTTGCCGAAAAAGAGAACAGGCTCATCATTACCATGATCGACACCCCTGGTGCAGACCCGACTGAAGAGGCTGAAGCAGGAGGCATAGCCTGGAAAATCGGCAAATGCATGCAGGCGCTGGCCGAAACCCCCGTACCGACAATATCGGTCATCCTCAACCGCGGCTGCAGCGGAGGCGCAATAGCCCTTTCCGGCTGTGACAGGGTTCTTGCCATGGAACACGCCACGTACCTTGTGATCTCGCCCGAAGCATGCTCCTCGATCCTGTTCAGAACGAGAGCCAAGGCAGACCATGCTGCAGAAATATCAAGAATATCGGCAGGAGATGCGCTGGAGCAAGGCATCGTCGACACGCTTGTCAGCGAACCCGAAGGTCCCGCCCACCGTTTTCCCGCTGCTGCCAAACAATCCCTGAAAACAGCACTGGCAAAAGAAGCCATGGCGCTCAGCTCGATCCCATCAGACAAGATATTCTCCGCAAGGACTGAACGCTGGAGAACAATCGGTCAATGGAACGAAATTGCTGAAAAAGATTTCGCCCGTTTCGAAAAAAACGTTTCCCGCTGTCTCGCAAATCCTTCCGGCTACCAATTCATCAAACGGCACAAAGGCTGCAGGAACCCTGTTGACGGAAAAAGAATCTACGACCCGGTCTATTTCCCCGCCCTTGCGGACAACAATAATGTCTGTCCCGATTGCGGATTCCGCTATACCCGTCTTTCGGCCAGAGATTATATACATCTGGTCCTCGACCGGCACTCGTTCTGCGAACACCCCGATACCCGGCATCTGGTCGACCGGGACATCCTCGACTTTCCGGAATATCAGGCAAAACTTGAAAAAGCCCGTCTTGCAACAGGCATGGCCTCGGCGTTCATCACCGGCGACGGTACTGTCTCCGGGCATGACGTGGTATTCTGTGCAACCGATTTCGGCTTCCTCGGCGGCTCCTTCTGCATGGCAACAGGAGAAAAGATCTGGCGTGCCGCTGAAATTGCACTCGATCGGCGATGCCCGATGATTCTGCAGGCCGCCGGAGGCGGAGCCCGCATGCATGAAGGCTGCTCCTCAATGGTCAGCATACCCAAGGTGCACGTAGCCCTGTCCAGGGTGGAGAGAGCCTCGCTCCCGGTGATCACCGTCATCACCGACCCGACCCTTGGAGGAGTGGCTATAGGCATCGGTTCCCGCGGTATCCAGTTGTTCGAGTATAAGGCAGGAAACATCGGATTCTCGGGAAAACGGGTCATTGAACAGTATACAGGGAAAAAAACCTCCCCTGACTTTCAGACAACCAGCTGGCTGAAAGAGCTGGGACACGCAAAGCATATCGTCAAACCCGAAAATCTCCGGCAAAAAATTGCCGGGATTATCGAAAACGGCCATCCGGAACACAAACCGTAACAGGAGCTTTTGCTGCTCCTGCAAAGTCTACCATGAACGCACAGGCATCATGTCCTATGTTTGAAGAATTCCGCCCGGTAACGAAAGAAGAGTGGAAACAGCAGGTCAGGAGGGATATCAAAACCGACAGCTATGATTCGATCGTCTGGGAGACGCCGGACGGTTTCAGGCAGGAACCCTGGTACAGCCCCTCCGATCCATCACCCGACGATTCCGCGTCATATCGGTCTCAACGCAATAATTCATGGAATATCGGGATTGAAATTGACGCTCGGCATCCGGATGAGGCTTCCGTGAACGCGCATCGTCACCTTATGAACGGAGCAGAAACCGTCATTTTCAACCTCTCTTCACAAAAAGAGCCTGATACCCTGTTTCTCGAACGTCTTCTGCGTGATATCGATTGCAACGCCGCCCGGGTTTCGTTTTCCGGCGCCGGTTCTGCCGAACACCTTCTTGCCGATGCTGCAGCTATCGACGGATTTTCCGTCAACCGGGGGGGGCTGACAGACAATCTCATGGTATCGGATCATTTACTGGACCTGTCCGAACAGCTTCCGCGTTTTCATGTCCTGGGAATTGATGTCCTGCATGCTGCCGGCGCAGCTCTTACACCCGCTGAAGAAATCGCCCGTTCAATTGCCGCCTTTGAAACGCTCACAAAGCATCCCGCTGTCACCCGGAGAAAAGCTCTCATTTCCGGCACAACAACGGTAACCCTGACGTCAGGACGTTCCTTCTTCCTGGAAACAGCAAAAATCCGTGCATTCCGACGTCTCTGGAAAGATGCTGTTTCCAGAAGTGAAACGGAAAATTCTCTAACGGTTCCGGAGCTTATCGTTCGCCTCGATCCAGGCGAACCATACCGTGACGACCCGGAAAACTCTCTTGTTGTCCTTACCACCCAGGCCGCCTCGGCTGTCCTTGGAGGATGTGACACGCTCCTGATCCCGTCCTGCTGCAACGGCACCGCTTATGACAGGGAAACAGCAGAACGGCTTTCCCTCAACATACACCATATTCTCCGGCATGAGAGCATGCTTGACCATGTCGTTGATCCTGCAGCAGGCTCTGCCTACATAGAGAACCTCACTCGTGAGCTTACCTCCAAAGCACGTGCGATCCTTGACCAAAACTACTCCCCGGAACGAGAAAGCCGGAACAGAAAAGACCCGGCACGTTCCGGCAGTCCGGAAAAGAATCCCTCTGAAACCCCGGAAAAAAAACAAGACCGGCGATTGACTCCTGAAGGAATCGCGATCCGGAACCGCTATGATCAAGCCGATACCGCTCATCTGGAGCAGCTTCGTTTCGCGCCGGGTTTTCCGCCCTTCAACGCCGGGCCGTATACAACCATGTATACCCGGAGGCCCTGGACCATTCGGCAGTATGCCGGCTTTTCAACCGCCGAACAATCAAACGAATTCTACCGTCAGAACCTTGCCGCCGGCCAGAAAGGTCTTTCGGTCGCTTTCGACCTCCCGACACACAGGGGATACGACTCCGATCACCCGAGGGTTGTCGGAGATGTCGGCAAAGCGGGCGTGGCCATAGACAGCGTTGAAGACATGAACATTCTGTTTGACGGCATACCGCTTGACAGCATGTCTGTGTCGATGACCATGAACGGAGCGGTGCTTCCTGTTATGGCATTCTATATCGTTGCCGCCGAACAACAGGGTGTGCCGCCCGAAAAGCTCAGCGGAACCATACAGAACGATATCCTCAAAGAGTTCATGGTTCGCAACACCTTTATTTATCCCCCTGCATCGTCAATGAGGATCATTGCCGATATTTTCCGTTACGCTTCGGCCAGCATGCCGAAGTTCAACTCCATCAGTATCTCGGGTTATCACATGCAGGAAGCAGGTGCGACAGCGGACCTCGAACTCGCCTTTACGTTAGCCGACGGACTCGAATATATCCGTACCGGACTCGATGCAGGGCTTCAAATCGATGATTTTGCCCCCCGCCTTTCCTTCTTCTGGGGAATCGGCATGAACTTTTTCACCGAAATCGCCAAACTGAGAGCGGCACGAATGCTCTGGGCAAAAATCGTCCGGCGTTTCAATCCCGGCAAGGCCAAGTCCCTTATGCTTCGGTCGCATTGCCAGACCTCCGGCTGGAGCCTCACGGAACAGGATCCTTTCAATAATGTAACGCGCACCTGTGTCGAGGCTCTCGCGGCGGTTCAGGGACATACACAGTCGCTGCACACCAATGCGCTCGATGAAGCCATTGCACTGCCGTCTGTTTTCTCGGCAGGAATCGCCCGCAACACCCAGCTCTATCTCCAGGAAGAGACCGATATTGTCCGTGCAATCGACCCCTGGGGCGGCTCATACTATGTGGAATCCCTGACCAGCGAACTTGCAGCCAAAGCCTGGAAGATCATCGAAGAGATCGAAGAGATGGGCGGAATGGTGAACGCGATCGAACAGGGACTCCCGAAACTCCGGATAGAAAAGGCTGCAACAGAAAAACAGGCCCGTATTGACAATCATGACGATATCATCGTCGGCATCAACCGTTTCAGGCCGGATTCCCCGTCAACGCTCGATACCCTGGAGGTTGACAACACGGAAGTCCTCCGTCAACAGATCGAAAAACTGGATCGGATCAAGCAAAACCGCGACGGAGAAAAGGCTCACGAAGCGCTTCAGAACCTGAAAAGCTCGGCACGGTCAGGAAAAGGCAACCTGCTGGAACTGGCCATTGCTGCAGCCAGGGAACGTGCAACGCTCGGCGAAATTTCCGACGCTCTCGAAGAGTCTTTCGGCCGATACTGTTCAAGCGTTCAGCTCAACACCAACGTCTATCTTTCACACATGCACGATAACCGGGAATTCAAAGAGGCGCAGCTTCTTGCCGACTCATATGCTGAACAGGAGGGCCGGCGGCCCAGGATTCTGGTTGCAAAAATCGGCCAGGACGGTCATGACCGCGGCGCAAAAGTCATTGCCGCCGCTTTTGCCGACATCGGTTTCGATGTCGATATCAGCCCGCTTTTCCAGACACCCGATGAAATTGTCCGTCAGGCGCTCGACAACGATGTCCATCTTGTCGGCATATCGAGCCTTGCCGGCGGCCATAAAACGCTCGTTCCTGCAGTGATCGAAGGACTGCGCAATGCCGGCAGGAACGATATCCTTGTCATCGCCGGCGGGGTCATCCCTGAAAAAGATTACAGGTTTCTTCTCGATTCCGGCGTGACAAAGGTATTCGGGCCGGGAACGGTCATTGCCAAAGCCGCCGTATCCATCCTGAACATCCTTGCCGGCAACAGCACGTCTGCCGGCAACTCCTGACAATAAAAACGCACAGCATGCCCGGTTCGAGGAAACATATACCCGTTGAAGAAACGGTCGGCCTTATCATGGAAGGTGACCGGGGAGCTCTCGGCCGGGCCATCACTCTCATTGAATCATCCAGGCCCGACCATCAGGAAACAGCCCATAACATCCTGGACAGCTGCCTCCCCTCACCAACGCGGTCATTGCGCATCGGGATAACAGGTCCTCCGGGAACAGGCAAAAGCACCCTGATCGAATCACTCGGTCTTGAAATCCTCAAGAATCCGGACAACCGTATCGCGATCCTGGCCATCGACCCGAGCAGCGAACGGTCGGGAGGAAGCATCCTTGGTGACAAAGCCCGCATGGAAAAACTCGCAAGCCGGAAGGAGGTATATATCCGGCCCTCACCATCGTCGGGATACCTCGGGGGAACCTCTCCCAAAACCCATGAAGCAATTCTTCTTTGCGAAGCCGCCGGTTATAACGTTATCATCGTTGAAACGGTCGGGGTCGGCCAGTCGGAAATCGGCATTGCATCGATGGTGGATTACATTCTCCTCCTGGTTCTTCCGGGATCCGGCGACGAACTGCAGGGAATCAAACGGGGCATCATGGAAATTGCAGACGGAATTGCAGTGACAAAAATTGACGAGGCAGAACAAAAAAGTGTGCACTTCGCACGCGCGGCATGTGAATCGTCATTGAAACTCCTGCAAAAAAAATACCCGGGATGGGAACCCCGGGTCATGCTCACCTCGGCGATGGCCGGCAACGGTATTGAGGAGTTGTGGAGGAACATCCGGTTTTTCACCGACACGCTTAAAAAAAGCGGTGACTTTGAAAAAAACCGTCAAGAGCAGCGCATCCGTCTTCTGCGCGCAGAAACCGACCGGCAGCTTGTACAGGCCTTCCATAACAAGGAAACGGTCAGGTCATTGTACCCGATCGTTGCGTCTGCCGTCGAAAAAGGAAACATCAGTCCGTTTTCCGGCGCGAAACAACTGGTGGATACCGTCATTCGGAATCCTCGATAAATTCTTTTTCTTCAGCCTTGACGATCAGCACGGGGCATGTCGCCTTGCGCACCACCGATTCGGCGACACTCCCCATCAAGAGCCTGCTCAGACCTGACTTG
>JANQMO010000073.1 GCA_028280025.1 Chlorobium sp. | reverse complement strand
GAGTCATGCCGCACTTGATGCGGCATCCATACTGACTTTGGCGGGAAGATGGATCCCCGGAAGAAGCCCGAGGATGACTATAAAAAGACAAAATGTATGACTTATGAGACAGCCTCGCTGAAAGGTCGGGGCAATTATCTGTAGGGGCGAAAAATCTTTCGCCCTAATGGCAGGGTATGCAAACTCGTTACTTGTCACTATCCACCAATGATCCGCTATCGTTACGACGGCACGACCGAGGGGCTTTTTTCCGCGATCGACCATATTCTTCGCCATGAATCTGATCCGCAGTCGATTGAACTGGAGGTTCAGGAGCAAATGTTGTTTGACGAAGGACAGTTTATTGCAACCAGCAGTGAACGGGCGGAAGTGCTTATGCGCCGCTTTTCTGCAGCCTACCCTGACAATGCTCGTCAGGTCATGTACTGTATCTTTTCGGAACGGGCGGACATGGCAACATTCCTGCTTCACTATATCCACCTGGTGTCGGTTCACGGAAGCGCTGTTGAAGGTAACCTGAACCATCCCGACGTTCATGCCGTGCATTTCCTGGCCCGGAAGGTATCTCGTGAAGTACACCGTTTCAAGGGGCTTCTTCGCTTTGCCATGCTGGAAGATGGCTCGTACCTTGCGCAACTGGAGCCCGATTTCAACATCATTCAACCGTTGTCGGTCTTTTTCAGAGGACGGCTCCGGACCCAGGAGTGGTTTATCTACGATGTGAAGCGCTCCCTGGTTTCTCACTGGGACGGAAATGCCCTTGAGTACGGTACGCTTGAATCGTTCCGTTCGCCGGAACTTGCGTCTGAAGAGCATGAGGTGAGAAAGCTCTGGAAGGCGTTTTTTTCCCACATCGCCATTCCGGAAAGGAAGAACCCGCAACTGCAGCGTTCATTCATGCCGATGAAGTACTGGAAGTATCTTGTAGAGAAAGAATAGGAGCGCCCCGAAGAAACTGCTGCAAGTTTCGATAGCTGCGTTGTCCCGACTTGTCGGGATCGGAATCCTCACACACTTACGTGTACGCTCCGGTTTTGAAGTTTATCCCGATTTTATCGGGACTCCGTTCGCCTTGCTCTCATAACTCCCGCGACGCTTCTTAAAGGCGCCTGAAGAAATGTATTGTCTCGTTGTGAACTTTACGCTTAAGTCAAGGCGTCAAGTGTGTTTTTTGTCTATATTTCAAAGGATATATTACGACCATTTTCCTTCATGGCAGAGAAATCGAGAAAAGCTTTCATAAGGGAAGGAATACAGACGGCTGCTACCCGGATGGTCGATCAGGACAGGATATGGTCATATACAGGGGAATCGGTTTCAAGGGGCTCGTTTGACAATACAATCGGAAAACCATGAATCCAGCACAATTTCTTCTTATTCTGGGCGGCGCCCTTATTCTGGGTTATGTAACGGATTTTGTCGGTAGAAAAACAATCCTGCCGAGAGTTACCCTGCTGATCCTTCTTGGAATTGTGGTCGGGAGGGACGGTTTCGACTTTGTCCTGCCGTTTCTTTCCGAGCAATTCGACCTTATCGCAAATGTAACGCTGCTTATCATCGGTTTTCTGCTCGGGGGGCGTTTTACCCTGGAAACGCTGAAGAAATCCGGCATGAAAATCCTTTTTCTCTCGCTATGCCTGACGGTTATTGTTTCTGCGGTGGTCATTTTGGGGCTTATTCTCGTTGGCATGGATATTGAACACGCCATCATACTTGGCTGTATCGCCTCTGCGACCGCTCCCGCGGCAACGTTTGACACGATCAAGGAATCGCAGATTAAAGGCCCTGTTTCCGATCTCCTGTTATCGGTCGTCGCCCCGGTGGAAGCATGGAGCCTTGTCCTGTTCAGCCTTGGTATCGCCGTTGTCAATGTGCTTTTTGCGCACCAGGACCTTTTGACACCCATCCTGCATGCCTCATGGGAAATCGGCGGCGGGATTGTGCTCGGTGGGGTTCTTGGATGGATGACCGCGTATCTGGCCAGTCTTACCAAGCCCGGCAAGCCGATGCTGAGCGAGACTGTCGGTATGATCCTGGTCTGCGGCGGGCTGTCGATGTGGCTCGAAGTGTCGTTTCTCCTCTCATCGATCGCTATGGGCGCTGTGATCGTCAATTATCCGAGAAAATCGTATGAGGACCCGTTTGAAGTTATCGAAAGCGTTGAATGGCCGTTCCTTGTCTTTTTCTTTATTTTTGCAGGGGCCGAACTGGAGGTCAGCCATTTACCCGAAATCGGTTTGGCCGGGCTGGCTTTTGTGCTGTTGCGTTCGGTCGGGAAAGTGCTTGGGGGGATGGCATGGAGCAAGGCTTCAGGAAGCCATGGCAAGGGCCTGGAATGGGTGGGTTCAGCTATGCTTCCCCAGGCAGGGGCGTCGATGGGTATGGCTCTCGTGGCGGCAACCAAATTTCCCGAAGCAGCCGACCTCCTGTTGTCCATCATTATCAGCACAACAGTGATTTTCGAGATTTTCGGTCCGATATGTACCCAGCTCTTCCTTCAAAAGGTGGCCGCACATGCAAAAGAAGAAGGATAAACCGGCAGTATGCCCGTCAATGCTCCCTTGCCAGTTTTATTTCAACGACAAGGCAGTTTACATCCGTTGTACCGGTATTGGTGACTTCATGGGTAACCCGTTCTCTCCAGACTGCCTCGCCGGCTTTGACTGATACGTGGTGTGCGACACCTTCTTCAGTGGTGTGTACATAGTCGGCATCTTTCATGTAATAGATGACCGCCGGGCTCGAATGGGTGTGCATGCTTTCAGTCTGACCGGGCTCGAGGGTGAATTCAAGGGCGCGAACATGTTCGTTTTCAAACACAGGCCGGTACATGTCGGGGCTGACTTCGGTAAGGTCGGATGATGTTCTGGTGAGCGTCGAAACAGCGTATCCGATGACAAACATGAGAATGCCGATCAGTATGCCGGGTAGATATTCCTGGTGTTTTTTCATTGGATGAAACGTTTGGACCCTTTTGAGAGTGACAATGAAAAGCCGGTGTTTTTTTTCGAATAATCCCTGGGCAACGATAAGCTAATGTATTTTATCAATTAAATCCATTCCAGGTACCATTGCACACAGCAATGGTACGGCGCTTAATTACCATACATCAAAAAACGATACCATGAAATTGACTGTTGCAACACTCGTTTGTTCTGTTTCTGTGGTCCTGATCACATCGTGCTCCGGGACCGGGAGCGGACCGTCGGCAGAGCATGGGATGAAGCTGTTCAACAACCCTGGTCTTGCCGCCTCGCTTAATGCGTCAAGCTGTGCAAGCTGTCATCCCGGGGGGCAAGGTCTTGAACAGGCGCCAAACAATCCTAAGCTCGACGATGTGATCAACAGGTGCATAACCGGCCCTCTGGGAGGGAAAGCGCTGGATCAGGGTTCTTCCGATTTTCGATCTTTGAAAATGTATATTGAGTCATTTGCGGATCAGTAATGAGCGGTATGCTTTTCAAGATTATCGACAGCACGAGGCTTGAAAGGATGCTCGGTTACCGTTTTCGGGTGCCCGATCCGACGGAACTGCCGGAGTGAGCCGGTAAACATCTAATCAGACGCCTCATGAAGCAAAAAGTATACTCTATGGCGATGTCTCTGTTCCGGTTATCGATTCCGGTGCTGTTGCTGGTATTCTCTTTTTCGCCTTTGTTTGCAGCCCACCCGCTGGTTACCGACGATACGGGAACGCAGGGGGTCGGCAGGTTTCAGCTTGAAGTTACCGGTGAGCTGGGAGACGATGAAGAAGGCGGGTTGAAAGAAACAACAGGCGAAGCGTCCGCCGCGTTGAGTTACGGAATTGCTGATAATGTCGACCTGGTGCTGAGCATGCCCTTCATGTGGTACAGGATAAAAGAGAACGGGCTTGTCCTTGCCGAGGAGGATGGGCCGGGAGACCTTGCCTTTGAGGTCAAGTGGCGTTTTTTCGAGTATGAAGACAGGGGGCTCAGCATAGCCTTCAAACCCGGCCTGACGCTGCCCACAGGGGACGACAATAAAGGATTGGGTAACGGCAAGGTTTCCGGAGGAGGAACGCTGATCGTATCCAAGGAAGGAGTGCTTGGAGCGCTTCATCTCAACCTGGCCTATACCAGGAACGAATATGGTCTCCAGGAAGACGCTCTTCTGTTTCGAAACGATATATGGCAGACTTCATTTGCCGGACAGATCAATATTACCGCCGATATGACAGGGGTGTGGGACATAGGGCTGCACACCAACCCTGAAAAAGGAGCGGAACAGCATCCGGCCTTTATGCTTGGCGGCCTTATCTATTCGGTGACCGAAGACTTCGATGTGGATGCCGGTGTGAAATGGGGCTTGAACGATCAGGAAACCGATACGACCTGGCTTACAGGGATTGCGTTGAGGTTTTAGGTTGACATGATTGCCTTCTTTTTTCGGGTCTGCCCGGGCCATGGGGTGTCAGGACGGGCGGCGAGGAGATTCAGAGTATGAATTCAAGGTCATAGCCGTCCTTGATAGCCTCCGTGACGAACCGTTCCATTGTTTCGAGAAAGTTCAGAAACTCCAGCGGATCTATTGTTCTCCAGTAGGCGGCTGCAACAGGGCTGTCATGCCAGCCGAGGAGAGTCTTTTCTTTTTTTTCCGGCGGTATCTTTTTTTTCTCTGCGTCAAGGATCGAACGCAATCGCTCAAGCTGGGTGTGGTGCAGAAAGGCTTCATCCCAACTGTCGAGACCGTGACCTGTTTCCGATACAAACGGCAGTTCATTGAGGGACTCGACGATGCCGTAGTGAAACAGGGCTGTATGGTTATGTGCCGACAGTTCCAGGGTACCGTAGGTACGGTAGGTACTGTCGGTAAGGCGTACCCGGCTGATCGCTCCCGTCCTGTAGATCGACAGTTCCCGGTGTGCCGGATTGTTATCATCTATGAATATATGTGTTATGTCCATTCTTGAGAGAAAGTCAAAATTCAAAAGTGAAAAGTCAAAAAACAGCGAATAATCTGGAGACTTTTTTTCCTTCCCAAAACGATCTAACCTGAATAATTCCTTGATTTCTTTCAGTGATTGAGCCCTGGATCGGTATCGAAATCAAGGCAAACACACAGGTTTGCCCCTACAGTTTTCCCGAACAATTCAACAAATAAACAATTCAACGATTTTCTCGCCACTTGTCACTACATGAGGAACAGAAACCTTTAACATGGTATAGCTGTTTTGCTTTACGTTAATTGGTTTTGACAGGCTATCTTTATATAATAATTCTGACGAGGGATCAAGCATCCCCCCTTTTTCGGCTTGATCCGGATTTCAGTGCAGAGGTTATGCGTTGGTGTAGAGATGCAAAGATACCTTTATTCAACATCATATATACAAAGCAGTAGAATGGACGGCAATTTTTCAAACAGGGTTCAGGAAGTTATTCGCCACAGCAGGGAAGAGGCGTTACGGCTTGGCCATGACTATATAGGAACGGAACATTTGCTTCTCGGCCTGATAAAGGAAGGTGAAGGTATTGCAGCAAGAATTCTTAAGAACCTCAATATCGATCTTTTCAAACTCAAGCAGAAAATCGAGGAAAGCACCCATCAGAAGGTGGCTGCTTCACAGATGGGGAACGTACCGCTGACAAAGCAGGCTGAAAAGGTACTCAAGATAACCTATCTCGAAGCGAAAATCTGTAAATCGAATATCATCGGGACAGAACACCTTCTCCTTTCCATTCTGAAAGGGGAGGACAATGTGGCTGCGCAGATTCTGGAACAGTTCGGGGTGTCATACGATGCCGTGAGGGATGAACTGGTGACGATCACAAGCGGGAAAAGCGAACCCGGTGAGCCTCCCATGGAAGGCGCCTTTTCGTCAGGTCCCGAAAAAATGTCCAAGAAATCCGAATCCAAAAGAGGGGAGCGGACAAAAACCCCTGTTCTCGACAATTTCGGAAGGGATATCACCAGGCTTGCAATGGACGACAAGCTTGATCCGATCATCGGCAGGGAAAAAGAGATCGAAAGGGTCGCGCAGGTGCTGAGCCGCAGGAAAAAAAACAATCCGGTTCTGATCGGTGAGCCCGGTGTCGGGAAAACGGCGATCGCCGAGGGACTCGCCTTGAAGATCGTCCAGCGCAAGGTGTCAAGGATTCTCTACGACAAAAGGGTGGTCGCTCTCGATCTTGCCGCGCTTGTTGCCGGTACAAAGTACCGGGGACAGTTCGAGGAGCGAATGAAGGCGCTCATGAACGAACTGGAGCGCTCACGCGACGTTATTCTCTTTATCGATGAGTTGCACACCATTATCGGTGCCGGAGGTGCTTCAGGCTCGCTTGACGCAAGCAATATTTTCAAGCCTGCGCTGGCAAGGGGGGAACTGCAGTGTATCGGCGCGACGACTCTCGACGAATATCGGCAATACATCGAAAAAGACGGTGCGCTTGACAGGCGTTTCCAGAAAATTATGGTCGAACCGACGACTGTCGATGAAACCATTCAGATTCTTCATAACATCAAGAGCAAGTATGAAGCGCATCACCATGTCCGTTACGATGATGAGGCGATCGAAAAATCGGTGAAACTGTCCGAACGGTATATTACCGACCGCTACCTGCCTGACAAGGCGATCGATGTGATGGACGAGGCCGGTGCAAGGGTGCATTTGAGCAACATCCATGTTCCCAAGAATATCCTTGATCTCGAGCAGGCTGTCGAAGAGATCAAGTCCGAGAAAAACCGCGTTGTCAGGATGCAGAACTTTGAGGAGGCCGCCAAACTTCGGGACAAGGAGAAAACCCTGCTCGAATCGCTCGAAACAGCCAAGCTGGAATGGGAGGAACGGGCAGCCGATACGGTCTATGATGTCACCGAACCCGACATTTCGTCCGTTGTCGCCATGATGACCGGAATTCCGGTCATAAAAGTGGCGCAGTCCGAGTCGAAGAGGCTGCTCAACATGGCTGAAGAACTCAAAAAGGAGGTTATCGGGCAGGACGAAGCGATCGAGAAGGTCACCAAGGCGATACAGCGAACAAGGGCAGGCCTCAAGGATCCTGCAAGACCAATAGGATCGTTCATTTTTCTCGGGCCTACAGGTGTCGGCAAGACCGAGCTTGCCAAGGCGCTGACACGCTATATTTTTGACAGTGAAGATGCGCTTATCAGGGCGGACATGAGCGAATACATGGAGAAGTTCTCCGTAAGCCGCCTTGTAGGTGCTCCTCCCGGATACGTCGGTTATGAGGAAGGCGGGCAGTTGACCGAAAAGGTTCGCAGAAAACCATACTCTGTCGTTCTGATCGATGAAATCGAGAAGGCGCATCCTGATGTCTTCAATATTCTGCTTCAGGTTCTCGATGAAGGAGTCCTGACAGACGGTCTCGGCCGCAAGGTGGATTTCAGGAACACGATCATCATCATGACCTCCAATATCGGCGCCAAGGATATCAAGAGTATCGGGGGCGGGATGGGATTTGCTTCGACTGATGCCTCAGAGAGCAGTTACAAGTCGATGAAATCGACGGTGGAAGATGCACTCAAACGGGTGTTCAACCCGGAATTTCTTAACCGGATAGACGATACCATCGTTTTCCATCAGCTCGAGAAAAAGCACATTTTCGAGATTATCGATATCATTGCCGGAAAACTCTTCAAGCGTTTGCACGAGATGGGCATCGAAGTCACGATCGACAACAAGGCCAAAGAATACCTTGTCGAGAAAGGCTACGACCAGAAGTTCGGCGCAAGGCCGCTGAAAAGGGCAATGCAGCGGAATGTCGAAGATCCTCTTGCCGAGGAGATGCTCAAAGGCAGGTTCCCTGAAGGAAGTACCGTACGGATATCGTATGATGAAAAGAAGGACAAGCTGAAGTTTACGAAAGCTTCGGACAGTTCGAAAAAAAGCAAACAGAAAGCATCGATCGATGAAGAGCTTGCCGGTGGGAAGGAGAAGTGAGAAAAAAGGCGGTTGACCTCGGTCAACCCCCTTTTTTAGTGACGAGAAACAAGTGACGAGTGACGGGAAGGAGTAAGGAATAGCGCACTTTGTGCGCAGGATTAGCTCGCTCTGGCTCGCAGGAGTAAGGAGTAGCTCACTTCGTTCGCAGGAGTATGATTTAAGTGCTGAGCAACGAATGCTGAGTAAGAAGAATGTAGGGGCGGGTTTGAAACCCGCCCGTACGGAGGTCGGTTTAAGCGAAGGTCAGGAAAACTTCTTCAAACAACTGAACATTTGTCTCCCCAGGGAGGGCTTCAAACCCGTCCCTGCTGTTTCTCATTTTTTTTGTGTTGTCATATGATACTTGTCGGTTCAGCTACCCCTGCCTCTTTCTTCTGGTCACTCGTCACTTGTTACTATTCACTATTCCTCACGGTTTCGGGTGATCTTTCAGGTCCGCGAGCGATTGCTGCAGGAGTTCATCCGGCAGGGCGTAGTCTTCGAGTTTTCCGGACATGAAGGCATCATAGCCCTGCAGGTCCATCAGCCCGTGCCCCGACCAGTTCATGAGGATGACTTTTTCCCTGCCTTCTTCCTTTGCCTGTTTTGCTTCGCGAATAGTCTGGGCTATGGCGTGCGATGTTTCCGGGGCCGGAATAAAACCTTCCGTATGTGCAAAAAGCAGCGCTGCCTGGTAGCATTCGGTTTGCGGCAGTGCGCTTGCCTCGATCAGGTTGTGTTTGAGGACATGGCTTACCAGCGGAGCCATGCCGTGGTACCGAAGTCCGCCTGCATGGATTGCCGGAGGGATGAAACCGTGACCCAGGCTGTGCATGGCAAGGAGCGGGGTCATTTTGGCCACGTCTCCCGAATCGTAGACGTAGGGTCCCCTGGTGAGGGTCGGGCAGGCTTCCGGCTCGGTTGCGATGATCCTGATATCCTTGCCGTTGATCTTGTCGTGGACGAAAGGAAAGCTGATGCCCGCAAAGTTCGAGCCACCGCCGGCACACCCGATAACGACGTCGGGATAGGCGTTTATCTTATCGAACTGTTTTTGTGCTTCGAGACCGATAACGGTCTGGTGCAGCATGACGTGGTTCAGCACGCTGCCGAGCGAGTAGCGGGTATCGTCCCTTTTGACCGCCTCCTCGATCGCTTCGCTGATCGCTATGCCGAGACTTCCCGGTGTATCCGGCTGTTCCGAGAGGATTTTTCTTCCTATCCCGGTTGTATCGCTCGGGCTGGGGATACAGTCCGCACCCCAGGTTTTCATCATGATCTTTCTGAACGGTTTCTGGTCAAAACTGATGCGGACCATAAAGACTTTGCACTCGATCCCGATCAGTTTGCAGCTCATGGCAAGGGCGCTGCCCCACTGACCGGCACCGGTTTCAGTGGTCAGGTATCTGATGCCGAATTCCCTGTTGTAATAGGCCTGTGCGACTGCGGTGTTGGGTTTATGGCTTCCTGCAGGTGAAACCCCCTCGTTTTTGTAATAGATTTTCGCGGGCGTACCGAGCGCTTGTTCAAGGCGTTTTGCCCGGTAAAGGGGCGAAGGACGCCAGAGCGTAAGAATTTCACGAACCTCTTCGGGGATGGTGATCCAGCGCTCGGTGCTGACTTCCTGCTCGATGATGTTCATCGGGAAGACCGGGGCAAGGTCGTCGGGGCTGATGGGATTGCCGTCCATGCCGAGCGGCAGAGGAAGGGGAGAAGGGAGATCGGCCTGGATGTTGTACCATTGCCGGGGCATTTCATCCTCGGCAAGGATGATTTTTGTCGGTTCAGTGCTCATGGGACATGATAATAATGAGTGAGAGGTAGATGAAGAAGAGAAGGAAATCCGGCTGTTTCGGTTGACAGGACTGTCATGACGTTCATGTTTCTGGTGCCGAAGGCGGGGATCGAACCCGCACGTCCATTGCTGAACACAGGATTTTAAGTCCTGGGCGTCTACCAGTTCCGCCACTTCGGCGAGCATCTGCCGTGTAAAAGGACGTGCAATTTAATATCTTCATGGAAATTAGCAAAGATAGGCGTATCCTCCGAGGAGATGAATGTTTTTTCGGCGGATCAGCCGGTACTTCTGTTGTCCATGAACAAGTCAGCCATTCTTCTGCCTAACTGGATCGGCGATATGCTTCTGGCGCTTTCTCTCGTCATGAAAATGCCTGAAGAAAGACGTGCCGGAACAACACTGCTTGTTCCCCGCCATATGGCTGAACTGGTCGAGGTTCTCAGCGGAATGCCGCATATCACCTATGCCCGCCGGACGGTCGAGGAAAGAAAAGCGACGATTTCTGCGGTTCGGCAAAGGATGTTCGACAGCATTTTTCTTCTGCCCTACTCCTTTTCTTCAGCGCTTTTTGCCTATCGAACCGGGATTCCCCGCAGGCGGGGCCTGTCTCGTGAAATGCGTGGATTTCTGCTTACCGAGCGGCTGCCGGGCAACCTGAGGGACAGGAACTGTCATATCACCAGGGAATACGCGGCAATTCTGGATGTGCCGTTTGCCGAACCGGAACTCTGGCAGGGGAGCCCTGTCGTTTCAGATCACGCCTATCGCGGCAGCGTGGTTTTCTGTCCCGGTGCGGAGTACGGTCCGGCAAAGAAATGGATGTATTTTGCCGATCTCGCCCGCCTTTTGGAAGGAGAACGCATTGTCATTCTTGGAACCGCATCGGATCGGCAGGCCGCCGCCGACGTGGTGCAGGCGGTGCCCGACCGGGTTACCGACCTTACCGGGAAAACAACGCTGCCGGAAGCCGCTTCGATCATGTCGGGGGCTCGCCTGGTTGTGTCCAACGATTCCGGCCTGATGCATCTTGCGGGGTTTCTCGGTACACCGGTTGCAGGCATCTTCGGCTCCACCAGTCCGGTATGGACGCGGCCTAACGGGTCGAAAACATCGGTTCTCTTCAGCAACGAGCCCTGTGCTCCCTGCTTTCGGCGCACCTGCCGCTACGGTCACTACCGGTGCCTTCATGATATCGGTCCTCTTGATGTCGTAAAGGCAATGAAAACGCTTTGCTGACTACTCCCTGAAGTGGTTGTACCCTCCCATGGTCTGCAGGTCGATGGTCATGCCGTAGATGTCCCTCAGGAGCAGCCCCTCGTCCTCGGGTGTTATCTTGCCGATCACACTGATATCGTGGTGCGAGGCGATTTTTTCAAACTGTTGCGGTTTGATGGTGAAAAGCAACTGGTAGTCTTCACCCCCGCTGAGTGCGAAGTTGAGTGCTTCATCCTGAAATTCATCGGCAATGAGCCGTGCCTGTGGAAGGATCGGGATACGGCTTTCGTCGATTTGCGCTCCGACTCCCGACCGCTTGCAGATGTGGGCAATATCGGAGGCGAGACCGTCGGAGATATCGATCATCGACGTCGGGACGATCGCGTGTTTCTCAAAGAAAGCGACAATATCCACCCGTGCCGGCGGAAGGAGATGCTGGCTGATCGCCTTGTCGTATTCCCCGAGGTTGTTCATGAGGTTCCTGTCATAGTGCTCACCGTTCCGGATATGTTCGAGCATGAGGTTTTTTTCCCGCATGAGCACTCTCATCCCTGCGGCAGAGCCCCCGAGAGAGCCGGTCACACAGATAAGGTCCCCCGGCTCTGCGCCTTTCCGGTAGGCAATACGTTCTTTTTCGATTTCCCCGGCAGCCATGACCGATATCGCAATACCCCCCTTTGACGAGGAGGTGTCGCCGCCTGCAAGCGCCATGTTATAGAGCAGTGCGGTTTCGTTCATGCCCCGATAGAGCGTTTCGACAAACTCTACCGGAGTTTTGGGGGGCAGGGCGATCGAGGTCAGGGCGTAGCATGGCTTTGCGTTCATCGCGCAAATGTCCGAGACGTTGACACTCAGCGCTTTGCTGCCGAGGTGCTGGACAGGCGTTGTCAGAAGATCGAAATGAATCTCTTCGATCAAAAGGTCGGTGGTCACGACCTGAAACGTCCTGGAAGAGAGCTCGTATACCGCGCAATCGTCACCGATTCCTTCGATCAGTTTCGGTGATGACTCAAGTGAGGGCGAGACAATCGAGGAGATACGCTCTATCAGTCCGAATTCGCCGATATCTGCAATAGGTTTCAAAGACATTTTCAGTAAATTCATGTTCCGGGTTGAAAATCCGTGGAACGTTCCTGTTATCCTGAATTGAGCGATTGCCGAGCCCTGTGAAATATCCAGTCTGATTTCACGGGGGAGATGCGGGGCACAGGGAATGCCGCTGTATCCCGACACGTCGGGACGCTCAGTTTAGGTTGTATGTGTATGTAACATAGATTATTGGTTTTTTCATATGGGTTTTTTTGACAAGCTGAAAATATCGCGGCTGAAAGAAGGGTTGACCAAAACCCGGGATTCGTTCCGTGAGAATATATCCAGGATCACCAGGGGCAGGACCGATATCGACGAGGAATTTCTGGAAGAACTGGAGAACATCCTGATTTCCGCCGATGTCGGGGTCGAGACGACGCTGGGCATCGTTGACCGTATTACCGAAAAAGCGGAGCAGGAAAGCTATCGGTCTGAAGACGAACTGAACGCGATGCTGATGCAGGTGATGGAGGAGATGCTGCTCGAGGCACATGAAGCTCATCCTGTGGACTTTCAGTCCGACCTGCCGGACTCGCCCTATGTCATTCTTGTCGTCGGGGTCAACGGTGCGGGGAAAACAACGAGCATTGCAAAGCTGGCGCACAACTACAACAAGTCCGGTAAAAAGGTGATTATCGCCGCTGCCGACACTTTTCGGGCTGCTGCGGTGCAGCAGCTGCAGATATGGGCTGACAGGGCAGGCGTACCGATGGTCAGTCAGGGCCAGAACGCCGATCCTGCATCGGTTGTTTTTGATGCCGTCAGTTCCGCGGTTGCACGCGGGGCCGATGTCGTTCTTGTCGATACGGCCGGGAGGCTTCACAACAAATCGCACCTCATGGAGGAACTGGCAAAGATCATGAGAGTGGCAAAGAAAAAAGTGCCGGATGCTCCTCATGAAGTTTTGCTGGTGCTTGACGGGACGACCGGTCAGAACGCGGTATCCCAGGCCAGGGAGTTTACCAAATGCGTCAATGTCACCGGTCTGGTTGTCACCAAGCTCGATGGGACAGCAAAAGGGGGAATAGTCCTTTCGATATCGAGGGAGCTTGAATTGCCGGTAAAGTATATCGGTGTCGGTGAAACAATAGACGACCTGCAGATTTTCGACAGAAAAACATTTGTGGGAGCATTGCTTGGCAAGCCCGCTGGCGGTTCAGGATAGGATGTTGCCTTGACGTGCGGCGCTTATGGGGAACCTGCGTCATTCTGCCGGTTCAGGATTTTTTCTATCCCTGTTTCGAAAGCGTGCCGGAACGTGTCGGGATCTCTGATCCCGTAAAGATGAGTTGAGTTTCCAGTGTCTTGTGCACCAAGACCGCGGGCAACGATGAAGGTCTCTTCACTCGCCAGTGCCATGTCTGACAGTGCTGTTTCCAGTCTGGCCGGAAAACGGATGATGGTGATACCGGTGATCTCTGCATGTTCGCTGTCCAAAAGGTAGTCGATGTGCCAGCGTTGTTTTTTTTCGGACGGTGCTTGCAGCGTTTGTTCGGCGAGTCCGTGCTGCCGGCAATACCGGATAAGCTCTTCTCTTGCTTTATGAGGCGGCTTGCTGCCTGATCGTGAGGCGTGCCGGACCAGTCGGCGGGCAAGAGGCATGGAGCGGGGACTCTTGCCGAGCGCCGAGCCGACATAAAGGTACGTGTCCGGATTGAGGCGGATTGTTCTGCCCTGGTGAAATTTGCCGAAAGCCAGGTTCAATTCTTTTGCAAGGTGTATGAAAAGTGCATAAGTTCCCTGCCTGGAGCTCCGGCCGAAACAATGTATCTGTATAGTCATGGAATCTGTCGTTGCGGATGTTCATGAAAGCTACACTTTTTTTGTAACCGGTATGGATATGGGTATATGACCGAGAGGATCGAAGACCGGGAATACAGTGAAAGGCGTCGTGAGATGGTTGAGCAGATCCGGCGCTATGGTCTAAAGGATACACGAGTTCTCGATGCCTTTCAGCGTGTCGAGCGGCACCGGTTTTTCAATGATGCTGACCGTGGCTACGCCTACGACGATTGCGCTTTTCCCATTGGATGCGGTCAAACCATTTCCCAGCCGTTTACCGTAGCGTATATGACGGCAATGCTTGTCGAGCGCTGTCCTTCCGGCAAGGTCCTCGAAATAGGCACGGGGTCCGGCTACCAGGCTGCGATCCTCGATTACCTCGGATACAGGGTCTTTACGGTCGAAAGGGTACCGGAGCTGTACCGGCGGGCCTCGAAAATTTTCGATACGCTTGGCCTCGATATCCACCAGCATCTTGGCGACGGAACGCTCGGCTGGAGCGGGCATGCTCCGTATGACGGTATTCTTGTGACTGCCGGTGCTCCCGAAGCGCCGCATTCATTGCTGGAGCAGCTTGCCGATAAAGGCGTCATGGTTATTCCGGTAGGGGACAGTGCGGGGCAGAAAATGACGGTGATCATCCGCGAGGGAAGTTCCTTCGATCGTGAAACATTTCATGCGTTCGCATTTGTTCCTCTTATCGGGCAGGAGGGATGGCGGGGGGAATGAAAGATTGTTGAATTGTTGATTTGTTTATTTGTTGAGTTGTGAATACATAGATCTGATTGGCTCGTTCCGTTGTGGAATGAAGATAGTTCAATTGAATAACCAGAGACAAAAGTGACATGGGAGTAATATCCGGAATACGGGAAAAGCTGCATTTTGTTTTGTATGCCTTGATGGCTGCATTTCTTGCTCTTATCGTTTTTGAGTGGGGCATGAATTTCAGCGGACCGACCGGCGGAGGTTCGATTGCCGGGAAGGTGAACGGCCGGCCGATCGGTTACCAGCAATACGAAAGGACTTATGAAAGCATCACCGATAACTGGAGAAACCGGAATCCGCAAGCGGACCTGACCGATGCGATCGAAATGCAGCTTCGTATGCAGGCATGGGATATTGTTGTCAACGAGATCATTCTCCAGGAACAGTTTGAAAAATATGCCATCCGGGTCAGCGATGATGAGATCGTTGCCGCGGTTGAAAGTGACAATCCGCCGCAGATCATTGTCAGAAATTTTGCTGACCAAGAAACCGGTTCCATCGATCGGGAGAAGCTGGAAAAAGCAAGGGAGGCACCCGGTAACCGGGAGGCCTGGCTCATGATCGAGGATATCATCCGAAGGGAGCTTATGCAGCAGAAACTCGACCGTACCCTCGGCGGCATGGTGAGGGTTTCCGATGCTGAACTGGACGCGGTCGCCGACAGGGAGTATGGCGTGTTTTCCGCTTCGTTCCTTGTTCTTCCATACAGTGCTGCCGGTGCTGACTCGCTTTTTTCGGTCTCGGATAAAGATATCGGAACGTACTATGAAGAAAACAGGGAGTTGTATCGCCAGGAACCGACAAGAACGCTTGATTATGTCGTGTTTTCTGCCGAGCCGTCAGGCCGCGACAGCATGACTGTCAAAACCGAGCTCGAGTCCCTCAGGGACGCTTTTGCAGAAGCCGAAGATGACAGCGCTTTTGTCAAGCTGCAGAGTGACCTTGCCGAAACGTTTGATCGGCAGTACAGCAGGGCGGACTTTTCTGTTGGTGCTGCAGAAGCTGTTTTTGGAAAGACCGGTCCCGCGGCCGGAGACCTTATCGGGCCTGTTGCGGACCAGAACCGTTATCGAATGATAAAGGTACAAGCTGTGTCGGAAGGAGAGCCTGTTGTTCGGGCTTCTCATATTCTGGTTTCTTTTGCCAGAAATGACGCCGACAGCAAATCAAAGGCAGAAAACACCGTATCGGATATTATGACCAGGCTGCGTGCAGGGGATGACTTCGCGTCGTTGGCTCGACAATACTCCGAAGATGAAGTCAGTGCAGGCAAAGGAGGCGATCTTGGCTGGTTTGAAAAGGGGGCCATGGTGCCGGAATTCGACAAAGCCGTTTTCAGTTCGAAGCCCGGTTCACTTGTCGGCCCTGTCGAAACGGCCTTTGGATTGCATATCATCCGCGTTACGGGAAAGGATACCCGAAGGATCACGGGATCGGAAGTGGTCAGGAATATCAGGCCATCGGATGCCACTCTCGAAAAGGCAAGGCGGCGTGCGGCACTGTTCCAGATGGAGGCGGAAGACAGGGGTTTCGATACGGCCGTAGGATCTTTTCAGACAAAGGCGCAAAAGACCGGGGCGTTTACAAGGGAGGACGTGCTGCCGGGACTTGGATACCAGCATGCAATCACCCGTTTTGCGTTTTCTTCTTCAAAAGACGCCGTATCCGATGTTATCCGGCATGATAAAGGATTTCTTGTCCTGCGCGTTTCCGGTATCAACAATTCCGGCTACAGGGAGCTCGACGATGAGCTTGTCGAGGATATCCGTAAACATCTTCTGAAAGAAAAAAAGGGGGACGTCCTTGATGAAAAGCTTTCTCTCGTGGCCAAAGAGAAAGAGGGAAATCTGGAAGCAATAGCCTCGGCCTTTGATGGTGTGCGTGTCGTGAAAGCGGAAAATACAGGATTCAAACAACGGTTTATTCCCGGGTACGGCAACGATCTGCGGTTGATCGAGGCTATTATCGGTATGGAGCCCGGGGAGGTTTCAGAGCCTGTTCCCGTTTCAGAAGGGCGTGCATTGATTGTGCTTCAGGGCAAGACCTATCAGGAAAAGGATATCGAGGCCGCTAAACTGGCACTCCGGCCGCTCCTGCTCCCGATAAAAAGGCAGCGGTTTGTCCTTGACTATCTTGAAGCAGAACGACGTTCAGCGGTTATTGAAGATATGCGGAGACTTTAGAGTGCAAGATCCGGAGCATGACCCGCAACAAACGTTTTGAGGCGGTCTTTGATCTCCGTTGCGGTCGGCAGGCTCAGACATTCTTTTACCAGCTCCCGTGTTTCCGCTACGGTGAAGCAGCGTGCAAGCGATTTCAGGCGCGGTATATCGGCACTGACCACGCTGAACTCTTTCAGGCCGCATCCGATGAGGAACGGCAGCGCCAGCGGGTCAGAACCCATGTCACCGCAAAGCGCGACCCGGCAGTTGTTGCTGCAGGCTGTAGCGATTACCCTCTGCAGTTGACGGATAATTGCCGGATGGAACTTGTCGAACAGATCCTGGACGATCTCATTGTTTCTGTCGACTGCAAGCGTATACTGGATCAGGTCGTTGGTTCCGATACTGATGAAATCCACGGCTTTTGTGATCTCGTCGATAATCTCAACGGCGGATGGTATTTCGATCATTGCCCCGAGTTCGGGCTTGTTGATGCTCTTTCCTGATTCAAATAACGCATCCACATGTTTTTCAAGTTCTTTCCGGATGGCCATGATTTCATCGAGCGAGGAGATCATGGGGAGGAGTATCTGTATGTTTTCCCAGCGGTTTGCCTTGAGAATCGCCCTGATCTGACGTTCAAGGATGTCAGGAACGTCAATAAGTATACGGATGCCTCTCCATCCGAGGTTGGGATTGGGTTCGCGTATGGGTGAATAGATCAGTTTGTCTCCTCCAATGTCGAAAAGGCGAATGACAAGCGGCTCGGGCTGCAGCGCTTCAGCCATTTCCATGTAGTACTCGGCCTGTTCATCTTCCAGCGGAGGCTTACTGCTGTCGATAAAAAGAGTCTCGCTTCTAAAGAGCCCGACCCCTTCAGCACCAGCGTTTTTTATGGACGGGATTTCTTCCTTGACGTCGATGTTCGAGAAAAAATGGAGCCTGATACCGCATTTTGTTATGGCAGGAGCGCTGGCGAGTTTGCATACTTCTGCTTGTATTTTCGATTCTTCAGTGATGATGTCAAGATATGTTCTGACGGTTTCTTCAGAAGGGCGGGTTATGGCTTTTCCTTCACCGCCGTCGATGACCAGGAGCATTCCCGGATCAACTTTCTGGGTGAAATTACTCAGTCCGACGATAATCGGAATATTAAGCGATTTGCAGATCAGAGAGACATGAGAGGTTTTCCCTCCGGTCTCCGTTACAAAGCCTTTGACATTGTTTCTGCTGAAAAGGATGATGTCGGCAGGGGAAAGACTGGTTGAAACGATGATCATGCCTTCCGGTACTTTCGACTGCAGCTTTCTGTTGTGCAGGTTCCTGATAATCCTGTTTTTTATGTCGACAAGGTCCTGTGCCCTTTCCTGAAAATGGGCATCGTTGGACGAGTTGAAATGCTGGAGATAGTTGTCGAACTCTTCCTCTATTGCAAGCTGGGCCGTTTTCTGCTCTTTGCGGATCCGTTCAACAATGCTTTCTGTCAGAATGCTGTCGTGCAGAAGCATGATCTGGGCATGAAAAAGATCGGAGTATGCCTGTCCCAGCTTTTGAGTGGTAACCCGTTCGATCTTTTCCAGCTCTTTTTCAGAACGATACAGGGCTGTGGTAAACCGTTCCACCTCCTGCTCCTCTTTGCCTTTCTCGAGCTTTCCTGTCGGATTCTCTATTTCACTATTGACCAAAAGATAGGCCGGACCGATAGCGATTCCTTTTGATGCGCCGATGCCGAAAAATTTTTCTTCTTTCGGCCGGCTGCCCGAATGTGGTTTTTGATCGTTCATGAAGCACGTTTCTTTGTTAAGAACCGGTTCTGTGTGACGTGATGAAACCGGTATGGTCTTTACATATCTGGTATCGACAGCTCAAAAGGGCATGTCGTCGTTTGTTACAAATGGTTCTGCAGGCGGTCCTTTCCTGTCGGCCGCGGCAGGCGGTTCCGGCAGAGAAGGCTCTTCTGCAGGCGTCGGCGGCCGGTGGATGTGCTCTTCTCCGGGGGAGCCGGTGTCCCCATAACCGCCTGCGCTGTAGACGTTTGCCGTGGACAGGAAGCGTCCGTAGTTTTTCAGGAAGCGAAGACGGATATCCCCTACCGGCCCGTTTCTCTGCTTTCCTATGATGACTTCAACAATGTCCTTTGTCGACGTTCCATCGTCAAAGGTGTCTTTTTTATACATTTCCGGCCGTGAGAGGAACATGACCACGTCGGCATCCTGCTCGATTGAGCCTGATTCCCTGAGGTCGCTCAACTGGGGCCTTCTGTCGCCCGACCGCTGTTCGACGGAACGGTTGAGCTGGGCAAGCGCGATGATCGGGATATCGATCTCTTTTGCCAGGGCTTTCAACGATCGTGATATCTGGGCGATTTCCTGTTCACGGTTCGATCGTCCGTCCCTTACAGGTGTGACAAGCTGCAGGTAATCGACGACAACCATACCGATATCGTACTCCTGTTTCATCCTTCTCGCTTTAGCCGTCAGTTCCATGATCGAGATTCCCGGTGTATCATCGATATAGAGCTTCGATTCAGCAAGCGCGTCCATGCTGGTGATGATCTTGTTCATCATTTCCGGAGTGATCCTGCCTGTTCGTACCGCCTGTGATTCAACATATGCCTCGGCGCACATCAACCTCAAAGCGAGCTGTATTTCGGCCATTTCAAGGCTGAAAAACAGGACCGGTGTATTGAAGTCAACAGCGGCGTTTCTTGCCAGAGCCAGTGAAAACGCGGTTTTTCCTGCAGAAGGGCGTGCCGCGATGATGATGAGATCCGATTGCTGGAAGCCGGCAGTCAGGTCATCCAGTTCGGAAAAGCCTGACGAGATTCCTGTTACCGACGACTTTTTCGAACTGAGGGTTTCGAGCATCCTCGTGGCGTTTTTCAACAGTTCCTTGATATTCGATGCTTTTTTCCTGATGCCAGCCTGCGAAATGCTGAAGAACTGCTGTGATGCGAGTTCGATCAGATCGAAAACATCCATGGCGGAGCCGTATGCCGCACTGGAGATATGGGAAGAGAGGGAAATCAGTTTGCGGTAGAGATACTTTTCCTTGGCAAGCTTTGCGTAATGCTCGATGTTTGCGGAGCTGACGACTTTGTTGGTCAATTCAGCCAGATACTGCCTTCCGCCGATATTGTTCAGCTCGTTCATCCTGGAAAGCTCTTCACTGACGGTGATCATGTCTACCGCATGCCTTTTCTGGAACAGTGCAAGCATGGCCTTGAAGATCAACTGGTGGCGCAGTTCATGGAAAACCTTCTCTGCACTGTCGCCGAACACCTGGATGACCTGTTCAAGCGGTTTGTCTTCAAGGAGTATACATGCCAGAACCTCCTGCTCGATTTCAGTTGAATAGGGAGGAACCCTGCTTTCCAGGGAGAAATCGATATCCTTTGCGAGATCTATTTGTGTCTTGCTGTTTCGGTTCTTTCTGCTGTGTGCATCGCTCATGATGGTTCTTCGATAACCTTTTCTTAGACAATAAGTTAGTGCTGTTCCCCCTCAGTTCTTAAGATATAATTATTTCACCGGAATTGCGTGATTGTCGAACATGCCGAAGACACAGGGCTCAGGCAATGCCACGGTGTCCCGACTTTTCGGAACGCACGTTTCCTGTAAAAAAGCAGCTTCGGTACGATCGTATTTTCGTTTTCTCCTGCATCCGGCGGGTAAAGGATTATCGCATAGCAGGTGTTGTATACATGACGGTTTCATAAACGATCTATTGCAGTTCGACAGAAACTTTCTGTTCAGGTTGACAGGAGAGAATCTTTTGTCAGCAAACCTTATCGAAGTGATGTCTCAGCATTTTTACATCTTCCCAGCAATGCCGTTTCCAGTTCGGATTTCGGAGCAGCGCCGCAGGATGATAGGTGACAATGACATCGTAGCTGTTCCATCGAATAATTCTGCCCCTGAGGCTGCCCATGGACTGCCGGTTGTCGAGAATGGTATTGGCTGCCACCCTGCCGAGCAGCAAGAGGATTTTTGGTTTGATGATCTCAAGCTGCATGGTCAGCCATGGCATACAGCTTTCAATTTCATCCGGATGCGGATTCCGGTTTTCAGGAGGACGGCATTTAATAATGTTGCATATGAAAACGTCATTTCTTGAAAACCCGATCGCTTCGAGTATCTTGTCAAGCAGTTTGCCCGATCGGCCGACAAACGGTCTTCCCTGCATATCTTCTTCTGCTCCGGGTGCTTCACCTATCACGACAATACCGGCTTGGGGATTACCTTCCCCGAACACGAAATTTCTGCGCGTAGCCGAAAGCGTGCATTTGGTGCAGTTCTTTGAGTTTTCGTAAAGGACATCGAGATTCCTGAAACGGTTCGGAGATTCCTTTTGCTGAGAGTCAGGACTGTCGTTGTCAAAGAGGGATGGTTGCATTATCGTTACTCGTCACTATTTAAGAGTTTTTCGACGGCATCGAGCACTCTTTCTGCAGCTTCCGGTTTGCTGAGCAGAGGCAGCTCATCAGCCTTTCCATCGCGGTCAATCAGTGTCAGGACATTGGTGTCGACCTCAAAACCCGACGTTCTGCCGTCGAAGGTGTTGTATGCGATCAGGTCAAGCTTTTTCTTTGCGAGTTTTTCTTTTGCATTCCGGAGGTTTTCTTCTGCTTCCAGGGAAAAACCGACAGCTATCTGGGCCGATGTTTTCTGGGCGGCAAATCCTGCAAGAACATCAGGATTTTTTACAAGTGCGACACTCATGGTCTCGCTGCTTTTTTTGATTTTTCCCGTTACCTGGTGTGCCGGTCTGTAATCCGCAACGGCGGCTGCACCGATAAAGATATCACAGGTACGGTAATGTTCTTGAACCGCATTATCCATTTCCTCAGCGTTTTCAACATCGATCCGCGTGACACCTTCAGGTGTTTCCAAATGTGCAGGCCCTGTGATCAGCGTAACAGCAGCTCCTCTGCCGGCGGCGGCACCGGCGAGCGCAAATCCCATTTTGCCGGAGGAATAATTGGATATGAAACGAACGTCATCGATTTTTTCCCGTGTCGGCCCGGCAGTAATGACAATGGATTTGTTTGCAAGCAGTGTGCTCCGGTTTTCAGCAAGGGTTTGTTCAAGAATTGCTGCGATTGTTTCCGGTTCAGGCATTCGTCCTGTTCCGCATTGACCCGATGCAAGCGCCCCGCTTTCAGGATCGATCACGCTGCAGCCGTTTTCCGACAGCCAGTTCAGGTTTCTCCTGACGGATGCTGATCCGAACATTTCGCCGTCCATGGCAGGAAAGAGAAGTTTCGGTTTGCCGGAACGAAGCGTGATGAACGCGGCCGAGAGCAGGTCGTCACACATGCCTGCAGCCAGTCGTGCGACGGTATGTGCCGTTGCAGGAGCGATAACATAGGCATCGGCCCATTCACCTATCGAAATATGGCGTGTCCAGTCGTCCCCGGCAGAATACTTTTCGGGAAAAATGTCTTTTTGAACAGGTTCCTGCGACAATGTTGCAAGGGTGAGTTCCGTAACAAATTTCGTGGCAGCTTCTGTCATAAGAATCCTGACACGCGCGCCTTTTTTTTTGAGTATCCTGACAAGCATCGGAATTTTACAGGCGGCTATGCCGCCGCAAACGCCAAGAAGAATGTTTTTGTCTTGTATACTCATTGCTTTATGTCGAATATAGGTTTGTTCCGATGAATAAATCAGTGCTTCGATGCCTTTCCTGAAAATAACGGGAAACCGGTTTGCAGGAAAAACAACCGTCATGGTAATGTAACGCAAACCTTTGGCATGCGGTTGCTTTTCGGTCAAATCGGTTATTTCGCGCTGCTCTTCCCGTCAGAACCCAGAATTCTGTCCCAGAACTGCTCCCAGCTGTAGAAGCGTTTTCTGTAAGAAAGACTGACTCCGAATGTTTCCTGCGGTTTGAGCAGGTTCGTCGTTGTTACATCATTGCCGAAGAGCCCGTAGGATCGATATGCTTCAAAGAAGAGCCGGGGCGTTATTCTGTATTCGAGACGCTGGCTGTTCCCGTAGTAATCGAAAAGAGCTGTATTACCTATATCCGGACTGCTTCCGGTTCCTATGAACCTCATATTGCCGCTGGTCCCTGGAACAAGAAACGCCAGCGAGAACTCGACGCCGCTGAGTGTTCCTTGTTCGTCGACGCCGACGTTGACTCTGAAGCTTTCGAACCCGGCTGCCTCCTCGACAAATGTCGATATTTGGGAGGAAAGCAGCCCGGTTCCGGCTGAAAGACCGACGCTGGAGAACGGTACGTTGGAAAGCCCTCCCTTTCCTCCGGGACGAATGTACCACTGTTTTGTCAAGAGAAGGGAGACAACGTTCAGTTCCGCGTTCGGGTCGATTTTACTGCTCTGGCTGCCGATCATGTTTTCAGCCGAATAGGGCTGGGAATCATCGTTGAGGAAATATCCCATCTGAACGTCAGGGTTATTGAGCGTTTCCTCGATTGCAAGAAGGAGCCTGACATTGTCCCGTTCACCGGTCTGTACATTTGAGGCGTTGACATATTTTCTGCCGAACAGGTTCTCCATCATCCCGTTTCGTATATCGACGTTGTTCCACACGATTCTCCCGCCATCGTCAAGATCGAAATTACTGTTGGAAAATCTGTATGTGCCTGAAGAGACGTCCACCGAACCGAACAGGCGAACATTCTGCTGGGTTTTATTGACGGTGAGCGAGAGGTTCCGAAGGCTTGTTTCGAGCTGTTCACCGCGCGTTCTGTCGAAGATCATGTTATATTTCAGCGGTCCTGTGCCTTGAAGCCGGAGATTCTTTATTTGTACGATATCGATCAGTGTATAGTAGAATTCAGGGTCCTGAGGGGATGAGGTTTCTTCCGTGCTGCCGCTGACAAGCGTTTCAGGGTTGCGGGGAACGAACGTGATGGAGCGTTCCACGCCAACATACTTGGCGCTTTCGTTCGACCCTTTTCTGTACAAGGTGAAATCGGCATCGGTGATCTTGAGGTTGCCCGTCAGAACCGGCTGGGAAGTATCCCCGTAAAAACGCACCCTTTCCGAGGTTCCCGTGATGGTTCCGAATGACGTTTCGTCTTTTTTATCTTTTTTGTTGAAAAGCAGGAGATCGGAAAACGAAGCGGTAAGATCCACGCTGGCGGCCTCCAGATCTTCAAGGACGGCAAACCCGTTGATTCTTCCGGTTCCGCCGACTGTATCCTTGACGAGAATGTTCTTGAAATCTGCTTTTTCGGGCGTGATGACGATCGAGCCGGAAAGGAGATAGGACGTTTCGGTCGGGGTGACGGTTATTTCCGTGTCGCTGAGTTTCGCGCTGAAAAATATTTCGGGCTTGGGCGTTCTTCCTTTTACAACGAGTTTGGCGGGAATGGTTCCCTCTGCCGTATCGAAGAACGGAAGAAGCACTTCGAGAATTTCTGCGGAAAGATGAGCCGATGTGCAGGATGCGGCAACCGGTTCGTTATCGGGAATGGTGTAGCCGGGTGTCGACCAGTTCAGCCTGAGAGGGATCGAAAAGGTGCCTTTTACATCGTTAAGAGGCTGCGGATTACGCTGTCCGGCCGTGAATTCGGCACGTAACCGATCATTTCTGTGTGATGCCTGCAGATCGAGGTTTCCTATAACAAGATCGTTGTAGACGAGGTTCCTGCCCCTGAGGTCGAGAGCTGACGTTTTCGATGCCGGAGGGCCGCTGACGGTAATGGATGATGATAGAGTGCCTTCCATTTTCGTTTCGGGAAAAAAAAGCTGCAATTCTTTCGTGTCGAAGTTGGTGACGCGGCACTCGAATGTTCCCCGGCGTTCGCTGCTGAGCAGACCGTTGGCCGATATTGTCTGGCTGCCGTTACGCAGTTTCATATCGTAGATGCGCGAAAAATTGTTGCCGATATCTATTTTTGTTCCTTTGTCGGTCTTCCAGGCTCCATCCGTGCCGGATATGGAAAACGCGTCAACAACAATTCTGTACATTGTATTGTCTCGGACCGATGTGGCCGCCATGTTCAGCGCGCGGTCAATTTCAGGTATGCTGAAAGAGGCATTTGCTGCAAGCTCGTTATTTTTAAAAGTTGCAGAAAGGTCAAGCTTTTCAAGATGCCGCCGCCCGGTTTGGAGCGAGGAGGCTTTTGCATCGAGAGATGCGAGCGATATTCCTTCAGTATTGTATGTCGCCGCAATTTGAATGTCGGTATCACGAAGGGCAAGCGCATCGTTACGGCTGAACCGGTCGATTGCTATTGCTGACGTGAGCGTGAGTGAGCCGTTGCTTCTGTATGATTTTCCGCTTGCTGTTCCCGAGAAGCTGTATTCCGCAAGGGGGAAAAATGCTTTTATGGGTGAGATGTCCCTGACGGAAAGCGTGTAATCGGCCGTATAGTCTTTTTCGAAGATTTGCTGCGAGGGGGCGGGAAGGGGCGAGTCAGACCAGATATTCTGTTTGGCCAGCTCGCGGGAAAGCGACCGGGTGCTGAGGTTCATGCCGGAAAGAAAATCCCTGAAACTGTATCTGCCTTCGGCACTGAAATCAAGAAAATCGCTTGTAAAAGCAACCCGTGTCCGGGGATGATCCTGCACGATGGCACAGGTGATCTCGGAGTCTTTTGTGAACCTGTAGTCATTGATGAGCGATTCCTGGAAGATAATCGAGAGGTTTGCATCGACTGTTTCCGGATCAAAACTTCTGCCGTCGAACCGTGCTTTGAGCGAGATGTTCGACCCGTTTTCGATCCGATCGAAAACGTTGGAAATATCCATGTTCGTTATGACCCATTCCCCCTTATAGGCCGGTTGACCGTTGTTCCAGTCAATAAGCCCTTCGAGTTTCATCTGTCCGGGATCACCTTCAAGAGAACAGTTCGCAATGAGCTTGTCGCTGTCGTAATCAAGGGAGAGGACGCCTCCGGATATTTCCTGCCGCTCCCAGGACGATTCCTGCAGTTCTATCGAGAGTTCGGCTTTCAACGGGCTGGTGAAGATGCCGGCTCCGGAAAAATCCCCGCTGCATGTCACACTGCTCATCGAGGCTGAATCAGGATGAATGAACCGGTGTAATTCAAAATCTTCCAGCGTGAATTCACCCTTGTAGCCTATGGGCTCGTCCTTCTTTTGTCTTGCTTGTAATGATACGGCGGCCTTACCTGCTTCTGTTTCAAGTGAAAGATCGGTATAGAGCTCATGCAGATTGCCCTGAGCATAGCCTGATAAGGTCAGGTCGCCTGCCGTTTCGGCGTACTTGCCCGCCGTAGAATCCCTGATAACCGACCGGAGCAGTGCTGAAGACAGTCTTGATGCATCGGTCTCGAGTCTGTAGCCGAAAAACTCCGGTTGATTGAGGTTAAGCAGTGCTCCCCTGAATTCCAGAAAAGAGTCTTCATGAGAAATGACAACGTTGCCGATATCAATTTTCCTGAGCTGGCCGGCGGCGTTTCCCGACATCGTATAAATGCCGGCGGGCAGAGCATGGCCTGGGACAAAATGAGCCAGGTCGTCGGTATGGATGGCTGCAGATTTCACCCTGAACAGTGCCTGGCTGTTGGCATGTTTTTCAGGCGTATCAGGGGAGAACGGATTGAATTCGTATATCCCGACTGACAATGAGGCGCTGCTTTTCGGAGTTCTTGCTTTCAGGTCAAGTATTTCAAAACGCTTGCTCGTCAGGGAGATTTTGGCGGCTCCTTCTTCCAGCATGAAGGATGAGGCGGGAATGGCGAAACTGATTGACCGGATAGTGCTGCTGATGTTTTCGGGCGAGTAACGAACTCTTTTGCCGAGGATATTGATATCCGCGATCCGGGTGATCTCCTTCTGTGTGCCGTTTTCATCGGTATTATTGTAGGCAACGGAGCCTTGAGTGATTTCAAATGAATTGATCGAAAGGCGTTCAAGAGACGGTGATCCGTCTTTATCTTCTGACCGGGACGAAATCAGCTTGTCGATGTTTGTCGAGCCGTCTGCATAGTGTTCCAGATGCAGTTGGAGAGAGTCGGCTTGTGCCGAACGTATTTGCAGTGAGGTGAGGTCAGAGAGCAGCTGGAGAAATCCGAGGTGAAGTGTGAGTTTCTTTGCCGAGATATCGGGTTTTTTTTCATCCTGACGATACAGCGCGGGACGGTGCAGTGTAACCTGGGTCGGAAAGGTCAGTGTAACAGACTCGATAGTCAGCTTACCCTTGTAACTTTTGTTGAATGAGTCGGTGATCGCCTTTTCTGCAATCGTGTTCAGTGCACCGCTGTTGACCACGATGGACATGATCACGGCAAGCACCAGAATGATGATGGCTATCCCCAGCGTAGAGCCCAGAATATATTGCTTGATCCTCTCCAACTCTTTTTATACCTGGTTCTTGTTTTTTCTTCTGGCAGGACGGTCAGTCACTCTGAAAAAGGCTCACTTGCATGACTCCGGTTCGTTGTTCCTGCCGCAGTAGACGTCTTTTATTCGTTGAATGATCGATGATGATGACCTTCCTTCAAGAAGCTCGATTGTTTTGACCTCTCCTCCCCTTGATAGGACGCCGGCGGCGCCTGCAATCTTGTCAACCGGCCAGTCGGCGCCCTTGACGAGAATGTCTGGCGCAAGATAATCGATGAGCTGTTCAGGAGTATCTTCTTCGAAAATGACGATGGCATCGACGGCTTCGAGAGCTGCCAGAACCCTGCTCCGGTCAAGAGCTGTGGTTATCGGTCGTTTTTCTCCTTTCAGGCGGCGAACTGACATGTCGCTGTTGATGCCGATAACAAGCGCATTGCCTTCAGCTCTGGCTTTTTCAAGGTAATGAACATGTCCGGCATGCAGGATGTCGAAACATCCGTTTGTGAAGACGACTTTTTTTCCCTGTTCTTTCCAGTCTTTTACCAGCTTCTTTGCGGATTCAGGCGGCAGCAGTTTCTTGATTGATTGCATGACTCCAGGAAGACGGTTGTAGCTTCTGTACTTTATAGATATTAATTATTTTCAATATTTCTCCGGATTTTAGCTGTTGCGCCGAGACCTCCTGTTTCGAGAGGCTTCGGCACAGGGGCTGGTACCAGATAGCAGGGCGTTTGCATGACAGACAGGGCACGTATGGGTAAAACAAGGGAAAAAAAGCGATTCCCGGACAAGATATTGCATGAATTGTTCATTCTTCTCGGTTTTTTTGTCAGACATCTGAACCGTAGCGGTATGCAACGTATGGCAGAGGCTTTCGGAGATTTTGTTTTCTACGTACTCAAACCCCGAAGACGACTTGTTGAAGGCAACCTCACGCTTGCTTTTCCGGAAAAAAGCAAAAAAGAGATCATTCGTATCGCAAGACAGGTCTATAGAAACCAGACAGTCAATCTTTTTGAAACACTCAGGCTGCCGTTGCTGAAAAACAAAAAGGATGCCGAGGAGCTCATAGATATCGATGTTGACGATTTCCTGAAAAGAATCAGGAGGCAAAACGGGGGAAGTGTCGTTGTTTCCGCTCATTTCGGCAACTGGGAACTGATGGGTATCTGCATCGGTCTTCTTGTCTCACCGATCACTGTTGTTGCACAAAGGCTGAAGAATAAAAAGTTAAACGATGATCTTGAACATATTCGCAGTTTACATGGTAACAGGGTCATCTACAGGGCAAGAGCCCTGAGGGGAGGCCTTGCTCTGCTCGATGAGGGCGGTATATTGACTATTCTCGGCGATCAGGCGGACCCGAAGGGCGGTTTTGTTATGGATTTTCTGGGAAGGAAGGCTTCAGTGTATCTCGGTCCGGCTTTTCTGGCTCTCAAGGCTCGTGCGCCTCTGTGTGTTGTATTGTGCCGCCGGCAGCAGGGGGGCAAGTATGTCCTCGATATCGAGGAAATCGAAACGTCGGGACTTGTTTGTTGCAAGGATGATATAAAGACGCTGACGAGAAGGTGCACAAAGGTTATTGAAAAATATATTTACAAGTATCCGGAACAATGGTTCTGGGTGCACAACCGCTGGAAAAAAACAAATGACAGGAGTTGAGATGAATCCGCTGCATTAATTTTTTTTCTTCGGTTTGGTGTCGAGGCGTATTTTACGCATTATATACGCATGTTGTGGGGTTTCAAGAGTGATGGCCGGAAAGGTGCCCGCAAAGTGCGGTCATTTGTCGCGAAAGGTCGTTTTTCTGGAAATTGATAAATCCTTTCTTATGCTGTCTCATAGGTCTCGCTGCAGCGAACCGACGGCATGTTGCTGCTATAGCCGGAGAGTATGAAGGTATGCCGTCTTCCGGTCCTGCACTGACTTTAGACTTTTTAACCCCTGCATGGCGAACTGATTGCACACAGGTATAGCAATTGAAGGCTGTGAAAAAAACTGATGAGGCCGCAATGTCCGAAAAGCAGAATCGGAGTGTTATCAGGTCGGTGTTTATAGCCGTGCAAAAAACGATGCTTTCGCTTCCTTTGGGAGTGAAGCAGTTCCTGGCTGTTTTTATGGACGGTTTTTCCGTGCTGTTTACCGTCTGGCTCGCGTATTCATTTCGTTACGAGACCTGGCATATCCCTCATGATATGCAATGGATCGTCTATATTATTGCTTTTACACTCGCCCTTCCGGTTTTTACCCGTTTTGGCCTCTATAAATCAGTTTTTCGCTACAATGAGGCTATGGCAATCAAGCAGATCATCAAGGCGGTCTTCGTCTATGGCCTTGTTTTTTTCGCACTCCTGGTATTCATGAGACTCAAAGGGGTTCCCCGTTCTATCGGAGTACTTCAGCCAATGATGCTTTTTCTGCTTTTGCTCGCAACAAGGGAAGTTGCTCGCTTTCTGCTCAATACCAGATTCCGGTTCGGTGTTTACAGCAGCGTAGACAAGCGGCTGCTGATATATGGTGTCGGATCAGCAGGAATACAATTGGCCAATGTTATCGAACAGCATTCGGATTTCCTTCTTGTCGGTTTTATAGACGATGACCCCAGGTTTCACGGAAGAATGGTAAACGGTTTGAAAGTATATTCATTCAACGATCTTCCAAGGGTTATCGACCAGACAGCGGCAACCGATATTCTTCTTGCGATACCATCTGCGAGCAAAGCGAGAAGAAAGGAGATTCTGCAGGCTCTGCAGCCTTTTCCGGTTCATGTGCGAACGCTTCCAAGTCTTGAGGATCTGGCGGGAGGGAATGTTTCCATCAGAGATGTCAAAGATGTGGAAATCGAGGATCTTCTCGGTCGCGACGCTGTTCCACCCGACCCGGCATTATTCGATCTGAATAATGCCGGCAGAACCGTCCTGGTATCGGGAGCCGGCGGAAGTATCGGCAAAGAGCTGTGCCGCCAGATTCTGTCTGCAGGCCCAAAAAGGCTCTTGCTTGTCGATCATGCCGAGTTCAATCTGCACAATGTTTATCATGCGCTTGAACGGCAGAAGGTCAACAAGGAGCTTGATACGGAGATACTTCCGATCCTATGCAACGTTGCTGAAGAAGGCCGATTCCGGTCTCTATGCAATGCATACAAACCTTATACGATTTATCATGCGGCTGCATATAAACATGTTCCCATGGTCGAGCTGAACCCGGTCGAAGGTGTCAGAAACAACGTGTTCGGGACATTGTATGCAGCACAAGTCGCCGTAGAGTGCGATGTTCATAATTTTATTCTCATAAGCACAGACAAAGCTGTGCGTCCTGCCAATATCATGGGTGCCAGCAAACGGTTATGCGAGATGATCCTGCAAGCCATTTCCAATAAAGAAGGGTCTGATTCGACATGTTTCTCGATGGTTCGTTTCGGCAATGTTTTAGGCTCAAGCGGTTCGGTTGTGCCTCTTTTTAGACAGCAGATCATCGAAGGGGGACCGGTCACGGTCACCCATCCTGAGATAACCCGTTACTTTATGACCATTTCCGAGGCAGCCCAGCTTGTCATACAAGCCGGTGCAATGGCAAAAGGAAATGAGGTTTTTTTACTTGATATGGGTGATCCGGTAAGGATACATGATCTTGCAATACGCATGATCGAATTGTCGGGTTTGACGGTCCGTGACGAGAAGAACCAGAAGGGCGATATTCCAATCGAGTTTATCGGATTACGGCCCGGGGAAAAACTCTATGAAGAGCTCCTGATCGGCGACAATCCCAAACCAACTGCTCATCCAAGGATATTCAAGGCGCATGAAGAGTTTATTGCATGGCCTGAACTCATGCGGCTACTGGTGCAACTGGCCGATTTGGTCGAGATGAACGATGCGGAAAAAATACGACGTCTGCTGCAGGAGCATATCACGGATTTTCATCCGCATGAACCAATGGAAGCTGACGAACCGGTACCGTATTCTTCAACCGTGGAGCAGCGGTGATCGAACATGGCAGGGTTGATTGTTAAACTGGAATACACATCGGATGTATAAGGACTCACTCATTTACAAATGCTGGTCATTGCTGGATCGTCGTCAGAGGAAAGCCTTGATGGTTCTTCTTTGCCTGATGTCGGTTGGTATGATGCTTGAAACTCTGGGGGTTGGTCTGGTTGTCCCCGCTCTCGCATTGTTTACCCAGAAGGATATCGCTTTGAAATATCCGCAAATTCAGCCGTTTCTGGACTATCTCGGGATACATGACCAGAAAACGCTTATTCTTGGCGGGCTGGTTGTGTTATTCTCTGTCTATGTCATAAAAGCATTGTTCCTTGCCTTTCTTGCATGGTACGAGAGTCGATTTGTCTTCAGGTTAAAGGCCGAGGTGTCACAAAACCTTTTCAGTACCTATTTATCAAAACCCTATACGTTTCATTTGCAGAGGAATTCGGCCCAGCTTATCCGAAATGCAACGACAGAGGTGTTGATGTTTACCAATAAGTTTTTGTTTCCGGGCATGTATTTTCTCAAGGAAATTGCCGTAATCCTTGGACTGTCTTTTCTCCTATTCATTGTAGAGCCGTTGGGGGCGCTCGTTGTGATCGGTCTTTTCGGCATATTTTTCGTGAGCTTTTACAGTTTTACCCGCAAATATATCACCCGCTGGGGAAAGGCGCGTAAACGTCATGAAGGAATGCGTATACAACATTTGCAGCAGGGGCTTGGAGGCATAAAGGATGTCAAGGTCCTTGGTCGCGAAACGGATTTTCTGAGCCAGTATAAAGGGCATAATCAAAAGGTTGCCAGGGCCGGTCAACTCGAAGCGACAATGCAGAAAATACCCAAACTCGGCATTGAGATTATTGCTGTAGGTGCATTGGTTGCGCTTGTTGTAACGATGATTCTCCGGGGAGGTGCCATTGAGTTGATTATTCCTAAAATCGGACTTTTTGCCGTTGCGGCTTTCCGGTTGATGCCTTCAGTGAACCGTATAGCCACGGCCGTACAGTCAATAAAATATTCCGAGCCTGTCCTTTATATGCTCGCGCAGGAAATGGGGCCTCGAACTGCCATAAAACATGTATTGGGGACAGGGAAAGAAGTGTTTCAGCATGATCTCGTCTTTGAGAAAATCTCCTATGCATATCCCGGCTCGGCATTTGTTTCGTTAGACAATGTTTCTCTTTCAGTCAAGAAAGGCGAATCGATCGGTTTTATCGGTGCAAGCGGTGCGGGGAAGAGTACGCTTGTCGATGTGCTTCTCGGATTGCTTCCCCCTTCAAATGGCAGGATCCTGGTCGATGGCAAAGATATCCGGCAAAATCTGCGGGCATGGCAGGGCCAGATCGGTTATGTTCCCCAGACAATTTTTCTGACAGACGATACCTTGCGTCGCAATGTGGCTTTTGGTATCCCTTCGGACCAGATCGATGAAGCGGCGGTCATGAAGGCTCTGCAAGCGGCACAGCTTGAAGAACTTATAGATAAATTACCTGACAGGGTGGAAACAATGGTCGGCGAGCGCGGGATTCGCCTTTCCGGAGGGCAAAGGCAAAGGATAGGTATTGCCAGGGCTCTTTATCATGACCCTGAGATCCTTGTACTTGATGAAGCAACGAGCTCTCTTGATACTTCTACTGAAAGGGATGTAATGTCTGCCATTCATGCTCTGCATGGCAATAAAACAATCATCATTGTCGCGCACCGTTTGCCCACTGTGGAAAGATGCGACAGGTTGTACAGGCTTGATAATGGAAGAATTGTAGATGAAGGTTCTCCTGCAAAAGTGATGCTTGCTCTACAAGGAGGTCGAGGTGTATCGATGAAATGAGACATTGCGAATACTCTCTGGCCTGCTCGTCTTCTGTGCAATAGAATCGAAACACGATCAGTAATAAACTGAATTATGTTTGATAAAATTATTATTCATGGCTCCGGATGTCTTAAAGGCAAAGTTAACCTTGCTGGAGCTAAGAATTCTGCCCTTAGACTATTGGCGGCGAGTCTATTAACTCAAGATCGGATAAAATTAATAAACTACCCTTCTGCTCTTCTTGATGCACAAATACATGTAAATATGTTGGAGGTTTTGGGTAAAAAAACAGACCTTTTAAATGATAGTCAGATTGAGATAAAAGAAATTAATGGTATAAAAAGTACTTTGAACTGGAAGGAAAGATCAATCAGAAATACTTTGCTGATCCTTGGAGCATTGACTGCTAGGCTAGGTAATGGAGCGGTTCCATTACCTGGTGGTTGTAGGTTAGCTGATAGAAAATATGATATACATGTTATGCTTTTAGAGCGGCTTGGAGCTAGAGTATGGGAAGAGGGCGAGATGCTTTGCGCAGAAGCTCCTCACAGTGGGTTGGTTGGGGCAGATATCTATCTGCCTATTCGCTCAACTGGTGCAACTGAAAACGCCATTCTATGTGGAACTCTAGCTCATGGAATTACCAGGGTATGGAATCCACATATTCGTCCCGAGATACTTGATCTTATTTCATTATTAAAAAAAATGGGGGCAAAAATTCTTGTTTATGGTCAAGAGCATATAGAGATAAAAGGTGTTGAGGAATTGAATGGCGCTGAACATGAAGTTATTGTAGACAACATGGAAGCTATCACTTGGTTAGCAGGTGCAGTTATGACACGTGGCGACGTTGAGATAGAGGGCTTTCCATATAGTGATTTAGAAGTAGTTCTGGCATATTTGAAGGCTGCCGGCGCACAATTGTACATCAACAATAAATCATTGATCGTAAGAGGAAGTGTATGCTATCCTATTGAGATTAGCACAGGTCCCCATCCGGGTATCAACTCAGATGTTCAGCCAATTCTTGCTGCTTGGGGAGCTTGTGCACGTGGTGAATCCCGGATAGTCGATCTGCGTTTTCCTGGTCGTTATGGTTATGCCAAAGAGATGGCAAAATTTGGTGTTAACCATGAAATAAGAGGTGATATGTTGGTAATATATGGTCAAGGGGGTTCATTTCATGGCGCGCGAGTTAATGCCCTTGACTTACGTGCAGGAGCAGCATTAGCACTATGTGGTCTTGTTGCTCAAGGTGAAACTGTGATAGAAAATGCATGGCAAATAAGTCGAGGTTATGTTGAATTTGTGGAAAAATTGAATTCACTTGGGGCAAAGGTAGAATGGAGCGTATAACTGAGAATGATATTCTGTTTCTAAATAGCTTATGTCTCAAAGGTGTATTGAGAGATGTGAAACTGTCAGCAATGCGTGTTATTATTCATTGTGTTTTATATATTTGATGTTATAATGGATATATCGACTGATTGATGTTGATGTGAATTGTATTGATTGTCATATAAACATGTTTGTTCTAATGGTATTTTATTATCATGAAAAATAATGCATTTTGTATGGTTGAAATGCGGACTGATCAAATCTTTAGTTGTACTTGTTGTATGTGGGATGTTGTGGCGATTTAATGGTTTAAATTATAGGATATGATGGAATCAAAAGTCTCTGTTGTTTGTGCGTGGTATAATAGAGCTAACTATATAAATGATACTATTGATAGCTTACTTTCTCAAGATTATAAGAATTATGAAATCATCATTGTTGATGATGGTAGTGATGACAAAGAAGTTAAAAATAGATTTGATCAGTATGACGACAAAAAATTGCATGTTATATATCAAAATAATATGGGATTTACAGCTGCCATAAGAAAGGCAATTGAGGAAAGTGATGGAGAATATATTGCAATTCAGGGCGCTGGAGATGTATCATTCCCTACAAGACTTTCAAGGCAGGTGGGTTTTTTGAAAAATAATCCAGGTTTTATGCTTGTAGGTTGTAGATATGCTAATAAAGTCATTGGTGGAGATAAAGATGGGAAGTACAAGTTAAAAAAGTATAGTGTAAAGGAACCAACATATAAAAATATAAAAAAAAGAAATCCATACGGTCATGGAGAGATAATGATGAGGCGAAGTGTTTACGATGAGATTGGTGGGTATAGATCTTTTTTTAAAAAGGCACAAGACAAAGATTTGATATTGCGAATTTCTGAAAAAGGAAGATTGTATATTATAAGTGAGCAGCTTTATGAACGACGAATATTTATTTCGGACGGAATTGCTAGTGACTTTAAAAAAAAATTACAACAAATTGCATATTCAAGATTGTGCGATAAAGCACATAGTCAAAGAAAAAAGAAAAAATATGATGACATTGATGCTTATTCAGAAATGGCACTGTTGTCTGTGCCCAAAAATATTTTGACGACATTCAGGATTATAAAGGCTATTAGATATGTTGAATTATATGGGAAAATCGATTTCAAAATTCTTATAATGGTTAAAAAAATGTATGGCTTTAATAATTATGCTATAGCAGTTATATTTTATATTATTAAAAGGATTTTGCCTATTCCTTAATCAAAAAGTATAAGAGATAGAGAGTGCTATGTGTTTTAATGGCCTCGTAGTCTTATCTGTTAAGCTGATGTTTAATTCATGACTTTCACTATGTGATAGGTGTTTCTTTACCGCGGACAAATGAGATGGCGAAATAGATGATTGATGACTTTATATCAGCCATGGGGCAAAAAATGCCTTTTGTGATACGAAGGCAGATGAAAAATATTAAGGATGGTCTAAGAAAAGAGATCGCGCTAAGAAAATATTATTACGTAAAGTATCCACCAAAAATACCATATAAGCTTGTTGATACAAGAACATTAATATCAAATGAGTATAGGTATTGTTATTTTAGGATCCCAAAAGCTGCAAATTCAACAGTGACATCAAGTTTAATGATTAATCAGGGATATGATGATATAAAAAGAGGTGATCTTGAGGCCTTCAAGGTTTCGGGTCAAAGAATGAGCAGAATTAAAGCATCTGATTGTATAAAAGTTCTTGATCGATATTTTAAGTTTACAGTTGTTCGATCACCATATTCAAGAACTGTGTCTGCATTTTTAGATAAAATTGTAAGAGGAAATTACGATATTAAGATTGTAAAAGAAATGATTGGATGTAAAGCAACAGAAAAAGTAAGCTTTCAACATTTTTTGAGTTTCCTTGAAACTCCAGGTGCACTTTCAACTGATGCGCATTGGGCTCGTCAAATAGATCTTATAAACTTGCCATTGAAAAATGTTGATATGATTGGAAAATGCGAAAACTTAGATTCAGATTTGCCTGTTATAATGAAAAATATTTTTGGAGAATCTTCAAAGATAATGTCATACGCACCACATAAAACAGAATCGCATAGAGTCCTATCTGGCTTGACAAGTAAAGATAAGAAAAGAATATATAGGATTTATGAATATGATTTTGATGCATTTAAATATGTTCAGGATATTTAAGCTTCTATAAAACAAGATATGATTTAAAAAATGTTGAATTAATTGAAATTATTAATAATATACAACGTTCATCGTTAAAAAGATTATATGCTGTAAAGAGAATCGTTCGAAATGTTTTTGCATCGGTAGTAATGCTTCTCGTTATGCCACGGATCATTTCAACGCATTTCATTGGGATGAGGAGTATGTGAAAATAATAAAAAAGTCCTAAAATAGGGGTGGCATAATGGCTCATGCCTGGTGTTTTCAAGATTTTTTTACTGAAATGAAACAAGCCATTAGATTTGTAGAGCATGAGCGATAAATCTATGGATAGCGGCTTGAGGAACCCTTATTTTTTAAGCATGAGGCATGTTCAGGAGGTCATCGAGTAACGAGTGTTTACAATAAGATTTGACTGCAAAGCGCATTTGATGGTTTGAGCCCGTCAGAATGTATTGCTTAAAATGATTTTCTCGAAAAATCATATTATAATAAACGGGGCAAGTGTGGATGGACAAGCATTGCATGAATTCTGACTGGAGGCTCCAAGAATTGAGTCACTGAAAACCAAATCAAGAAGTTCAGATCAAAGAGAAATGCGTACAGTCAAATTATTATGCTACATGAGTGATTACAGTGCACTTACTGGAGCACCGCGTCGTATACTCACTTTGTCAAAAGTACTGAAAAAATTCAATATAGATGCTGTATTGGCAACTGTTCCTGAAGGTGTCTTGATAAAAAAAGCGCAACATCTGGGAATAGATACAATCGAATATCCATTGTGTTCTATCCTGATGTTGAGAAATAAAAAATTGTTACGAGGATCGTTATTCCTAAAAATCAGGGCTTTAATGGCGATTGTAGTACAAAACATACAATTCCTGAAAGTTATCAAAAGCCATAAACCTGATGCGATCTGGATAAGGGGCAGCAAAGGAATCGCTCATACCGGCTTTGGAGGATGGATAAGCAGAAAGCCGATAATATGGGATATTGATTTTGAGCTTGAATCAAGTGGTGTTATCCGCATACTGCACAGATTTGGATTGTCGTGTTCGAAAGCGGTGGTTCTCCAGTATCATAAAGCCGGCAGACAGATATTCAAACACGAACTTGCGGGTAAATACAGAGATAAATGTTTTTCTCTTATACCAGGGATCGAACTATCTCAATTGCAGGTATACAAAGAATCTCAAAGAAAAAATTCTCGAAAAAACTTCTTAATGCTGCAGGTTGGAACAATTTGTGACAGGAAGAATCAGGCATTGTCAGTTGAGGCATTTCACTTGCTTTTAGAGAAAGGATATGGAGATGATTGCATGTTATGGTTTATAGGGGAATTAAAATCCGACACTGAAATCAGAGCTCGGGTTCGATATTACGGTATGGAAAAGAATGTAGATTTTTTGGGTTGGCGCAGGGATATCCATAAACTGATGAGTGACGCTGATCTCCTGCTTATGCCGTCAAAGGACGAAGGGGTGCCGAACGTTGTTCAGGAGGCCATGTATATCGGTCTGCCCGTTATCGGCAGCGAAGCAGGGGGGATGGCTGAGATTATAAGCGATGGCAAAACCGGTTGGATTTTGCCTTCTGACAGACCCGACCTTTGGGCGGAGCGGATTATCTGGTGCCGGCAGAATCAGGATGCATGTTCCCGGATAGCGTACAATGCTTCACGTTTTGCGTCAGAGAATTTTGATGAAACGCTTTGGGGGGAAAAATATGCTGATATCATACATGATGCGGCAGGCGTTTCTGAATAAAAAAGGCCGAATGCCAGAGCTCTACTCCACCGCCAATAGCAGGCATGTTTTCATCAAGGGTACTACAGGAAATTCGGTATCAGGGTATTTAGTCATGATAATCTGATTTTTGTTATCTCGTTTCCCCGGCTTCGGTCTGTATCGTATTCATTCATTTTTTCATCAGTTTGAGAAATACTGACAAGAGAGAGCAGTACCCAGAATAAAGTTGACCGTGATCCGTTATGGGTAATGCCGTACAGGGTTGCAGGAAGAAGCAGGCATGCGGTGTTCCAGATGCCGTAACGTGAAACAGCGTTCCGTGCCAGCAAACAGAAAAACAACACGAATAAGCTTCCCCCGGCAAATCCGTAACTGGTGAGCGCCGATACGAACGTGCTGTGAATTTCATGTCCGTTTCGCATTTTTACCTCTTCGGTCGAGATGCCGAAAAGCATCTCGTTAATACTGCTTTGCGGCAGTATGTCATAACCCCTCGAGGATAATGTCGAGTCATTTTCGTCAGTGTACATCATCGATAATTTTTTATAGACCATCAGGTCGGAAAATCTGTGTTGCATATTGGCGGAGACAGCAAAAGAACTCGGGATAGCTATGGCCGATATGGAAACGGCGAGCAGCACCCTCTGCTTCAGCTCAAGTGCCAGAAATCTGCGGAATAGCTCGACAACAACAAACATCACAACCACGCTCATGGATATGATCGCTGCTTTTGAAAGGGATACAATGGAAATGAAAAAAGACCCTGCAGCCACAAGCAGAAACAGCCACCAAGGGACTATTCTGTTTATATAGAGAAAAAGTCCTAACGAAACTGTAAGGATGGAATAGTAACCCAGTTGGTTGGGATTATTGAACGTGCCCGTTGACCGGGGCATTTTTCCGTCATATACAAGGCTTGTCCCTTCAAACAAAACCGCTCCTAAAACAATGAGCAGACTTGTGATCAGGCCGGCAGAAAGTATCTTCTGCTTTTGTGCGTCATCGGCATAGAGCCTTGCCGCCTTGAAGATAATAAGAGAATACGTGAAATGCGCTGCCGGCAGCAGGGTGGCATATGATGCTTCATGCAAGACCGCTAAAACCTCCCTTGCCCAGCAGTAGAGGACGAAAAAAAATAAAACTATATCAAGCGTATCGAACTGAAGAGCTTTTCGACGATAAAAAACCAGTCCGGCAAAAAAAAGGAAAAAATAGTGTGATACCTGCATGCTTCCGGATTCCCAGAGATAAGCAGGAAAAAGGGTTATTGCGGCAAAAAGCATGATATCAGTTAAACGACGGAGATATAATTCCATACGATCGATATTGGCAGTCACAAACCGGTGTTGCAGAAATTGACGTATTGAAGATACATTTCGATATACCCCGGATCAGAGTTCTTGTTCCAGAGAGTGAAAGGTGGTTTGGGTTTACAGGTGATCCATCAGTTTATTATAAGACTGATATACAGAAAAAACAGGGATAAAAATTTCAGGGTTTCAGGTATGAACAATGGATTTTCTTTTTTATGAATCTGCCGGATGGGGGGCCGGTTGTAAATATCGGAAAGTCTGATAGGTTTTGAGCCGGTTGTTTTGGTATTTATTATTATGTCTTTCTTACGGCTCGAAAAACGGAACCGGCATATCGGTTTCGGAGGATTTGTTGTGTTGATCGGGTCTCCAGGGAACTTTGCCTGTTATGTAAACCAATTTATAGAATTATTTTGAGCCATATCATTGTAATCGGTGCAATTCCCCGTTCTTTAACGAATTTTCGCGGCGATTTTATCCGTGCATGCGTTACCGCCGGGCACAAGGTAACAGCCATGAGCGAATCTGCATCTGAAGAACAGATTGCCCGCATCAATGTACTTGGTTCCGATTTCAGACCATATCCTGTCGAAAGGAACGGTTTGAATCCTTTTCGTGATCTGGAAACCCTCATGACCCTTGTTAGACTATTCAGGGAACTGCAGCCGGATATGGTTATCGCCTATACGATCAAGCCCGTCATATGGACCGGTATTGCCTTGCGCATGCTGTCTTTCAGGGGGTCTTTTATTGGATTGATTACCGGTTTGGGATATGCTTTCAGGGGAAAGTCGGCCAAGGGGGACATGCTTGCATGGGTCGTGTCGGGGCTTTATCGTGCCGCGCTTCGGAAAGCCGGAAGTGTTATATTCCAGAATACGATGAGCCGGAACGTATTTATTGAAAAAAAGATCGTTCCCGAAGAGTTGTGCCATATTGTTGAAGGTTCGGGGGTGAATCTGGATCGTTTCCGGCAGATGCCCATGCCGGCTGAGGTTCATCCGGTCGTGTTTTTGCTGGCGGCAAGACTGATAAGGGATAAAGGGGTACGGGAATACGTTCAGGCGGCAAAGGTCGTCAAAAAGAGCTATACGGAAGCGACGTTCCGATTGCTTGGCCCGCCGGATCCTTCTCCTGCAGGTATTTCAATGGAGGAGGTTGAAGGGTGGCATGATGATGGTATTATCGAATATCTGGGAAGGACCGACGATGTCCGTCCGTTTCTTGCCGGCTGCCATGTGTTTGTTCTGCCTTCCTTTTACGGGGAAGGTTTATCGCGGAGTATTCTCGAGGCGATGGCTGTTGGAAGGCCGGTCCTGACTACCGACAATCCGGGGTGTCGCGAGACGATCATTGAAGGTGAAAATGGTTTCATCGTTCCGGGAGGTGACGCCAATGCCCTGGCAGGCAGGATGTTATGGTTCTGTGAAAATCCTGATAAATGGGAAGATATGGGGAAGCAAAGCAGGCGCATAGCCGAGGATCGTTATGACGTTCACAAGATTAACCGTCAGTTGATGGATATTGCCGGATTGTGATGATAAAGAGAACATTTGACGTCATTGTGAGTTTTCTGGTGTTAGTTGTTGCATCGCCGCTGCTCATGATCCTTGCCGTTCTCGTCCTCGTATTTCTCGGCAGCCCGGTTTTTTTTGTCCAGATACGTCCGGGGAGACATGGAAAACCTTTCAGGATATACAAGTTCAGGACCATGACAGAAGAGCGTGATGCAGATGGCGTTCTTCTGCCCAATAGCGAGCGCTTGACAGGACTGGGCCGGTTTTTGCGTTCGACAAGCCTTGACGAGCTGCCGGAACTCTGGAACGTGTTTATAGGGGATATGAGCCTCGTCGGGCCGCGCCCTCTCCTGATGGAATATCTTGAGTTGTATTCGCACGATCAGGCAAGACGTCATGAAGTCAGGCCGGGTATAACGGGTTGGGCTCAGGTCAATGGCCGAAACACAATTGGCTGGGAAGAAAAATTTATTCTCGATGTCTGGTATGTCGATAATCGATCGTTTTGGCTGGACCTTAAAATACTTTTTATGACCGCCGGCAATGTGATATCGAGGAAGGGCATCAATGCAAGTGAAAAGGTGACCATGCCCCGTTTTAACGGATCAAAAAACAAAATATAGATGGAGGAACCATTGTATGCCGTATACGGCGCAAATGGTATGGGCCGTCAGGTTATGCCGCTTGCGCGTGCACAAGTGGCCCGATATGGTGTTTCTCCCGATCGGCTGGTTTTTATTGACGACAATCCTGCATTGTCTCATGTCAATGGTCATCCCGTGCTGCGGTATGAAGAGTTTCTTTCTCGTGATGCGAGCCGGCATTTTGCGGCAACTGCCGTTGCCGACAGTAAGGCGCGGGAGAAGATTGCGGGACGTTATGCCGATGACGGCATAGAGCCATGGACAGTGACGGCATCCAATAGTATTGTCATGGATGATGTTCAACTGGGAAAAGGGGCTATTCTCAGTGTGTTTGTTACGTTGACATCGAATATCAGAATCGGGGATTATTTTCATGCCAATCATTACAGTCATGTGGCTCATGACTGTATTATTGGTGATTATGTTACGTTTGCCCCGGGAGTGAGATGCAACGGAAACGTCATTGTTGAAGATCATGTCTTCGCGGGAACCGGTGCTTTGATCAGGCAGGGCAGGCAGGGCAAACCTCTTGTCATTGGTGCAGGAGCTGTTATCGGTATGGGAGCAGTTGTGACGAAGAACGTTCCTCCGGGAACGACCGTTGCAGGTAATCCTGCCAAGCCGCTGCAAAAGCAATGACAAAAGCCAGAACAGTTATACCATAGTTGTTGCCGTAATGAACAGGAAAGAGACTTTCCCCCCCTGGCCTTCGTATACACAGGAAGAAGCCGAAGCTGTTTCGCGGGTTCTTATGTCAAACAAGGTTAATTACTGGACAGGTAATGAAGGTCGTGAATTTGAAAAAGAGTTCGCGGCATATTGCGGATGCCGGCATGCCGTGGCACTTTCTAACGGAACGGTTGCTCTTGAAATTGCTCTGGAGGCCCTTGGCATAGGTGCTGGTGACGAGGTGGTCATTCCATGCTATACATTTATCGCCACTGCCAGTGCGGTTGTGATGCAGGGGGCAGTTCCTGTTGCAGCCGATGTAGACCGTGACAGCCTGACGATTACTTCAGAGACGATTGCCGATAAGCTGACACCGAGAACAAAGGCGGTCATTCCCGTTCACCTCATGGGTCATCCGTGTGACATGGAACCAATAATGGCCCTTTCGGAAAAGCACGGTTTAAAGGTCGTTGAGGACTGTGCCCAGGCACATGGGGCGCGATACAAGGGCGTGTCGGTCGGCACGATCGGGCATGTCGGAGCCTGGAGTTTCTGCCAGGACAAAATCATGACGACCGGCGGCGAGGGTGGAATGGTGACAACAAACGACAAGGATATCTGGTCAAGGATGTGGTCATACAAGGACCATGGAAAGAGCTGGGAGGCTGTCTGTAAAAAAGATCATAAACCAGGCTTCCGGTGGCTGCATGAGTCGTTCGGCACCAATGCGCGGATGACGGAAATTCAGGCTGTTCTTGGGAGGATTCAACTTCGAAGGATGCCGGAATGGCTGGAGCGAAGGAGGAAAAATGCATCGATACTCATCGAAGGACTTCGTGCTCTTCCCGGAATCGAGATACACGAGCCCACAAATGACGTCGAGCATGCGTACTATAAATTCTATGCTTTTATAGATGGCGCCCTGGCTGAGATAGAAAATGCCAGGGACATCCTGATTGAGCGGATCAATGCTTACGGAGTTCCCTGCTTTAGCGGTGTTTGTCCGGAGATTTATCGGGAAAAAGCGTTTGACCGGATTGGATTTACAGGAGACCGGCGTTTGCCTGTCGCTCGCGACCGCGGAGAAAGAAGCTTGATGTTTCTTGTTCACCCGGCCCTGGGCGAGAGTGAAATGCTTCAGACAATCAATGCCGTAAAGCATGGGTTATCCGGGCTGCTGGATCGCCTATAGCGGCCCTGAGAAGCAGGATTTGTTTCGGCAGGTTTGTTTTCATATATCCATAGGTGACAAGAGCGCTCTTCGCAACTATGCCCTGCGATGACAGGGGACGGATATAGTACATGACGGTTCTCGGTAAAATCCTTCGATATCTTGCTCCTGTGAAAGGGAGAATAGTGCTTGTCGTCCTGGTGAGCATGCTGACTTCTCTGCTTGGCGCCGTGTCGATCTATTCGATCCTTCCCCTCCTGAACGAGATTTTTTCAGCAGACAAGACTATAGAAGTCTCTGGCGGGACAGCCGGTGTAGCTGACAGCGGCGTTTCGGATCACGATGAAAGGGCGGCAGTGCCGGAGGCCGCTTTCTCCCTGCGTATCGACGATATACAGGAGACTGTTACGACGCTCTACCAGAGTTATTTTTATGCAGAGAGCAAACAGGAGACACTGTTGAACATCTGCATATTCCTCATTGCGGCATTTGCATTGAAAAACATGTTCATCTATCTCAACAAACAGATTATCTACCGTATCCAGACAAAAGTAACCAAGAAGCTCAGGGATGATGTTTTTCATTCCATCATAGAAATGCATCTCGACTATTTCAACAAGAGTCGAGTCGGCGGGTTGATGAACAATGTGTACAACGATGTACAGAACGTCCAGAATTCGATAAGTCTGGCGTTTATCAATTTCATTCAGAATCCTTTTTCCATCATTGTTTATGTCGGGGTATTGCTTGCCCTGAGCTGGAAACTGACTCTTTTCGCTTTTTCGATAACCATCATCATTTTTGCTGTCATCCGCTTGATCGGCAAGCAGATAAAGCGACTTGCAAAAGTATTCCGTTCAAGGATGGGGGACATGAACGCGGTGCTCAACGAAAAGTTCAACGGGATCAAGGTTATCAAATCAAGCGGGTCAGAGGGTGTCGAGGTTGAACGGTTCAAGAGCTTCACCCGGGAGTTCAGGAAGCTCGATCTTAAAATTTACAGCCTTCACAACATCGTCGGCCCCCTGAACGAGACACTTCTTGTGGGTGCTGTAGCCATGGTGCTCTGGTTCGGCGGTTTACAGGTTTTCGAGGGGGCGATGTCTGCAAACGAACTGATTGTCTTTGCTTTCAGTCTCTATTCCGCTATGGGTCCTATGAAGATGCTCGGAGAAGCGCACTCGAAAATACAGGAAGGTATGGCTTCCGCTGAAAGGCTGTTCGAGGTGATAGACGCAGAGCCGCTTGTAAAGAACGGTTCAACGCCGGTAGAGGGGTTTGCTGACAGAATAAGGTTCGATAACGTCTGCTTCAAATATGAAAAATCTCCGGATGCGCCCTATGTGCTTGACCATGTCTCGTTTGACATAAAAAAAGGAGAAGTACTCGGACTTGTAGGACAATCGGGCTCCGGAAAATCCACAGTCGTAGACCTCCTCCTGCGTTTCTATGATGTTGATTCGGGGAGTATTTCCGTTGACGGAACCGATATTCGGGAGTTCGATTATAAAGAGCTGCGCAGCATGATCGGTGTTGTAGGCCAGGAGGTTATTCTTTTCAATGATACGATCGAGAATAATATTGCATACGGTCTTCATGGGGACGTGGAGCATGGCCGTGTTGTCCGGTCGGCAAAGCTTGCCAATGCCCATGGATTTATCGAGGCAAAACCGGATCAGTACAGAACGGTGGTCGGGGACCGGGGTGTTCAGCTCTCAGGTGGACAGCGGCAGCGGCTTGCGATTGCACGAGCGATGGTGAAAAATCCCGATCTGCTTGTTTTCGATGAAGCAACAAGTGCGTTGGACAACGAGTCTGAAAAAGTTGTGCAGGAGGCCATCGACCACGCCCTTGAAAACAGAACGGCACTTGTCGTGGCTCACAGGCTGTCGACCATCAGGAGCGCAGACCGGATTATCGTCCTGGACAAGGGTAAAGTTGCAGAAGAGGGGAGCCACGAAGAACTGGTGGCCAGAGACGGGCTCTATAAAATGTATTATGATATCCAGTTTGCCCAGGTCTCATGACGATGCGTCGAGTGCTCTGTTGCGCCGGAGCTTTTCAGTTCATGGCTCGATGAAGCCTTTCTATCACCCTTCTGTCCGGTCTTGATTGTTCATCGTAGAGGCCGTCGAACCCGAATTCCTGTAGTATTTTCATTCCCTTCTCGACCTGACTGGATGTGACGCTTTTTTTCCATGAGGTGAGTGGCGATGTTCGTTGTATAATCGTGCTTTCCTTGCCCGCAACTCTGCTTGGCTTTTTGATGACGTTTTTATTGAGCCGGACGGTCTGGCTGCCTGTACCCTGACCGATAAAATCGACTATCTTCTGAACCTCCTGCTCCGGGCTGGAAAAAACATCTTCGTAAAAGGCGATATGTATAGTACCGGGGTCGAACTGGCGTAAAGGGACGTAATACAGTATTGACCAGATGAGGACCTGCCTGACGATATAATCACTTTCACTGCTGATTTTTCTTATAAGGGAGCCAAAAGGCTCAAGATAATCTGCATGGAGGTGGTGCTGGTCAAGCAGCACCATCGGATCAGTGATCCATAACCAGTCCTTTCTTTTGTATTTCGATACGGCTACTGAAAACGGGTTTCTGACAAGCAGAATGATTTTTATTTCCGGGTAAAGAGATCGCAGCCAGTGTGCAAAAAGGTTCGCGAAAATATCTTTTACCAGCAGTCCGTTATAGTGTATTGCATAATTTGCAACATCGACCCGCTCGTGCATGAATTTTCCGGTGAAGATCTCATGGGCAGCTGAGGCAAGCTGTTGGTTTTCTTTCCCGGACCTCATGTACAGGTACGGGGTCATGAATTTCATCCTCTCGATTTCGAGAGGATGAAAGGGTTCGAAGAGCTGCCTGTATCTGACCTGGTGATTGATCAGGTCACCAAGCCAGGTTGTTCCGCTTCTCCCGTCACCTATGATCCAGACGACATCTGTAAAGTTTTCGAGATGGTAATTTGCCTTTATAAAGGCGTTGCGAACCGGATACATTATTCCGTTTCTCAGGATTTTTTTCAGTTTCATTATTGAACAGTCCGGATTCCTGTATCACTGAAAACCGATTGCAGCCTGCGCTTCATTTCGGCCTTGAGATACGTGATGGTGAATGGGTGAGCGGATGGCTGGAGAGGCGGGTTTGTCACTCGTCAAGGTATTTGTCGATTCCGTTTGCACAGCGTTTCAGCCTGCCTGCAAGCGTTTTTTCAAGAATTTCGTCATTTTCCGGCAGGGATTTCCTTGAATGTTCCTTGTGCCAGAGATGGCAGGCGATCGCACGGAACTTAACGGAAAGACGATGCCAGCCGTTGTTGAAGATTCTCGCAACAAACTCGCTGTCCTCCCTGCCCCATCCGGTGAAGTCTTCATTGAAGCCGTTGATTGTTATACAGTCATCACGAAAAAAAGACATGTTGCAGCCTCGAATTCCTTTCAGGGTATTGTTACGTTTTGAGAACAGTTTTGATAGTTGCATGCTGTGTATGGCATGAGCCCTGTTTTTGATCCCTTTCTCAAACAGAGTGATATCGGTTTTTCTGCTTGTCAGGATTCTGTCTGTCGTGTTCCGGGAAAGAAGTACTCTCGAGCCTTGTATGAACTGATTGTGTCTGGCTGAGGCAAGATGATCACCGATGAAGTGGCGGTGCAGGATCATATCCCCGTCTACAAGGATGATGTAGTCGTTCTTTGACAGAGCAATCGCCCTGTTTCTCGACGCAGCCAGTCTGAAGCCTCTGTCCTCGTGCCAGGAATGAATGACGGCGCTTGGAAATACTGACGAAAACCGCTCGACGATTGTTTTCGTTTCGTTTGTGCTGCCGTCGTCGGCGACAATGATATCGTTCGGCAGCATGGACTGGCGTGCAGCGCTTTCCAGTACCAGGTCGAGAGCTGCGGGCCGATTGTATGTGGTTACGATCAGGCTACAGGTTATTGCGGGAGTTGGCTTCATAGAGTTTCATATACTTGTAAAACGCGCCATTTGCATGGGAAACGGAGATGACCAAGCCGCTGCCGCCGGAAAGAAAGCCTTTTTGAAGAATATAGGATTTAAAAAAAGTAAACATCCCCCGAAGGAATGCCTTGAACGGTGAGGATTTCTTCTTTCCCCTGTTGTCGTTTGCCCAGAGGGACGAATAGTGGTCCATCTTTTCTATCAGGTGCGATGCGTCGTCAAATGTGTAGTGATTCAGCGTGCCGAGTAATTTCTTTATCTGTATGCCATTATCGGTCATCACGGATTCGTGAACCAGTTTTTCATCAAATCCTGTTTTCTGCCTGTTGAAAAGCCTGTTAACCCGGTCGTTGGCCCACCCGCAGCAGGTGATTTTTTCATGGTGGTAATAATTATCTCTTTTTACCGAGTAGACAGTATCTTTTTCGAGCTCGATATGTCGTATTTCGTCAGCGAGCTCTTCGGTCATGATTTCGTCACTGTCGATGGAGAAAATCCAGTCGTTTGACGCTTCCCGGGCGGCGAGCCTCTTGAGCGGGCCGAAGCCGATGAACTCATGCTCGATAACTTTCACGTTAGGGAAGCTTTTGGCGATCTGCAGTGAATTATCGGTTGAACCGTTATCCAGGACAAGTATCTCATCGAAAGAGCGGAGAGCGTGCAAACACTCCCTGAGATGCTTTTCAGAATTTTTCGTGAGTATGGTTACTGAAATGTTTTCAGCCACTGTGCTGTTTCGTTATACGTTATGCCGCGATCGTGCCTGAACGGATTCTTGCCTGTACTGTTTATGGTGTCAAATGGGGCCGCAAGCAGCTATAGGCATGGTTGGGCCGAAAAATGCAAGAAATCTGTTCTCCGGAGATGTTCTTGAATGCCGGTTTGTCCGGCCACCCTAATATGCTGAAAATAAAAATTACTCAGGTTCGGAAACTCATCCAAGGATGGTATGTCGTTACTATTGGTCGAAGATGTTTTCTGGTAAGGCGTGATCGCTTTTCTTTTTCTGTCTCAAAAGCGGAATCAGGCAGTCAGGATACCCTGACCCGAAGGATTTTCATGAGATAAAGGCATTACATCGGCAAGCGAGGTTTTTCAACAGGCAAGCTAACAGGGCGGTCATCTTCATAATCCTTGTAAATAAAGGAACTGAAATAGGCGAAAAGCATGGTTGTGAAATGACCCCGTAAATAACTGTCGCTGAACATGATCAGTGCAAAGAGAACAGGAAGGGCGATCCCGAAGTTTCTCCGCAGCAGATTGTTGGATTTTCCGGCCTGCAGGATTTGGGTATACAGCAATGCCAGAAGTGACAGCAGGCCGATAATACCGAACTGTACCAGTGCCAGCACATACATGTTATGAGGATTTCCCGTCGCGGGCATATCCGGGGAGTGCAGTGCATTTACCTTTTCGTACTCGATGTTAAAATCGCCTGTTCCGACACCGGATAACGGGTGTTTTTTTATGATCTCCAGAGAATTAAGGGTGAAAGCAATCCTCAGACCCACATCTGTTGTTTTTTTGCTTTCATACGTGTTGATATTGTTTACAGCCTCATGCAGCCTGGAGCGGAATACGTCGCTTGTGGAATACGAAAGGAGAAAGGCGGTAAGGATGCCGAAAAACGAGAGCGTTGCGGCTCTGATCAGATTTTTTTGATTGTACTGGAAAATAACAATGCCAATCATTGCAAAAAACATGATCTGGCCGGCTCTTCCGCGGGTAATGAAAATGTTGATGCTCATACTGACTGCCATAACGACATAGAGCACCCTGGCCGGCATTGCAATATCCCTGCTGAACAAAAGACGGTACAAAATAAGGGAAACTGCGATGGTGAGGTAAGGAGTGTATGAGATATGGCTCATAAATGGAGTGGGGTCTGCGGTTTTTATTCCCGGAGCGGGCGGGATTACCTCGAACCATACTGCGAACGACAGGCTCATGCTTGCTGTCATCGCGATGAGAAAGGTATTGATGTAGAGGTCGATGTGTTCCTTTTTTGCAAAAAGCATCAGGATCGGCAGCAGTAAGAGTACCGATTCTTTTTTTAGAACATATATTCCGTTCTTTATATCGGTTGTCCATAGAAGCCCGACAATATGGAGCAGAACAAATCCGGTGACAGAGAGAGCTACCGGATTGTTTCTCAGTTGTTTCCAGTCGTTACTGAAGTCGCCCCTCGCCAGCCAGAGCAGGATGATAAGAAGAGCGATGATGTAACTTGCAGCTGTAGAGAGGGGGAGCACAAAACCTAACGCCATCATCAGGTACGATGCTGTTTCAGAAAGCCGGTTTTTAGGAGATGTTCGGATATCCATCGGTGATAGTGAAAAAAGGAAAAGCCTATCCGTTCTTTCGGCCGCATCATGAAGCCGGGTATTGCTTATGTCCTGCGTTTTTAAACCGTTGATCTTGTATTTTGTTAACAGAAGGCGGCAAGATGACTGATCCGGATCAGACAGCGGTTTGCCTGTGTGTATAAAATGTAAGGAAAAATCCCTTGATCAGGTTTTTTTGCCTGCATGTGTCACGGCGGCAAAAAGGATGGCTTGTATAGTATTTTCAATAAAGATGATAACAATAACGGTATGATTTGATGAATGACGCACTGCATTTTCTGAAAAAGAAATCAGGCCTTTTTTACTGGACCAGCTTCGTCCTCCTTGTTGTTATGCTGGCCTACCCCCTTCTGGGAAGCGCTCTTGTGTTCCTGGTAATGCCTGAACCCGGTACCATGGTGATCCTGTCCCGGTTTGACGAGCGGCTTCTGGTGCCGTATCGGATAGTTCAGGTCGCCGGTCAGGTTCTTTTTCTCGGTCTGCCGGTTTTTTTTCTGGCGTCACTGCATACGCGGCAGAAGCAGCCGTTTTCTCGTGATACGTTAAGGTTTCTCGGTGTTGGCCGGAAAAAACCTGCACGCGGTCTTTTTACGGCGCTTCTTGGGCTCCTGTTGCTTCAGCCCTTTATCTACAGTGTCATAGAGGGGATTGCTTATCTGCTTCTTCATGCAGGCGAAATCGGCCGTGCGATACTCAAAGCCGCTGAACAACAGGAGGAATTCCTTTTCTATCTTGCCGGGGCGGATTCATTTCCGGAATTTCTGGTCGTAGCCTGCATTGTCGCTCTTGTGCCCGCTTTTTGTGAAGAGTTGTTTTTCCGGGGCTTCGTTCAGCGGAACTATGTCGAGTCGCTTTCACCTGCCAGGGGCGTTTTCCTGACCGGCGTTCTTTTCGGGCTTTTTCATTTCAGCCCTGCCAATCTTGTGCCGCTGGCCTGTATGGGATGGTTCCTGGGCTATCTCTATGAAACCTCGAAAAGCCTTGTGCTGCCTATAGGTGTTCATTTCAGCAACAACCTGGTATCGCTTGTTGCCCTTCAGCTTCAGCGGAAGGATTCAGAGGCCGTTGCCGGCACGGTTACCGAGGGAAGCATCGATGGGTGGATGATGATTATGGCGACAGCGGTGTCAGTTCCCCTTTTTTTGTTTGCCATGAAGAGGTTCAGGAGTCTCTTTTCATGAGAGCATACCCCTTGCCCGGTCCTGAATTGAGCGATTGTCGAGCATGCAGAAGATGCAAGGAAGAGGGAATGCGGCGTGTCTCAGTTTAGGCCGGTATCTTCTGCAGAATGTAAGCGTTTTTTTGTAGCTTGAGCACCCGGTTGGTATGTGTTTTCTGCACACGGATGTCGAAAGAAATGGACGAACCGGGAATGAAAGTGAGGGAATCAATGACAGAATCAGGCGTTTCAAATCTTTTCAGGAGAATTGCTGTTGCGCTCGCTGGTGTTCCGCTGATACTATGGTTGAACGCGATGGGGGGCTGGTATTTTTTTTCACTGTCAACGCTTCTGACCCTTCTTGGCGTCTATGAATTTCATCGTCTTCTCTCGAAATCTTCCCCTCCCCCTCTTCTGCTGTTTCTGCTGTTTTCGATCCTCTTGCAGCTGAATTTCCTGTATCAGAAAGTTGAAGGGTGGCTGCTTGTAATGGTTTTGCTTATTGTGCTGCTGGTTGTCGAACTGTTCAGGACCAACCCGTCGAAAGTCGTCTCGATAGGCGCTTCCATGACAGCGCTGCTGTATGTGAATATTTCGTTCGGTTCGCTCTTTTTGATCAGGGCAAGCGAGCCGTATGGAGCATCTCTTGTGCTGCTGCTTCTGATGTGTATATGGTCAACCGACATCTTTGCGTATTTCGGAGGGAGAGGTCTGGGACGAAAGTTTTTCAGACAGAAATTTTTTGAACGGTACAGCCCGCAGAAAACCTGGGAGGGCTATATCTCGGGCTGTCTTGGCGGTGTTGCCGGTTCGATGGTTTATCTCTTTTTCGACGCCGCCCTTTCCCATGCTTTTGCTCTTTTTACGGGACTTGTTACCGGGTTGTTCAGTCCGCTCGGCGATTTGGTTGAATCAATGTTCAAAAGAGAGGCGGGGGTCAAGGATTCATCGGCACTGATCCCGGGCCACGGCGGCGTTCTTGACCGTTTCGATACGCTGATGTTCATGTCGCCTCTTCTTTATCTCCTGCTATATTTCTTCGGTATGCTCAATGGAGTATAGGGAATGTTTTATATATTATAGGCCATTTTGATTTATGTGAACACGGGACAGGTTCCGAACCAATCAGGCGGGCTGCTGCAATGAAGATCGAAGGTTTGCTATCCGATAAGTACATCGAACTGCATCTTGAGGCAGGGACAAAATCCCAGATTATAGAAAAGATGCTTTTGATAGCAGGCTCGCATCCCGGGGTGACAAGCCCGAAAAAACTGCGGCACGATGTGCTCAGGCGTGAAAAAGAGATGTCGACGGGAATAGGCAAACGGATCGCGCTGCCCCATGCAAAGACCGAGGCTGTTTCCACACCGGTTCTGGCACTGGCCACTTTGCAGGAAGGTGTCGATTTTGACGCTATTGACAATGAGCCCGTCCAGATTGTTTTTCTCCTTGCCACTCCCGAAGAAATGCTTTCAGAGCATCTGAAACTTCTTGGCCGCATAACCCGTCTTGCGGGGCGGTCGGCTCTCAGGGACAAGCTGCTTGCTGCAAATGATGCTGCCGGTGTTCTTGATTTGTTCAGGGAAGAGGAAAAAGATTTGCCACAGATATAGATGTTGGCACCGAAACCAAAGAGTTACGATGAAAGCCAAAGTTTTTTGTTTGGGATTTCACAAGACAGGTACGACTAGTCTTCGTGTTGCTCTCGAAACACTGGGTTATCGGGTGACTGGGCCAAATGGAGTGAAAGATCCTGATATTGAGAAAAATGTGCTTCCCATGGCTTATGATTTGGCTGAAAAATTCGATGCTTTTCAGGACAACCCCTGGCCAATAATTTACCAAGAACTCGATGCAAAGTATCAGGGATGTAAGTTTATATTGATGCTAAGAGATTCTGAATCCTGGATAAAGAGCCAAGTCAGACACTTCGGTCGCAAGGAAACGCCTATGAGAAAGTGGATCTACGGTGTCGGATGTCCGGAAGGCAATGAAGACATCTATATCAAACGATTCGAGGATCACACAAGAGAAGTCCAGAACTACTTTAAGAACCGTCCCCAAGATTTGTTGGTAATGGACCTGGCTAAAGGAGATGGTTGGGATAAGCTTTGTCCTTTTTTGGGTGCCGACATTCCGGATGTTGCATTTCCGCATGCAAATAAAGCAAGCGATCGAGAAAAGCGGGCGGCATTATATATGCACAAAAAGGTGAAAAGCTTTATACGTTGCATATCAAGCCGTTTCACCTGACCGCTATTCCGTCTTGCATCATATCGGCTTGGGGTGGCTCATTATTAAGCGGAAGTCTACCGGATTCAGATCGCTCGGTTCGGGTACTGCTGATAATTATGCAGGTCTGCCGCAGGTTGAACATCCTGATGCAGCAAGACAAGCTTAAGTCACAGAAAGATCGTTCATGTCGCAATTTCGAGCTGTAAAAGGTACCAGGGACATTCTCCCCGGTGAGGTTCTGTCCTGGAGACATGTCGAAAAGATTATTCATCAGGTAGCCGGAATCTACGGATACGGTGAAATCCGAACCCCGGCATTCGAGTACACCGATCTCTTTCAACGAAGCATCGGTGCAACAACGGATATTGTCGGCAAGGAGATGTTCACCTTCAGACCTGAGGAGAAAGGCCGTTCGATAACGTTGCGGCCCGAGATGACCGCAGGCGTGATGCGGGCATACCTTCAGGGCGGTCTTGGTGCGGCTTCTCCTGTTCATAAACTTTATTACATTGCAGACCTTTTTCGAAAAGAGCGGCCGCAGGCAGGCAGACAGCGCCAGTTTTCGCAGTTCGGCGTCGAATTGATCGGGGCTTCTTCTCCGGAAGCGGTTACGGAGGTGATCAGTCTCATGATGCACGTTTTCGGTGAACTGGGTATTTCAGGACTTGTTCTCCGGATCAACTCGCTTGGTGACAGGGATGACAGGATGCGCTACATTGTTGCGCTTAAAGAGTATCTTGAGCCGTATGCCGGTTCGTTTGACGGTCCGCTGAGGGAGCGGCTGGAAAAAAATCCGCTTCGGATCCTTGATTCAAAAGACCCGGAAGTTCGCAAAATAGTGCGTGACGCTCCGAAGCTCGGTGACTATCTCAGTTCTTCCGCATCTGATGATTTTTCAAAAGTTCTGCAGTATCTCGATGACCGGAATGTAGACTATACGATTGACCCCCTGCTTGTCAGAGGGCTGGATTATTACTGTCATACGGCATTTGAAGTGGCCAGTTCCGAGCTCGGGGCACAGGATGCACTCGGTGGAGGGGGACGCTATGACGGACTGGCCGGAGAGCTGGGGAGCAGGCAGGATGTTCCGGCCGTCGGTTTTGCTGTCGGTATGGAGCGCCTCCTGATTGTCATGGAGAAGCTGGGGCTGCTCAAAGACCTGAGCGCATCGGGCCCGCAGGTGTACATCGTGATGCAGGATTCAGACCTTTTTGGTCATGCTTCAGGGATTTGCGATACATTGCGCCAGTCGGGCGTCAGTACGGTTATGGATTTCGCCCGAAGAAGCATGAAGTCCCAGATGAGAGAGGCAAACCGGATACATGCGGCCTACGCACTGTTTGTCGGTGAACAGGAGGCACAGTCAAAGGTGTATGGCCTGAAGAATCTCGGGACATCGGAGCAGGAATCACTGCCGCTGAAAGATATCATCGGTCGATTGACTGCTGTGCCGAAAACCTGACGCCATTCATTTTTGAGAGTATCGATTAACCGGTTCTTCAGTGCCGGCAGAACGGCACGGCCTGCATGTGCCTGCAGTTTGCATGGCTATGCTTCTTGCCCATTGAGCTAAACGTACGAGGTATCATGCTGTTTCTTCTAAGGATTTTTCTCATAGTTCTCATCATGTATCTGCTGCTCAAAACAGCGGCACGCTTCGTTGCCGGTCGTTTTCTGCGCCAGGAATGGCCATTCCGTTCATCGAACCGGGGTAGCGGCGGGTCGGCTGTAACGGGAAAAGCCGAAGAAACGGAATACGAAGTGATGGAAACGCATATCAAGGAATCCGAGGACCGTGCATGAAGAGCGTTACGAACGCACTTTTATTTGAACTGTATCGCCTTTTTTTTACATTACAGCACTGGAAGAGGACAAAGAAGAGGTCTTTTTTGAAAGTGGGTTTCCCCCACTTTTTTGTTTTTCTGATATAATTCCAAAACAGGCGAGGTGGAACAGGGACCTTTGAAATCGTTTATTGACGACGTACTCGGGGAGTGCGGTCATGATGATGTTTTTCTGGTGGATCTGCATATGAAAGGAGCTCATCCTTCAGTAAGGGTTGATGTTTTTGTGGATACCGAGAAGGGTATATCGGTTTCCGAGTGTGTTGATCTCAATCGTTGTCTGATCAGTGCGATAGCATCGCACAATGATATGAAAGCTGTTGTCGGTGATGATTTTGAACTGACGGTATCATCACCCGGCATTGGAGAACCGATCAGGCATGTTCGTCAGTATATCCGCCATACAGGGCGCCTGGTGCGTGTACAGTACCGTAACAGCGAGCATATGCCTGCCGAGATTACCGGGCGCCTTGTCGAGGCGGATGTTCTGGAGACACCTTCGCCTTCGATCGTTCTTGAACCTGTTGCGTCGGGAAAACGGAAAAAGAACGTTGCCGGAGAGCCGGTGCGGCTTGAGCTGAGTACAGTCAGCAGGGCCGTTGTTGAAGTGGATTTCTGAAACAGCATAATGGGTCGGCCTTTTATTTTCTTTTTTAAAAAAAGTAATTGGAACAGAGATGGCAAGAAAGCAGGCTAAGGCGGAAAAGCAGGACAGAAAAGAGCTGATCGCAAACGCTTTTGGCGAGATCGAGCAGTCGAAGATCTTCCTCGACAAACGAACGGAAAGTGCTGCTGTAAAAATGGATATTGCAGATCTTCTGAAAGATATCATACAGAAGCAGTTGCGGAAAGATTACGATCCGGAGGTCGAAGCCAATATTTTCATCAACCCGGAGCGGGGAGATTTCGAGGTATATATTCTTAAAAAAATTGTCGATGAAGTGGATCTGCCTACTATCGAGATCAGTCTTGACGAGGTTCGCACCATCGATGAATCCCTTGAACTGGATGATTATTACGAGGAAGGTCCGATTAACCTTGAAGAGTATCTGACCAGGAAATCGATCCAGATCATCAAGCAGTCGGTCCAGAAAAAGGTTCGGGACCTCGAGCGTCAGGTTGTCTATGAGGAATGTCTGGAAAAGGTCGGCGAAGTGGTGGCCGGAGAAGTCTATCAGGTTCGTCCCAACGAAGTTATTTTTACCTACAGCACATCAAAAGACCATCGGGTCGAGCTTGTTCTTCCGCGATCGGAGATGATGAAAAAGGATAACCCGAGACGAACACCCCGGATGAAGCTCTATGTCAAACGGATCGAGAGGGAAAAAGTGAAAGTCCGGCAGGATGACGGGAGCATTGTTGAAAAAGAGAAGCCTGATGGCGCGATGAAAGTGATCGTATCAAGGATCGATGACCGGTTTCTCTATAAACTGTTTGAAAATGAGGTGCCCGAGATTCTCGATGGCCTGATCGTTATCAAGGGTATTGCAAGAGTTCCTGGTGAACGGGCCAAGGTTGCGGTTGAATCCACCAGTTCGAGAATCGATCCGGTTGGCGCAAGTGTCGGTTACAGGGGAAAGCGGATCCAGAGCATCGTCAAGGAACTCAATAACGAGAACATCGACGTGATCTATTTTACCGACGATCCTCAGATATTCATCGCCCGGGCTCTTCAGCCCGCAAAAATAGACCCCATGACGGTCCATGCCGATATGAAAACCCGAAAAGCACGGGTGATGCTCAAGCCGGAACAGATCAAGTATGCCATAGGGAAGAACGGTAACAATATCCATCTTGCCGAGCGGTTGACCGGTTACGAGATTGATGTCTACCGGGATGTCATCGACAAGGCAATGGAGGACCCCAATGATATCGACATCATTGAATTCCGGGAAGAGTTCGGTGATGATATGATCTATCAGCTTCTCGATGGCGGCCTTGATACAGCCAAAAAGGTGCTTCAGGCAGAAATGGAGACTATTGAAGAAGCGTTGCTGGGGCAGCCCAAAGGTGAAGAGAACATTCTTTTCTCCCGGAGCAGGAAACCCTCGGTCAAAATGAAAGAGAAAAAGCTGAGCGAGGATGAGCGGCGTTACTGGAGAAAGATAGCGGAGAATATCTACAAAACGGTCAAAGACCA
>JANQMO010000057.1 GCA_028280025.1 Chlorobium sp. | reverse complement strand
CCTAAATTGAGCGATTGTCGAGCATGCCGGAGATGCGAGGCACAGGGAATGCAGCTGTAGTGATCTACCGCAAGTTCCCTGTAACGAAGCAGATCCGGTATGATCGGCAAGCCCGAAGGGTTTCAACAAATGCGGCTCTTTATCAGTTTTTACGCTCACCTGACAGGTGAGGGATAATCTCTATACAAACACAGTATAACAGATTGTTTTTAATAAACTTACTATTATGGAGCATTTGTTGAAACGCTCAGTTTAGGACTCACTTATGGGTCAGGGCCTCGATCAGATCCGATCTTGTAAGAAGTTGCAGCGTACCGTCGGAGAGCGTCACAAGAACACCCGAAGTGCTCTGCTGCATCTTTTCGGACAGCTCGGAAATAGTTGCGTGGGAACTGCAGACAGGAAAAGACCGCTCCATGAAACCAACGACCTTGGAATTCATGGCCTCATCATTTTCAATCAGGATGGAAAGGATCTTGTTCTCGCTGATACTGCCGATCGGCGTTCCATAGGATACGATAGGGACCTGGGAAACATCATGCTGACGCATCATCTCGAAAACTTCAGAAAGGGTATGTTCCGGATGCGCAACAATAAGATTTCTTGCGGGCTTCAGCCCGACAATATCCTCTGCCGTTATCTCATCTTTCAGGGAAGCGTGCTTCCTGTAGAAACCTTTCTTTTTCATCCATTCATCGCTGTACATCTTACTCAGGTAATAGCCCCCGAAATCACTCATGAGTACAACAAGACGCGCATCCTGGTCAAGAAGGGCTCCGGCCCTTAACGCAGCAAAAAGGACCGCTGCGGATGCGCCTCCTGCAAAGACAGCGTCATTACGAAACACTTCCCGCCCGCAGTTGAAGGCGTCACGATCACTTACCTGAACGATATCATCGATAACGGAAGCATCCCAGTAACGTGACTCCCATAATCCGCCGATTTCCTCAAGCTCATATCGCTCGGCTTGCCCCGGTTTTCCAGAATGCAGAAGCTCCCTGTAAATCGAACCGACAGGCTCAACACCGATGATCTTGATATCGGGATTCCTCGTTTTCAGATACCCGCCAAGCCCGGCAACCATCGCACCGGAAATAAGCGGTACAAAAAGATGTGTCAATGCTCCCCCGCTCTGCTCCCAGATCTCGGGAGCGATCTCTTCGGCATGCACCCTGCAGTTGAGCTCGTTTTCGTACATATTGGCAAAAAACGCATGCGGAAGGTTCTCGACAAGATTCTCGGCAACATTGACGCAGCTTCCCGGCTCGCCCGGAAGCGCATCGGAAGGAGTAATGACAATTTCGGCACCCAGAGCCCTGAGGATCTGCTGCTTTTCCTGGGAAACCTTGTCGGTTACGACAAGCAGCACTTTGTAACCCCTGGGAACCGCAGCCATGGCAAGAGCAATACCGCTGCATCCGTATGTCCAGTCAACCAGCGTCATTCCGGACGTGATAAGTCCCTCGTTTTCAGCTTGAGTGACAAGCGCCGCCGCTACGCGATAATAATGAGTGCCGCCTGGATTGAGGTATTCGACTTTCGCCATGATCTGCGGCTTGATGTGGGTGGCCGAACGATCTATCAGCAGCATCGGGGTATGCTCCCCCCCGCCGGGGCTGATCTCTTGACTCATAGCGATGACGAACGTTGGTTGGAGACAGGGCAATACATGCCTTTACAATGTAATGGACTTGAAAAACAAGAACAAAATATGTTTTTTATCTGAAAGCACTGCCGACACCTCCCGGCGGCGCAGTCCTTTCGGCATCTGTCCAACAAACTCTGAAAAGGCACGTGACAGCGGACACAACACCGCCTTACAGCACACTCACCCCGCCGGGAGAACACCCCGCCGAGGCTATCGTTTCCCTGCCCAACCTCGAACATAACTTTCGGGCGATCAGGGAAAGGATTCCTTCAACCTGCAGGATCATGGGAATTGTCAAAGCGAACGCTTACGGGCATGGCGCAGCAGGCATCGCCCGGCGGCTTGGTTCTCTCGGTGTCAGCGACTTCGGCGTCGCCAATATCGAAGAGGCGATCCGCCTCAGAAACGCACATGCGATTTCCAGCCGTGCCGCCGTCCTTGCATTCTGCTCTCCATTGGCGTCCTATCTTCCTCTCTACCTGAAGCATGACATCACTGCAACCATTTGTGACCATGAGATGCTGCGCGCCGCAGAAGCTGTCGGGTCGGCACACAACCGTCCAGTCCGGATACAGGTCAAGGTAGACACCGGAATGGGCAGATTGGGCGTATCGCCCCGACATGCGCAGGAACTTCTGCATACAGCGGAAAAAAGCCCCCACCTGAATCTTGAAGGCATCTATACGCATTTTGCCCAAAGCACCCGGCTTGACGCGTTCACTGCCGGCCAGCTCAAAACATTCCTTGACACCTGCTCTGAATTTGAACATTCTACCGGAAAACATCTTTGCAAACATGCCGCCAACAGCGGCGCGCTGCTCACGCTCAAGGACGCCTCGCTCGATATGGTACGGCCGGGGATCATGCTCTACGGCTACCTTCCCGATGAAGGCATTGAAAACGCCCCGGAACTCAAGCCGGTAATGGAGCTTCGGACAAAAGTCATTTTTGTCAAAGAAATCGACGCCGGGACTTCGATCAGCTACAACCGTCGCTGGAGCGCACCTTCGAAGACAAGGATTGCCACCTTGTCGGCAGGGTATGCCGATGGCTATCACAGGCTGCTGTCGAACCGGATATCGGTCTCCATACGCGGCCAATCGTTTCCCCAGGTCGGGACCGTGACCATGGACCAGATTATGGTCGACATAGGTGACTCGCACAACATCCGCGCAGGTGATGATGCCGTACTGTTCGGATGGAACGGACCTGGTGCTGATGATATCGCCAGAGCGGCAGAAACAATCAGCTATGAAATCCTTTGCGGCATTCCTGCAAGGGTGAGGAGAGTGTTCAAAGAAAACAGTCCATGAAATCCGGCAACAACATAGCGGCCATGCTCGGCATGACAAGAACCGAACTGGCTACGGTCTCTTTTCTCCTCCTTGTCTTCATTCTCGGCCTCATCATCAGGAGCGGCCGTTCATTCCCGAAATCCGACATTGCCGCTGAAAGCAAGCAGGAAATCCGTTTTACCGATGCTTATGTGGACAGCCTTCTCCAGGATGCGGAACGCCTCGAGCAAACGCTTTCCCTCACTTCCCGCCCGAACATCGACAAAGAAAAACACCAGGTTCACGCTTCAGACAACGGCATGCATCCCTCCGGCATCGTTTTTTCCAAAGCGACGATAGAACAACTTGCTTCCATGCCCGGCATCAGTTCCGTTCTTGCCGGCAGGCTGATCGCTTTCAGGGATTCAAGAGAAGCAAAAGTTGATAGATTTGAGGATTTTTTGGAAGTTACAGGCATCGGATTGAAAAGAGTTGAAACCTTGAAACAGCATCTCATCCTCGACTAAATGGACTGTCATGTGTGCATGATCGATGCCGACTCGACGGCAATCACCGGCGTATCATTCACTGAAAACACCGGCTATGTCATCAGGGAATACAAAAAGCTGCAAGCCGGGCTCGGAGCATATAGAGGATCGGGAAAAGAACGGGCCATAAGCAGGCTCGCTTCCTTCCTTACAAAAAAGAAAATCCGGTCGCTTGTTCTTGTCATTCATCCCGAAACATTCTTCCCTCTCGACACATACTGCCCGGAAACACTGTCAGGACAGGATTTCGACTCTCACTGCAGAACGGAATCAACGTTTCTCTTTCACAAACCCGGAGAGTTCCGCTACGACCACATCCCTTATATCCGGGAAACAACAGAGGAAACAATTCAAAAGCACCTGCTTTTCTACTATTCGGCAGAAATACCGGAAACACTGCAGGAAAACCTTCGCTCCTGCTGCGTTCTCAAACGTACAGCACTCTATCTCACACCGCTCATCCGGAGCATTGCCGCTGCCTCGAACCCCTTTGTGCTTCTGGAAATCGATAGCCGGCATGCAACCTGTTCGGCAGGAATAAACGGAGAGCTGGAATATTTCAGTTACTGGCGCTTCAATCATCACAGTGATGCCGAATACTTCGCGCTGCGGGAATTGCTGCTGAATCCGAAATACCGGGACTATCCGATCTATACAACCGGCTCGCTCACCATGAAATCTCCACTGGTAAAAAAGCTGTCGGAAGAAACGAACAGAACACTTCAGCCCTATAACCCGGTCAGCATGCTCACGCTGGAAAACGGCACCCGTTTCCCTTCGGCCTCACAAGCAGAAACAAAAGCGTTCTGCGCAGCCTTTGACTTCCTGCATCACGAAGCAGAATTATAACCTGCCCACCAGTTTTTCGGCAATCTGTACAGCGTTGGTGGCGGCACCTTTCCTCAGGTTATCGGCAACGATCCACATATTCAGTGTCCTGGGATGCCAGTAATCCCTGCGAATGCGGCCGACAAATACCTCGTCCTTTTCGTATGCGGTCAGCGGCATAGGGTAGAGATTATCCGAAGGATCATCCTCAACGATAATCCCAGGGGATTCGGCGAGCAATCCTGTAACATCATCTTGTTCGAACTCGTTCTCGAACTCGATGTTCAATGCTTCTCCATGTCCGCCGTATACCGGGATACGAACAGTTGTCGGTGAAATGCTCAAGGCATCAGCACCCATGATCTTACGGGTTTCGTTGACCATCTTCATCTCTTCCTTCGTATAACCGTTTTCCTGGAAGACATCGATATGCGGCACCGCATTGAACGCGATAGGATGAACATGGACATGCGAACCCGAGGTCTTGCCGGCCAGTTCGTCCTCCAGAGCGTCCCGTCCTGCCTTCCCTTTTCCTGTTACCGACTGATAGGTTGACACGACAACTCTTCGGATACGGTACCTGTCATGAAGAGGCTTGAGCACAACCACCATCTGTATGGTCGAACAGTTCGGATTAGCGATGATCCCGGCAGGCGTGCCGTCGGAACGGAACATATCGTCAGGATTCACTTCCGGAACAACAAGCGGAACATCGGGGTCCATACGAAACGCCGACGAATTATCGATAACGACCGCTCCCGCATCTGCAGCAACAGACGCCCACTGCCGGCTCGTTGCGGCTCCTGCCGAAAACAGGGCTATATCAGCCTGCGAAAAAACGTCACGTGAAGGAACTTCCGTATGGTAGGTTGTGCCGCGAAACGCCACCTCCCTCCCCCTGCTGCGCTCGGAAGCAAGCGGAATGATTTTACTCACCGGAAAATCACGCTCATCCAGCACATCGAGCATGGTTCGCCCGACAAGCCCCGTCGCCCCAAGAATAGCAACGCTATATGCTTTCTGTGTCATTCTATTTTGACTATTAATGTGTTTACAATTAAACCCGATACAATTGGTAGCAAGACATTATTCTTCTATAGGACTTATAGGACCCATAGGACCTATAAAAACAGCTGCGTTACAGGCCCGCCCTGTCACTCACCCCGTCCACACTGTCCACTACGTCCACAAAGTCCACCTCGTCCACCCCGTCCACCAAACTCCCCACTCCCATCATTTCAACACCAGCTTTTTCGAGTGATCGTTGAGATATTCTGCGTACTCACGAAGCTTTCCTTCACGAAGATAGTGTTCACAGTCGGCCTCGTATGCCTTGAGGATATCGATCACATTGTGCCAGTCATTTTCTCTTACAAGCTTGTCCCTCACCCGCGAAACTCTCGGCAATCCCTTGAGATAGGTCGAATAATGACGCCTCATTTCCAGCGTTCCGTACTTTTCCCCTTTGAATGTCACCGAAAGACGAAGATGTTCGATGGCAACGGCAATTCTGTCCCTGAAATCCGGTACGGTTTTCACTGCGCCCTGCCGCAGCAGCTCTTTGGTCTGCGTGAACAGAAACGGATTGCCAATGGAACCGCGCCCTATCATTACGGCATCAGCCCCGGTGTGCCGGAACATCGCGAGGGCATCCTCAGCAGACCATATATCACCGTTTGCGATAACAGGGATATGAGCATGCTCCTTGACCCTGCCGATCCAGTCCCAGTCCGCAGTACCCCGATACATTTCACTTCTTGTCCTCCCGTGAACCGCAATAGCCTGTATGCCTGCATCTTCGAGCATTGGAAGGATATCGAGAATATTGATGGAATCCCTGTCCCAACCGATCCTGGTTTTCACCGTTACGGGAATTGATACAGCCCGTACAACCGATGCCGCAATGCGAGCCATCTTTTCCGGCTCCCTGAGCAATGCGGCCCCCGCACCCTTACCGGCAACCTTTTTCGCGGGACAGCCGAAATTGATATCGATATAATCCGGTTTGTACGACTCTGCAACAACTGCCGCTTCGGCCATGGCTTCCTCGGAATTACCGAAGATCTGAATCACGGCAGGACGCTCATCCTGGTCGAAGAGCATTTTTTTCAGGGACTTGTCCACCCCCCTCCGGATCGCTTCCGAGCTCACAAACTCCGTGTAGACGATGTCGGCCCCGAACCGTTTGCATAGTTTCCTGAAAGACCGGTCCGTAACATCTTCCATTGGAGCAAGGATAACCGGCTGCTCGAGATGAAGATCGCCTATTCTCATCTTTTTCCTGTTAAAGCTAAGCTTCTTCCTTGCCGTTCTGCGGCTGCATAACCTCCCTGACCTGCTGCCGTATCGTTTCGGAAAGCGCCGGGTCTTCACGCAGCGCTTTTTTTACCGCTTCACGTCCCTGCCCGAGTTTTTCGGAATCGTAACTGAACCACGCTCCCGATTTTTTAACGATACCGAATTCGACGGCAAGATCGATCAACTCTCCCAATACCGAGATCCCTTCCCCATAAAGGATATCGAATTCAATGGTCTTGAACGGAGGGGCGACCTTGTTTTTCACAACCTTCACCTTGGTACGGTTTCCGATAATCTCCGATCCGTCCTTGATCTGGGCGGTTTTGCGAATTTCGATCCTCACCGAAGAATAAAACTTGAGTGCCTTACCGCCGGTCGTCGTTTCAGGGTTACCGTATACGACCCCGATCTTGTCTCGAAGCTGGTTGATAAAAACAACAACCGAACTGGATTTCGAGATCGCCCCGGTCAGCTTTCTGAGCGCCTGGCTCATCAGACGTGCCTGGAGTCCCATGACACTGTCCCCCATCTCCCCTTCGAGCTCAGCCTGTGGAACAAGTGCGGCGACAGAATCAACGACAACAATATCCACCGCGCCGCTCCGCACCAGTGTTTCAACAATCGAGAGCGCCTGTTCGCCCGATTCCGGCTGGCTGATAAGGAGCGAATTGATATCGACGCCGAGTTTTTTCGCGTAGGCCTGATCGAAAGCGTGCTCTGCATCGACAATGGCGGCAATCCCGCCCGACTTCTGTGCTTCCGCGATCGCATGAAGCGCAAGGGTCGTCTTGCCTGACGACTCCGGTCCGTAGATTTCCGTTACCCTGCCACGGGGAAAACCGCCAACGCCCAGCGCATAATCGAGGGCTACCGAACCGGAGGATATCGCCTGCACCGGCATCACCGCCCCCTCGTCTCCAAGACGCATGATGGCACCTTTTCCAAACTGTTTTTCAAGCGTTTCCATAGCAATGCTCAGTTGTTTGAGCTTTGCAGGATCGCTGTCCAATGATGACTGCACCGCTTTCTTTTCTCCCATGTTTCCTCTTTACTTTTCGTTCAAAAGGTTATTCCCTATCGCTGCCTCAGAGAGGCATCCGGCTGACCGGAAACATACCGGATATGCCCTGTATCAAGCCACTACCGACTGCAGGATTTCCCTGACAGGCCGATATGTCATTCCCAGTTTTTCAACAGACTTGCCGTTTGCATAGAACAGCTTTTTCTGCGCAAGCCGCATGCTTTCGATACTGATATACGGCCGCATTCCGGTAACCAGGGCTACAAGCTCCCCTGCAACGGCAGCGATACCGTACATCGGCTGCATAGCCGAAACCGCACGACGCACTCTGTTTCCGGAAAACGTCCGAATCATCGCAAACAGCTCGCCAAATGACAGGTTATCGGATACCACGATATAACGCTCCCCAGCCTCTCCTTTATTCCATGCCTCGACATGCGCCCGTGCGACATCGCTGATATCGACGAGGCTGATACCTCCGGAAGGATAGAGAGGAATCTTTCCTTCATAGATGGTCTGTACGGCCTCGGTGGCCTTGTTGCTGACTGCAGGCACTCCTTCGCCTTTACCGATAACAACACCGGGATTGACCATCACGACATCAAGACCTTCAGCAATACCCCGCATCCCCTCAAGTTCCGCAAGCCGCTTTGACTCCATATAGGCAATTCGCTTCTGCCACTCGCAAAACGGCGTCTCTTCATCCGCCAACGCCCCGCCGTCCATCACCCCGAGTGCGGCAACCGAACTGGTCACGACAAGACGCCCGACGTTGTTGAAAAGGCACGCGTTGACCACATTAGCCGTCCCCGTCACATTGGCTTCATGAAGCTTCCTGCGGTAATTCTTCGTATAGGCAACCAGCCCCGCACAATGGAAGACCGTCTGCACGTCACGAAACGCTTCGATCAAAGACACAGGATCGGTAACATCCCCCCGTATGATTTCAACCGGCATACCCGCAAGAACCGACAGATCGGAATGCCGCCTGACAAGCCCCCTTATCCGCAGCGACTCACCATACACACGGTTCAGCTCTTTGACAACCTGCGAACCTATATAACCGGACGCACCGGTAACCAGTACGTTTCCAGAATTGCTATTCGATGACAACGTATTCAGGTGCAATTCGTTTACAATTGATGCATCTGTTTTTAAAAATAAGAAGAAAAATTACATTGCATTCAAATCCTTCCTTCACGGAAACATGCCGGTCGACCAGAATCACATCCTTATGCAGCATCACAAACACCTGCTGTCACCGGGCCCGATCGACATGGATCGCCTCGCAAACGGACTGCGCATCTACAGTAACACGATACCATATGTCAACAGCATTACCGCCGGCATCTGGATCAATGCCGGTTCGAGAGAAGATCCTTCCTCCAGGCCCGGACTTGCACACTTTCTCGAACATGCCGTCTTCAAAGGAACACGATCGAGAGACTATATCGCAATCGCACGCTGCATCGAGCAGGTAGGCGGCTATATAGACGCCTTCACAACAAAGGAAAACACCTGTGTCTACATACGCTGCCTCAAAGAGCACAGCGAGCTTGCCTTTGACCTTCTTTCCGATCTTGTCTGCAATCCACTCCTCCCCGAAGGCGAGATTGAAAAGGAAAAAGAGGTCATCATCGAGGAAATACACGGTATACAGGATTCACCTGACGAACTTATCTTCGATCATTTCGACGAACTTGCCTTTCCTGACCACCCCATAGGCACCTCGATACTCGGTACGGAAAAATCCATTGACAGTATAAGCCCCAAAAACCTGCGATCGTTCCTTGACCGCCACTACGTTGCACAAAACATGCTCCTGACCGTAATCGGCAACATCGCGCATGAAGACGTCATGCTTGAAGCCGAGAAACGATTCAACTCCCTCGACGGGCAGAAAAAACCTTCTTCATCCGAAAGAACGTTCAAGCAGGCATATTACCGCCCCTTCCTGCGGCGGGACATAAAACAACTCTACCAGGAGCATCTTCTTTTCGGCGGCACCGCCGAACGCAATGACGGGCACTTTTACAGCCTGCTTCTACTCAACACCATCCTGAGCGGCGGTATGAGCTCGATCCTGAACCTGGAGCTGCGGGAAAAAAATCCTTTAGCCTACAATGTCTACTCGTCACTCACCTGTTTTGATGACACGACAATGCTCAATGTCTACGCCGGTATCGACCCCGAACACACCGACAGGGTACTGGAGTCCATCAAGAACGTTCTGAAACCGGAAACGTTTTCATCGCTGTCAACGGATGAACTGCTTGCCGCAAAAAACAGGCTCAAAGGCAGCATGGTTATGGAAACGGAAAAAATGACCAACAGAATGGCAAAAGCTGCAAGGGACATCTTCTACTTCGGCCGGCCCGTCGACCTCAAAGAAAAACTGCGGGGCATAGAAGCAGTCCGTGCAGAGGATATTGCTGCGGCAGCCGCCTCACTGAATCTCGATACACAAGCCTCGCTCCTCATCTACGAGCCGGCAGAAAACTGAAAAGCCCCCTGTCAAAAGGCGGCATGACCACTTCCGGATTGCCGCTGTTTTCAAAATCATGAATTAATGGTATATTTTGCGGTTTGCAATGAGCATCGGTGAAACGAGTTGTCATCGAGGCCATTTTATTTTTGCCTAAACCAAGAGAAAGAGAAGCCTTGCAGAATACTATCACCAACGTCAGCGATACTGAACAGAAACTCGAAATAGTCCTTTCAGCCGATGAGTTCAGACCGGAAACAGATCGCGAACTGGAAAACGCGCGAAAAAACCTTGAAATCAAAGGATTCAGAAAAGGTCATGCACCTCTTGGCATGATCAAAAAACTCATGGGTCCGTCCATTGAAGCAGGTGTCGCGGAAAAACTTGCCTCGAAATACTTTCTCGAAATCGCCGACAAGGAAAACATCAAACCGGCAAGCAGGGCGGAACTCCAGGACTATACCTTTGAAAACGACAGCCTTTCCATTACGCTCACCTATCAGATCCATCCTGATTTCGACGTCGCCGACTACAGCGGCTACACTTTTGAGCAGGATATCTATACGGTTACCGACGAAGACGTCGAAAAGGAAATACATTTGATCCTCAAGGCAAAAGGCGCACTCGTCCCTGTTGACGGGCCTTCAGAAGCCGGAGACACCATTATCGCGGACCTGGAGAAAATGGACGCATCGGGAAATATCCTCGAAGAACAGAAAACCGAAAATTATCATTTCAATCTCGAGTATCTCCCGGAAGACAATCCTTTCCACACTTCTCTGCTCGGCAAAAAAGCTGGAGAAAACGTCACCGTGGTCATTGAACCGGAAAAAGAAGAAGAGGAAACCTACCACTACGCCGTTACGATAAAAGAGGTAAAACGACTCGAGCTGCCGGAACTGAACGATGAGCTTGTCAAAGAGATCACGCAGCAGAAAGTCGAGTCGGTCGGGGATTTCCGGGAAGATGTCAGAGGTCAGCTCGAACAGCATTTCAGCAGCAAATCGGAAGAGGATCTTCTTGAAGCGATATCGAGCAAGTTCATCGAAGACAACCCCGTCCCAACCCCTTCGGCAATGGTTGATTCGTTTGAGAACATGCTTCTGGAAAACGCCAAACGACAGATGGGAGGCAGCCTGCCTGAGGGTATGGATGAGAGTGAGCTGAGGGTTTCAATCCGTCCGAATGCCGAAAAGCATGCACGATGGATGCTGATCAGCCAGAAGCTTGCCGAAAAGAACAATCTCGAGGTGACTGATGAGGACATCAGGACCTATGCAGAAAAAGAAGCTGAAAAGAATCCGGGCATACAAGTCGAAGACCTGGTCAACACCTACATGTCGACGGAGTTCAGAGATTACATCACCGACACCGTTCTCAAAGAAAAAATCTATGGTATTATCAAAAAAACAGTAACCATAGAGGGAGAGAACAAACCGCTTCCAAAACACCGGTAACGCCTTTCAAAACACGATATCCTGGTGAGGGCAATGTTGCATTGTTGAGCTGTGGTGCAGTATACATTAAGGCATTATATAGGCCCTATGAGTCCTATAGGTCCCATAAGTATATCAGCCCTCGATCATGCCTTTGCTTTTCCCCCGCCCCTGCATGTTCTTCATACTGAGAACTAAGAACTGAGGACTGAGAACTCTCCCCCCCTGGCTCCTTACTCTTTTCCCCATCCCACTCGTGACTTGTCACTCGTTTCCCGTCACTCAATAAGCCTGACCGTCATCGACAGATCCAAAGCCGTAACGCTGTGCGTCAATTCTCCGACGGAAATAAAATCAACGCCCGTTTCGGCAATAGGATGGACGTTGTGCAGGTTGACATTACCGGAGGCTTCCAGAAGTATTCCAGGCTCCCTGTTTCTTGCCTCTGAAACCGCAGCCGGCAATTCTTCAACAGCAAAATTATCAAGCAGGATGATATCCGGCCTGCCCTGAAGCGCCTCTTCAAGCTCTTCCGGAGACCTGACTTCAACCTCGATTTTCATCATCATCCCTTTTTCCTCAAGGTAATGTCTGGCTTTCGATACCGCCTGGGCTACCCCCCCGGCAGCATCGATATGGTTGTCCTTGATCAGCACGAGATCAAAAAGTCCGTACCGGTGGTTCCTGCCGCCCCCGATCTTTACCGCCTCCTTGTCGAAATAACGCAACCCCGGCGCAGTTTTTCTTGTATCGAGAATAACAGCGCCGGTATGAGCTACTTTTTCGACATACATACGGGTTCTTGTAGCAATTCCGGACATTCTCTGCATGAAATTCAACGCTGTCCGCTCAGCAACAAGTAGAGAAGCGACGTTTCCCTGGACCCTCAAAACAGGGACTCCTGCGGTAACCTTTGCACCTTCGCCGACCATGGGAAAGACATCGAGCTTCCTGTCGATTCCCCGGAACACTTCTTCGGCGACAGCCAATCCTGCAAGAACTCCCTCGCTTTTGGCTTTTATGACCCCCTGTCCGTTCTTTCCGGGCTCGATCGTTGCAAGCGTTGTCACATCTCCATCATACCGGTCCTCCTCCAGCGCCTGCATGATCGCCCTCGAGCGGCACATTGTAAAAAAGTCGTCAAAATTCCTTTCTTTCATCATAGCAGCCTGATGACAGGGGCAGAACGTCCCCTGGTGTTTGAGAGAAAAAAGTACAGAGAACAACAACCGGCCTGAACGTTTCGATACATACAGGACGGAACAACCCGATTTGAAACGCCTGCTTTTCTCTATTATATCATACTCTGCCGAACCGGAAAAACGTATTCCAGACAAATAATCTCGCCAATCCAGACTCCGCCATACCATGAATAACGACCCGTCAGCCACCTGTGTCAGGCTTGTCAACATGACGTTTTACGCTCACCATGGCGTGCACAAAGAAGAGCACTTTGTAGGCTCAAAATATGAAGTCGACGCAGAAATGCATTTCGACTTCAGTCAGTCGGCCATGACTGACGATATTTCCAGAACAATCGATTACCGTCTGGTGTACGAGAAAATAAGCAGCATACTGACCAAGAAAAAATATTTCCTCATCGAAGCCGTAGCGTATGCCATAGCGCTGGAACTCCTGGGAGATTTTCCCCTTCTCGACCGGGTAACAATCAAGGTAAGAAAACGCAATCCTCCGATCGGCGGCGTATGTGACTATGCCGAAGCTGCATACTCGGCAGCAAAACGTTGATCCGCTCACTACTATGGAAACCGAAAAAGAAAAGCATATTGTCTTTATCGGTGCCGGTTCAAACATCGGCAACAGGAAAGAAAACCTCCAGCAGAGCATCTTCATGCTTGCGGAACTTCCGCACACGTCTATTTCCGGAGTATCGAGAATCTACCATTCAGAACCTCTCGGCATGAAAGAACAGGACTGGTTTTACAATGCCGTTTTTCAAGTTCTCACGACCCTTTCTCCGCAGTCGTTACTGAACATGTGCGGCACGATAGAAGAACGGCTCGGAAGAGCAAAGAACCACCCGAAATGGATTCCCAGGACACTCGACCTCGACCTCCTCTACTATGATGAGATCGTATGGAACGACAAAAACCTCGTTCTCCCCCACCCTGAACTGCCGAACAGAAAATTTGTCCTGCTCCCCCTGCTCGAACTTGCCAATCCGGTCCACCCGGTCCTGAAAAAAACAACAGCCGAACTGCTCGCTTCATGCCCCGACCGTTCGGAAATCTCACCGCTGGATGAGATCGAGCTGATAGTTCCGGGGAAAATCGTGAATCGTAAATCGTGATTCGTGAATGGCTTGATTGGCTGGATAGCTTGATGGCTGGCTGGCAGGAGAACGAAGAGTCAAGAGACAAGGGAAGGATGTGCCGGGAGTTATGTCATTCGCATTGAGCATTGAGTGCTGTAGGGGCAGCCCCCTGTGCTGCCCGTGAAGTTACAGGAGAATCAGTAGAGGCGGGTTTCAAACCCGCCCGTACAGAGGTCATTGATAGGCTGAAACTTATAGGACCTATATGACCTATAAAATGCCTTTCAATGTATCCGTACAACAAATCAACAGGATAATCGCCAGCTTGTTTTTGCCTTTTGACTTTCCCTATCTTCCCCTATTCACGATTCACGAATCTACGTTCCCGAAAACGTGATGTTCAGGTGACCCGAATCGAAATCGGCACCTTCCGTTTTCCTGCCGACGAGGATATTGGGCAGCACAATGCTTTTTCTGAAGTTGTTGATATCGACAAGAAGCTCGTCACCTTTGATATTCACGTTGAGCTTGTCGATTTCTACGTTCGGCATATGAAGGCGCAGAATATACTTGCCGTCAACCTTTTCGAGAGACTGTGTCTGATCGTTCTTGTAAAGTACCTCAGAAGGCTTGTGACTGTCGAAAATCTCCTGGCTCAATGCGTGGAGCTGTTCTGTGCTGATCACCTCACGTGCGACCTGCGATGCCTTGAAAATCGGAATGGGATAAAAACAGTCATCGATAATTTTCAGATACTTCTGCTGAAGGGCAATAAGACTGTTGAGGTATTCATCAGGTGAGCTCTGCGGCAGGATCTTGTTGACAACAACTGCATCGAGTTTGTATCCGAAAAGGTTGAGATAGGTCTGGACCCGCAGAGCTTCCTTGATCACCATATTTTCAGGATTGACCACGACCCTGAACGTGGTAATGGATGTATCCTGGAGCATACCGTGAAGTTCCTTCATATGCTCATTGACTTCAGGCATGAGCTTGAAGATGTTTTTCTTGGGCATGAAGCGGTTGAGCAGCGGTGCGGCAAAACCGATTGCTTTGGCGTGCCAGCCCCCGATTTTTTCGGAGTACCAGCCATACGATTCAGGCATGCCAAGCAGGCGCATTGTCTCACCGGTAGGAGCCGCATCGACGACAACGGCATCATATTTCCCCGATTTGGCCGCTTTCCAGATGTAGCGCAGACTGATCATCTCCTCCATACCGGGAATAATGGCCAATTCTTCGGCAACGACCTCGTTTGCCCCATCGTGCATCAGGATCGATGAAAAATAGGAATACAGCTCACTCCAGTTTGACCGAATTTCTTCAAGAACGTTCACCTCCATTGCAAAGAGGTTCTTTTCAACTTCGACCGGAATGGGTGAGAGCTCTTTGCCAAACGCGTCAGCCAGACTATGTGCAACATCCGTACTCATGATGAGCACTTTCTCTCCGCCGCGGGCAATTGCTGTTGCAGTAGCTGCAGAGATTGTTGTTTTACCAACGCCGCCTTTCCCCAGATAAAGAATGATTCTCATGGCATGTTCTGAAAAACTGTTGTATGTACGAAACCCTTTTTACTTGCTTTTTTTAACACCCCTTCGGGGACTTGAGCCAGTATATTTTGCCTGTTTGACCGGACGACTGCCTTCTCCGCCACCCTCCTCATTTCCGGAAGCGGACTCAAGTGTTCGATATACTTTCGACGGTGATACTCCCTCTTTGTCGTTTTCGTTCGACCCAGAACGGACAGGAAGTTTCTTCCGGACAGGCTCTTCCGGTTTCTCCGCTACTGGAAGAGCTGTATCGGCAACCTCTTTCAGCGCCTCCTTCAGTTCAACCTCATCGACATGAGGCTCTGCAGATTCTTCGGGGATTACCTTGATTTTTCTGGTTCGAACCGCCTCACCCTGCGTATCGTCACCGGAAGGTGTCGATGAAGCTGCTGTATCACCGGGAACCGCATCTTTTGTATCGGGCTTTTCGGCAATAACCGACAGTTTTTTTGACCTGACCTTTTTCTCTTCCACGGTATCCGGTGTTCCTGACTCCGACTCTCTGAACACCGCCTCCATCTCCTCAAATGCCTTGTCAAGGGAAGCTCCCGACAAGCCTTCTGTTTCATCATCGGTATGGATGGTAACCTTCTTTCTGCGTATCGTACCGGCTTCGGCATTATCCGGTCCCCCATCGAAATCCTTACCTGACGTTTTGCCGGCGCCGGGTCTGCCGGAAGACTTTGGAGAAGGGGGCTTTGGGCCCGCGGGCCCGAAACCGGTCGTCAGCTTCAGTATCTTTCCCATAGAACCCAGGATGCCGTCATTCTTTACGGCCGTCTGAATGGCATTGAGAACGAACTTTTCAGCCTGAGGGTTGTCGGCAATATTCGTCACGAGGTCGCTCAGGGCCGTCAGCACTGTTGCAACATCGTTGGGAACATTTTGTATATCCTTGATGAACTGATCGCGAAACTTGAATTGCGCTTCGCCGATCGAATCCCTGAGGTTGGCTGCAATCCGCTTGAGCGATTCAGGATCGGTCGGCAGAATATCCTCGAGCTCTTTCGGAATACCTGGACGCCTGAACCCCTCTGCATCCTGCTGCCTCCCTGGCGATCCGTAACCGGTGTTGCCTCCCTGAAAATCTTCAGGTGCATACCCGATAGAAGCCTTGTATTGTTCAAGCAGATCCTGTCCATAGCCGATACGGCTGCCATGGGCAGCCGCATCGGCATCCCCCGGCGAGCCGAATGTAAGAGCACTCGGGGGACAGATGGTTCCCGATCCTCTGAACACTTCTTCGGCTATATCTTCGGGAATCTCTCCCCTGAAATTACCTCCGAGATTATTCTCGATAATGGACTCGATAATCGTATGAAGCGAGCTTATTTTTCCGGCCTCATCGATCTCGACCATATCAAATATCACGTATACCGGCTCCTTTCCTTCCCGCCTGATCCGAAGGTTCAGGGTGGCGAAATCGTCGTCCTTGTTTCTGCTGTTGATCGAAACCGCTCCGAGAGCGAATCTGTCAAGATAGTCCTTGTCTGCACCTCTTGCCCAGAGATACACCGCCTTGTCGGAATATATCAGATAATCCTGGTACGCGATATTACCCACACGTTCCTGATGAGACTCATAGAACACGCCATCAAAAAATGCTATCGGCCGCTCACCTGCATTGAGAAGCTGCTTTTCAAGAAACTCCCTGACATCAGCCGCCTCGGTGTGACCTGATACATACGTAGAAATTGTAGCCATCTTAAGTCGTACTCTTTACAGTGTTTAGCCGCATTGTACTCAAACTGTTAAAATACAAAAACAAATTGAAGTTATACAATAATATACCACTTATCAAACCTGTCCACGCCATGCGCCTACAGGATTGCTGATGACTGGAACAATGGAGCCCGGTGCAAGAAAAAAAACGTTCTGAGACCTGTGCCGGAAAAGCCTGGCAGGAAGAAAGGATCAATGGACAGCATCAATATTCGGAAGCGGATCAAAATAAAAAAGGCAGTGGAAAGCGTACTGCTGTCACTGCCTTTTATGCTCTTTGGTTGTGTGCGCTTACTTAGCGAATTTGGACTCAACCGCTTTGGATGGCACAGCAAAACCGGAAACTTCAGGTGAAGAACCGCGAAGGCTGCCGCCACCGCCACCAAGGTTACCGTAAGCATTACGATTGATTCTCATGGTGCCTTTGCCCAAAGAATCAAAAAGCATACCGACAGTTTCCCAGTGACCTTCAACCATGACCTCAAAGATACGGCCGGCTGCGGCTAGGATATCGGTAAATACGCCTCCTCCACTCATAATTCCTCCTTTTGGAATTTAATTATTGGAAATCTACCAGGTTAAACGGAAATAGGATACTTTGAAATAATTTACGGTAAATTAATAAAAAACACAAACAAAAACACCTTCACCGTAACGCGTCCCAAACGCTCTTATTTTTTACCGCCGAGAGAGTTTTTCACTCCCTTGACCGTTTCAGAAGCCGTCATTCCCGCATCACCGACTGCCGTCGCGGCATTCTCGGTTACATTTTCAACGTTTTTGACCGCATCCGAATAAAGATCACCGGCTGTTCTCGAAACGTCTTTGACCGTAATGGCAACCCTGTCGATAGTATCACCGACCACACCGCTGGTACTGCCGAGCATTCTGCCGACACCGGTTGCATCAACAAGGGAGCCCACTGTCCCTGCAACGGTCTCAACAAGGTTCCCGGCCAGTTCGAGGCCGCCAACGACTGCACTCTGTCCTGTAAGCAAGGCACCTTCTGCCAGAAAAGCCACCCTGTCTGTCAGTTCAAGGCTCTTAAATTCCTTGCGGACATTCTGATACGATTCACCCATGATATTCCTCCTTGCAGGTTGCATGATCCCCTGCAGTTATTGATTGTTTGTTGTGTTGGTTGTGCAAAAAAGGTAAAAAATTTTTTCGTTACCATCCAAAATCCGGTCGAAAAGCGTGAAAAATCATCCAAATATCAAACCTGGTCATATGCTTTTTCCCGGTGATGCTCTCCCTGCTTGTTCAGGTCAAAAGGAATGTGCAGCCATTTGTCTTTAAAAACGGCATCCCCAGGATCGAGACCTGTAAGACTGATCGGCAGAGTAATGATCTTCCTCTGGTTTCCGATCTGGACGAATAACTCGTCCCCCGTAACCCATACATCGATATCGACAGGATTGGCAAACATGAGCTTCAGCTGTACCTCGTACATGTCACCGCTCCTTTCAAACTTGATCGGCGGCTCGCTGAACATGAGCTCGGAAGGATCGGAGTCCCCGTACATATCGCTGGCAAACCGTTCGAGAGCCTCGAGCCCGACGATCTCCGACTCGTACATTTTCAGCTTCTTGACCGGCAGCGGCGTGAAGCCCTGCTCGATCTCGCTGAGATACTTCTGCTGAATCCCTTTCCACTTCTCCAGATAGCCGCTGTCTTCCTTTGCATCAAGCATCTTGTTGACCAGCACCATATCGACATTGAAGCCGTACAAATTCAGGTAGGTAAGAGCCCGCATGGTCTCCTTGATAGACATTCTTTCCGCATTCATGACCAGCCTGACGGTAGAGTTGGTGTTGTCGGTCAGGATCTCCCTGATGTCCTCGAGCTCGTCAAACACCTGGTCGACCGAATCAATGGCATCTTCGGGCGGAATATAGTAGGCTATTTTGTCTGACATCTTTGAAAGCGGCTTGCTGAGCGGCTTCATGATGTATTTGTTCACGTTCTTCACGGCTTTCATACCCCATGAAAGCGTATCGGGCAGCGAAAGCAGCCTCAGCGTTTCACCGGTTGGCGCCGTATCGAGAACAAGCGCATCATAGAGACCGGCCGCCTTGTAACGTTTGATCCTTAACAGCGAAAAGAGTTCCTCCATGCCTGGCAGAATCGTCATTTCATCGGCGACCACACCGGAAACGCCCTGAGCGGCAAAGATCCTTGTATAGTATTTCTGGACAGCCTGCCAGTTCTCCTTGAGATCGACGTATGGATTGACTTCTATGGCGTGAAGATTGTCCTTGATCTTGGTCGGTTCAGGCCCCAGAGAAACATTAAACGAATCGGAAAGGCTATGAGCAGGATCTGTGGACAAGACGAGGGTGCGATACCCTAAATCAGACAAACGAACTGCCGTTGCCGCAGAAACACTTGTTTTCCCGACCCCGCCTTTTCCGGTGAATGTTAAAATACGCATGAACCAAGCATTGGAATTGTTTAAACTTTCGAAGAGTACAAGATATAACTATCGAAACATTCTACAAAAGGGGAAAAGTAAGACAGAGTAGTGAATGTTTTTCGATTATTCAACTGGAAAAAACCCTGATAGACCACACAACAGTCAAAACATCCATCGGGTCACCAAACCCAGGCCGCACCATAAACGACAATACTTTGTTTAAAAGCGCCTCCTTGTTGCTGTATAAGGAAATAAACCGTAACGTTACATGTTGCCTGACAAAGACCGGAAACAACTCCACGCATGCGCAGAGAATCATCAATAACCGACAACACCGTAACGATATCGTCAAGCACAAACATCGGGCCTGATGTTTCCCTGGTATCCTTCCGGTGCCCGCCGGTCGCGCGGAACGCAAAACCGGGCAACTTTGTCAACATTAAAATAAGTCCGCAGAACCAGCCGCTCCTGAGAAGGCCGTTCTCGATCCATTACATCGACGGCGACAGGGTTGACATCATGGCAAAGTCCGTCGGATGCGGAACGTCTCTTTTATGCGGCTCGCCCGTCGGGGCCGAATTACAGGTACTCGGGCCGCTCGGCAATGCATTTACATATGATGATCCGCATTACCAGACCGCTCTGCTTGTTTCCGGCGGCATCGGTTCCGCGCCCATGCGCTTCCTCGAAAAGAACATCCGTGCGCAAGGGAAAAAAGTCCGCAATATCATTGGCGGCAGAACCCGGCAGGATATCCGGACCGAAGGTCTGATGGATTGTATGACGGCAACCGAAGACGGCTCCGAAGGCTTTAAGGGAACAGCAATAGATTTATTGCGCGACAGGTTCGACGCTCTCTGCGATTCCGGGTCCATCAGGGTGTTCGCCTGCGGTCCAAACCCTATGCTCAAGGCTCTTGCAGAATTCTGCCGTGACCATGGCGTCCCGTGCGAAGTGTCACTTGAATCGGTTATGGGCTGCGGGATCGGTATCTGTTACGGCTGTACGGTAGAAGTCAGGAACCCCGGCAACAGTGGAACATCGACAATTCTGCTCTGCCGGGAAGGTCCGGTGCTCGACGCAGAGAGACTCCTGTTCTGACTACCGCAAACACGCAAGAAACTGCTTTGCATCATTTGCCCGCAGAAAAAAATATGATTACAGCATTAGATTATAGCTGCCAGGGCATGCCGCTATAGGCAATGGAAACACAGAAAGTTATACAGTCGAACATCTTATCAACATCATACAAGAAAAAGAAAGAAACATGGCACGCGGACTCAACAAAGCAATGCTTATAGGGCATCTCGGAACCGATCCCGAAATGCGTGTAACCACGTCAGGGCAGTCGGTCGTCAACTTCACCATTGCCACCAATGAAAATTTCAAGGACAGCAGCGGCAATCTGCAGGAAAGAACCGAATGGCACCGTATTGTCGCCTGGGGAAAACTGGCCGAAATCTGTAACCAGTATCTGAAAAAAGGACGGCAGGTCTATATTGAAGGGCGGCTGCAGACCAGAAGCTGGGACGATAACAGGACCGGAGAAAAAAAATATACGACGGAGATCGTCTGTACCGACATGCAGATGCTTGGTTCCGGCAGGGACCAGGGTGGCCAGGGATTCGACAGCGGTTCATCGTCCTATCAGCAGCAGCCGGCACAGAACTCGCCAATTGGCAATGACCTCCAGGAAAAAGGAGGAGATAGTTCCGAACAGGACAAAGACGATTTGCCGTTTTGATTGTCGGACTGTGATTGCTGTTTTCAGTGAACTTTGCGACATGCGGCATTTCTTTTATAGGTCCTATAGGACGTATGGGACCTATAGAAATTCTTTAAGAATCTTCTCTACCGGCTCACTGCATATAGAAATCACTTGATGAAAAAGCTCCGTAAAGATATTTCTGCAGGCAGGATCGATCCTGTCTATTTTTTTGATGGCCCGGAAAGCTACCTGAAGGAGGAAATGACCGACCTCATCAGGAAACATGTTTTTCCAACCGATGACGAAGCGGCCATCAATACCACCGTGCTGTACGGGCAGGACACGACGCTGGGAGAGATCGTATCGACGGCATTGGAAATACCCATGTTCACAATCCGGAAAGTGGTCGTCGTCAAACAGTTCGAAAAGACCAGAAAACCTGGTTCCGCAGAGAAACAGAAGCTGCATCTCGAACGGTTTCTCCATTACCTCAGCAAACCTGCAGCGTCAACGACACTGATCCTTGACGCTGACCAGATCGACAGAAAAAACGCAAAAAAATCCCCTTTCAGCGAGCTTGAGCCATACCGTCACAACTTCCCCCCTATCCGCAATCCCGACCAGTTTGCTTCAGAAAAGGCGCTTCAGCAAGGGTGGGAATTCGAACCCGAAGCGCTCAAGGCATTCAGCACCTACATTCAGGCCTCTGCCCGTGAAATAGCGAGGGAGACCGAAAAGCTGATACTGTATGCGTCGTCCAGAAGCGGAGAAAAGAGCATCACCAGCACAGACGTGTATGCATGTGTCGGCATATCGAAACAGTACAATGTCTTTGAGCTTGAAAAAATCCTTGCCGCTAAAAACCTGCGGCAATGCAGCGGCATTTCCCTGATGATCATGGAGCGGGAAGGACAGAAAGACGGGCTCATGAATATAGTCCGCTACCTCACGACCTTTTTCACCCGGATATGGAAACTGCACTCTCCGGACACGCGGGGCCTCTCCCAGGCCGAAACAGCGAAACTTCTCGGCATGTACGGCAAGCAGGAATATTTCGCAAAGAATTACCGGGACTATGCGTCAAGATTTTCGCTTCGGGAAACAGAAAACGCCCTGCTTGCCCTGAAACAGACCGATGCCGCCCTGAAAGGCCTCGAAGCCTACCCCGACGAAAAGTACCTCCTCCTGAGGCTGATGCATAGGCTTCTTCAGCCGGACTTCTCCAGTTGAAGAAGTGTTGAAGTGTTGAGTTGTTCAGAATGCCTGAAAGCATAAGAGTTTGAACACACAATCTTCTATAGCCCCGAGAGTCATGCCGGACTTGATCCGGCATCCATGCTGGCATTGTGTTGAGAATAGATTTCCGGTCAATCCTCAGAGTGACTGGGGGAATAGCGCTCTGAAAAACAATTCAACAGTTCAACAACTCAACAATTCAACACACTAAAGCCACCCCTCTTCCCGATACCATGCTATGGTCCGGCGCATCCCCTCTTCAAGGGGTGTTTTCGCAATGAAACCAAGCTCCCTTTCTGCTTTCTGCGGCGAACAGATCCAGTAATCCTGCACCATCTCGTTAACCTTGTCCGGATTCAACAACCCTGTTTTTCCGGTAACGAAACCGGCAAGCCCGGCAATTGTTCCGGCTAATCTCATAAGTGGTTTCGGCAGGGACATCTTTCTGACAGACGCCACGCCAAGTTCTTTTGCCGCAACCGCAGCAAGCTGGTCCCATGAATACCATTCAGGAGACGTAATGTAGTAGGTCTCCCCGATACCTGCCGGAGACCGGGCCGCCATGACGATACCCTCAACGAGGTCCTCGACATGAATGAGGCTCAAGCGCTGCCTGTCAATATCCCCCGCTCCAAGCACCAGGCCCTTTTTGAGAAGCTGCATGAACTGCAGGACATCCCTGTCTCCCGGTCCATAGACAGCGGGCGGCCTGACGATGGTTACAGGCAGAGTGTCACGGTATGAAAGGCAGATATGTTCAGCATCGAGCTTGCTTCGGCCATAACCGCTGACAGGCAGGGGCGGATATTCCTCCCGCACGCCTTCCCCGGCCATCGGTGCAGGGCCTGCCGCCGCAAGCGACGACACAAGCACAAATCTGCCGGGCGAGGGGTTGACTTCTACGAACGCACGCAGAAGATTGTTCACCGGCACCACATTACCCTGGTAATATCCTTCCCTGGTCGCCGACCTGGTCACTCCGGCCAGATGGATAATGCTATCGATACCACGAACAGCCTCGCGGAGCATATCGGGATCATTATAGCGGGCTTTGCGGATTTCGACCCCCATTGCACGAGCCTTTGCGGCGTCGCTTTCCGGCCGCACAAGAATCCTTGGCACATCGCCGCTTTTTTTCAGGTACTCGACAAGAACTCTCCCGATAAACCCTGTCGCACCTGTAACGAGAATGGTCTGACACATAAACTGTTTTTCCCTTTGACACTCAACATGCCGCTTTACAATCTTTTCCGTCAACGGCAGAAACGGCTTCTCCCGCGTCTCTTTGAAAACGAGAGAGCAAAAAAGAAGGCGTCATCTCCCAAAAAACCAAAAATTTTAATACATTCATTATCCGACTTGTATGAGAAGAAGCTTCTGTCACGTTAAAAACAGGGCTCTCTTGACGATATCCGATATAAATGTAAGATTTCAAGGCTCGCCTGCAGCCGCCATACTGAGAGCAAATAACCAGTCCTGTGAGTACACGCAAAGACCTTTTTAAAAAGTGCTACGATTTTACCCTTGCCGATGAAGTAAAAGCATTGGGTATATACCCGTTTTTTCATCCCATTGAAGAAACTGAAGGACCGGTTGTTTCGTTCGGCGGCAGAAAGCTGATCATGGCCGGTTCGAACAATTATCTCGGACTGACTGCCGACGAGCGGGTCAAGAACGCCTCGATCAAAGCGATCGACAAATACGGTACAAGCTGCTCCGGCTCACGATACATGACAGGCACCGTCAACCTGCATATCGAACTGGAAGAACGGCTTGCAGATTTTTTCGAAAAGGAACGCTGCCTGCTGTTCAGCACGGGCTACCAGACAGGACAGGGCATCATCCCCACCATAGTCCAGCGCGGGGAATATGTTGTCTGCGACAAGGACAACCACGCCAGCCTCGTGGCCGCCTCCATCATGGCTGTCGGTCAGTCGGCCAAATTCGTCCGTTACGCCCATAATTCCATGGAGGACCTCGAAAGGGTTCTGCAGTCTATCCCTGAAGAAGCAGGGATACTCGTCGTCGCTGACGGCGTGTTTTCGGTATCCGGCGAAATCATCGACCTGCCGAATCTCGTCGACATCGCAAAAAAATACGGCGCAAGAATACTGCTCGATGACGCACATGCAGTCGGCGTTATCGGACGGGACGGGCGGGGAACGCCATCGGAATTCAACCTGGTCGACCAGGTCGACATGATGATGGGAACCTTCTCCAAAACATTCGGCTCTCTCGGCGGTTACGTCGTTGGTGAGCGGGACGTCGTGAATTTCATCAAGCATAACGCTTCATCTCTTATTTTCAGCGCCTCTCCAACACCGGCAAGCGTCGCCGCCGTCCTTACAACACTGGAAATACTCAAAAACGAACCCGAACTGATCGAACGGCTCATCGTCAACACCGATTACGTGCGCCAGGGTCTTGACGCCGCAGGATTCACGCTCATGCCGTCCCGCACCGCCATTGTTTCGGTCGTCATCGGCGACCAGATGAAAACCATGGTGTTCTGGAAAAAACTCTTTGACGCGGGCGTCTACGTCAATGCCTTCATCCGGCCCGGGGTCATGCCCGGTCACGAAGCGCTCAGGACGAGTTTCATGGCAACCCACGAAAAGGAACATCTCGACAAGGTCATCACCGAATTCAGCACCATCGGCAAGGAGCTCGGCGTTATCTGACCGCCTTCTCCTCTCTCATCATTGACCTCTCGTATCTTAAAGTCTTAAAGCTGCCTCATAAGACATGCAATGTATCTTTATTTTGAGCCATCCTCGGGCTTCTTCCGGGGCTCCATTTTCTATCGAGCGACCGTATGGATGCCGCATCCCTGTGAAATCCGAACATCTATTTCACGGGGCGGCATGACTTTCTGTTGGCAACTGACATGTAGTGACATATAATCATTAAGCTGTGCTTTTGAGACAGCCTCACAAGCATGTATACCTGTAAAAAATCACGGTAATTTTTTGCGGTTTTCATGAAATTCTGATAGCTTTCTGTTTGCGGATATATCTACATTCCTGCCCTACGCGTAGTTATCGCCGCAAATAATCAGCAACACTACCTAACACCAGAACGTCATGGAAAAAAAGCACTACCAGTCGCTCCCCTTTGCACGTTATTTCCTTTCCGCGTTCCTGCTTGTCTTCCTCTTCACACCCTTTACTGCAGAGGCAGCCGACCCCGGCTCCCTGAAAGGAACGATTACGGACAAGACGGACGGAGAAGCCGTTATCGGGGCTTCAGCCATGCTCGAGAACACAACCCTCGGCTCGGCATCCGATATCGAAGGGAACTACGCTATCCAGAACATCCCGGCGGGAACCTACCGCCTCAAGGTAAACGCCATCGGCTACGCACCGTTCATCCAGTCGGTGACGATCAATCCAGGCCAGGCAACGACCCTCAACGCACAACTCGGCCAGACAACCGTGATGGCATCAGAGATCGTTGTCGGTGCAGCCCTTTACGAACAGGACAGGCTCGAGGTGCCTGTGACCACTTCGGTCGTAACGAATGAGGAAATCAAGAAAGAACCAAATCCTTCGCTCGACCAGGTTATCGAAGCAGTTCCGGGCGTCAACGTAACGCGTTCTGCGGGTTACAGTGCCGCAACTGTTCAGATCCGCGGTTCGAACACCTACCAGGGCGGCGGTATCGGAACACGCGTCAACGCCTTCTATGACGGTTTCCCGATCAACTCACCGGCAACAGGCGGTATTGTCTGGACAAACGTCAACATGAACGCTGCCGACAAGGTTGAAGTGGTCAAGGGTGCGGCATCGACCCTCTATGGATCGGCTGCAATGGGCGGCGTTGTGAATGTCTTCGGCTATCTTCCCGATACATTCGAAGTCAAGGCCGGCGTCAGCGGCGGATTTTACGATGGAACACCTGACAGCGACCAGAGTGAATACAGAATGGATTACACGCCATGGTTCTGGAACACCTATGTCGGCATCGGGAATAAAACAGACAAGCTGAATTACAGCCTGCTCTATACGCACAGCGAAGACGACGGTTATCGCGACAACTCGCAGACGCTTCTCAATGACGTCAAGCTGAAAGCTCGCTTCGATATCGACTCGAACCAGTACCTGCAGCTCACCTCGTTCTACAACCAGACAGAAGCAGGTTATGTAAGTACTTGGCCTTACGATCTGGTTCCAGGACCCGGTGGAGCGATTAACTTCGTGCCCCATCCTGAACTGGCATACGATCTGGTTGACGACGTCTATACAGACGATATCGTCAAAAGAAAAAACGCTCTTGTAGGGCTTAATTATGTCAATCTTCTTAGCGATGACCTAAGCCTCGATACAAGAGTCTATTATACACACAACGAATATAGAATCGATTACAATCCAACTGGCTCAACCCAGTATTTCCCGCCTTTCTTTAGTCCATTCTATATTTACGAGAGGGTACCGGATGAATTCAACCAGAACAAAACCGATCGCTACGGCGCAGGATTCAAGCTTGACTGGCGGGCAAGCGACCAGCACAGATTGGTATTCGGCGTTGACGGAAACCTGGTTGATCTTGCTTCAACACAATATCGGCCCGATCTTCCTCCTGATCCGGCTGTTCCAGGAATTGAACTCGGCGATGTCCGGGAGAAAAACCTGGCTCTTTTTGTTCAGGACGAGTTCAAGATATCCGAGAAACTGACGGCCCTCCTCACCCTGCGCTACGACTGGAGCGGTATTGATGCGGAGGAAGTGACGTATTTTAAATACGCGTGGCCTCCCTTCCTCACTACACTCGAAACAGATCCAATTGAGAACCAGTCTGTTGACGCCATCAGTCCGAGACTTGCGTTCAATTTCAAGGCTACCGACGACCTGTCGTTCCGCGCATCCGTCGGTAAAAGCTTCCGTGCCCCGACCCTTTCGGAACGCTTCGTACGCGATGCCGGCTTGTTCGTAGGCAATCCGAACCCCGCTCTTGACAAGGAGAACATGACCGGTTACGAGATCGGTTTCTTCAAAAATTTCAACGATAAGGTGTCTCTCGATGTTGCTGCATACCTGAACGAATATGAGGATCTTATCGAATCAGTTAATCAGAATCCCATCAAATTCCCTGTCATCTTCTTCTATGACAACATTGCAACGGCAAGGATCTGGGGTATCGAAACCAGCCTGAACATCAAGCCAAATCCAGACTGGAACATCGCCCTCTCCTATGCCTATATGAATGCGAAGAACACAAGTTATGTTGCGGGTGAGAATCCGTCACTGGATGCGAATCCTGATCCTGAATGGCTGACTTACCGCCCTGAACATACCGCTTCGGTAGCCCTGTCATGGCAGGCGGTCGAACGCCTCAATCTGTATACGAACGGACGGTATGTGAGCGAATACAAAGCTGTCAGCACCTATACAAATCCCGAGGGAGAAAACTATCCCGGCGGCTTTGTTGTCTTCGACGCCGGTGCGAAATTCCAGGCGACCGACAATATCGGCATCTCGTTTCTCTGCAAGAACATCACCAACGAGCAGTATGAGGAAGCCGAATGGTTCCGCGCCCCGGGCAGAAGCTTCCTCCTCGGCCTCGATTTTATCTACTGAGGCATAGGAAAAACAGCCTTCCACCACAAGCCGTCCCGGAACAAACCGGGACGGCTTTTTTGTTACTACATGTTTTCGATCTGCCAATAAGACTTATAGGACCTATAGGACTTATGGGACCTATAGAAAGCCTTTCAATGAATCATGGGCATCTGTTAACCTCTCCTCTACAAACTTGCCGACTGCCAACTGAAGACTGCCGACTATCTTCATTTGCCTCGAAAAAAGTCTCCAGT
>JANQMO010000022.1 GCA_028280025.1 Chlorobium sp. | reverse complement strand
CGATCTCGAAGAAGCCATGCGGCGGATGCGGCGGGTCAAGCAGGTGATCCAGAGCAAGGGGTTTGTGGTCAAGGATGAAACCCTCAACAGCCGTGATGCCTGGCTGGGGAGTCTGCCCGGTCATGTCTATGCGAATGTGCGCCGTCCGATCATCAATACCCTGAATCTCGCCCACATGATGCCGCTTTCCGCCATCTGGGCAGGAGACGAGGAAAACCTGTATCTCCAGGAGCTGAGTGGTTGCGGAGCACCGCACATGGTTTGCTCAACCACCGGCTCGACTCCGTTCCGGCTGAACCTGCATGTCGGGGATGTCGGACATACCCTGATCGTGGGGCCGACCGGTGCAGGGAAATCCACCCTGCTTGCCATGCTGGAACTGCAGTGGCTCAAGTATCCCGGTGCGCGTGTAGTGATCTTCGACAAGGATCGTTCATCGAGGGCGGTTACCCTTGCAACAGGCGGGAACTACTATGAACCGGGTGGAGAAAAAGCTCCACTTGCTTTCCAGCCGCTTGCCGGTATCGAGAGCATGGCCGAGCGTATCTGGGCTGCCGGATTTATCCTCTTGCTCCTGCTGGAGCAGGGAGTATCCGGTACCCCAGCATTGAAAAAGGAAATCGACAAGGCGCTGGAAAACCTGTCCTCCAGCGACCGAAGCCACCGGACACTGACCGTGTTCCGTGATCTGGTGCAGTCACGGGAGATCCGCGATGCCCTGCACCCCTATGTGATACAGGGGAGCTACGGACAGTTGTTCGATGCCGATCATGAAGCAATGCAGGACGGTTTCTGGCAGATGATCGAGATGGGGCCGCTTATGTCGATGCCGAAAGATGCCATCATCCCGGCGCTGTACTACCTCTTTCACCGTGTGGAACAGCTCTTTGACGGCAGTCCCACACTGCTGGTGCTGGATGAGGCGTGGTTGTTCCTGAAGCATCCCGTGTTCATGAACCAGCTGCAGAACTGGTTGAAAACGCTAAGGAAAAAGAATGTTGCGGTGGTGTTTGCCACCCAGGAAGTTGCCGATGCAGCCGGTTCACCCATCATGGCAACAATTCTTTCCGCCTGTCAAACCAAAATCTACCTTCCCGACGAGGAAGCCCTTACGCCGGGCATGGCAAAAGCCTATGAAACATTCGGCCTGTCGGAAACCGAAACCGGTTTGCTTGCCCGTGCCCGGAAGAAACAGGATTACTACTACCGGTCACCAAGAGGCAGAAGACTGTTCAACCTGAACCTCGGCCCGATAGCTCTCACGTTTGCCGGTATGTCGAGCCCCGACGATCACCGCTTCATGGACAGTCTTGAAGAGACCTTCAGTCCGGAAGAGTATGCCGCTGAGATGCTTCGCTACCGTGGGCATGACTGGGCGGCGGAGCTTCTCGGGAAAGCCAAAGATAGTAACAATCTCAAACCATAACGGAGTCAACGATGAAGATGAAAAAGACGCTGTTTTTAGTTGCTTTGCTGGGCCTTTTCCTCCTGCCGTTGCAGGGGAAAGCGGCGATCAGTGTGATTGACTTCTCGAACCTGAAGCAGAACATCACGACAAGCCTGAACATGGTGAAAAGTGTTGCGCAGCAGATAACCATGATCAGCAACCAGGTAAAGCAGTATGAAGCCATGCTGCAAAGCCTCAAGAGCTTTGACAGCCAGACATACAATCAGTTGAGGATACTGCTGCAGGGCAACAATGAAGAGCTTGACCAGCTCTTCAGAGAGATTGACGCTATAGGCTATGACATTGCCCAGATAGACAACCAGTTCGATGTGCTCTTTCCACAGGGCTCCGACTGGAACACGATAGAATTCGGCCGGTATGGGAAATACTACCAGGACTGGAACAAGGAACTCAGCGAGAGCGCGAAAAACGCCATGCGCACCCAGAGCATTGTCAACCGCATACAGCAGTACAATAACGAAATGCAGGAGATTCTTTCGCGCTCGATGGGAGCGGAAGGGGAGGTCCGGCAGCTCCAGGCAAACAACCAGATACTCGGTGTTGTTGGGAGTCAGCTTGGAGACCTGACCGCAACAATGGCGGCAAGAGCGGCGGCAGACAATGACGCCAGCCTTGAACTCAAGCGAAGAGCCTTGGAAGGATATGGCGGTGAGCGTAAGGAATTTGCCCCTGTAAGAACAGGAATGCCATAAAAACAAAAGGGAGAAGCATCATGCAAAACATCAGGAAATATGTCTACCTCGCATTCATCATTTTCGGGGCATTGGCGTCCTTCGGCTGCACGGTCAATGTCAATGAGGAAACAAAAGAGGAGAAGGAACAGAAAGAGGAACGGAAAAAGAAAATGCTGGAGGATTATGGAGGGGAACGTAAGGATTTTAAACCTGTTAGGCCGGAAATGCCCTAACCAGTCATAAGTCATGAACACCCAGATATTAAACAATACGCTGGATGCTTTCCTGACAGCTTTTAATGCAGGCTGGGGGAATCTCCAGCCTGCCATTAACTGGCTCATCGGTATCATGCTTGGCATTGAGCTGGTGCTGGTGGGGCTTTGGTGGGCGTTGGGCGGCGGTGATCAGCTGGTCAATGTCATGAAAAAGCTGCTCTATCTCGGCTTCTGGATGTGGGTTGTGACCAATTTTCCGACCCTGGCCAAGAACTTCGCGTTTTCCCTTGCCGAGGCGGGAGAAATAGCCGGAGGGAGGCCAGCATCACATAACATTTTACTGGACCCTTCCGGCATTATCAATATCGGTCTTGATGTCACGGCTCCCTTGGCCAAGGCTATCGGAGAACAGGGCTGGGATATTGCCGATGGTCTGGCATACGCGATCATGTGGCTGCTCTCTATTCTTGCCTTTGTCATCATCGCATGGCAGATGTTCTACTGTGTTCTGGAGTTTTACCTGATTCTCGCACTTGTCGGCATTCTTTTGCCGTTTGGGTTTTTCGAACCCACCAAATTCCTTGCGGAAAAATCCATAGGGGCGGTGATTGCTTCCGGCGTCAAGCTGATGGTTCTCAGCTTCATAGTGGCAGTCAGTACGACCATTCTGAGCGGTATAACCGTTCCTGATGATATACCGAGCCTGGAGGCAGGTATCACGCTGGTCATGATAAGCGGGGCGATTGCTTTCCTTGCATGGAATGCGCCAGGTGTTGCCGGTGGTCTGCTTGCCGGGAGTCCCAGCCTGTCTGCCGCCACCGGTGCGCAGAATGCCGTAGCCGGGACGCTTGTCGGCGGTCTGGCGGTGGCAGGTGGTGTGGCAGCTACACGGGCGGCAGCCGGAAAGGTAGCCCAGATTGCAAGGGGAGGAGCAGGAAAGCTCACTGGCAACAAGGCGGGCGGTAGCGTCTCACCAGCAGGAGGCAGAAACGAAGGAGCCCACTCATCGGGAGCATCAAAAAGCACCGTGCCAAAGTGGGCCAAAAACGCCCTGCATGCAAGCCGTCATGTCCCGGATGAATCACGGCCGTCCGGTGGCAATGCAACGCCAGACATTAAGACATGAGTGCATGAAAACATGCTGACACGTAACCATGAAATTATGATGACATGAAACCAGCAAGCAAAACATGGAAACCCGAAGGAACAGCCGATACCCCTTACAGAAAGGCACAAAGAGAGTGGGATGAACGCATGGGCAGTTCGCTTGTGCAGGCAAAGAACTGGCGTCTTGCAACCTTTGCGGTGCTGCTATTAGTTGCACTGCCCTCTATACTCGGCATGGTCTACCTCGGTGCCCAGCCGAAAGCCGTACCGCACATTGTCGAGGTGAACACTGACGGTAGTTCGGTGTATCGAGGCGCTGTGGGTGCATCATGGAAGGAGTTCAAACCCGGTGATGCATCGATAAGGTATCATCTCGGGCGGTTTGTGAACAATACACGAATGGTCTCGTCCGACAAGGCTGTGATCAAGCGGAACTGGCTCGATGCATACAATCTGGTAACCCCGAATGCAGCCAATACCCTGAACGCTTACGCAGAAAAGAACGAGCCGTTTCAGAGAGCTGACAAGGAACGGGTCAGCGTAGACATTCTTTCCATGGTTCCCATTTCCGGGGAGAGCTGGCAGATTGACTGGAAAGAATCACGATGGGGAATTCATGGAGACGCCCAGGGTGAATCCTGGTGGAGAGGAATTTTCAGGGTTGTCATGCACAAGCCGGAGTCTGAAGAACAGCTTGCGGCAAATCCTGTCGGGTTGTATATCGACGAATTTCACTGGTCCAAAATACAACGATAAATGATCATGGTACACAAAAAGACCCTGCTAACTTTTCTTGCTGTTACTGCAGCACTGCAACTCGGCGGATGTGCTGCTACAGGAGCGCAGCAAGCCTGGGTTCATGCAAACAAGGTTCCTGAGTCCCGTGGAACGAAACTGGTTCAGCCGAAGCCAACCCTTTTTGCTGACAACCAGAAAAAAGCCTTTCCCAAGGACACCGAGGAAGTGGTTAAACCCGGAAAACCATGGGCGGTGATTGACGAGGCGAACAAAACCTCAGCGCAGAACCCGGACAGTTTCGGGTACTTCAACGCCATCATGACCTATGACTTTACGCCCGGGTATCTCTATCAGGTTTATACTGCCCCCCTGAAGATTACCGATATCCAGTTGCAGCCGGGTGAGACCATCGAGGGGAAACCGGCGTGCGGTGATACTGTCAGGTGGATTCTTGGTGTCGGCAAAAGCCGGAAAGACGGCACAGTGCAGCAGCATATCTACATCAAACCGACCAAACCCGGTCTGCATACCACACTGATTGTCACCACCAACCGGCGGACCTACCATATAGAGTTGCACAGTTACAAGGAAACCTTCATGGCGGCGGTTAACTGGCACTATCCGCATGATGAAATGCAGCTTGCCATGGCAGAGGAAAAAACGGTTGTCTCTCACGTCGATATCAACAAGCTCAATTTCGGTTATGACGTTGACGTGAAAAAGGGTTCACGCCCAGTCTGGATGCCGGTGAAGGTGTTTGACGACGGTCGCAAGACATTTATCCAGTTCCCGGCAGAGATGCTGGTTCGTGAAGCACCGGCACTCTTTGTGCTATCCCGCAAAGGGAAAACACAACTCGTGAATTACCGGGTGAAGGACAGGTTCTATGTTGTCGATCGTCTGTTCGAGCGTGCCGAACTGCGTCTTGGTGAAAAGAGCCAGAACATTGTGCGTATTGCACGAAGATAAACCAGGAATGAAGACGTTATGGAAAAGCATGAAAAGCAGGAAGCGCCCGATCCGCATGCCTCCAAGATCGATCCTAACGATCCACGGCTCAGGTTGAAAAAGCCTCTCGGACGCGCACTGAAAAAAGGGCCGGTTATTCTTATCCTTTCATTGATTCTCGGTGTGGTGCTGATTGCGGTCTCTATTGCCCTCTGGCCTCTGGACAAAAGAGGAGGACAGGAGGAAGAGGAGTCTTCTCCTCCACCCCAATCCTATACCATTCCCAATGTGATCAGGGAAGGCCCGGACAATGATGATCCGGTCTCCGTCATGGCTGACGATATTACAGCCCCGTTGCCGGACAGTATCCCCCGGCTTGGCCAGCCCTTGCCGGGTGATCTCGGTGAAGCGATGGTGAACAATAACAGGGGAAACTATTATACCTCCAGGCAGCAGGATCCTGAACAGCAGGCCTATGCGGCAGCCCTTGTATCAGCTCCCTTTTTTCAGGGTTCAGAAACAGGGCAGATGAAAACCTCGGGCTTGAATAGCAACGGCATGCTTGCGGCATATACCAATAAACCTGCCGATGCTCCTGGATTAATAAGGAGCACAGAAGTGGGATTGCTGGGACAGCAAGACCAGAACAAGCAGCAGCGGAAGAATGAATTCCTCTCTGGAAAGGGAAGGGATAAAAGCTCATATCTTTCCGGTAGTATGCTGCAGCCCAAAACACCCCATGAGGTAAAGGCCGGAACAATCATACCGGTAACGCTGATTACCGGGATCAACTCTGACCTGCCAGGTACGATTATCGGTCAGGTTCGTGAACATGTCTATGATACCGTAACCGGCGATTATCTCCTGATTCCCCAGGGCTCCAGACTGCTGGCCTCATACGACAGCATGGTTTCCTATGGTCAGAAGCGGGTGCTGGTGTGCTGGAATCGTTTGATCAGACCGGATGGCAGTTCCATAGACCTCGAATGTATGCCCGGAGTTGATCTCGAAGGGTACGGAGGATTCAAGGACAAGGTTGATAACCATTTTGATCGTCTCATAGGTGGAGCTCTTCTATCCTCGGTACTATCTGTCGGTGCAACAACATCTCAGGGAACATGGGATAACGAGGATGGCATGAGTACTGCCCAGATGTTTGCGAGCAATGTCGGTTCGGAAATCAGCAGCACAGGGCAACAGATTACCCGAAAAAACCTTGAAATCCAGCCGACTCTGAAAATCCGTCCCGGATATTCCTTGAACGTGCTGGTGAACAAGGATATGGTGATCACCCCATTCTATCTGAACTGAAAATCTCGACAATCATGATTGATCTCAATATTCAGCCACTTCAGGAACCGGTCACGAAACGTTTTCGTCTTTCCAAATCTGTTACGGTCAGTTTTGAACTTTATGTGAAGGCAGCCCAGGAAAAAGCTCCGGGTGTGGATGAGTCAACAGTATTGGAAGCGATACTTGAGAAGCATTTGAAGAAGGATCGAGGGTTCAGGAGCTGGTTGAAGGAAAAAGAAAATAAACAAACAATTCTTTAAGGTAAGGGTCGGCTAGATTTAACTATATAAAGATGTTCTGAAACCTGATTCTCGATCTGTGTTTTAAAGTTTTCAAGGAGTTCAAGAATTCTGGTGTTTACAAGTAAATAATCATCGATATCCACATCCAAAAACTCACCATGAGCTATATGATTTCGTTTTTCTAAAAGCTTGATATCAATTAACTTCTCAATGCCTTCGAATTTGCTGTAGTCTAACCCAAGAGTGTAAATTATTTCCTTAAAGATTAGAGACGATATGTTTGATGCGGTGTCAATTACATTTTTGTGATTAAACTTTGCAGTTGAATTTTTCTCTGTACGAAAGAATGCCGTTACAGGTAGAAAATCAGAGAATTTCTTGGATCCGTAATTTGCATGAAATTTTTGCTTGACCGAAATGTTGAAGAAATGATCAGATAGATCTTTGTAGGATAGCCGTTGCATTCTTACAAACTCAACATATGAAACAGAAGCTTTTTTAATGTACCCTTCAAAGTGTGCATATATTAGTGCAAAAGAGCCTCTTAATAAAGCCTCTTTACTCATTGGGTTTTCATGTCTTACAGTAATCAGCCCCTTCATGGCGGATAACTCTTTCTTTCGCCATGTTAAGTCTTTGGCTAGTACTGACCAAAGGTCATCTTTAGTGCGAATCTTCATCCTTTGAAAATTTCCCGTCCAAGAGGTAAAATTTTTGGTAATCGTCGAATCGCAGCAACGCCAGAACGAGACCAATCAGTAAAATCTTGATTGGTCCATATCGACTTAATCAGACGTTCGATATCATTTTTATCTGGTGTATTCAAATAATTGTAACCGATACCACATGCAATAGTTTCAAAAGGGGAGAGAAGAAATCCGCCTAAGAATTTATTTTTTATTGTATCATATCGCCTAAAAGCATTATTTCCTACAGTTGATTCGAGAAGGTCAAAAGTTTTGTAAAATGCTTGTTTGGCTGACTCTCGATTATATGAGGTATTGCGTGCTATTAAAAGCATCTGCTCAGTTAGAAATACACCTACGTCATTCATTCCTTTTAGATCATCTTCATGGATATTGTGGAGAATGATAAAGCGCAGCACGAGTTCTACATCATATTGTTCTTGTAGGGGTCTTTCGCTTAGACTAATTGTTTCTTGGAAGCTTTCATATTGTGAAAGTTCTCTTAACCATTGATATAGGTCTCTATTCGCCATTACTAAAATACAGTTACGGACCTCTTGTGGAGTTAAATTCGAACCGCCTGTATTTAGTCGCTGGAAAAGTTCAAACTTAGCTATTTCATCACTCTCCCGAAGCAGAATGCTAGCTGAAATTTTTGAACGTTTTATCAACAGTCGTTCTTCATCAGTAAGTGAGTTGTCAGGATCCTCAGGATCGTACCACTTTTTTCCATCTAAAGAAGGAAGATACTGAGTAGCTTCAAGAGTAAGTGCAGGTAAAACTTCTCCGTTCTCGTTCCGAAGGATTCCTATGAACTCGTAAATGGTTGAGAGGCGCTGTAGACCATCTACTACATCCCAAACTCCATCTTGACGTTGACTGACAAAGATTGGCGGGATGGGTATGCCAAGGAGTATGGATTCGATAAGAGCGCTTTTTTGACTTGTTGTCCAACGGTAAAATCTCTGAAACTCAGGATGAATATCAATTTCCGGTTTCTCTGAGTTATAAAGGCTTATCCATTCATTTATTGACATAGGGTATCCATCTGTACGGATCTCTTGCCGCATCTTATTTATTTCTTTCTGAAGTGACATAAGTAGAGGGTTTTACATTGTTAATGGTTTACCTGTACTATACCGATTTTTGTGCTCAGTTACTTCATTTCTTTTTTTCGTGCTTTGCGTGCCCCAGTGGAGTCAGCTATGTTGCCCGAACGCTCGCCATAATGCTCACTACGTTCACACTGCATTCCCATTCTTCCGCGATTCCGGCAAATGAAGAGACTTGAAGCGGCGCTGTCATGCTTTATGTATAGACGCAAAAAGCCCGCCAGCGCCTGATCGGATATCAGTCATGGCGCCTGTGGCGCAAAAGGGTTTTCCACCTATCCCCGGATGGCGGGGCCACAAAGGTAGTGCAGTTTGCCTGTTTTGTGCAAGGGTCGTTCTCTTCCGCATTGCATTTGTGCAGATCACTTGCTCCCTTGCGCAAAAAGTTTGCCTGCACGGGGAGTGCCTTTGTCCCTCCGGGGATATGGCTTGAAAAAAGAGCCATGGTAACTCTCTGCAACGCAAACATTGACTACCATGAACAACAACCTTGCACTCCCGCTGTTCACCCAGGAATCCAGGAAAACTACTATTCCATGTTATAGCTTGAAACTTGTAAGAGAATCATATGTTTCCTACGACCAGAAAGCCTTGAAAAGCGCATCGATTGCCTATGAATTTCTCTGTAGTATCGGGCTGCGAGACAAGGCAAGCGAAGAGTTTTATTCACTCTATCTCAATACCAAAAACCGGATCATCGGGATAGAGATGATCAGCAGGGGAACCCTGAATGCGTCACTGATACATCCAAGAGAGGTTTTCAAGGGAGCCCTTTTGGCCAATGCTAATTGCATAATGCTGGCTCATAATCATCCATCTGGTAACCCGGAACCGAGTAATGCCGATAAACAGGTAACCTCAATACTGGTCAAAGCCGGGAAGCTTCTCGATGTTCAGGTTCTGGATCATATTATTGTAGGAGATGAATCCTATTTCAGTTTCAGGGAGTCAAGCTTGCTCTGAGCGCCGGAGCCCGGTGCAGCCGGGCTCTACTATGGCAGTTATATGACATCAACTGAAATCTTTGCTGCACCGTATTATACCAGTATCTTGATAGAAGACGCTATTCTGACATTTATACACCTCTTAGCATGGATCAGGAAAGAAAGGATTTCTTCATCAGCTATACCGGGGCAGATGAACAGGTTGCTGCTTGGATTGCATGGATGCTTGAAGACGCTGGGTATAAAGTGGTTTTTCAACCTTGGGATTTTAATACTGCCGGTAGAAGTGTTATTGGAAATATCCATGAGGCTATAATTGATTGTGAACGGACAATTGCGGTATTATCCCCAGATTATTTTAAATCGAGATTTACAAGGACGGAATGGGAAACAGCCATTTACAAGGACCCTGAAGCAATAAAGGGGTTGCTAATCCCTATAATTGTAAGAGATTGTGCTATTGATGGTATCCTATCAAGATTATCCTATATCTCTTTTATAGGATTAGAAGAGGATGATGCTAAACATGTTTTACTTAATAAGGTCAAGAGAGTCAGGGCAAAACCAGCATCAAAACCTAATTTCAAAAAAGAGGTTCATGCCTACTTACTTCATAAACCGCGATTCCCTGGCACATTGCCACGCATCTGGAATCTTCCTCGTCGAAATCCAAATTTCACCGGTCGTAATCAGTTTCTGAAGAAGCTGCGTATATCATTTAGTCAAGACCAAAATGCTGCATTAAAACAGCTGTCCCTTCACGGGCTAGGAGGCATTGGAAAGTCACAGCTTGCTATCGAGTATGCCTATCGTCATAGTGCATCATATGAGTGTGTCTGGTGGATACGAGCTGAAAAAGAAACAAGCCTAATAACTGATTATACGGCTTTAGCAACGAAACTGGATTTAGCGGAACAAAATGCAAAAGAGCAAGCCATCATTGCTCAAGCTGTGAAAGATTGGCTTGATACTCATAATGGATGGCTGCTAATTTTTGACAACGCCGTGGATGCGGAGATTATCCGCGACTTTCTTCCACAGTCCTCTGGCGGCCATGTGTTAATTACATCACGCAATCCTTACTGGAAAACCATTGGATCGCCTTTGACAGTGAGTGTCTGGGATAGGGAAGAATCCATTTCGTTTCTACAAAAACGAACAGGACAAAACAATAATCAAGAAGCCAATAAACTGGCTGAAGCTCTTGGAGATTTACCGCTTGCTCTGGAACAGGCTGGAGCCTATATCGATGCAAAATGCAAGAAATATATCGAATACCTTTCTTTGTTTAATTCCAGGAGGAAAGACCTTTGGGAAAGTGAGAAAAATCCGGATAATTATCTGGATACAGTAGCGACAACCTGGCGACTTGCTTTAGAAGAGATAGAGTCTGTTCCTATGGCAAAGGACATGCTCTATCTATGCAGCATGGTATCGCCTAACAACATTCCTGTTTCCCTTTTACAGGGCGCATTAAGGAGTGTTACGACCCCAACATTTTATGGCAAGATATTCAATAGGTTTCTTGACAAAAAGCTAAAATTATCATCCGTTGATACAATAAAATTCGATAATGCTATTGAAGCACTTCGCCGCTATTCCCTGATTACTTCTGATATTTCAACTGTTTCTGTTCATCGTCTTGTACAGGTTGTTGTACAAGACCGAATGGAGGAGAACGAAATCATCAGTTACAGGAACGCTATAATCACCACCCTGCAGGCACTGTTTCCTCATGAAGGATACAGTTCCACTTCATGCTGGCCAAAATGCGAAAGCCTATTCCAACACGCCGAAGCAGCAATGCAAGACGATCACGATGATTATGATGAAATCATGTCAACTAGGGCAGTTTTGTTGAGTTACATGGGAGGATATCTAAACGGGCGAGGACTATATTCCCAAGCTGAGTTATTGTATCGCCGTGTACTAAAAATTGCGGAAAAAGGGTTGGGAAAAAAGCATCCTGAGTTTGCTGCTTGCCTGAATGGCCTTGGCGTACCATTGCTATCGCAAGGCAAGTACCCCGAAGCTGAGCAGATGTTCCGTCAAGCGCTTGAAATTCAGGAGAAAAGATTAGGCAAAGAGCATCCTGATTTCGCTACAACTCTTAATAATCTATCAATCCTATTGTATCAGCAGGGACGTTACAATGAAATCAAGCCCTTGATTAGTCAAGCGCTTTTAATCCAGGAAAAACGTTTTGGAAAAAAGAATTCAAAGCTAGCATCTATTCTTACCAACTTAGCAGCATTGCTGAAATCGGAAGGTAAGTATACTGAGTCAGAATTATTGTATCAGCAAGCACTGAATATTTTGGAAAGCACGGTTGGAACGGATCATCCTGATTATGCAATCAGTCTTAACAGTCTGGCAATATTATTGAAATCACAGGGGAAATACACAAAAGCAGAGCAAATATATCGTCAAGCGCTTGAAATTCAGGAAAGAACAAAGGGTAAAGACCATCCTGATATAGCTGCTAGCCTGAACAATTTAGCTGAATTGCTAAGAGTTGAAGGAAAGTATATGGAAGCTGAATCATTGTATTATCAGGCAATCGATATTCAGGAAAAATATCTAGGTAAGGAACATCCCCATGTAGCAATTAGCCTAAACAATCTTGCTTTATGGTTACAAGCTCAAGGCAAATACCCTGAGGCGGAAACGTCCCTTCGTCGTTCTCTTGACATTCTGGAGAAGAACAAGGAAATTCGAAACAACCAACATGTATCAATGTTGCAAAACAACCTTGCTTCTGTATTGGAAATGCAGGCCAAGTACTCTGAAGCTGAGCAGCTTTATCGTCGAGCTTTAAAAGTCATGAAAGAGCATATGGGAGATACGCATCCAGACGTTGCAATCAATCTGAACAATCTCGCCGGAGTACTTCAGAAGCAGGGAAAGCATGCCGATGCTGAACCACTATACAGGTTGGCGTTGCAAATTTCTGAGAATGCATATGGAAATGAGCATCCTTACTTGGCGAAGGTTCTAAACAATCTTGCGACGTCACTTGATGACCAAGGAAAGTATGCTGAAGCTGAGCCATTTTATTGGCGCTCCCTGGAAATAAGCGAAATTCAGTTTGGTAAGGAACATCCCGAAGTCGCAACGAGCCTCCACAATTTGGCAACATTGATGCGACAGCAGGGCAAATATAATGAGGCTGAAACGCTTTTACGACGGACACTTTCGATTTTGGAAAAAGAGCTAGAAGCAAATCACCCTTTTATAGCTACAAGCATGTCAAATTTAGCTGGAGTATTGCATGATCAAGGTAAATATGAGCAAGCGGAGCTTTTTTTTAGACAAGCACTTGAATTTCGAGAAAAACAGTTGGGTCCTGAACATCCCGATGTGGCAGTAAGCCTCAATAATCTGGCTACCTTGCTTCATGACCAAGGAAAGATAGCCGAGGTCGTACCACTCTACCTGCGAGCTCTTCAGATATATGAAAAACAGTTGGGGCATGAACACGTTTATGTGGCAAGTAGTCTAAACAATCTTGCCCTCATATTTAATGAGCAAGGTATTTACGATGAAGCCAAATCACTCTATTTGCGAGCTCTTCAGATATATGAAAAGCAGCTGGGAGCTGACCACCCCTCTGTCGCTACCAGCCTCAATAATCTGGCCCAGTTGCTTAGTGACCAAGGCAAGTACACCGAGGCCGAGCCGTTTTACAAACGTGCTGAACAAATACTCGAGAAATCCTTAGGAGATTCTCATCCCCAAACAATCACGATAAGGGAAAATCTGGAAGCATTACATGAAAAAATCAAGGATCAAAGGCAAAATGCATAGATAAAATGCATACCGGTAATCACTTTGGCACTTTGGTAACTATTATGATTTCACTTTAAATTAGTGCCCAATCGCTGGATTCATATCTTATTAAGAAAAAAAAATCATCCACCTATTACCTTTTTTAAAACACCTTCATGTCACATATAGGAAAATACTACGAAATCCTACCAGACGATTGGCTTTTTCCCACTCATGGAGATGTCTTGGACGCCAAACGAAGAGCCAGTGATTACCTCTCACAGAATGGATCTCTTGAGGGCGCTGAGCTTCAGATTGAGGAGTTTGTAAGACAATGGGTGTAGGTTCCGGCAAACCTCGAACACAAATTCCGCCCAACTTCGAACAGCCATTCCGGAAAAGCTCGAACAGTCATTCCGCTGAACCTCGAACATTTTT
>JANQMO010000061.1 GCA_028280025.1 Chlorobium sp. | reverse complement strand
AATTGAGCGATTGTCGAGCATGCCGGAGATGCGAGGCACAGGGAATGCCGCTGTAGTGATCTACCGCAAGTTCCCTGTAACGAAGCAGATTCGGTGTGATCGGCATTTCCCGACTTGTCGGGATTTCAAAAAATGCGGCTCTTTACCAGTTTTCACACTCACCTGATAAGTGATGGATAAACTCTATACAAACACAGTAGAACAGATTATTTTAAACAACTTACTATTATGGAGCATTTGTTGAAACGCTCAGTTTAGCTGCCGATATACTCCTTGAGAACCTTGCTGTATGCAGACTGGCGAAGCCGTCTGATAGCTTTTTCCTTGATCTGCCGGACCCTTTCACGGGTAAGTTTGAATTTCTCCCCGATCTCTTCGAGCGTCAGCGGGTTTTCCATTCCAATGCCGAAGTAGGAACGAATCACATCTGCTTCCCGCGGAGCGAGGACCGAAAGGGAGCGTTCCACCTCGAGCGTCAGGGAGTCACGGGTCAGCCCGTGATCCGGCTTGTGGCCGTCATTCTGCAGAACATCGAGCAGACGGTTGTCATCCCCCTGCGCAAACGGCGCGTCGACGGACACGTGCCTGCCGGCGATTTTGAGCGTATCGGCGACATCCTGGGAGTCCATGTCAAGAAGATTGGCAAGCTCCTTGGTATTCGGATCCCTTTCATACTCCTGCTCGAGCTGGCTGTATGCCTTGCTGATCTTGTTCAGGGTTCCCACACGGTTGAGAGGAAGGCGAACGATCCTCGACTGCTCGGCAAGCGCCTGCAGAATCGACTGGCGGATCCACCAGACAGCATAGGAAATAAACTTGAATCCCCTGGTTTCATCAAAACGTTTTGCCGCCTTGATAAGGCCAAGGTTACCTTCGTTGATCAGATCTCCCAACGTCAATCCCTGGTTCTGGTACTGCTTGGCAACGGAAACAACAAAACGGAGATTACCCTTGATAAGCTTGTCCAGAGCACGCTTGGCACGCTTATACTCGGGCGTGTCTACAGGCATGTCGTAGCCTTCCTTGATGGCCATCGTCAACTTCACCTCATCTTCGGCAGTCAGAAGCTCGTATTTCCCGATTTCCTGCAGATAACGGTCAAGAGACAGGCTCTCGCGGTTCGTGATCTGTTTACTTATTTTAAGTTGCCTCATAGACTCTCTCCATATTACGTATTAGCTTGAACAAGCTGTTGTATTTCTTTTTCAGGTATGATACACCTGACGCCTGTAAACGATGACGGAAGGTTCCGTTGCCGGATACAAAAAGAATCGCTCACTCACAGAGAACATTCAGGTTCGCCTGCAGTTTTTCAAGATTGTTTCTCGCCTCCTGAAGCTTCATTCGTTCACCCTCGACAACATCAGCCGGCGCGTTCCCGGTAAATCCCTTGTTGGCAAGCTTCTTTTCCATCCTCTTCACGTAGGACGAAACATTGCCAAGCTCCTTTTCAAGCCTCGAAATCTCTTTATCAAACGAAATCAACCCTTCAAGCGGCATAAAAAGTTCATTGCCGTCGACAACGGAACCTGCCGAATGAGGCGGGCGCTCAGGAGAGCCGTCCGGAATATCGAGCGTACAGCCGGTCATCTCTGTTACGAAGTGAGCGTTGGCCGTAAATACCCTTCTTGCTTCTGTATCGGGAACACGGAGAACAAGACCTGCCTTCATGTCATTGGGAACACCGAACACCGCTCGCAAGCTTCGCACTTCCGATATAACATTCATAACTGGCGCAAAAACATCCTGCTCACGATCAACCAACCAGCGTGCGTCCGCCTGCGGCATTGATGAACGGGCAACACTTTCATGTTCGCTGCGCTCGAGGATGTGGTGCCAGATTTCATCGGTGATAAAGGGCATGACAGGGTGCAATACCTGCATAATCCCCTCGAGCAGCGAAACAGCCAGCATGACTGCCTGCTTTCTTTTCAATTCATCGGTCTCGACGGCAAGCTCGATTTTCAATGTCTCCAGGTACCAGTCGCAGTAATCTCCCCTGAAAAAATCATAGACAATCCTGGTGATATCGTTCAGCCGGAACTGTGCGAATGCCTTATGATACACTGCAAGCATCCCGTGGTAGCGGCCCAGTATCCATCGCTGGGCATCACTGAGTATCTTCTCATCCGGTGAGTAATGGCGATAGGCATCTCTGAAGGCGTCTATGGAATCAAACACCTTGTCACGCTGCATGAACACAAGACGTGTCGCGTTCCATATCTTTGTGGCAAAATTTCTGCCGAACTCGCATTTTTCCTCTCCGAAAAGCACGTCCTGGCCGAGAGGAGCGATATAGACGATAGTGAAGCGGAGCGCATCGGTGCCGTAGGTCTCCATCACTTTCAGAGGATCAGGCGAGTTCCCGAGGGATTTGGAGAGCTTGCGGCCTTTCATGTCCCTGATAATGCTGGTGAAATACACGTCCCTGAACGGCACGTCACCCCTGAAATAAAGGCCGGCCATGATCATCCTGGCAACCCAGAAGAAAATGATATCCGGTCCCGTAACAAGCGCGTCGGTCGGGTAGAATGCCTTCAGATCATCGTTGTCCCCCTCCTTGCCTTCCCAGCCAAGCGTTGTCAACGGCCAGAGCCACGATGAAAACCAGGTATCCAGAACATCCTCATCCTGAACCAGCTTGTCGGTTCCCGCAAGATGGCATGCCTCCTCGTAAGACTCGGCCACCCATATTTTGCCTTCTTCGTCGTACCATGCCGGTATACGGTGCCCCCACCAGAGCTGACGGGATATGCACCAGTCACGGATATTTTCCATCCAGTGACGATAGGTGTTAATCCAGTGCGATGGATGAAAACGCACCCCGCCGTCATTGACGGCCTGCAGGGCTTTTTCGGCAAGCGGTTCCATCCTGACAAACCACTGCTCGGAAAGGTACGGCTCGACAACAACATCGGCCCTTTCCGAGTAACCGACATTGTGCTCGTAGTCTTCAACCCTGACGAGGTTTCCGCGTTTCTGGAGATCGTCGATGATCTTATCCCTCGCCTCGAAACGATCGAGTCCGGCATAGCCGAGCTCATCGGTCATCTTCCCGTCCCGGCCGACGACACAGAGCACCGGAAGGTTGTGACGGGCGGCGACATCGAAATCGTTGGGATCATGAGCAGGTGTTATTTTCAGCGCTCCGGTACCGAACTCCTTGTCAACATAATCATCAGCTATGATCGGAACATGCCGCCCTGCAACAGGGACCACTGCATACTCGCCGATAAGACCGCTATAGCGCGGATCATCGGGATTGACCGCTATGGCGACATCGGCAAGAATGGTTTCAGGCCTCACGGTGGCGATGGTTATATATTCATCCTGTTTCCCGGCAAGCTGGTAACGGACATAGACCAGCTTGTCCTTGCGGGGTTTCATGATCACCTCTTCGTCGGAAAGAGCGGTCTGGGAAACGGGGCACCAGTTGATGATACGTTTGCCCCGGTAGATCAGCCCGTCGCGGTAGAGCCTGACGAACGTATGCCGGACCGCCTTCGATGCGCTTTCGTCCATCGTGAAGAGATTGCGCCGCCAGTCACACGATATCCCGAGCGTTCGGAGCTGGCGGAGAATCAGCCCTCCGTATTCCTCTCTCCACTGCCAGACATGTTCGAGGAACTCTTTCCTGCCGAGATCATAGCGGGATACCCCCTTTTTGCGGAGCTTTTTTTCCACGACCGTCTGGGTGGCTATGCCGGCATGGTCGGTCCCGGGAAGCCACAGCGCTTCGCGGCCGGACATTCGCTGATAGCGGATAAAAATATCCTGCAGGGTATGGTTGAGGACGTGGCCAAGGGTCAGGCTGCCGGTAACGTTCGGGGGGGGCATAAGTACCGTGTAGGGTTTTTTACCCTTATCGATCACATTATTGCTTTCAGCCTCGTAGATTCCTTCCGATTCCCAGTGAGCGCTGCTCCAGCGACGCTCGACATCATGATGATTGTAGGTTTTGTCAAGGTTTGCGCTCATGACAGACTGCTTCGTGGTGCCTTTGGAAAGCGCTGACCGTCAGGTTCCTGACTGTCAGCGCTCTCCTGTTTACTGCTGCTGTTACCGATTGAAGGGGATAGCGTACTCCCCGATCATTTTTCTTCCTTGGTGGCCGGGCGATGATCGAATATCTGGTCGATAATGCCGTATTCTTTCGCTTCTCCGGCGTTCATCCAGCGGTCCCTCTCGGAATCCTCCCTGATCTTTTCGACACTCATGCCGGTATGCGCAGCCATGATCTCTTCAAGCAGCTTGCGGATCTTTTCGATCTCGCGGGCCTGAATGATAATATCGGTTTCCTGCCCCTGAACACCTCCCGAAGGCTGGTGTATCATGATTCTCGAATGAGGCAGAGACGCCCGCTTACCCTTTGCCCCGCAGGCAAGCAGAAAAGCGCCCATGCTTGCCGCCATACCGACACAGACGGTCGAAACTTCGGATCGGATGTATTGTATGGTATCGTAGACGCCGAGCCCTGCCGAAACGCTGCCGCCGGGTGAGTTGATGTAAACGTAGATATCCCGTTCAGGATCTTCCGATTCAAGGAAAAGGAGCTGTGCCATGAGCAGGCTCGCGACATGATCATCGATGGGAGTACCCATAAAAATAATGCGTTCCCTCAAAAGCCGTGAAAAAATATCGAAGGCCCTTTCACCGCGGCCCGATGTCTCTATAACCATTGGAACAAGGCTGTTGTTGATACCCTGTTCTATCGCGCCCGAGTACATTTTCTGTGCCTGGCGCTCGAATCCGAAATTAATGTTGGACATATATCAGTCTCCGTTTCTGCTTGCGTTATCCGGGATGCCGGTTCTGTTCACTAAGAGAACCCTGCAAGGCACCCGTCAGTTCCTGACCGTCATGTCATGCTCTTGCGGGTCGGGATATTTCAGCATGACGCTCGTGCCGATGGGATGAACGGCTGGAAAAACCTTGCCGGGCCCATACAGGAACAAGGTCTTGATTTTACGAAAAAATCTTTTCTTTCCTAAATTGAGCGATAGACGCAACCGTTAATTATTTCAGATTTTTATAATGAATGTCCGCCTTATTGCCGTAACGAATCCGCTCTTCGAAATCCAGAACGAGAAACTCGACCCTGAGGGTCTGATCGCTTACTGCGCAAGGGTATCGAGCCCACATCAGGAAAACCTGGATTATGAAAAACTGCTGGCCTACTGCATAAAGCACCGCCATTGGAGCATTTTCGAAATGGTGGACATGACGGTTGAAATAATCACTTCCCGGGCCATTTCCCCGCAGATTCTGCGTCACCGGAGCTTCGTGTTCCAGGAATTTTCACAGCGTTACGCAAAAGTACAGCGTTTTGAAACATATACGCCGAGACGGCAGGACGACAAAAACCGCCAGCATTCGCTCGACGATCTCGACGAGTCCGACAAAGCATGGTTCGGTGAAGCGCAGGACGAAATCCGGGCACTTTCCGAACAGAAATACAATGAAGCTCTTGAAAAGGGAATCGCCAAGGAATGCGCCAGAATGCTGCTTCCGCTGAACACGCAGACCAAGCTCTACATGAAAGGTTCTGTCAGAAGCTGGATACATTACATAGAAGTGCGCACAGACATGTCGACCCAGAAGGAGCACAGGGATATCGCCGAAGACGTTAAAAAAATCTTCATCTCCCTCTTCCCCGTCACCTCATCCGCACTGGGCTGGGCTTAGGAAGCAAGATGGCCGAGAAGCTGCATGAGCCGGCCCTTGAGATCCCGCCGATGGACAATCATGTCAAGAAAACCGTGTTCGAGAAGAAATTCAGCCCGCTGAAATCCTTCGGGCAGATCACGTTTGATCGTATCCTTGATCACCCTCGGTCCCGCAAAACCGATGAGTGCACGGGGCTCGCTGATGTTGACATCCCCGAGCATGGCATATGACGCACTCGTTCCGCCCATGGTCGGATCGGTCATAAGGGAAATGTAGGGAATGTTCTTTTCGCCGAGGCGGTGGAGCCTTGCAGAGGTCTTTGCCATCTGCATGAGGCTGTATGCCCCCTCCATCATACGTGCACCGCCTGACTGGGAGATGATGATCAGGGGTACGCCGAGTTCAATGCTCTTGTCAATCGCACGGGCGATCTTTTCACCGACGACCGATCCCATGGAACCGCCGATAAAACCGAAATCCATCGCGGCAATGACAACCTGATGGCCGCCTATTTTCCCCAGGGCGTTTCTGCAGGCCTCGGTCTTGCCGCTTTTATCGATAACGCCGGCAATCCGGTCAGGATATTTTTTCGTATCGGAAAACACGAGCGGGTCTGCGGCACGAAGAGAAGCAGAGAACTCTTCATACTTCCTCTCGTCAAAAAGAATCGAAAAATACTTTTCAGGAGAGATCCTGAAATGGTGCCCGCACTCACAACAGGTCGAGAGATGATCTTCAACCTGTCTTTTGTGAAGCGCCGCTCCGCAGCTGTCACATTTCCGCCACAGACCTTCCGGAATATCCCTTCTGTCCTGCGTACGTATGGAGGGCATTGCCCGCTTGAACCAGACCATTTTTAATTATCTGTAAAGATTATACATTACAAAGAGTTGAGCGGTTCATTCTGCAGACAGGGAACAAGAACGTGATGGATTGACTGTGCTTCGAACGCTCATACCAGTACCAACAGTGAAGATATGAAGTCACCCTGAGAACTCAAAACAACCGTCTGGAGTCCACAATTGACTGAAATCAGACGATTTGCCGGCCTGTTTTGCTGTACGGTCCTTTTCCTGCTGAGAGCCGGCACTCCCTTGACAGCAGGACCCCTGGAAACTGTTTTCCCTGACACGCTCGACATCCCGCACAAGCGCCACACTATCGAACCATATATGAAACCGGCCCGAAAAACGGTCGGCCTGGCCCTTTCGGGAGGCGGTGCGAACGGCATGGCTCAGATAGGCGTTCTCAAGGCACTCGAGGAAGAAAACATTCCTGTTGACGCAATTGCAGGAACAAGCATCGGCGCAGTGGTCGGAGGACTCTATTCGGCCGGATACAACGCCGAAGCTCTTGAAAAGATCGCAAGAACACTCCCCTGGGAAGAGCTGTTGTCATTGAACAATAAAGTTCCCCGCGCAAACACGTTTCTCGAGCAGAGAAAAATCCGCGACCGGGCTACAATAGCAATCCGTTTCGACGGCTTCAAGCTCGTTATTCCAAAATCTCTGAGTTCTTCCCAGAAGCTGACAAAAGTCCTCGACCTTCTGGCCTTGAACGCACCGTACCACCCCGAAGGATCGTTCACGACACTCCCGGTCTCTTTCAGGGCCGTCACCACCGACCTTGTTTCAGGCAAACGCGTTACCCTTCTCGACGGAGCTCTTTCTGAAGCCATGCTTGCCAGCAGCACCATTCCGGTCATTTTCGAACCTGTCGAGCTCGGCAGGCATAAGCTGGCCGATGGCGGCCTGGTTGCGAACCTTGCCGTCGATGAGCTTGAAAATGCCGACCTCGATTATAAAATCGGTGTTGACACAAGGGGCAGCATGTATACCCTGGCCGAAGACATTGATATTCCCTGGCAGGCAGCCGACCAGACCATGACCATTCTTATCGACCTGCAATACCCCCGGCAGCTTGAAAAAGCCGACCTGGTCATCACTCCCGATGTCGGCAACAATCCGGCGATTGACTTTTCGAAGCTTCCGGAACTGATCAGATCAGGCTACGCAAGCGGCAAGGCTTTTGCCAGAAAGATCCGCCAGGATATCGACATTCCCTCCCGTGCAGCAACATCTCTTGCTCCCTACAGAACCTCCCTCCGCATCGACAGCCCCGGCCGGATGGTAGAGGCCGGCCTCTACCATCCGGCCG
>JANQMO010000026.1 GCA_028280025.1 Chlorobium sp. | reverse complement strand
TCCTTTTGAATACAGCTGATAGAAAAGGTTTGGTCACTTTTAATATCACCGTTTCTCAAGAGTTTTCAGACCTTTTTTATTTTTTACCGGACACTACTGATATTACCATCCTTATCTTGAACCTCAAAAACACTTTTTTTGCAACTATAATAAGCATGCACCATAGCTTGCTTTAGCTTCCATAAAACGCTTTTATCCCTTTTATCAGAATTATCTTCAATTAGACTATTATATTTCAATTGAATCTTTATACTCAATCTTGGAATTTCACTTTTAAACAGCACAAGGTGTCCTATTAATGAAAAATCAAATTCAAGAACTTTATTATTCGCAATAATATGAAGCTGAGGCTTTTCAGCTCTATCTTTTTTTATTCCTTTAAAAACCTCTACACATTTAACAATATCAACTTTATTAATTTCACACCCATTAACTTCAACAATATATATACTATTATATACTGACTGCATAACTTTATACATTATAATGACAATAGAAAATATAGATTATGCGAAACAAAGTAATACAGAACGTTCTTCCGCAACAACAACTAACAGAACATAAAGCACGCCCTTTTTGAAATGAAACTGACGACATTGGTTGTCACATTCAGTTTCCTTCCTGTCTCGTCTAAAGATATACCAAACTCTTCTATACGGGTATAATACCAAATACTTTTCTCAAGAATCTGATTTGATTAAGCACGCTTATCATCAAGTCACATCTTACCATATCAATTTTTGATACGCGCTTATAGCTCTTTATAGTCACGTAGTAAAAGCATCTTTCCCTTTATAGCTGTTGGACAGCTTCGTTCCTTGATTAACTACCTGAATCATTTTTGCCTTTGATAGAACATTTTCATTAAATCATAGATCTAGTAATGGGCATAACAACTAACCCACCATGCAGACATTGCTACAGGAAAAGCAATACAATGCATGATGTAAAACTTTTGAAGACTAGAATCGGAGCTTTCTATAACTAAAAATGCAAGGGCTGAACAACGGATATGTACAACTTGTCGTGGGCCGTCTTGAAGGGGGGGGTAATGATGGGGCGGCCGCTTACATAGTTAATCACTTTATATGTACAATAAAATCACAGCATTTGCAATACCGAGATTAAGCAGATATCTCAATGACAGGTTAGCGATGTTGCAGTTGGATGAGGACTCTTAGGAATGAAAAAGCCTGCAAACTCTTTATTTGCAGGCATCAAAATGCTTTGTGGCTGATAGAGGATTCGAACCTCTGACCTCTACCATGCAAAAGCAGCCACATACACCCATACCCTTATTTTATTTACACTTAAATCGACAAAAACTTTCCCTCGTCACGTATACGTTGCAGAAATCAAAACCATTTATTGGATAACAACCTTGAGCTTTTTTCCTAACGCTTCCGCATAGTGGCTCAACGTCGAGAGTCTGATATCTTCCGAGTGATTCTCGATGCGGGAAATAGCCGATTTTTTAGTATTGAGTTTGGACGCCAGACATTCCTGCGTCAAACCGGCACGTTTTCTGGCCTGACGCAGCAACTCCCCTATCCGGAACTGCTCGTACCCGGTATCGAAATCTATAGCGAAAGCAGGGTTTTCCCCTTTCCGCTTTTCTATGTATCGCTCAAGATCGTCCATTCTGTTTCCTTGACAAGACACAACACCCATCAGACCTTTTGTACATCTTTTGCAGACAATGAATCGAGGAATTCTTCAACTGGGCTTTTGCCAGAACTGGTTCTAAAGAATAGAATTTCACGCATGGACAAATGTTAACAAAAAGGTTAACCATTTACAATCCGAAAAGGTTCTGCTGAATTTCTATCTGATTATTGCAAACACTCCATTCACATTTGAAAGCGCTATCGTCCGCCCTCCAGCGCTTGCTTCCATCACCTGTCCTTCCGAAATCCGGGAAGCATCATCGAGTACTTTGTACCATATCATAAAGGTTTGGGTTGGGCTGCTGCTTTGGCGGCACGGTTGATGAGCCGGGCACCTGTATTTTCTTGTTTTTTTTGAGAGTGGTGACGAAATTGAGAAGAAATATTTTGAAAAGCTGATCCATAAGGACGTATCTGTTTGTCTAAAAGAATGCACGGCACTTCGGCACACACTTGGAAAAGGTCCTTTTTGGGACTTGACAACCCGTGGCCCGGCATAGCTTCCGAAGAGTATGAACGACACATGTCGCACCCGGCGGTGCTTCAAGAGCAGGCTCTTAATGCGATCTTCCGGGATCAGTATGACACGTATCTGCCTGAAAAGCTGCTCTGTATCGGCATCGGCACCGGGAATGGGCTGGAGCATGTCAGAAAGGAAACGACAAGGATTGTCTACGGCATCGATATCAACGACGATTTTCTCAACACCTGCCGCAGCAGGCATACAAAGAGGAGCTGGTCGCTCGAAACCAGGTGCCTTGATTTGCATCGTGAGTATTTTTGCGAAGATACGGTTGATCTCGTCATCGCGAACCTGGTGCTGGAGTTCATCGATATCGAACGGTTCATTGGTCAACTGAAAGCGGTCTCGCGAAAAGGCACCATCGTGTCGATAGTGTTTCAGGTCAGGCACAATGCGCCTCCCATTTCCGGTTCAGGGATAAATGCGATCGAATGTCTGTCCGGCTATATACAGGAAATCGATCGGTCGTTGCTCGAAAGCCGGCTGAAGTTTGAAGGATTTACCCGTGTCAAGGAGTTGCACCATATGCTGCATGACGGCAAGAAACTGGTGCGGCTCGATTTCAGAAAAACATGAGGATCAGACTCTATCAGGCGGATATTCTTCCATGCCGGAATAAGAGCAGCTATGATCGTGACATCGCAAGAAGCGCAAAAAAGGGGTTTTGCGGGGACTGATTTTTTCCTGTAACAACCGGGTTCTGGTGCCTAAACAAAAGAATTGATGACATACGTTCACGGCTACCATCAGCGGGAACAGGTCCGCCTGCAGGATCAGGCCTCGACGCTGGTCGAACTCCTGCACTCCGACACCGTATATCCGGATGGAAGCCGGGTCCTTGAGGCCGGTTGCGGCGTGGGTGCGCAAACCGTGACCCTGGCCGGAAAAAATCCGGGTGCGGCTATCACTTCGGTCGATATTTCAGCCGGCTCGATTGCCGAGGCGAGGGGAAAAATCCGGAAAGCCGGATACACCAATGTAGTGTTCGAACAGGGCGATATTTTTCACCTGCCGTTCGAACCCGGATCGTTCGATCACATCTTTGTCTGTTTTGTCCTCGAGCACCTTGCACAACCGATCAAGGCGCTCCGAAGCCTCGAGTCTTTCCTCAAAACAGGCGGTACAATCACGGTTATCGAAGGAGACCACGGATCGGCATATTTTCATCCGGACAACGAATCCGTACGCAAGGCGATTCAATGCCAGGTCGAGCTGCAAAAAAGGGCGGGAGGCAACGCAAACATCGGCAGGGAGCTCTATCCTCTCCTGCAAGCGGCCGGGTTTAGTTCCACCGTAGTATCGCCTCGCCAGGTATATATTGATGCCAGCCGTCCGGAACTTGTCGAAGGCTTTATAAAAAATACCTTCACGGCCATGATCGAAGGTGTAAGACAATCATCCATCGATGCAGAACTGATCGACGCGACAACCTTCGACGAGGGCATTGCAGGCCTGCATCGCACGGCGCAAAAAGACGGTGTGTTTTGCTATACCTTTTTCAAGGCCGTTGCAGTGAAACGATAACCCGGCAAACGGTTAAAGGAGCACTCATCATGATACCTGCATTCTGGTTTCGGTGGCTGTATCTGGTCATACTCGGCGTCATGCTGTTCGGCGCGGGCATGGTTCTTGTGCCGGAAGTGGCAAGGGATTTCTTCAGCCTGCTGTTCTATTCTTCTCCCGGAGAATTTCAGGCGAGATATCCGGCAGATGCAAATGAGTACATCATGTTCGCCCACGGCGTTCTCGGGGCAACCATGCTTGGATGGGGCGCGACAATGCTTCTGATCCTCAAGGGGCCGTTCCGGCGATGCGAATCCGGCGGCTGGATGATGCTCGCCATGCCGCTCATCCTCTGGTTCGTCATGGATTCCGCATTTTCCCTCTACACCGGGTTCCGGCAGAATGTGCTCCTCAATGCGGTTCTCCTTCTGCTGTTCGGAATTCCGCTGGGCGCAACAAGGAGATATTTCTTATCGTAACAGATGAACCTTCTTGCCGGGAGTAGTGACGAAATTAAGAAGGAATATTTTGAAAAGCTGAATCCATAAGAACGTGACAACCCGCCATTCACAAGGATTTTTTGAAGCTGTTTCCAACGTATTTCATCCGATAACAAACGCCGGAATCGCTTTTTTCCTGTTGACGATGTTTGCTGAAAAACACGGCATTGTCATGAAAGCCGTCCATTTTTTTACCGCTCTGTCGTTCTCGATGATCATTCCGTTCCTCTACATTTTCTATCTCAAGAAAAAAGGACATCTAAAAAACGTTGACATCACGGAACGGATGCAGCGCCTGAACCCTTTTGCGTTCAGTATTCTCAGTTATTTCGCCGGTTTTTTTGTTCTTGGATTTTTCGATGCTCCTCTCCATGTTCAGGGGCTCATGTTTTGCTATGGCTCAAACACACTGCTTGTGATGCTGGTTACAAGGTGGTGGAAAGTCAGCGTTCATACAACGGGAATCGCCGGGCCTCTGGTCGCACTGACCTTCGGTTTCGGACCCATGGTATATACGTATTACCCGCTGATCATACTTGTTGGGCTGTCAAGGATCGTTCTGAAACGGCATACCGTCATGCAGGTTCTGGCCGGAGGGTTGATGGGGTTATCCTTGACGGCGCTGCAGTTTTCGATGTTTTTTTCATGATCAACATCTGAAAAAGGGGGACGTTGGCAACTATTTATACAAATCACATCGAAGAATAATCTGCCTTGCTTCCGATAAAGAGACTCCTGATCTTGCTCAGGAAGTCTGCAACAGGTATTCCGCAAGAGGCACAACCTTTATCGAGATGCCGTCAATGTTGATCAAATCGCTGTCACTCCGGGTAATGATCTGTCCCTGATCTATCCTCAATGATCGGCATGTTTGCACAAGGCCTTTGATTTCCCGCTGTTTCGTTTTGGGATCTTCAAGACTGTAACAAACCTGCATTGCAGCAGGCATTTCCCCCCCGTTCGTGACAAAATCACATTCATATCCGTTCTTGAAAAAGGAAACGCCGCTTCCCCGTTCATTGTTACGCATCAGCTGCCAATAGACCACCTGCTCCATTGCCTTCCCGCGATCCTCTGTAAAACGGAAACGGATGGCATTGAGCAAACCGTTATCGATAATGTAAATCTTTTTCTCACCGAGTTCGCGGGTCGTGACTTTGGATGAATACCTGTGCAGGGTCTTTGCAAAAAAGATATCCTCAGCACCCTGCAGAAAATCATAGAGCGCATTTTTTCCTATACGTATCCCTGCAGACTTAAGCTCATTATACATCCCGTGAATAGATATCTGCTTGGTAGCTGATGCGGCAAGCCGTTTGAGGAAATAGCGAAGCGCTGTAATGTTTGTAAAACGATATCTATCGGCAAGGTCTCGAAGCAGCATAACTTCGAAATATGACTGCAACGTCTCGTCTCGCAGATACCGGTCATGCATCGCAAGCGTTTCGGGAAACCCTCCCTGCTCAAGATATGCGTCAAGCGCCGCTTCAATCAGGGTACGATTACTGCTTGCATGCAGATCGAGCGCAATACTCCGGTACTTGAGCACTTCACGAAAACTGAATGGATAAACGGTCCGTGTTATTGCTCTTCCCCTCAATGCCGTGGCGATCTCCGTACTGAGAAGACGAGCATTGGAACCTGTAACAACAATGTTGCTGCAAATACGCTCATGCAGCCGGCGAAGAAAGCGTTCCCAGCCTGAAATATTCTGAATTTCATCAAAAAGAAAGTAACATTGCGCCAGGTCGAGACCGGGGTAAAGCTCCTGATAAGCCTGCAGCAACAGATCGAGTTCCTGAGCCTTCAGATCAAGACGCTCGTCTTCGAAGTTAAGAAAGAATACCCTCTCTTTCGGAACTCCATCCCGATACAATTGGGAGGCAAGCTGATACAGCAGCCAGGTTTTTCCACTGCGCCGCGAGCCGATCAACGTAACAATCTTGCCGGTTTTCAGCGGAACAGGGATGTCTCGCGTCGTCAAATCCGGCAACGATGAGGTATGAAAATCCCGCAACAGCGTTTTCAGAATATCTTTCTTTGTCATAAGGAAATTTAAGAGTTTTTTTTCCTTATGACAAGGAAAATACTATAACTATACTATTCCCTAAATTGAGCGCTTGTCGAGCATGCCGGAGATGTAAGGCACAGGGAATGCTGCTGTAGTGATCTACCGCAAGTTCCCTGTAACGAAGCAGATCCGGTATGATCGGCAATCCCGAAGGGTTTCAATAAATGCGGCTCTTTACCAGTTTTCACACTCACCTGACAGGTTATGGATCTTTTTTTACAACTACAGTATAACAGATAGTATTTAAAAGACTTACTGTTATGGAGCATTTGTTGAAACGCTCAGTGTAGGTATTCACAGCCTCAAAAACGACAACAAACGCCCGCAAAATGCCGTTGTCGGCATACAGAAAAGGGGGACGAGAAAAGGGGGACGTTGGCAACTATTTACACAAATCATATCGAAGAATAATCTGCTTTACTGCTGATAAAGAGACTCCTGATCTTGCTCAGGAAGTCTGCAACAGGTATTCCGCAAGAGGCACAACCTTAGACATGGGTGGTGGAGATTATAATCGACAACGAATCCCCGCAAAACGCCGTTTTCGATATCTATTCACGATTCACGAACTACTACTCACCATTCACTATTACCTGTTCCTTACACACCTTCTTACTCGTGACTTTTTCAACTCAACAACTCAACAATTCAACGATTCAACAAATCAACACTCCTCACTTCTTTCCTCCCTTCTTCTCCAGCGGCGGACACCCTCCGTGGGAGACGTAGTCGATGTACTTTCCTTCGGCAAACGGCACGAGATCAACCTTGCCGTAAGGGTTTTCCCGATTGAGCCACTTGATGAAGTCGCTGTGTATCCATTTGTGGAAATCTCCCTGAAAACCCTGACCGTCCGGATACAGGGCGATGAACTGTTTGAACAGCTCGTTGGTGAATGCGGCTTCCTCTTCGCCTGCTTTCCAGGTTTTCGTTCCTTTCTTACACAGGCCGGAATTTTCATCGGCAAGACTGCAAAGGTCGCTTTCTTTGGTGAGGTAACCGCAATGACTGCCTTTCTTCACATTTGCAACGACAGCCCATGAGTTGCTGCCTTCCGGGGCAAGCTGGGAAAATTCGGTTGTTTCACCCGGGTTCGGTGACCATGCCGGAGGATCGGAATCCTTCAGGCAGGCGCTGTCACACTCACCGATCATCATAAGGATGGGCAGTTCCCTTTCCGCCAGAACCTTGCGGTAATCGGCCATGCCCGGCCCGATCAAGGGCACCTTCTGGTCAACCGGTGAAAGCTGCACGAGACCAACGGGATTGGCCCTCTCCTCGGGCGCCCACTCGGACATGCGATCCGAATATTTCGGCATGAACTCCCGGTCATAAATTACCGGGTCGAACGGGCGGCAGGTGTCCCTGCCGATCTTCTGCATGGTTTCAAACCCTGTAGCCGGAACCTGCGCGTGGGCTCCGCCGACCGAATGGCCGGCGAAGATCACGTTGTTCGAACGCATGAAATGCGCTTTCTCGACGTCTTCAGGCTTGTAAAAGGACTCGGTACTGTATTTTTTTTCAGCTTTGTAGAACTCGTCCGTCACGCCGTACTTGATGAGATAGGAGGCTGCCGCATAAGCCTCCTGCCCTACCCTCGGATTGCCCCCGAAATCGGTCCAGGGAACCCCCTGCATCTGCAGATGCGTTGAGGTGACGTATGCCATCGCCCAGTTTTTTTCGACAAGGGCGCTGGAGTAGTTGTAGTAGTAGGACGGATGAACGCCGAAAAGAGGTGTATCGTTGAGAAACGATCCGATAATTTTTTTCGGATAGTACAGAAGATCGACACCGATAAGAAAACCGTGGTTGAACATCACAAGCCCGTTGGCCTGACGGTCGCGCGGGTAAAAAATTTCGATCGCCACTTCAACAAACAGGGGGATCGAATGATCGTACTGAATCCAGATGTGGACGTGGTCGAAGCAGTACCGGTCAATGCAGATGGGTTTCATATGTCCTGGGGGTTATGTTTGGGAAATACAACCTTGAAAGCTCAATGCCAGAGTCCGCCTCCGCACTTGCGTCCCTTGTAGGGTTTTCCGGTTTCTTCCATATCACAGAACCATCCTGGAATCTGTCCGATCTTGGCGGCAGACAATGAGGCTATTGCCTCGTCAAACTCCTTCTCGTTGAATTCATACCCTGCCTGGGTCACGATTTCCGATCGATACCTGGCCAGTTGGCTGACAAGCGAATGGCGGAAGGCATCGTCCGACGTTATTTTCTCAAGAAACTCCTTTGCTGATTGTACTGACATGACCGTTTGGAAGTAGGTGTGAATAAAAAATACTCTCTCTGTAATATCAGGGAAATAGTGTTCTTATCCCAGAACCGGAGAACAAAGAACCAGGGAAAAATTCCGTTCGACATTCGCTCCTCCTCTCTGCCGGAGCTCTATAAACCGCCCTCCTCCTGCGCCGTACCGGCAAAAAGCTTGAACCCTACGGTGCTTGTCATGGAATGGACCGCACAGTTGATCTTGCCGATAAACATATCGAGGTCCGTCACTTCGAACGTTTTTTCCGAAGCCGTCTGCTCCATGAACTCGATGAACTGATGATACCGCATATCACCGATCCTGGACGACCATGACTCGTCTGAAATCCTGAACGCGCAAAGCGGTTCATCGATCATGTGCAATTCGCCGAGCTTGAGCAGCTGCATCCAGAAATCCAGGTCGATGGTATAGGGCACCCTGGCGCTGTAACCGTTTGTAAAGGGAAGAAGCGCAGCCGGATAGAGACCGCACACCGGCTCGCCAAGGATGTTGGTGCCCATCCGGATGATCTTGCGGATAATATCGGTTGGATTATGCCGGCCTTTTTCGACAAGATTGATTTTCTTGATGATCGGTTTGCCGTCCGGATCGATGATAGTCCGCTGGCTGCATACCAGACTGATCCTTTTCCTGGAATCTTTCTCCAGAACAGCAACCTGCTTTTCAAGGCATTCCGGATAGAGAATATCGTCCCCGCAAATCAGTTTGACATATTTCCCGGAAACGTCCCTTACCGCCCTGTTCCAGTTCCCTTCAGGCCCAAGGTTCCTTTTGTTCTTGACGACACGAATCCTGGGGTCCCTGAATGAACAGGCAATCTCAAAAGAACAGTCGGATGAGTTGTCGTCATATACCAGCAGCTCGAAGTTACTGTAGGTCTGACTGAGGATCGATTCGATCGTCTGCCGGATAAACCGTTCATTGTTATACATCGGGATGGTAACCGTCACCAGCGGCTCACCTTTTCTACTCATACTACCCACCGTGTTTCATATTCTCCGGACCGAACCCTCTGTCTGAACTTTTCGCATGGAAAGACATCGCGGGAATCCGCTCGGGATACGGTCTTCACGTAATATACGCTTTAATCACCTCTATAGACAGCTCCATTTTCTTCCGCCCATTCCGGACTGGCGTTTTTCCCTGTATGCAGGACCGTTGCAGCATTGACAACGGCATAGTTCCATAACGTCCAGCTTGTATTGGCCATCCACAGGTACGTTCCTCTCAGGTCGGCTCCGCGGAAATCCGCACGGGTAAGATCCGCCGCACGAAGGTTGGCGCCGCGCAGATCCGCTCCTCGAAGATCCGCGTCTGTAAGATCCGCCCCTTTCATGAGGGTTCCGTTCAGGTCGGCATTTCTGAGATCGGCACCGTCAAGCATTTTTCGATTCAGGTTGGCGCCTGCAAGACGAACCTTCATTTCCGGGTTCTTTACCCGCGTTTTGTTCCATCGGGGAACATTATCGGTCAACAGCTCACGCTGCTGGGCATCGTAGGGAGTCGAAGCCGATTCACGCTTGCTGACACCGAATTGTATCTTTTGCGCCACGGGATTCATCGGCCATCGATTTCCCGGAATATCTGCACCGGATGTTCCAACCGGATTCAAACGCACTTGTTCCGGGACGGATGAAGATGCTTCGGTACCTGCCGTTTCCTGTACTGCGGTTCCCGCCGCGGACGGCGCCGCCTCATTTACGGTTTCGCCTGCACTCTTTTTTTCCTGTTTTACGGATTCCTTGACACCGGGAGCAGCCTTGAGCACGGCCCTGTTGTCTGCAGCCCACTCCCTGTCGGCATAATCCCCTGTTTCGACAATGGTAGCCACTGTAACAACAGCGCCATTGAGATTTGCTCCGTCAAGGTCAGCCCTCCACAGATATGCACCATCGAGATCCGCACCGGCAAGATCTGCCGCATTCAGAACAGAAGCCCGCAGATCAACTCCCCTGAGTGACGCCCCTCTCAGGATAACTGAAGACATATCCGCCTGTTTGAGAACAGCTTCGTCAAGTACTGCGTCCCTTAAATCCGCGCCTTCAAACCCGGCTTCCTCGAGGTCCGCTCCGCGGAGCGAAGCCCGGCGCAGAAACGCGTCGTAAAAGAGTGTGTTTTTTGCAACAGCCTTGTCGAGGATGGCATCATCAAGAACAGCGTCGCTCAGATCGGCATCAGTCAGGTCTGCACCGCGGAGGTCTGTATGACTGAGGTCTATTCCTCTAAGGTTCTTCCCTTTCAATAAGGCGCCGCTGAGGTCATAACTCCCCGTACCTGCACCGGCCCTCATTGCGTTCCATGCCTTGACGCCTTTGCGCAGTATTTCATACTGAGCCTTGTCGAACGATCTCGCTGAAGCAGGCACAAAAAATATACAGATGAGAACAACCAGGACACTATGGATTTTTTTCATGGTCAACATGGTTTCATGATCCTTTTTCAACCCCGCCGAAATGCTTTTCCGAGGTTGATTCTCGAATAATACACCGCTGCTCCGTATACAATTCCCGCAACGGTGAGCACAAGGTGATTGTTGAAATAAAATGCGACAAGGAGCGATGTTGCCGCTGCCAGCAGAACGGTAAGCTGCCGGAATGCCTTTCCAAGCGTCCCGCTGTCAAGAAGCCGGGAAAGGGCCTCTTGTGAACGAAGCAGATCAAGAGAATTGGTTGTCACGATCGCCGGTACGACAATATAGATCATGCCGGTAAAAGAAAACGTTATCCATCCGAGAAGGGCTGCATGGGTATGGGAATGGTAAATCCACATGCGGCTCCACTCGAGCGGAGGATCAGCTCCGAACCACCTGAAATAATAAATATTGAGAATTCCGAAAGCGCTGGCAGCAAAAAGCATCGCCAGACCGGAGAGGAGAAATGCCAGGGCGGGATGGCTGAACTCTCTGGTGAAAAACCGGTAGAGATACACGGCAAATGCCGCCAGAAGAGCGAGAACTCCCAGCATGAGCGTATGGCTTACCAGCATCATTCCGAGGTAATGGCCCATCAGAATGGCAACAAGAAAGACCAGAACACCGCCGACAAAAATATAGGACCAGATACTGAACAGCTTCCTGATCAGTTCCCTGCCGGACGATCGTCGCCAGACATAGGTATAGAGAAATCCCATAACACTGATACTCAGGGGAAACGACGAACCGAGAAAATAGGATGACTGTGTAACGAAAAACGGAATGATGCCATTTTCAGGGAACGCCTCTTTCAGGCCGAGGGTAAAGAGTCCGAGGTTTGCGACAATAAGAAAAACAACGTCAAAAATATAGTAACGAACCGATACCTCCCGCCATATGTTTTCCAGCGAAAGCGTCGTCACAATTTCTTTTGCCGAAAACAGCACGATGACAAGCAGGAAAAAACCGACGGCGGCCTTGAGCAGAGGCCAGTCCATGTAGACAGCCAGGACCACAAGCCCGACCGAAAACAGCACACCGTAGATGTAGCGCATCTGCTTTTGGGTGTCGATCACAAGATCGGGATATATTGCCGATACGAGGTGACGATTGAGGATCAATATTGCAAGGTTCCCGAAACCGACGAAAAACACGTAGGGATGTACAGTCTCTAAAAAAACACTGCCGGTCCATGCGCCTGCAGCCCCCAGAAAAGCCGCAAGGGCAATAACACTTACCGAAACCGAGAGGTAGACCCCCACAAGCGCAGCGGGCTCAATGACAAAGCGGCGGTGTTCAGTTCCCTTTGACATCTCTCTGTTTTTTGAGTTCATCGATCGCTATGAGCGATACTCCGCAAAGCGACAGGTTGAGGATAGCCGGGTTGAACGGCAAGACGAGCAAGTCCGGCTGAAAGATCGCAACATAGACGAGAAGCATCAACAAAGCCGCGACGTTCAGGATGAAAAACCATGCGTTCCTTGTAAAAAAAAGAAGCAAACCGAAAGCGATCTCCCCGTAACCCATCCACATCAAAAGAGTACAGGCAAGCTCCCCGCTCACGACGACATGCTGCAACAACTCGATTTCACCCGGACTTCTGCAGATGAGCTTCGGTACCGCCCCCTGGTAGATCCATGAAAAGGCAAGAACGATACGGGATATCAGGAGAGCCCTGGAGTCATTGGCAAGCAGCTTCATTATCTTTGATGGTGGGTGATACGGAGAAATGAAAAAAGATAACAAAAGAGCGGGATATCATGGCAGGAAAAGAGGGCTTCTTTCCGGGGATCCATCTTCAGACGAAATCCAGTATGGATGCCGCATCCCTGTGAAATCCGAACATCTATTTCACGGGGCGGCATGACTCTCTGCCGGAATGAGATTCATGGTAAAGCAACATCGTGAAGCAGTGCTTTCACGCCCCATTTACATTCCGGCAAAACCTCTCCTAAAGCAGCATGCGGGCGATGTCACATGAAATGTCCGCCGACATTTTCACATGTTCGACAACAGAAAGAATGCCGGTATAATTGGTGATATTCTCATCGGTCACCTCGCCCTTGAGTTTCTTGATCGCTTTATCGTATATCTCTTCGATCTCCTTCATCATATCAAGGGTTTCCGAAGCATGCTTGCTGTTTCCGCTGACAAATGCCTCAACGGCCTTCTTGATCATCTCCGCAGTAATATCGCCCATAGGCTTGAGGTCATATTCATCCTTGTGAAGAACCTCTATGTTCTCGAGCCTGATATAGTCCGTCTTGTCGGCAATATTCAGGGCATAGACCGCGATCAGTTCAAGCTTCTGCATGATATCCCGAGCCATCGAGACCAATCGGCTGCTTTCATCGTCAAGAGCCTGGAAACAGCTGTATGCAAGGCAGAGATACTCCACCTCGAACTTGCCTTTCTGGATGTACTCCTTGTCGAATTCAAAAGCGGACTGCGCAAGGTCATTGTTTTTCTTGGTAGACGCACGAATGACCAGCATCAGATTGTTCTCGACGTTGGACGAGAGTTTCGTGAGCTTCTGTTTCAACGTTTCGAGCTGCTCGTGAACCGGACCCGACGGGCTTGTCGCCAGATTGAACTTTGACGGATCGATTTTAATAGTAAACGCTTCCGGACGTGCTACCTTTTCTATTCCCTTTTTTGCCGTGTCGCCTTTTTTGCCGAAAAGTTTCATTGTTGTATTGACCTGAACTGTATTGAAAAATATCACACTGGATTCCAGAGGGACGGCGGTAAGACCTTACCTTTTCAAGTGGGACAATTTAGCTGTGAAGACGTATCAAATCCAAGAAAAAAAAGCCCGGCATGCATGTTCATCATGATACCGGGCAAAAGAAAAGAAAGAGTGATCAATCCTTGAGCGACTCGATGAGCTTTTCGAAAGAGCCTTCGGAATGACGGACAATCTCGCCGGTGACAAGGTATATAACTTCCCTTGCGATACGCGTCGCGTGGTCGCCGATTCTTTCGATATATCTCGACACACTCATGGAGACGATATACTGCGTGGTCTGGTTCACATCGGCCTGACGAATCTCTGTAGAAACCTTCTTGAAAACAGCCCGATGCATCGCGTCAAGCTCCTCATCCATGTCACAGACCTCTTCGGCAAGCTCACGGTCCCTGTTGACAAAAGCCTGTATCGATTTCTGAACCATCTCCTTTGCAATCGCCCCCATTTTCTGGAAGTCGAACTGCCGGATAAATTCGGAGCTTACTTCAGGAACTCTTTCGACAATGTGCACGGCAAGATCGCCGATCCGCTCCAGATCGTTATTGATCTTGAGAATAGTGATGATCGCACGCAGATCCTTTGCCACAGGCTGCTGAAGGGCAAGAAAGATAAGACACTGCTCCTCGAGTCTTACCTCCGATGCATCGATCTCCCCGTCGGCAAGCTTGATCTGCGAGCAGCCCATGTTGTCGCATTTCATCAGAGCGTCCATCGAGAGTGAAAAGTTTTTTAGAACCTTGTCGGAAAGGATCACCAGGGAGTTGGACAGATCCTTTATGTGTTCGTGAACCGGTCTTTCCGCCATAAGTATTGTTGTTTTTTGTTCAACTGAACCGTCCCGTTATATAGTCTTCGGTAACCTGGTCTCTTGGATTGGTAAAAAGTTGTTTCGTGGGGGCATATTCGATAAGGTCACCTTCGTAATAAAACATGGTGTAATCGGAGACACGCGAAGCCTGCTGCATGTTATGGGTAACGATAAGAATGGTGTAACTGCCCCGCAGCTCCTCGATGAGATCCTCGATCTTGGCGGTTGCCTTTGGATCGAGAGCCGATGTCGGCTCGTCAAGCAGGAGAATATCCGGTTCGACGGCAAGTGTTCTTGCAACACAGAGACGCTGCTGCTGGCCGCCGCTCAACCCGAGAGCGTTCCTGTCGAGACGGTCCTTGACCTCATCCCACAAAGCCGCCTTGCGAAGACTTTTTTCCACGATCTCCTCAAGCGTTTTCTTGTCCTTGACCCCGTGAAGTCTGGGTCCGTAAGCAATATTGTCGAATATCGGTTTCGGGAACGGATTAGGTTTCTGGAAGACCATACCGATCTTTTTTCTGAGCTGCACTTCATCGGTATAGCGCCCGTAGATATCCTCGCCGTCAAACATAAGCGTCCCTGTCGCATAACAGGATGGAATAAGATCGTTCATACGGTTGATCGCCCGAAGAAACGTACTCTTGCCGCAGCCGCTCGGCCCGATGATGGCTGTCACATATTTCGAAAGAATATCGGCAGTCACCTTTTTGACGGCCTCGAAATTACCGTAAAAAATCGAGAAGTTTTTCGCACTGACATGAGGCGTTCCGCCGTCCTTGATCCGTTGCCTTTCCGGCGGGAGAAATATCTCACGGTTCGAACTTCCTGCGGCCGCCGACGTTTGCGCCTCTTTTTCCACTGCAGTCATCTGCATTACTCTTTAACCTTTTAATTTTTTGGATATTCGGGCCCTCAACAATATAGCAGATAAATTCAGCAACAGTACGATCGATATGAGTGCCAGCACCATACCGTACTGTACATGCCGGATTTCATTGGCCGCTTCATGCTCACTTGCAAGGTTGTAGATATTCCATGAAAGTGCGGGCGTCGGTGATGAAAAGACATCGGCCAAACCTATGGTTGCACCGACGCTTACAGCCGCCGTAAAAATAATGGGGGCCGTTTCGCCTGCAGCGCGGCCGAGGCTGATTATGCCGCCTGTAATAATCCCCGGAAGCGCTGCGGGCAGAATGACGGTGACAATCGTACGCCACTTTGTCGAACCGAGGCTCAGCGAAGCTTCCTTATATGTTTTGGGAACGGCAAGTATTGCTTCTTCTGCCGCCCTGATGATGGTGGGCAGGATCATGATCGCAAGCGTCAGCGAACCGGCTATGACGCTCTTTGATTCCGATACCTTGATGGTATTGATAAAAAACGCCAGACCGAAAAGGCCGAATACGATGCTTGGAACACCGGCAAGCGTGCTGTTGGCGCTTCGAAGAATACTTGTAAAAATATTGTCCTTTGCGTATTCGGTAAAATATATCGCTGCCGTCACACCGAGAGGAAAAGCAAACAGCATGGCGCCGACAGCAAGGAAGAACGTCCCCTGTATTTCCGCCCAGATACCGCCGAATATATGCGAATCAAGCGAACGATCCGTAATGAAACCCCAGTAGAAGGTCTGTTCGGGAAGCATCATATTGACGAGGTTTTCTTCCATGTACGGAAAAAGGGCGGCGAGCTTGGTCCCTTTGAAATCATCTGTTCGCGGCACAAAATATTGCTTTGCCATCTGGGTTGGATCCGAATAATCCCATTTGGACACATACATGAGATCATGGAGCGCTTCCTCGGCCTGCTCCCAGCGTGTCGTCCCGTACTGGTAACGGGTCAGGATCGGTTCCGGATCTCCCGGTAAAGGTCCGAACAGATGGGCAAGCGCTTCCCTCACCTTTTTGTAGGACGAACGAAGCGCCTTGCTCTCGGCCGGCTCCATGCTTTCGAGTTCTGCATCGAATTCACCCAGCATGGCAAACACCCTGCTTCTGTAGGCGTTGGTCTCCTCGATCTGGCGCTGCATGACTTCCTTGTCGCCATTGCCGAATTCATTGTACTGCAGTTTCCTGTGCTCAATAGTCCCCTTGAAGAAAATCGCCCCGATACCACCTGAAAATATAGGCACGATAACAACCAGCAGCGCTGCTGCCATCAAAAGGATCGAGGTTATACCGACTGCCGTGAACGATCTGTCCAATATTTTTCTGGTTCCGAGATCCATGAATCCAAGAGTTAGATGATTGAGTACTACTCGCCGGCAAGAACCTTTCTCTGCCTGACTACGATACGTTCACTAACGAGATTACTGACGAAGCTGATGATGAGAAGAAGGAGTCCCATTGCAAAAAGCACATGATAACGAGCTGATCCAGTTACCTGGTCAGCCTCTCCCATGTCTCCGGCAATGGTTGCCGTAAGGGTCCGGATGGAATCGAGATAGTTAAACCAGGGCTCGGGGATATGCGACGAGTTGCCCGATGCCATCCAGACAACCATGGTCTCCCCTATTGCCCTCATGATGCCGAGAATAACCGCTGCGAGAATGCCGCTGCTTGCGGCGGGCAGAACCGTCTTGACAATCGTTTCCGCCCTTGTCGCCCCGAGTGCGTAGCTCCCTTCTCTCAGTTCGCGTCCGACTGCCTGAAGCGAATCTTCCGAAACGCTCACGATTGTCGGCAAGGCCATGAAACTGAGAATGAGCGAAACGTTCAGTGCATTCGTTCCGCTGAGAATCTGAATTTCATTGAGCGTCCTGCCCACATAATAGAGAAAAAAAAGTGCGATGACGCCGAAAACAACGGTCACGGTCCAGCGTATTGTTTTTCTCGTATCCGTGCTCTGACTACCTGATGTCACGAGGTCTGAAACGACAATGACGGCCAGAAAGACAAACGGTCCGGCTATCAGCCACCATGTCCACATCAGAAGCGGTCCGCCGTAGTTCTGGAGAAGCGGAGCAAAAATAACGAGAGCGAAAAAACCGTATGCCACCGATGGAATAGCGGCAAGCATCTCTATTACGGGCTTTGCATACTGCCGCACGGCAAAAGGAAGAACGTCACTGAGGCATATCGCCGCAGCTATGCCGAGCGGAACGGCTATCAATGCAGATCCAATCGTCACCATGCCGCTGCCGTACATAATGGCAAGAGCGCCGAACTCTCCCGGTTCATCAGCGGGATACCAGCCTGTGCTGGTGAAGAATTCCCCGAATCCTCTCTGTTGAAAAAACGGGATCGCATCGACCGCTACGAAATAAAAGATGAACAAAACGACGATAGCGACAAATGAGGCAACAACAAGCAGGAACCCTTCACCGAGAAACTTCGCGATCCTCTGGCGGCGAAGTCTTTCGGGCGTCATGACAAACGCATCAGGTTTTTGGGGGCTGTTTAAAGGCGCTTCAGCCATGGACAAGGAATCTTGATGAACAAAAAGGTGATGGAAATATAATGTAAATGTACTGTAATGTATACTCCTGCACCTCTGCCGGCAATGCCGGACATGTTACATATCTGTTACATCTGCGACCGCACTCTTTCGCATGTATTTACCAGCGCCTCTCGAATTTTTTGCGCATGACAACAGCAAGAGCGTTCATGGCGATCAGGAATCCGAGAAGTACCATGATCGCAGCAGAGGTCTTCTCGACAAACGCTCTTTCCGGACTGTCCGCCCAAAGGTAGATCTGAACAGGCATCACGGCAGCCGGATCGGTAAATCCGCCGGGGACATCGACGATAAACGCCACCATCCCGATCATAAGGAGGGGCGCGGTTTCACCCAGCGCCTGCGCCATGCCGATAATGGTGCCTGTCAGCATTCCAGGAAGAGCAAGAGGCAGGACGTGGCTGGAGACAACCTGCAGTTTCGAGGATCCGACACCGAGTGCCGCCTCGCGGATCGACGGCGGTACGGCCTTGAGTGCCGCACGGCTGGCTATAATGATGGTAGGCAGCGTCATCAGCATCAGGACAATACCGCCGACAAGCGGCGTCGAACGGGGCATCCCGAAAAAGTTGAGGAAAACAGCAAGTCCGAGTAACCCGAAAACGATTGACGGGACTGCCGCGAGGTTATTGATGTTCACCTCGATAAAATCCGTCGCCAGATTTTTTGGAGCAAACTCCTCGAGATAGACCGCGGCTGCAATACCGATCGGAAAAGACAGGGCAAGTGTCACGAGCATGGTATAAAACGATCCCCTGACCGCTCCCCAGATACCTGCAAGCTCAGGCTCCCTTGAATCCCCCGATGTAAAAAACGTCGTATTGAACCGCTTCTCTATCCTGCCGTCATTTTCCAGTTTTTCGATCCACCGGAGCTGCCGGTCGTTCAGGCGCCGTTCACTCTCCGGCACATCCCTTTTCATGTGTCCCTTCATGAGCATATCCACGTCATCATCGGCAAGAACCCAGAGACTCAGTGTCGTGCCGGCTTCGGGCGGATTGTCGAGAACATTGTTACGCAGCTGATATGCCGCTCCGGAACTGAACAGCGAATAAAGTTCCCGCTTTTCCCGCCGCTCTGTCACATCGGGATAATACTCCCTTATGGCGGACTTGATGATCCCCTGGAAATTCGATCGTTTGGGATTGCTTTCATCGATCATTCCGGCTTCAATGGGAACATCGAGCTTGATGTAGGTCTGCAGAAAAGCGCTGTAACCGTTCATAACGATACTGGTGAGCAGAAACGCGAGAAATGCAGCGCTTGCCACGATCGACAGTATACCATATAACCTGAAACGCTTTTCCTTACGGTACCTGCTTTTCAGTCCCCTGTTGACGATATCGATCGTTCGCCCTGCTTTCCTGCTTCCGTTCATTGTTGAGCTGTTATTCATATCTCTCCCGGTATTTTCTGACAACTGTCAGGGCGATTATGTTCAGAAAAAGCGTTCCTATGAACAAAACAAGGCCAAGTGCGAAAGCGGCGAGGGTTTTCGGGCTGTCAAACTCCTGGTCACCCACAAGAAGGGTAACGATCTGCACGGTCACGGTCGTGACCGCCTGCAGCGGATTGGCTGTCATGTTGGCCGAAAGCCCTGCAGCCATTACCACGATCATTGTTTCGCCTATAGCCCTCGAAACAGCGAGCAGAAGACCGCCGACTATTCCGGGAAGAGCCGCAGGCACAAGAACATGTTTTATGGTTTCCGATCGGGTCGCGCCTACGCTGTATGCGCCGTCCCTGAGAGTTTGCGGTACCGCGTTGATGACATCGTCCGACAATGACGACACGAAAGGAATGATCATGATCCCCATGACAAGTCCTGCCGCGAGCGCGCTCTCAGACGACACATCCAGGCCGATCTGTGCACCGCTGTTCCGGATAAGCGGCGCAACGACAAGTGCCGCGAAAAAGCCGTACACAACCGTCGGTATACCTGCGAGGATTTCCAGCAGAGGTTTGGCGACCGCACGCAGTCTCCTGTCGGCGTATTCCGACAGATAGATCGCCGACAACAGGCCTATGGGAGCAGCCACGAACATTGCTATTGCAGAGATCAGTATGGTTCCGACAAACACCGGTACTGCACCGAACGCCCCGGATGAACCGACCTGGTCTTCCCTGATGGCCATCTGCGGACTCCAGTCGAGACCGAACAGAAAGTCCGTGACCGGTATCTGCTGAAAGAAGCGTACAGCCTCGTACAGGATACTCAGGACAATACCGATCGTTGTGAATATCGCTATCGTCGAACAGACGATAAGCAATCCCATAAGCGCATTCTCCACCTGATTTCTGGCACGCATATCCGGCCTGATCCGCCCGTGAACCAGAAGCATGCCTGTCACGGCAGCAGCAAGGACGATAACCGACGTGATCATCTGTCCGATACCCTTCAGGCTGAGATAGTGTGAAGCCGCTTTCTGCATGAGCGGCGTGACCTCGCCGGAAACGATATTGCCGCTGGCAAGACTCTGGATATCGCTGATCAGCACGTTCAGGCGCGCAGCGGGAAGAGCAAGGGCCTCCTCGGGAAGATCGGCGGCCATAAGCCCGGTAATGATACTCTGTTCGAACGCGATCCAGAAGAGAAACATGAAAAAAGCCGGCAGGCAGCACCAGAGAGCGGTAAGTGCACCGTAATAAACAGGAAGCGAATGCAGATTGCGGGTACCTCCCGTTTTCTTCGCAAGACCGAGAGCCTTTTGCTGTCCCATGACATATCCGGCAACGGAAAGCACAAGCAGCAGCAGAAGCAAAAGAAGTGGTGACATTATTTAATGATCGATAGCTTACATCACCCGTATCGACCGGTGATGTAATCTTCAGTTAACTGGTGTAACGGCTTGGTGAAAACGTCATCGGTCTTGCCGACTTCTATCAGGTCACCAAGATGGAAAAATGCTGTTCTTTGCGACACACGTGCAGCCTGCTGCATGGAATGTGTCACGATGGCGATCGTATATTGTGAGCGGAGCTCCTCTATAAGGTCTTCAATCTTTGCGGTAGCGATCGGGTCGAGCGCCGAGCAGGGCTCGTCCATCAGGATCACTTCAGGACTTACCGCGATTGCTCGTGCTATGCAGAGACGCTGCTGCTGTCCGCCGGAAAGACCTGTCCCGGGCTGGTCCAGGCGGTCCTTCACCTCTTCCCACAAACCGGCTTTTACAAGAGAGGTTTCGACAATTTCATCGGCATCCGATTTCGATTCCACGATGCCGTGTATTTTAGGCGCCCATGCAATGTTTTCGTAAATGGATTTTGGAAAGGGGTTGGGCTTCTGAAAAACCATCCCGACCTGGGCTCTGAGAGGGACGACGTCAACCGAGGGATCATAGATATCATTGCCTTCAAAAATGATGTCACCCTCAACCCGGCAGTTGTCGATCGTGTCGTTCATACGGTTCAAACAGCGCAAGAAGGTAGACTTGCCGCATCCTGAAGGACCTATCATTGAAAGAACCTCGTTACACCCGATATCGATCGTGACATTCCGGATAGCCTGCTTGTCGTCGTAATACACATTGACGTTCCGGCAGACCATTCTCGGGTTCGGCACATTGACGATGCCGATTGTTTTCCGGCTGTCCCTTGGAGCAAGATTTCGTTTTTCCACGGTAGTTGTATTCAAGACGTCCGACGTTGCTGATTATACTCACCTTTTGATTAGCTGCTGCTTTTCGGACGGGTGCAGCACCCGTTACTGAGCGGCTTCAGGGCATATAAAAGGCCGGCAGGACTGCTGCCGGCCCTATCACAAACATCAATATAGCCAAAGTGATTCCCGTACCTGTTGAACACTACAGTTCATCACATACGATCGGCGTAAGATTTTTTGCGATTGACGCGTATTTCTCACGCTCTTCTTCAGGCATCGGAATAAGTCCTTTTTCGGTCAGGTACCCTTCGTCTCCCCATGCTTTTTCAGAGGTGAATTCTTCAAGATATTCCGCCATACCGGGAATAGTGCCGACATGTGCTTTCTTGACATAGAAGAAGAGAGGACGTGAGAGCGGATACGAACCGTCGGCAATCGCGCTGAATGCAGGCTGAACACCGTCAACAAAAGCACCCTGCATCTTGTCGGTGTTCTGATCGAGGAAGCTGAAACCGAAAATACCGAGAGCATCCGGATTGGCATCAAGCTTCTGAACAATCAGGTTGTCGTTTTCACCTGCTTCAACATAGGCACCGTCTTCACGAACCGTGTGAGCAATACCCTTGAACTTCTTCTTGTCTTCTTTTCTCAGAGCCTTCAGCCACGCAAACTCTTTGGCACCTGCTTCCATGGCAAGTTCGACAAAGGCGTCACGCGTACCGGATGTCGGCGGAGGGCCAAGTACTTCGATCTTTGTTTCAGGCAGCTCCGGATTGACCTCTTTCCAGGTTTTGTAGGGATTCGGTACCAGTTTGCCTTCTTCACCGCTCGGATCAGGAACCTCTTTTGCCAGTGCGAGGTAAATCTCTTTGCGGGTGAGTTTGAACGGCTCGGCTTTTTTCGAGTTCGCCATCACGATACCGTCGTAACCGATCTTGAGCTCTACAACCTCGGTCACACCGTTTTCAGCACTCATTTCGCACTCGGATTTCTTGATCCTTCTTGACGCATTGGTGATATCGGGATGCTCTACACCAACACCGGCGGCAAACAGCTTGAACCCTCCCCCCGAACCGGTTGACTCTATTTTGGGAGTCTTGAAGTCGGTCGTCTTTCCGAACTGTTCAGCGACCACCGTGGCAAACGGGTATACCGTAGAAGAACCGACAATACTGATGTAATCCCTTGCGGACTCAATAGCCTCTTCGGTCTGCTCGACTTCACCAGCGGCCTTTTCTCCCTTTGCAGCCGGCTGCTCGGCCTTCTGCCCGCAGCCGATCACTGACAGGGCGCCTGCCAGCATAAGCATAAAAGCTACCAACGTTACAGATTTCCTCATTTTCAACCCCTTGATTGAATTGTTATAGTTTACAGACAGCAACACGTACCATATCCGGTATGCTCCTATAGTTACAACTTGATTTCCTTTTCTCTATCATTGCAGGAAAGTGTTGACAAAGTTGTAACACAACTGTGTCAGCATAAAAAAAGCCACCCGTAAAAGGTGGCTTTGATGTTGAAACTACCGCATTTCCCTGACACTCAGGATCAATAGCGGTTGACGTAACCAAGTTCGCTGATCATACGCTTACCGTCTTCGGTCATCGGAAGATCGATAAACTCCTTGACAACACCGGCAGGTTCGCCGTTGGTGTACATGAACAGAGGACGTGCGACAGGATAGGCTCCGCTTTTCACGGTTTCTTCACTCGGTTCGACACCATTGACGATAAGCGGTTTGACGGAATCATCGACAAAACCGAGACCGATGAAGCCGATTGCTGCAGGTGTCGAAGCGACACGGCTCTTGACGGCACCGTTGCTGGCCTGTGTTTCGGCACGCTTCGTGACAGGATTGCCTTTTCCGACAACGAGCTTCTTGAACGAATCCTGCGTACCGCTGTTGGATTCACGCTGGATAACCACGATTTTCGCGTTCGGGCCGCCAACCTTGCTCCAGTTGGTAACCTTGCCGGTGTAAATGTCGCGGATCTGCTCGATTTTCAGCGACGAAACGTAATTGCTCGGATGAACGACAACCGAAAGGCCGTCAAGTGCGACAATGTGCTCCACAGGGTCGATGCCTTTTGCTTTTGCCGCACCGGCTTCTTTGTCTTTCATCGGGCGCGACATGTTGGCAATATCACATGCACCGTTGATGAGGCTCTTTGCGCCGTTACCGCTGCCGGACTCACTGACAGTCACTTCAACACCTGTCTTCTTGGTGAAGTAGGCCGCGAAAGATTTCGCGATCGGACCCACTGTCGTTGAACCGTCCATGACAATGGTGTTCTTTGCCTGGACAGGGCCGGCTGCAGCGAAACAAAAGACCGCGACAAGCATCAGCATTTTTTTCATCTTGTTCATCATGATCGTTGTTGATTGGAGATTGGATTAGGTTAGGAGATAACGGGAAAAAAGACTTTTGCATTCTCTCGGAAAAATTACCGCCTCTCCTGCAATTGGAGAAGCGGTAACGATACTTGCGGCGGACAGAGTGTGCCCGCCTCCGGTAAGAAAGAACAGCAACACAAAATGATCAGGTTCGTTCACGTCTTAGAACTTGACAACCATGTCAGCCTGAAGAACGTGAAGAGTTTCATCACTGTCAATACCGATTTCATGGCCGAGGTACTTCGCTCCGAGCGTCATGTTCTGGACGAGATGGTACTTGGCGCCGACTTCGAAGCCCTGACCGTCGGTACCACCGCCCCAGCGGTCGGAATCGGTATAGGCACCAAGAACAGCATCTTTCTCAAGGTGGGTGTAGTTGGCATCGAGCTCCCACTGACCGACTTTCTTTGCTTTACCGATCTTGATGCCGACCAGGTACCCGTTGTTATCGTCATCGACATCTTCAGCAACGTTCACGACATACTGGCCATAAACCTTGAAAGGAAGGCCTCCGCCGAACTTACCGCCGACACTACCGAAGATTTCAACGATGTTGTAGTCATACCAGTATACACCGTTGTGAGAGTTACCGAAGTAGTCGCCGCCTGTCCAATCACCAAGAATATCATCAGACATTCCCTCGATATTCTCGAAGTCATAATAACCGGCTCCGAGCATGAAGCCCAGATCGCCTGCCTTGCCGGTGAAAGCGAGCTGCGCCGCCCAGAGAAATGGATCTTCTTCACTTTTTTTGATTTCATCGATGAAGTAGTAACCTGCAACCGCATTCAGACCCTGGCGCTGTTTCTTGCCGTCCTTACCGTAATGGAAGGTTATACCTTCAAGGGTCAGATCGCTGTCCCAGACAAGGTCGTTGACACGGACAAGCGTCTGTTTGACTTCCCTTTTACCGAAGATGAAATTGGCTTCACCGTCGAAGAACATCGGATGGTAATCGATGAACGCCTGGTTGAGGTTGATGTCTTTCATTGAAAATCCATTTCCAAACGTCACGTTCCTTGAAACCGGATCGGCATCTTCGCCGGTACCACCGGTTGCAAGCTGGACTCCGGCACTCAGTTCTTCAGTGATCCAGGGGTAGACACCAAGGCGAACGCGGATACGGTGGCGGTCACGGCTGTTGTCGTCGTCGGTTTTGATTTTCGACTCGTAACGGTAACGGACATCACCTTTCCAGTTCCAATCGACAGCTTCCGCCGTGCTCCATCCCGAAACAAGCAGAAATGCAAAAAGTGCGATAAATTTTTTCATGATGTAAATGATTATGTTTTCTGGTTTTTGAAGGAACAGGGGCATCTGCTGCAAACGCCCTGATCGCAGGTAATCTACCACTCGTTTTGTTAAGGAATTGTTACAGGCTTGAAACGATCTTGCAACATTACGACATATCACGGTATGACGTAATCCTAAATTGAGCGATTGTCGAACATGCCGGAGATGCGAGGCACAGGGAATGCCGCTGTATCCCGACACGTCGGGACGCAAGTTCCCTGTAACGAAGCAGATTCGGCATGATCGGCATTTCCCGACTTGTCGGGATTTCAGCAAATGCAGCTCTTTATGAGTTTTCACTTTCACCCGACAGGTGATGGGAAACCACATAACAAGCGCATTACAAAAAACTGTTTTTAATAAACTTACATTGTTGAGCATCCCGACAAGTCGGGACGCTCAGTTTAGGGTGATATCAGTCAGCAACGATCACAGCGCCGTGATACCGGTTGTCCGGAAACAGAACACGCCCTTTTTTATTGATGACGACATAGGGAAAGCGGGACTTTCTCAACAGATGCAGGGTTTTCATCAAATCTTTCTTGCCGCTCGGCATGACAAGTATGTCGGCAACACCCGCTACTTTCTTGATATCATGTTTCGCCATATCCTCATGGACATAGATATCTCCCTTGATCGCCTCTCTCAGTTCATCGAGTTTCAGCATAAACACTCCGGCTGGTTACCGGCTCCCGGTCACGCCTGCAGACGCGTGCCGGCAGCCGCGAGCTTTCTTTCCAGAATTCCCCTGACGCCTTCGGTCAGCTCACGGTATACCCTGCTCCTGTTATTGCGGATTCTCCGGTAGACTTTCAGGATATCGAGCGTCAGGATGATACGGGTTGAACTGCAGTTCAGGTCACCGAACAGGTGCTTGCCGATCACTTCAAAGCCAAGGACCCTGGTATGAAAATTGTATGGGGAATTAGGCTCGCCTTCAAAGACATCAGTTATAAAATGGGTATAATCCCTCTCCAGTACCTCTTTTGTCGCAATCCGCATCAGACGCAGAGCAAGCCGCGGATTTTTCCGATATTCGCTTCGGATCATGAAACGCCCGATCTCGACATACCGCCCTTCATTTTTCAGTTCTTCGATATTCACTCCCGGCAGAAGCCTTACATCATACTCGGTCGGAAGTTCAAGGGGCGGATCGTACATCAGACGCAGCACTCCGGCAGAACGTCCGTCTATCCGGGCAAGAAACCATGAATACCGCCCTTCTTTTTCGAGTTTTTCAGGAAGCTGATCATTGGCGGCGCTGATCCATTTCTTTTCCTTGCGGAAAACCTGCTCGATAACCTCCAGGGCATCGCTGCGGGAACCGGCAGTCAGGACTTTTTCAACTGTTATACAGGACATGTGGCCTCCTTGATAGTATGGTGGTTGTTGTTCCTTACAGTCTCTTGTGAAGCATTACCCATTCCTGCCCTGGCGGATGAACACACGTATTCCTTTCCGCTAAGCGATGCTATAGCCGTCATGATCCGGTCCGCCGCTTCACGTGCAAGCTTGTGGCGTTCCCTTTCGGCTTTCATTGTCGACGTATACGTTCCGATTCGCCTGTATGCCTCGGAGAGAGCATCAAATTGCAGCGGTTTGCCTACAGCAAGCCGTATTCTGCCGAAAGTGCGAACCTTTTTCTTTTTTTTCCCCGATACACAGTTAATACCCACCGGAATAACCGGCATTCCCGAACGTAAAGATATATGCCCTATACCGGGTTTGGCCCTGAGCAGCTTTTCCGGGTCACGGTTTCTTTTCCCTTCGGGGAAAATGCCGATATGCCTGCCTTCTTTGAGCTTTTGGCAGCAAAGAGAAACAGCATCGTCTTTCCTGACTGTTTTCGGTCTTCTGGACTCGAGTACAGCAAGTGGTGAACGCTTATGATAGACATATATGGGCTCCATGACGTTGAAAAGACGATCGAGCAAAGGTATCTTTCCGAACATCCAGTCAACAATAAAGCTGATCTTTTTCCCGCCGCCGTGATACACAAGACAGGCGGGAACCAGCAGCGTCTCTATCGAATTATTGTGATTGAACGCGAATATCACCGGACCGTTTCTTTCTCTTATATGTTCGAGCCCGCTTGCACGAACAAGGAAAGAGACGGGGATCATGAATATCCTCAACACAAAAGCCTCAAACGGTTTGAGAAAAGGAAGTCTGCCCGGCAGACTTGTAGGGACCTTGTTCATTGTGTCAAAAGGTTTTCATGGAAGACCCTGCATAGTACACCCACACTCAAATAGCGAAAAGAATGTTGTCGAACGGTTACGGTTCGGTTAATTTTGTGCAAATTTGCACTCGATCCTTTCAGGAAGTTCATCCCCTGAATACTTTTCGATGTCCCTCCGGCAACCAATGATCATGTCCGAATGAGCTCTCTCCAGAATGTCATCATCATCACCATAGGATTTCTGCTTTCTCAGGTACTGATAGCCGCAAAGGTACATGTGAGGGTTATCGGTTATGTTCTGGGCCATTCCAGAACAACGACGGGCGGCCTTCTTACAGCCACCCTCCTGCTCTCATACGGTTTGTCGATATTCTTCTCCAACACGGTCGTCATTCTCGCCATGCTTCCGGTCGCAAAAAAACTGATGAGTGTGTTCACAGAGACAGAAAACCGCAAGATACTCGCAGCCCTTTTTTACTGCGCACTTATTTTCGGAGCCAACACCGGAGGAATGGCCTCGCTGACAAGCAGCTTCCTGAATGTCTATACAACAGAAATCGCGCACAGCCAGTCATTGCCGGGAGCGGAACACCTGACGTTTTTTTCCTGGTTCATTGCCGGTATACCGGCATCTCTCACGATTGTTCTGGCAGGCAGATGGATTCTCATTGCGAATATTCCCCAGGGACTCGAGCCTTCAAGACTGCCCTCTCCAAAAAAATCGATGCCGCTTCCCCTTGCTAAACCGCTGGCGTTTTTTCTGGCAAATGTCGGTATTACCATTGTCCTGAGCGCCTGTCAGTTCATCTTCAAACCCTCTCCGCTCTTCGGCAGTCTGAACATTATCGATATACTCTTCATCGCCTATCTTGCAATTTTTGTCACCTTCTCGTTCGTCTACCCCCGCAAAGCTCGAACGGCAAAAAATGTGCTGAAAAACATCATCTTTCTCACACTCTTCGTTACCGCTTTTCCGGTCATCTTTCTCAGCAAGACACTTGAACAGCTCGAAGCAAGGCTGCGTGTCCCGGCAGGCAACATCTGCAAAGCACTCGATCGCAGATTGCTCGGTATGATCAATTATTTTTGGGAACGCCTTTTCAGGGAACGCTTCGCGAATCTTTCCATACACAATTTCAATTCGGTTCTCTCCATAAACCGGATCATGCTCGAGATTCCCTGGTTCGGCCTGTTCCTCATGACCGTGACAGTCTTTCTTCTTTTGTTTCTCATCTATATCGGAGACAATCCTGCAACGCCCGGTATTGACGGCTGGCTTTTTACTACCCTGGCAAGAGCGGGTGAAGCGCTGGCCTCTTTTTCTGTCTCTTTGCCTCTTCTTTTCGGCGGCATCTCGCTCTTCACCATCTTTGCCACCGAGATCCTCAATAATACAACTGTTGTTTCGGTGCTCGCAGCCGTCATCCTCAACCTGCAATCCACCTTTCCCTATGAACAGCTTCTCCTGCTCCTGCTTGTATCGGTTTCTGCTTCCTGCGCCTATATGAGTCCTATCGCAACCCCCGTCAATGCCCTTGCGTTCGGCGGGCTCGAAAGGCTCTCCATCAGAACGATCATCAAACTCGGACTGTACATGAACCTCGCTGCAGCTCTCCTGATCACATCCTTTTTCCTTCTCCTTTTCTTTTTTCTCTGACCTAAACTGAGCGTCCCGACTTGTCGGGATGCTCCTTTATAGTAAGTTTATTAAATAACAACAACCCGGACACCATGAACTACAAGGCGGTCATTTTCGATCTGGATGGAACACTGCTCGATTCCCTGGCGGACCTTGCAAATACACTGAACACAGTGCTGGTGCAGAACGGCATGCCGACGCACAGCATGGAAACGGTCCAGAAAATCGTAGGATACGGCATGCATGAGCTGATCAGGAAAGCGATGCCTCACGGTCATCCCGGAGATGAAAACCTCATTGAGAAGCTCAGGAAAGAAATGGAACAGCATTATGCCGAATCATGGATGCTTAACACCCGCCCCTATCCGGGCATCACAGAACTGCTCGACTGGCTCGACAGCGCCGGGATCAAAAAAGGCGTTCTTTCGAACAAACCGGACCGGTTCACGAAACAATGCGTCAGTTCGCTCCTTCCCGGCTGGACATTCGAGAGCGTCATAGGCCATCTGCCTCTTCTCAGCCGCAAACCCGATCCGGAAGGCGCTCTTGAAATGGCGGCAGCAATGGAAACCGATCCGTCCGATATGGTCTTCATCGGCGATACCGATGTTGACATGCTCACAGCCGTAGCCGCCGGAATGTACCCGCTCGGCGTGCTCTGGGGCTTCAGAAGCGCTGAAGAACTGCTGAAAAACGGCGCAAAAAAACTCGTCAAGACACCGCAGGAGATTATCACATGGCTATCACAGAACAACCCGTAGAAAGACACATTATTCTTTTATAGGTCCTATAGGACTTATGGGACCTATAGGACCTATATATTCAAGATCTTTTCTACGACCTATACATTCAACACGCAGAGAGCCGCGGCTTTTACAATAGCCAAAAAGCTAAAAACTTGTTGAAAACCGAAAAAGCTCCACCGGACGCTCTTTCAGCATTTCCATTCCCCCTTTCTTTCTTTCTTCTTCTTCCTCGTTCACCAGTTCACCTACTGCAAGACCTACAGCCGTTCCTATCGCCGCGCCGGCTATGGTGTCGGACAGCCAGTGCTTGTCATCGTATATCCTGTCGAGCACCGTTATTCCTGAAAGTGTAAAGAGGCCCACTGTCGCCAGCGGATGATCGATCCTTTTGCAGAGCACCGATGAAATGGCAAAGGCGGCAGTTGCATGTCCCGAAGGAAACGACCATCTGCTGTTGTCTTTCTCGAACCAGTTGAACTGTCCGTTCCCTTCCAGAAGATACGGTCTCGATCGGCCCGCCGCAGCCTTGATGATCCCGGTAAACAGCAGCGAAAACGTGTGCGCCTCGACAACTGCCCTGCCGGTATAACGCACCCAGTCGTCTCCGCTGACGATTCCGGCCAGATAAAGCGCGGCGCCTAAGTAATATCCTGTCGAGAGCTTTCCGTAGTAGTCTCCGACCGAGACCAGGTCATCGAGAAAAACAGAGCGGTTCTCCAGCATGGAGTCCCTGACCGGTTCGTCGAGCCAGATCGCTGCGGCAGCTGTGGCCGCTGCGGCAGCCCCGAATGTCATCCAGTCGCTGCCGTCAAACCTGTCAGGGAACGAGAACACATGCCTGAAATCACGGGCGAAATATTCCGCGTCATCCCGCAGCATATCGTCGTCGGCATGTGCCGGCAGATTCCCTGCGGATACGACACACAAAAGAGCGGCAACAAGTACCCGATACGCCTGATATTCCCGGAATCGAGACAATAAAGCTCCCTGAAGGGCTTCTTTGGTAAAATACCGTTTGATATTATGCCGGTTGAGTCTATACATTTTATACTATATCCATGACAGCACTTTCAATATAGCGCAATGACTCTGAACAGCACACTTGTCGAGAAAACAGCCGCGTTTGTGACGCAACGCTTTGAATCGAGTACCGATCCCAAAAAAAAGATCTATCACGACCTGAACCACACCAAAGAGACTGTTGCCGCCGGCAAAACAATCGCTGAAGGCATGAACATGCCGGAGGAATCAGTGCTTTTTGTGGTTCTTGCCTGCTGGCTTCACGATATCGGCCATCTCGATTCGCCGGATGAACATGAAGCCAAAAGTGCTGCCGTGGCCGGAGATTTCCTTGCCGGCGAAGGCGTCGATACGGATACGATCGACACCATCAAAGACTGCATCCTTTCCACAAAGGTACCTCAGACCCCGCGCACCGTGCTGCAGCAGATCGTCTGCGATGCCGATCTGTCGCATCTCGGCTCGGATACCTACGACAAGAAAAACGAGCTCCTGAGGATCGAACTTGAAGAAAACAGAAAAAAAACGTTCACCGATATAGAATGGCTTGAATTCAATATCGATTTCTTCACGAATCATAACTATTTCACCCCGTTTGCAAAGGAATCCCTCAACGACAAAAAAAGAGAAAACCTTGTCATCCTGCAGCATGAACTGAAAAAAGCAGAGGAATGGAAAAAACAAAAGAAACAGGAAAAGAAAAAAAACAGGGAGGAAATCGAAAACGCAGCGAAAAACCGCGGGATCGAACGGAACATGGAGGTGTATTACAGGACCTCTTCGAGGAACCATGTCAGTTTCAGTGCGATCGTTGACCAGAAGGCCAACATCATGATCCAGACAAACTCACTGATATTCTCCATTATCATCTCCCTGCTGGTCCGGAAGCTCGATCAGCTCCCCGACCTCATCATCCCCACCTTCCTGATGCTTTTCACCTGTGTCGCGACAATCATCACGTCGGTCCTGGCCACACGTCCCAAGGTAACCCGTCATGAAACAACCATGGAGGACATTTCCAAGAGGAAAGCCAATCTTCTGTTTTTCGGCTCGTTTGTCAACCTCGATCTTGAACAGTACGAATGGGGGGTGAAAGAAATGCTCAAGGACAAACCGTATTACATCACAAACATGATCCGCGACACCTACTACCTGGGAAAAGTGCTGGATAAAAAATACAAGTTTCTCAAACTTTCCTACGACATCTTCATGGTCGGCCTGGTGCTTTCAATAAGCTTCTACGCACATGCTTTCACAAAATAATCCCTTCTGTCCTTCATAGTTCCGGAAAGCCGTTTGCCGGATTGCTGACCGTATAGAGAGATATGCTTGCAGTCCTGCCGTCAAGCAGTATGGTTCCTTTCTCTTCCGGGGAATAGGCTGCTATCTGCTCTTTATCGAAAAGCTTGAGCAGTTTTTCTGAAAGAAGGATCTGTTCCCTGAATCTGTTACACTCCCCCTGAATCCTGGACGCTGTGTTGACCGTGTCGCCATGGAACACTATTTCCCTTTTTTCCTCTCCAACTTCACCGGCAATCACTCTTCCCGAGTGCAGTCCCGCTTTCATTTGAGGTATAAGATTGTAACGTTCTTCATACCGGCCGGAACGGGACTCCAAACAATCGATGATCGCAAAAAAACAGCGGAGGCAGTTCAGGTCCGTCACCCCCTTTTCGGTTGTCCATGTCAAAACGACACCATCTCCCACATACTGGTAGACTTCACCCTCATAGCGGTCGATCGGCCCTTCAATATCGGTGAACACATCATGCAGCAGGTTATGGTACCGCTCACAACCCAGTTTTTCTGCATGAGTCGTCGAGCTCCTCAGATCGAGAAACATAAAGACACGCTCCTGATGATGCGGATTGTGGTATCGGCCGGTAACGGCATTCCAGAAATTCTTTTCTCCCACCCGCTGGATCACAAGTCTGAACGAATTGATGAAAAAGCCGACAATAACCAGAAAAAAAGTCAGTATGGAAAACTCCCCGGAAAAAAACGTTTGCAGGCGGCTCTCTATCGAAAAAACACCGTCAGTACCAAAATGAAGGTAGTCCTCGACGATCACATACATAAGCAGGACGCCCATGGAAAGCGTGACGTAAAAGAGCGTCCCAACAACAAGTGTAAGGATGAAATTCAGGCCCCTGGTGATCCGTGCCAGAAAAAAAACATCCGATACGGCAACAGTCATACCCACGACAAAACCCATCGTTCCCAAACGGAACAGAAGAGGAAAATCACTTACACATGAAAACTCGTTGAATGCGATACCGAACGCGGTAAAGAAACCAAGGTAGACATAAAACCAGACCACGAAGGCGGTCACGATCCTGATAATGCTTTTAAGCTTTCTTGCTGTCTTCGAGGGAATCCTCATGTACATGGAATTGAAAAAAGCTGAACAGGAAGTAAAAAAACACCCCCCTGGCACTGTATGGCAGGGGGGATACTACCTGAAAATAGTATGGAGACAATCGCTCAATAAAGAGAGCCGCTCAGAAACTGAAGCCGCTTCTCACATAAATTCCGACATCATCGGTCAGTCTCGCACTGCCGACACCGCGCCCGGCAGCAACACTGAGGGCATAACGGGACTCGATGAAACCGAACCAGAGTCCGCCGCCGTAGCCGGTATGCCATGTATCGGAATCCTCCCCTTCGAAATAGACTCTGCCGGTATCGATGAAGGCAAGCGGGCCGAACATTACCGGAACGAGAAACTTGAAGGTCCCGACGTACAGCCTGAGCTCGGAGTTTGCATAGAGTGATGCGTCGCCGGCGAACCGCTGTTTGTCATACCCTCTCAGAGAAGTGGAGCCGCCGAGATATGCCGCCTCGTAAAAAGGATAGTCCCCCCAGTTTTTCTGTCCTCCGACTCTCAGGGCAAGCCTTGAATACGGGAGCGAGGGCAGCTTCACATAAGCGGTTCCTTCAGCTTTCAGTTTTCCGAACGTATTGCTGTTGCCGAGAAATTCAGGATAATAGCCGCCCTCCATATCGACCACCAACCCGCTCAGGGCGGGTGTGCCGCATGCGGTCCTGTCGGAAGCAAGGCGGCCAAGGTGCTTTCGCGGCGAAAGCAGTACCTTTTTCCCGCAATCGAGGTTTTCATAGCGGAATCCAGCGATGAAACCGCCGGTAAAGTCCTCATCGATGCCGTACGGCGGAGCATGGTCATCCAGCCAGGAGCCCGGCTCTATTTCGAAATCGACAAACTTGGCTTCGAATCCCAACCTGTACCGGTAATCGGTGCTCGCCGGGAAAACCAGTGTCGGACGAATCCAGGTCAATTGCTGCTTAATTTCAAAATCATCCTCACTATAGAGCGAAGTATCAAAGGTCGAATCATTGCCGAATCCATAGAAATTGATAATATCAAGCCCTGTCGTACCGACATCCAGCATCAATGCCGCCCCGTCGATAACCGACCGGAAATCACCTTTGAAATCCAGCGTGTAGCGAAGGTCTCCCGAGCCGTATGCTGCTCCGCCCCCGATCTTCATATTGTAGTTATAAGGCGTCCTGCCGAACGCATAATCCTCGAAGATCACGCCCCAACCGAGAAATGCGCCGTATTCAGGTGCATAGTCCAGCCTCAGGTTCGCAATGGAATCATCGAACTCGCTTCCGTAATCCCTTGACCTGAGACCGTAATCATTGTCAGCATCCTGGGTTTTCCCTGAGCCGCCATGCTCAAAAACCGTGAACCGCCCCCCCTCAACGACAGTTTCCCGATCCTGGTCATAGAAATAGTTTGCTGTCTTTCTGCTGAGCAGGCCTTTTGAATCATTGGCCCGATCCTTGATCGTATCATTACCGTCCCCTGTAATGACACGCAGGACGATATCGTCGGCAACAGTGCCCCTGATATCGGCATAGTCGTCGCCTCCCCGCAGATACAAACGAATTTCAGATGTGTATTCCGGATCGAACACTCTTGAATAGAACGGTTTCTCTTCACGCGTCGAAGGCCCCCCGTTCATTCTGTAGATTTTCACGGCAACTGTTCCGTCGGCGTTCCGTTCGATCCTGGCATATTCAGATTTGTTACTTGTAAAGATATCGACATCCTCTGCATAGATAGCATAGAGTTCCTCTGATGCCCCGGTAAGCAGATCGCGCCGTGTTTTCAGTTCCTGAAGCAGAAGTGTTCCTTCCCTCTCATACATCGAAGGCGGCATCCTCTTCACCGCATCTTCGATAAGATCGTCTGTCAGCAAGGCAACCAGCCGGCGAGTCTCATCCTCCCACTCATCCTTTGACAGAGCCGGAAAGATACGTCTGTCCAGCGGGCGGCCGGACCATGTAAGGAAGTAGACATTGTCGAGCTTGTCATCAAAACCTTCGAGCTGGGGTATTATCTGGGTTATCACCCATGAAAAAACACCGTCCTGGCGGGAAAATGCGTTATCGCGGTCTTTCGGTACCGGCCTCCAGACTGTTTCACCCTGCTCCCGAAATGCAGCCCATCGCCACTGGCCGTAATGACGGTCCCAGTCGCCGATGAAGATATCGATGAGACGGGCTGTCAGCCAGGCCCTGGCATCCACCCTGTTCAGGTTGTCTTGCCTGAGCGCCTTGACCAGCGCTTCGGATTTTGTCACCTTGTCGGCACCCGCAAACGCATTTTCGGGACCGTCATTCTCATCGGGATGCTCTTCTATGGTGCCGAAGAGACCGGCAAACTCGTCATAGTATTTCCCGAGTCCTTCCCGGTCATATGGCATGACGACAAAAGGAGCTTTGACATGAAGCACGCCGGCAGCCTCGAGTAACGGCTCTATCACGGCAACCCCGGCCGGGTTTGCCGAACTGACCTGATCCTGCACAACATCGGAAACAACGGTATTCCGGAGTTTTTCAGGCATGCCGCGGGCAGGATCTTTGTCTACCGTCCTGAAGCGGTACTGCTTCCCGTCACTTCCTCTGAAACGCAGGCTTATCGTCTGAAATCCGCCGCCTTTTTTATATGGTTTCAGGCCCCCTGCAAACGTCTGGAGATCGAGAACATCAACATCCATCGGCGAAGTCCAGAGCGAACGCCAGTGTGTGCCGAATATCATACGGTGCAATGCGCCGGCCTTGTAATGCTGTCCAGGAATAACCTCTATCCTTGTCCTGTCGCCGATACGCGACTCGGGAATTTTTCTCGGTTGTGCGTGAACTACAGCAGCCGCCGTGCTGCATATAAAAAAAACAGATAACAGAAACGTACTGAAAAGGGGTTTCGGGGAAGTATTCATGAGGCTGATCGTTAACAGATTGAAATCATAGGTACGAATTCATGCAGTCTTACAATATACGAGTAATATCGTTATAAATCGTCTCACGCAGCTCAAGGCGTTCTTTTACCGCTTTTGGGCGAATATCGAAGCAGCGTCGCTCTTCTGCCGACTCCTTCATTGCTGATCAGCATAACATTATCCTTCATGAAAGCAATGCCTTCAGGCTGCGGATGATCTCCGGCCGGCAGCGGAACGGTTCCGATAACCTTTCCTTCAGGACTTGTTTCGACAAGAAGCCGTCCCTTCGATGCCAGAATGAAAAAGGTTCCTGATTGAGGGTGGCGGACAATAGCCGATGGCTTGAACTTTTTTTCAGGACTCTTTTTTTTCAGCTTCTTTGCAGAAAGAAAAAACCTCGGTTCTTTCTCGAGAATTCCCTTATCCAGCAAAAACGAGTAAACCGGCTTTTTTTTCATTTTGGATTGCTTCCCGCCCAGGAAAAGCTCTTTGTAAGAAAACGCTGCCGGGTACTCCTTGCAGGCAAGCAGCAAGGTGTTTGTATCGACATCAAAGCAGAGCCCTTCGACGTCGAAAAGATCGTTCAGAAATGTCTCGTGTCTTGTCGCATGTACTTTTTCACGGTCTTTTCCTTCGTAAAAACTGTACAGCACACCGGCGCTGGTGACAAGATAGAATCGTGATCCTGCAACCGCGATATCCTCAAAATCTCCGATGACCGGATCGTTGCCAAACCATCGCTTCTCGAAAAGATAAAAACGCTTGACAATGCCGCCATGCACCGGATCGAGCTGGTAGACCGTCCCTTTTTCATCATCATGCCCGAAAATATCTCCATCCTCCGTTACGGTAATTCCCGAGATTTCTTTCAGTTCTGCCGGAAGCTTCAAAACGGCATCCGGCGCTGTGAGATCGTAGAGAGAAATCATCGATTGTTCAGCCGCTGCCGAAAAGGAAAAAAGGCTCGCGGCAAGGAAGGCAAGTACAAACGCTCTGCAAAATCGTATCATGGAATGACATTGTGGAGATATGATCGGAAAACCTGTAAAGAGCTCATCGATTCCTTTCAGGAAAAAACACAGACAAGGCGTAACGACAACGCCGGTTGAAACATACGCATTTTGCTGTATTTTCCAACACGCTTTTCAGAAGATGAGAGGGAGCCTCGGGGCATTTATACAAGCAGATGGAGGCGGGAAAAGACGTAATCGAGACGCTCTTCATTCAGGACAATTCTGTAGTAACCTGTTCCGTCAAGCCTTACAGGACGGCTGTCGCGGTCACTGAGATACTTTCTGCTCTGTTTGCCGTTGTACCAGTACACGAGCCGGATTTTTTCATGGTCGATCTCCAGCGCCGTTATTCCGCGCTTTCCTATAGCACAGCCTGAATTGAACACACTCGGAATCGTGAGGTTGTTGTAAACGCCGCTCCGCAATCCGATTTTTTTACCCTGATTGTAGCATGCCTCGAGCTCTTCCTTGAGAGCAACGATCTTGCCCCGGATGACACCTTTTTGCGTCTCTTCCGCTCCCGTATACGCACGGCAGAGTTCCTCGATCCTGTAGTTGAGATAGTCTACCTTGGAGAGTGATTCAAACAGCGGCCGGTGGGTGTGCCCGATGATCGAAACGATTTTTGCCTTGTTGGAAAAATCATAGATCGAGCTCTCGATCGCAAAGCGGCGGCGGCTGTTATAGGCAATGGAAAAATTTCTTATCCCGAACGGCTTGGCGACATATCGCAAAAACCAGACGATCGAACGGCTTACAAACGGATATGTTTCCCAAAGAAACACCGAGGCCTGGTGACCGTGGAACACAAGCATATCATTCTTGTGGTATTTCAGCCTCAATGACTCCAGCAGGTAGGGTGCGAGCAGGTAATCCTTTTCATCCAGCAGCGACGCATCATGGTTACCGAACGTTCTGTAAAAAAAACCGTGCTCGTTGAACCGCAGAAACAGCTCATAAATGTGGCGCCACCGGGCAACGATCCCGGAAAGGGGGAACTTGAACAGCTCCTCGATATCGCCATTCAGAATGAGGCTGTAACGGTTCGGAAGATAGAAGCGGGTCATGACCGATTCGACGAGAGGAGCATTGTGGCGGAACTCATCCCTCCTTCCTCCGTTACCCATGTGCAGGTCGCTCAAGATCAGGATTCTCGAACTGTCACCGAGGTCGACAGGCTTCGATCGATGCAGCAAACGCTCCAGATGAGGATGCTTGTCGTGGTTGTTGAAAAGCTTCATATCCCGACCGAGCATTTGGTGAAACGGACCTCTGGAGAGATGGCTGTTACCGGCGATTCGGCCTCACCTGATTTTGCCGCCTCTGTATAAAAAAAGAGAAACCCTGTCATTCGTCCTTATCGCTTCCTTGACTGCCTCTGTATTTTTATCGCACCGTAACAGGGTTTTCCATGAAAGAAGATGACGTTCTTCATGGAAGTCTGAATTAGCGATATAATTAAACTTTTTCAAACCGACAACACTGTACAGGTCGTCACGGTTGGCAACTTCCCAGGCGTCGAACATCGAGGCATAGCGTTCATGGTTGTTCCACAGATGCACAGACGGCTCTTCTCCGGAATGATTCCGTACACAGGGATGGCATGCAACTGTAAGCCCCTGCTGCTGACGGGTTTTGGCTATAATCGTTTCAACATCATGGTCCGGAGAAATGTACTCCTTGATATCGAGCGACAGAATATGGTACCGGGAAGTATTGTTTGTCAACTCAACCCCCGGGATCAAAAGCATACCGTACTTCTCCCAGGACTTTCTGGCAGCAGCCCAGAGGGCCTCCTGATATGCGGCAAACTCCTCCCTCCGGACGGCACCAAGCATCGAAGCCGGCCTGCCGCTGCGCGTTACACTCTCTGTGTCGAGCACATGGTCGGTTATTGCAATGACGTCGAACCCTGCTTCACCATACAGTTCTACAACCCGGTCAAGGGAGCATGCCCCGTCACTCCATGTCGTATGAATATGAAAATCACAGTATAGCCACTGCATAGTCATTCCGCCTCTCGATTGCACCAGTTCTGTTCCAGGCAGAATGTAGGGAATATCAGGGACCAGGACCTCTTGATTCGTGTTACTATCCTGAAAACATTGCAGCCTGAACTGAGCATTTGTTGAAACGCCCGCTTCAGGTTATAGAATGCCCCCGTACCCGATACTCCGTAACAACCGGTCAGCGGAAAAGATCGAGCAGGCTTTTTCGGGTTTCGGTGCTGTCCTTGTCATTTTCCGCCGCAGCGGAGTCGGGAGCCTGAACTCCCTGCAGGCTGTCTGCTTCATTGTTTGCCGAAACAGTGCTATCCGTTTGCTCAGTGACGTCCGGCGCCGGCTCTTCCGGAGAATCAAGGATTTTTTCGATTAACGATGGAATTGTCACGTTCTTTTTCTCTTTCCCCGAAGCCGCCGACGAATCCGCCTTCGATTTTTTGCCGGGAAACAAAAGTGAACCGGCCGTTTTCTGCAGCAATCCCTTCACCCCCCCCGCTGTCGGCATCAGTACTTTCCTGCTCTGTTTTTGGAAAAAGACTCTTCTGCAGCTTATCGGTCAGCGTCTGACGAAGGCTGTCGGTGATTCCCGATGTTATTCTTTCCGCGGTTCTTGCCATGTCCAGTCCGATTTTTGGACTGTCGATCGAACCGGTCATCGCTGCATCGACAAGAACCGTATCGGGCAGCGATACACCGATACCCTGCAGAGGAAGCTTTGAAAGCAGGCCTGTCAGGGTCTTGATTCCCTTTGTGCCGAAATACTTTTTCGGTATTTCCAGCCCGATCTTCCAGTCGAGGCTTTTGTCAAAGCCGGTTACTCCTGACGCCTGCATCGTTATATCGTTAATCTCCAGTGAGAACGGACTGGTCGTGACAAGACCGTTCTCTATGGCAAAATCAAGGGCGGCTGCGGGCATCCTCAGGGTATCGAGAGCATTGACGTCAAGAACGGCCGCGAGTTTTTTTACCGGGGGAAAACCTTCGACCAGCAATCCTCCGGTCTCGATCCTTCCTTTTCCCGAAATCGTCTCGGGAACCGGCTGCAGATTCTCATCGAGCCTTGAATGCAGGGAAAGATCCGCCGACACATCACCTTTTGCATATTCGGCAACGGGAGCGACTTTCTCGAGAATTTCCAGCGACTGCCAGGATTGCGTGACATTCATATCAGCTGCGGTTATACTGAAATCAGTATCCGTTATTCCGCCTTTCGTGCTGTAATAGCCGTTGACAGTCACGTTCCCCCCGAGTGTTTCGGCTTTGATGTCACTGAAATCCAGCTTTTCGTCTTCGAGAACAAGCCCGCCCCTTGCGCCGGTAAATTTCATTTCTCCCATTCCTGCGCGGTCGAATTTCCCGTTGATCCGAATGGAAACATTAGCCGGAAGCAGGAGAGGCGCTTTTTCCTCCTCCATGTTTCGGAACTCGTCAAGCTGGACATACGCCGATCGAACCTCGGCCCTTCCCTTGAGCTGATCTTTCTGAAGAACAAAAGGGATATAGTTTTCAAGCTTTCCTTTCACTGAAAAGTCGCTTTTGCCTGCCTGAATACGACAATCGACAATATCGGCGTACCCCGGCGAAAAATTCATCTGAGCCGACAGCACATTGATATCCGGCGTAAACCGGTCTGATGCCATGTTGATATTTTTTGCAAGAAGATACCCGTAGGCTTCAGTTCCAGCCTTCGAGGACCGGCCGTTCGTGAACGCCGAGAGGCTGCCCTTTACAGCAAGGTTGGAAACCAGCTCTCCTGAAAGCCTGAGATCCCCGGCATGATAGAGCTTCTGAAAGTCTTCGAGATCCAGCGTACCTTCAGCAGTTGCATCTATATATGGATCGGAAACCGGAGTCCGCAGAGAAAAGCTCATGAGAAACGGCTTGCCGTTTATAGCGAGTTCGAGCCGCGGCAAGGTAATCGTCGTTTGATCGGCTGTTCCTCCAGGGTTTATTACCGAGCCGTTGAAGACAACATTTTCTGCTCTTACCGGAATCCCTTCATAGCCGAAACTTCCCTCGCTCACCTCGAGCCCGAGCTTGAAAGCGGGAAGCTGCTCCCGGCGGTACAACCCCTTGAGGTGTCCTTTGAGCCTTACCTGACCGCGGGCGTCAAGACCGGCATAGTTATGCCGGTAAAATGCGGGAAGCAGGGAAAGAACTTCCTTCAATGCAGCTTTTTCGGCACTGAAATCGATATCGGTGTTCACCGCATCGTCGAGCAGGGAGAGAGCACCGTTGAAAACCATATCGAGATCGTTGAGGCCGAGACGGTTTTCCCTCAAGGTAAATTTACGATTCACAAAATCAGCATCGATCTCGGCCCCAAACGTTGCCCCGACCTTCTGAAGCCACGAAATGCCACCGAGCGTGACAGAAATGCTGTCGACTTTGTTTTCCGTGACAACAGAAGAGGCTCGTCCGCTCAGCCTGCCTTCAAGGCGGTGCTGCAGCCCGTCAAGAATAACGCTGTTTCCGTTCGTACTGTCGGTAAATGAGATATATCCATTCTTTACACGTACGTCGCGCAGATCCAACGCATACGATGCGGTATCACTTTTTGTCTGCTTTTGCGGAGAAGAAGGAAAAATGTCCCAGTTTCCTTTCCCATCCGCATTTTTAAGAAGGGTTATGTACGGCCTGTCAACATGAACGGAACTGACCTTCATCTCACCGCTCAATATCGACAGCACATTGAAAGCCGCTGCAAAACGGTCCACCGTCGCAAGTGTGTCGCTGTCAGCTCCTCCTTTTTCCGTTACGGAGAGGTCCCTGAACGCAACGCTTACGGACGGAAATGACCTGAAAAACGATATATCGACGCTGCCGTAATCAACCGTTGCTTCAACAGAGTCATTGATAAGACTCCTGATCACCTCACTCAATCGCGGCTTTAATCCATGCAATGTCACCGACACCGCGGCAAAAAAGAGGACCAGAAAAACGGCAAAAAACTTGAGAAATCTTGCCATGTTCTTATTATTAAACAATTAACTGTTTTTTCGAATACGTTGTGCCATTGCCTGTAATCTTACATGCAAGGTAAACGATCTCAACCTTTCGTAAAAAAAGAATACGATCTGAACACCATTGATCAGCCCGGAACGATATTCAAGAATCAAGCAGCTTCTTTCCCTCCGTCAGCCTGACCTTACAGTCCTCATGGACAATGTCAACAAACCGCACAACCTGTCGGCTGTCATCAGAAGCTGTGACGCAGTCGGCATCGATACCGTTCATGCTGTTTCCGCCGGAAGCATCATCAAGGATCGGCAGCGCGCAGCAAGAGGATCCAACAAATGGGTCAGTGTCGAACTGCATGAATCGATCGAAGAGGCTATCGGGATTCTGAAAAAAAAGGGCATGCAGCTCCTGGTCGCTCATTCCGGAAGCGGTTCAGTCAATTTCAGGGAAATCGATTACGCTCTGCCGACAGCAATCATTATGGGCGCTGAACTTTTCGGGCCATCGGAAACTGCGGTTTCCCTTGCCGATCGCCTTATATGCGTTCCCATGCAGGGAATGGTCGAGTCGCTCAACGTTTCGGTGGCTGCGGCCGTCATCCTTTTCGAGGCACAGCGCCAGCGGCTCGATGCCGGACTTTACAAACACCCCCGTCTTCCTCCGGCATATATGAAAAAAAGGCTGTTCGAGCTTGCTTATCCCGCCGTCAGCAAAAAATTGTCACAAGAGGGCCGACCTTACCCGGAACTCGATACAGAGGGCAAGATCCTGCGACAGCTGCACAGATCATAAACAGTTCACCGAAGCGTAACAATAGCGCTCTGGCAGGCACGGGGAAATCTTCGTATATAGTTTTTCAGTGTCGATACCTGCATCAAGCTCTATCACGAAGCCTTTATGTCCTCTCAGAAAGTCAAACCCTACCGGATCGTCATTGAATGGACAAACAGCGAAGATTTTCTTTTTTCGTGTGACTACAAAGGTTTCCGGGAGAGGCCGGAAACACCCGATCCACAAGCCCCTGAACGGCACCGGTTTCCCCACGTCACAAAAGCAATGGGAAACGTCCTTAAAAAACTGCGCAGAGAGCATATAACCTTTCCTCTTTTTCTCCTGTCACTTGCATTTGAACACCGCAGCCTGCTCAATGAGATCGACGAACTTCTGCGTGCCATTCACGCACATCTCGGGAATCAGAACGGTTCAGGAAGCTACCGCTGCTTCATCAGCGGAAACGGCAGAAAAACTGCCTCGAACCGCTGAAGCCGCATGTACTGAAAATCAAATCCCTTTATGAAACATGCTGCCGTTATGCTTCTTTCCGTATTTCTGTTCCAGGCAGCGCCGGGATGCGGGGAGAAAAAGACAATACAACGTGCTTCGGGTTTCACGCCGTCGGCACACATAGACGACAATGCCGGTCTGGAAATTTCCGGTATTGCAAAAAGCAGCCGTTTTCCGGATATCTACTGGGCCGTCAATGATTCGGGAAATCCACCGGTCATTGTCCCCTTCCGGAAAAACGGCAGGGTGATCGGCAACCCGGCAAAAGGCATTCTGGTCACCGGCGCACAGAACATCGACTGGGAATCCCTTGCAGCGGATTCTTCGGGGAATCTCTATATCTGCGACACAGGCAACAATACCGACAGCAGAAAAGAGCTGCAGATATACAGGATACCGGAACCGTCACCAAGGAGCCGCGCAACCCTGAAAGCCGACAAAATACGCATACAGTACCCTGAAGACACCACTGTATCGCCCGACATGCTCGTTCACGACTGCGAAGCCGTCTTCCACTACAAATCAAAACTTTATTTCCTGACCAAAAGACGGTATGACCTTGCAACCGTTCTCTACCGTCTTGACAGTACACATGACGATCGGGTCAATACGCTCACGTTCCTCTCACGATACGACATAGGCGGCTATGTCACCGGAGCGGACATTTCGCCGGACCAGCGCTGCCTTGCAGTTCTCACCTACAATGCGCTATGGCTTTTTTATGATTTTCCGGATGATGATTTTTTTGAAGGAAAGAAAACCAGGTTCCCTCTGGAAGGAACCGGTCAGATCGAATCAGTCGTTTTCACTGATCATGATGAGATAATGTTTATAAACGAAGGTGAAAATGAGCTTTTCACCATTCCTCTGAAGAGTATACAAACCGGACAGCATGCCGGGAGTGGAAAATGCTCAGCACGATGATGCGTCACAGGCGTTCGATGTCATTGGTCCTGTGCCGGACACCGGCTCCTAATTCTCGATGCCTGCCAGTATTGTCGAGATGACTTCCGCTCCTTTTTCCAGCATTACGAGATCCTCCTCTATTGCTCCGAGAATTTCCTGCACACGGTGACGCTCATCGAATCGGAGGTAATATCGTGACTTTTCATCGTCAATCATCTTACTGACATGTGACCTCAAGGAACCGAGCTCATTCTGAAGCAACCGTATATCACGATCGAGCGGCATGAAGACCTCCAATGAAAAGAGTTAATAATACACAACATCAGCAACAACTTTCATGCCAAATCGTTTTTCAGCGCAAGTAACACTGTTTCAAGGCTCTACGCACCCCTAAGACACCTCCCGCGGCTTCTCAAACTAACACAACTGTTTCAAATACAGACACTCTGCCCGCTTACGGCAAAACCGCCATCATGCATACCGCCATTTATGACGTACACTTGTTTCACTCGCAGCCATGTAATATATTTGATAAATGAACCTCATCCCCCAATGAACGCGCCCGGAAAAAAACACAATGTCCTCATTGCCGATGACAGCTCGGTCATGCGCAGGCTTATAGGCCACGTCATTAAAAAACTGGGCTACAACGCGCTTACGGCAAATGACGGAAACGCATGTATTCACATGCTGAATTCCGAGAAAATCGACCTGCTGCTGCTCGATATCAATATGCCGGAAAAAAACGGCATGGAGGTGCTTTCCTACCTTCAGGCAAACGATATGGCGCTTCCTGTCATAATGATCACTGCTGATGATGATGTCAGCCAGGCGGTCCAGTGCATCAAGATGGGGGCTTACGAATATCTGACAAAACCCGTACAGAACGACCGTCTTGAGATAACCGTCGCCAACGCCCTTTCCGAGTTAAACCTGAAAAAAAAGGTACAGCTCCTCGAAAAAGAACTGAGGCAGCAGGATATTTTCAGGCGCATACATGGAAAAAGCAGCGCTCTGCAAGACTGCATCGAACAGGCCATGCAGGTCATGGAAACCGAGGTGAACGTACTGCTCATAGGTGAAAGCGGAACAGGAAAAGAACTGTTCGCCCAGGCAATCCATAACGGCAGCAAGAGGAAAAACGGACCTTTTGTAACCATTAACTGTGCGGCCATTTCGAATGAACTGGCAGACAGCCTCCTTTTCGGGCATGTCAAGGGCTCTTTTACAGGCGCCAACAACGACCACACGGGATTTTTCGAACAGGCTGACGGCGGGACGATATTTCTTGATGAAATCGGAGACATGAACCTCGACATCCAGGCAAAGGTTCTGAGAGTTTTGCAGGAACGGAAGATCCGCCGTGTTGGTGAAAAAAAGGAACGTGCAGTCGATTTCCGGCTCATTTCGGCAACCCACAAGGATTTTACAGGCGCCATCAATAACGAAACGTTCCGGGCCGACCTTTTTTACCGGCTCGAAGAGTATCCGCTTGCCATTCCTCCGCTCAGAAAACGCAGTGAAGATATTGCCCTTCTTGCCAACCATTTTCTCGAAAGCTTCTGTACAGCCAACAATATCGAGTCTCTCTCTTTCAGCGATGAAGCACTCGATACGCTCAGGACCTATCAATGGCCGGGGAATATAAGGGAACTGCAGAATATCGTTCGCAGGTCGGCGATCAACAGAAAGGGCAGCGTTATTGAATCGGTTCCCATCCTTGTAGCAGCGGACCGGCCTGAAAAAAGCGGCGAGGATTCTCCGATGCCCCTTTCAGGCACGGCATCCGCCTCTTCACCCGGAATTCAACAGCCGTCCGTCACGCCTCCCCCGCTCTCCGCATCGGCAAAAGGATACGGAAAGGAGTACCTTCTGAAAAACGCTGAACTCCAGGCAATCGTCAAAGCCTACGAAGCAACCGGGGGAAACCAGACAAAAACAGCACAGGTACTTGGCATAAGCCGCTCATCCCTGTACAGGAGACTCAAAAAGTACGGTATCGAAAAAAACCTGTCCCTTTCGGTATCTCAAAGCTTTCAATGACTTCTCCAGGACCGGGAATGCCGGAAACCGCTAACCGCTATCGTATCGACTCCAGATACCGTTCAGCGTCAAGAGCGGCCATGCAGCCGCTGCCGGCTGCCGTGATCGCCTGCCGGTAGGTATAATCCTGAACATCACCGCAGGCAAAAACCCCTTGCACAGATGTTTCTGTCGATGATTTCCCGGTTACAATATATCCGTATTCATCAATATCGAGCTGCTCCTCGAAAACCTTTGAATTGGGAGCATGGCCGATTGCAATGAACACCCCGTCACACGAATGCTCGTTCAGCTCACCGGTTGCTGCGTTTCTCAATCTGATACCGGTAACTTGCCGGCCGTCACCAAGTATTTCATCAACGACCTGGTTGAGCTCAAGGCTGATTTTCGGGTTTTTCTCGACCCTCAGGCTCATGATCCTCGATGCACGGAATTCTTCACGGCGATGAACAACCGTTACATGCGACGCAAAACGTGTCAGGAAAAACGCCTCTTCCATAGCGGTATCGCCACCGCCGATCACGAACACACGACTGTCTCTGAAGAAAAAACCGTCACAGGTTGCACACGCGGACACGCCCCTTCCGCGATACTTTTCCTCCGATGGCAATCCCAGCCATTTCGCATTAGCCCCTGTCGCGATGATGAGCGTCTTTGTGAGTATTTCGCGACCCTCTCCGAGATAAATACAAAAAGGACTTCTTGACAGATCGACTTCATGGACACTGCCCTGTACAAACTCTGTACCGAACCGTTCAGCCTGCCGGCGGAACCTGCCCATCATTTCAGGTCCGTTTATCCCCTCCGGAAATCCAGGGTAATTCTCTATCTCTGAAGTAATCATAAGCTGTCCGCCGGGCTGCTCACCCTCGATCACGAGCGGAGCGAGATTTGCTCTGCTGGCATAGATCGCAGCAGTCAGGCCCGCCGGGCCTGTCCCGATAATTACCGTTTCCCGGATGTCATTCTCCATAATCAGTTTCAGGTATTATTCAAAAAAATGATCAATGGCACCAGACAAAAACTGCTGACCGCAGTCCTGATACACGGAAGCGCGGTCAGCAGCTTTATCGTTGTGCCGTTTTTTTCAAACCGGGCGGGAAAACGCCCCTCCAAAGCCCGCGGTCAGGCCATCTGCGCGTTGATCTTGTCGGCAATCATGTTTTTGGGCATCGCACCGACCATCTGATCGACAATTTCCCCGTTTTTAAAAACAAGCATGGTTGGAATGCTTCGTATGCCGTACTGTGCCGCTGTATTTGGATTTTCGTCTACATTAAGCTTGGCGATAACCGCTTTGCCCTCGAACTCTCCGGCAAGCTCTTCGATTACCGGACCGAGCACCTGGCAGGGACCGCACCAGGCAGCCCAGAAATCGACAAGCGCAACCTTATCAGAATCAAGAATTTCGGATTTAAAGTTCTGGTCTGTAGCTGTCAGATATTGTCCACTCATTGTCATAATGGTTTAATGATGAAAAAAACTCTATGATGATACAACCAAACAGTGATGAAAGTAATAAAAAATACCTATTAAAGCTACCCGGCGATTTTCACGTTGTCAGGCCCGAGAATATTTTCCAATTTGCCGAGAGCCGTATCATCAGCCTCTATCGGACTGTTTCTGGCAAACAACCGCAGCATTTCAATATTTCCCGCCGCCTGAACCTTGACCTCGAAATCGACCGCCGTTCCCCCTTTATGTTCCTGAAAGACCTTTTTTATCTCCCTCAGTTTTTCAAGATCAAGAGGATCATCGGCGTCTATTTTAAGGATCACTTTTTCAATGCAGGACTCCCTGACCCTCCTTATTGGAACAACATCCCTGACCAAAAGTTTCAGCATGCTGCCGCCTGTTTCAGCCTCGACCGTCAGCATGACGACTTCCTCGGATTTGAGAACGTTGCGGTGCTGTTCGTATACACTCGAAAAAACGGTAAAATCAGCTTTTCCGGTAAAATCCTCGATACTGCCGAAAAGCATCTGCCGGCCTTTCCGGTCCTGATGAGGCCGGGTTGAAACAATAATGCCGATCACCTTGTACTGACGCTGCCTGTCAACCTTCCTTGTCCCGAGCTGAAGGTTGGCAAAGGCCTCCCAGTCCCGGCGGCAGGGCTCGAGAGGATGGCGGCTGAGATAGAAACCGACAAGTTTTTTTTCCGCCTGGAGTTTTTCGCTCTCAGGTATGGGTTCGGCACCGTCCATCTCGGGATAGAGGGCGTCATGCAGGGCGTCGCTGGATTCATTGCTGAAAAATCCGCACTGGCCCAGCGTCACCGATTTATTCTGGAGCTGACCGAACCTGATCGCCTTGTCGATATTTGCCAGGAGTTTCGCCCTGTCAGGATCGATATCATCGAGCGCTCCGGCGAGCACAAGACATTCAAGGGCCTTGCGGTTCATCAGACGAAGGTCGACAGAAGCTGCCAGATCGAAAATATTGATGAAATTCCTGTTACGCAGAAGCCTTGCCGATACAACGGCCCGGGCAGCGTTGCCGACCTGCTTGATCGCGCTGAGTCCGACCCGAATCCCGGCTTTTCCGTTTGCGTCTTCAATCGAAAAGAGCGCGTCGCTTGTATTGACCGAAGGAGGGAAAACCGGAATGGAAAAACTTTTGGCCTCGTCGGTAAGATGCTTCATCCTTTCGGCTGAGCCTATTTCGCTGTTGAGAATGGCCGTCATGAACTCGACGGTATAGTGTGCCTTCAGATATCCTGTCCAGTAGGCAAGAACACCGTAAGCGGCCGAATGGCTTTTATTGAAGCCATATCCGGCAAACTCCGCCATCAGGTCGAAAACCCTGTTGGCAAGTGTGTCGTGCACCCCCTGATTCACTGCGCCTTCGACAAATTCCGCCTTGAATTTCTGCATGATCTCAGGTTTCTTTTTGCCCATTGCCTTGCGGAGATTATCCGCCTTTGCAAGAGTGAAACCACCCATCACCTGGGATATCTGCATGACCTGTTCCTGATAGACGATGACACCGTAGGTTTCCCTCAGGATATCCTCGAGCATGGGATGCATGTAATCGACCGGCTCGCGGTTGTGCTTCCTGTCGACAAAAAGGTCGACAGCATTCCGGTTCTTTCCGATTTTTGCATTCAGCGCTCCCGGTCTGTAGAGGGCGCTCATAGCGATAATATCTTCGATCTGCGTAGGCTGGAGCCTTGTCATGTAGGTCTGCATCCCCTGTGACTCGAACTGGAATATCCCGGCCATTTTGCCTTCCTGAAAAATCCTGAAGGTCCTCTTGTCGTCCATAGGCAGCGAATCGAGGTCGACAGAAACAGTGTGGCGCTTGCGTATCAGGTGCAGCGTTTCATCGATAACCGCAAGAGTGACAAGGCCGAGGTAATCGATTTTAAGAAGTCCCGCGTCTTCTATCCAGTTCTTGTCGAACTGGGTAACAACCTGCTTGTCGTCGCTGCCGGACTTGACCAGACCCCGCTCAAGTTCGTCCCGCTGCATCTCGTCGGCATACTTGCGTTCCTCGGTCTCTATCTTGTTCGACACATAGAGCGGAACCTGCTCGTCAAGCCTGCCGTTGGTGATGACAACAGCCCCCGCATGCATGCCGACGTTTCTTGCTCTCCCTTCGATCGCACATGCGTACTCCCAGAGACGAGCATTCCTTGTTGAACTTTTCACGAGATTCCTGAGCTCGCCCACCTCGCCGAGTGAGCCGGCAAGTTTCACTCCGGGTCTTCCCGGCACAAGTTTGGCAAGCTGATCCACCGCCTGCAGCGGGACATCGAGCACTCGTCCGGCATCCCTGATCGCCGCCCGTGCTCCCAGCGTACCAATTGCGATAACTTTCGAGACACTCTCCTCACCGTATTTTTCAACCGTGTATTCAAGAACTTTCTGTTTGCCGACCGGTGTGAAATCGATATCGATATCGGGCATTGTCGCCCTCTCGGGATTGAGAAACCGTTCGAACAGCAGTTTGTAGCGTAACGGATCAATGCTTGTAATCCCGGTCAGATATGCGACAATGCTGCCGGCCGCAGAACCTCTGCCCGGTCCCACGGAATATCCCATCCTGCGTGAAGCCGAAATAAGGTCGCTCACGATAAGGAAGTAGGAACTGAACCCCATGCTCGTTATGATTTCGAGCTCTTTATCAATCCTTTCGTCAACCAGCTGTCTGGTCAGACCCAGCGACTCAGGATCAGCGTATTTCGCCCTGGCCCCTTCAAGTGTAAGATGTCTCAGGTACTGTATTTCGTCGTCAAACCCTTCCGGTAGAGGAAAATGCGGCAGTTTCGGTCTTTTTTCTTTCTGAAAACGGTATGAGCACCTTTCGGCGATCTGAAGGGTATTTGAAAGTTCCGCATGCGAGTCATCGAAAAGCGCCGCCATCTCACGCGGCGTTTTCAGATAGTTCTCACTGTTCGGGAGGGCCTGAAGCTGGTTGCTGGAAAGTTTCTCCTTGGTCCTGATGGCAACCATGGCACGATAGCGGTCGGCATCTTTCCTTTCGAGGTAATGCACATTGTTGGTCGCCACCAGTCCGGTTCCGAATTCACTCGCAAGGCGAATTGTTTCAGCATTGAGCGATTCGTCGAACGAGGTGTGATGGCGCTGCAGTTCGAGAAAAAAATCATCCCCGTAGATGTCACTGTACAAAGCGGTAAACCGTGATGCTTCGCTGTAGTTATCTGCAAGAAGCGCCCTTCCGATCCGTCCGGCATAATATGCCGACAGACAGATCAGACCTTCCCCGGTATCGGCAAGCCAACCGGTATCGACATGAGGCAAACCATTGACAAAACCTTCACGAGCCGCCCTGGATAAAAGAATACAGAGGTTCCGGTATCCGGCCTCATTCTTGACGAGAAGGACCAGAGAAGGAGGAACAGAACGCTTGCTGTTGTGGTAGGCATCCTGTTCAAGAAGATATATCTCGCTTCCGATAATCAGCTTGACCCCGGCCTCCGCAGCCAGACTGAAGAGCTCCGGCATGTTGAACATCGACGAATAGTCCGTAACGGCAACAGTTTCCATGCCGTTCTTTTTACACGCGGCAAAAAGCTCCTCAGGGTAAATAGGGCTGCTTTGCATCGAATAATGCGTGTGCGTATGCAGATGTATGAAATCCATAGCAGAGGCCGATAAACAGTCCCTTTCGGGTACACGGAAGCAACGAAGTGTCCTCAGCCGTCTCGAATCAATCGGCAGAACACGCTATCAGTATAACACTTTCGAACTATATATCAATTCTCCCCTCTCTCTCATTCCCTCTCCCCGGCATCAGGAACATGGGAAACTCATCAGGAAACACATACGTCCATCCTGTTCTCGTATCGACATGCGGCATAAACAGTGTTCTCACTTTTATTACCTAAATTGAGCGATTGTCGAGCATGCCGGAGATGCGAGGCACAGGGAATGCCGCTGTAGTGAACTACCGCAAGTTCCCTGTAACGAAGCAGATTCGGCATGATCGGCAATCCCGAAGGGTTTCAACAAATGCGGCTCTTTATCATTTTTCACTTTCATCCGACAGGTGAGAGGGAATCGCATGATAAATGCGTTATAAATGACTGTTTTCAATAAACTTACATTTTTGAGCATTTGCTGAAACGCTCAGTTTAGGTTATACTTAGACCTTATAGATACGTGTTTGCATGAAACCTGAAAGTACCCATCCCGACCTTGGAACAGTATACATACAACAACTGCCCGGTGTGCAGCTACCCGCTTACCGAACAAAGCGCGGTCTGCCCCCGGTGCGGTAACGATATTCTTCATGACATATCTTCTCTTGACGAACAGTCACAGGATAAACACCATCGTATTCTCGATGAAAAACGAGCCGACTGGTACGCCAGACGTATCACCGACAAGCTGACATGCTGTGAGATGCAGCCGCCCGAAAACAATCAGGAGGATATGACATGCCATGTAACCTCCGAAAGAGGAGGAAGACTGGTCGATGACCCTGTCTTTTCGCTGTCTCGAAACGAGTTTCTTGAAAACCGCTCGAAACGGCAGGAGTGGTGGGACGCTCTGAACAACGACTGGAAAGAAGTCGTAAAAACCACCCTCAAAATTTCCGGCGAGCCCTCCACACAGGATCTGCTTGATTTCTTTAACATAACCCACCTGCGGTGTGACAGCCGGCGCATACACAGCCTTGCCCCGCTCCGTGCTCTTGAAAAACTCCAGCAGCTCCGTTGTGACGAATCCCCCGTAGAAAGCCTCGAGCCGCTCAGGAACCTTAAAGAACTGCAGCGGCTTTACGCCTTCGACTGCGACATAGCGTCACTGGACCCCTTGAGGGAGCTTCTGAATCTCAAACTTCTCTGGATATCGAGCACCGAGGTAAGCACTCTGGAACCAATTGCAGAGCTGACCAGTCTCGAGGAACTGTACTGCTCCGAAACACCCGTTACCGATCTTGCTCCGCTTTCATCCCTCTCCGCGCTTGAAAAAATCAGCTGCTACAAAACCGGCGTTTCATCCCTCGAACCGCTCGACAACCTGACAAACCTGATCGAACTCGGCTTCAACAACACAGAAATTGACGATCTCGCCCCTCTTGCCGATCTGGAAAACCTCGAATACCTTCGTTTCAGCAGAACCGGGGTCAAGAACCTCGAACCGCTTTCAGGGCTTTTCAATCTCAGGGAACTGAGCCTCAACCAGACAAACGTTCAGACGCTGGAACCGCTCGCCGGTCTTGTGGAGCTCGAGGAAATCTCTTTTGCCGACACTCCGGTGACATCGATATATCCCCTTATGGAGCTCGAATACCTCGAAAAAATCGAACTCTCTGCCGGCCAGGTTCATGACAAGGAAATTGAACAGTTTCTCGAACGGCACCCCGATTGTGAAATCATTTTGAAAAAATGAAAAAAATTGCTGGCGCAATGTTGAGTTGTTGATTTGTTTAACTGTTGAGAAGCGGAAGTTTTTCACAAACAAAAAGGCAGGGTTTTCAAAGCCCTGCCTTTTTTCTTGCTTTTGTTTCCTGTCACTCAGAGGAATACCGAGAGAAGAATACCTGCAGCGACTGCCGATCCGATAACCCCTGAAACATTCGGGCCCATGGCGTGCATGAGAAGGAAATTGTGCGGATCCGATTCGAGCCCGACCCTGTTCGAAACGCGGGCGGCCATGGGAACAGCCGAAACACCCGCGGAGCCGATAAGGGGATTGATCTTCTGCTTGAGAAAGAGATTCATAACCTTGGCCATGATAACACCTGCCGATGTACCGAATGAAAAAGCGACAAGGCCGAGGACAATGATACCGAGCGTCTCGAGGTTCAGGAACTTTTCAGCGGAAAGTTTGCTGCCCACACCGAGGCCGAGAAAAATTGTAACGATGTTGATCAGGGCGTTCTGGGTTGTGTCGCTCAGGCGGTCAACGACACCGCACTCCTTCATCAGGTTGCCGAACATGAGAAAACCGATAAGCGGTGCTGCGGAAGGAAGCAGCAGCCCGCAAAGAACGATGACGATAACAGGAAAAAGAATTTTTTCGCGCTTCGACACATAGCGAAGCTGACTCATTTTGATCCCCCGTTCGCTCTCGGTCGTAAACAGCTTCATGATAGGAGGCTGGATAATCGGAACCAGTGCCATGTAGGAATATGCGGCCACTGCAATGCTGCCAAGAAGCTGGGGACTGAGCCGTGATGCCAGAAAAATGGAAGTCGGGCCGTCAGCTCCGCCGATGATACCGATCGAGGCTGCATCCTTCATGGAAAACTCGATACCGGGAACATATTGTGTCAGAAGAAGCGCCCCGATAAGGGTCGAAAATATGCCGAACTGTGCGGCGGCCCCAAGAAGAGCTGTCTTGGGATTGGCGATCATAGGCCCGAAATCGGTCATCGCGCCAACGCCCATGAAAATAATCAGCGGGAAAACCCCTGTTTCGATACCGACATCATACACATAGCGCAGAACTCCGCCCTCGTCGTTGATATAGGCAAGGGGAATGTTCGACAATACCGCACCCATGCCGATAGGGATCAGGAGCAGCGGTTCAAAACCTTTTGCTATTCCGAGGTAAATAAGAAGAGCGCCCACACTGATCATGAGCAGACGCCCGAAACCTTCGGTCCAGTTCAGGCTGTTGTCGTTGATGAGCGCATAGATACCCGTACTTTCCGCAAGGTTTTTGAACACTTTCTGTACTGAAAGACCTTCCGTCGAGCGCTGCGAACCCTTTTTGGAAACAAGCAGCGACTGCTTTTCGATCTTCAGAAGAACCGTCCCGTCCGGAATACGGGTGTATTTTGAATAGAGGTCCGGATGAATGTATACCAGTTTACCGGACACACCGGATGTCACCGTAATCTTGTTGTGCTTTTCATCGGCAAACAGCCCGAGAAAATCACCGACACGAATTTCGTCGCCTGTCCGGAGCTCACGGCTGTCTCTCACCGGCACCTTGACCAGTTCCAGGTTTTCCGGAGCCTGGAGAGAAACCATCCCGCTCTCGTTTTCCGAAAAAAACTGTCCGGCCTCGACGGATGTGCCTGCAAACATGATCGACAGCAGCACAAGAATGAACGTACGCATAAAAAGTTTGAATAAACCGTTAGTCAGAGTTACCTGTCATTTCTTTCCCGGCCCGCTGTGCGGGCCGTTTTCAGTCACCTTTACGGCTCATGCGATAAGCATGAGCGTATCCCCCGTGGCAACGGTGTCACCCGGTGATACCTCGATGGAAACAACCTTGCCTGTTTTCGGTGCCTTGACCGGAGATTCCATTTTCATGGCCTCGATGATCAGGACGTCGTCACCTTCATTGACGGTATCGCCGACTTCCACCTCGATGGCGACAACATTGCCGGGCATGGCCGCCTCAACAGCAATCCCTTCTCCTGCCGGTTCCGGAGCAGCCTGTGAGACAGGCGCGGCGGGTGCGGGAGCAACGGATTGAACAGCGCCGGTTCCTTCGGCAACCGTCACGTTATATGCCTTTCCATCGACGGTAATCGTGTAATTACCGGGCGACGCGGCCCTGGAAGCTTGCGGTGCTTCGGCTTCGGCAGCTTTCTTCGGAGCGGCTTTTGCCGCATGTTCAGCGTCAACATCAGCCTTGTACCGGATACCCAAAGGCGCCTCGCCTTTCAGGCAGGCAATTCCCTTTGCTCCGCAGGTCGCCGAAATGAAGATGTTCTCTTCGGTTACCGGCAATCCTTCCTTTTCGAGAAGTTTCTTGTTATAGTCGATGCCGAGCTCCGGGTTGCGATCGTTGATATCGTGCACATCCTCGGTTGTCGGCTCGAGGCCAAGCTGTTCAGAGGCGAGACTGACAATTTGCGAATCAGGTTCCGCCGGGGTCTTGCCGAAATAACCGAGAACCATTTTTCCGTAACTCTCGGTGATTTTCTTCCATTTGCCCTGGACGGTATTGGCAAACGCCTGCTGGAAATAAAACTGCGAAACAGGCGTTACAGACGATCCGAAACCGCCTTTTGCAACAACCTCGCGCATGTTCCTGATCACCTCAGGAAACAGGTGCAGCGAATTGTTGTCGCGCATCATCTGCGTGTTGGCCGTCAGCGCACCTCCCGGCATCGGAGAGAACGGAATAAGTGGATTGACCTCCTTGGCTTCCGGAGGCATATAATATTTTTCCATGTGATCCATGAACATCGCCTCGACCTCGATGATTTTCTCATGATCGATATCGAGGGTGTAATCGGTTCCGCGAAGCCTGTGCCACATGGTCAGGATATCGACTTCGGCTGTCCCGCCGCTCACAGGTGCCATGCAGAGATCGATGATATCGGCACCGGCTTCGATAGCGGCATAGTTACAGGCAACCCCCATACCGGCAGTGTCATGGGTATGAAACTCGATGACCGTTTCGGAGGGCAGTATTTTTCTCGCACCCTTGATGGATTCGTAGACAACGACAGGGGTCGTGGTACCCGAAGCATCCTTGAATGCGACACTGTCGAATGGAATACCTGCGTCGATGATCTCCTGCAGCTTGTCGGTATAGAACTGGGGGGTATGGCAGTATTTTTCATCCAGGCCCGGCGGCAGCCCCATGAGGGCGATCACCACCTGGTGTTTCAGGCCCGCGTTATGGATACACTGGCCGGAATAGGCGAGGTTGCGAACATCCATCAGCGCGTCGAAATTCCTGATCGTCGTGATGCCGTGCTTTTTGAACATGCGTGCATGCAGATCGATGATGTCCCTCGACTGCGATACAAGCCCGACAACGTTGGCGCCCCGCGCAAGCGTCTGCAGGTTGATCTCAGGACCGACAACCCTGCGGGCGGCATCCATCATATCGAATGCATCTTCCTGGCAGTAGAAATAGAGGCTCTGGAAACGAGCGCCTCCGCCGATCTCAAAATTATCAGTCCCCGCGTCTACAGCAGCCTGCAGCACGGGAAGAAAATCATCTGTTTTCACTCGTGCCCCGTAACAGGACTGAAACCCGTCACGAAAGGACACATCCATGAACCGTATTTTTTTCATAATCCTTGTCTTGTTGTCTTTTGAGGTAAAAACGTTGTTTCAGAAACGTTATCTGTTGCGATGAGCATGCACTGCAGCGGCGATCACCGCTGTTATTCTTGCACTGTCATCGGCAACGGGGGCCGCAGCGGCACGGCCGGACTGCTTGGCGCTCTTTTTCTTCCTTCTCATCTCCTCGGCCTCGAGCAACTGCCTCTCTTCAAGAACGGCATGGTCCTTGAGGAGCCATGACAGCACTGTAATAAATACGATCAACAGCAGCAGGAAAAGAAACACAACGACCATTCCCACAACCATCAGAGTCAAACCGTCGGAAATCATAAACAGTAATGTTGAAGTTAAGAATGTCTCACCGGTATAGTTCCGGGAAGTTACGTTCAGGATGCATCCTTGACCGCTTTTTCAGCGGCCTGCTGTTTTACCAGCAGTACAGGAATATCGAGTGAATGGAACACTGCTTCGGCAACACTCCCCATGAGAAGACGTGTCAGTCCGGTCCTGCCATGGGAACCCATGATCACCAGATCGGCACCCCATGCATTGGCCTGCTCGATAATCGAGTCGCAGGGATTACCTCTCAGGATCAGGATATCGGCAGAAAGCCCTTTCTTTTTTTCATCCATCATCAGTTGCCGGAACTCATCCGATACAGCATCATAGTTTGCCGCCTTTTTGGTCACACCGTAACTGTATGCTGTTTTCTCGGCAATGTTTTCCGGCTGCATGATGTGAAGAAAACGCACGTGGGCATCGACTTTACGGCCGAGTTCGATCGCGTACCTGACAGCTTTGTCGGATGTCTTGGAATAATCGGTAGGACACAAAATTTTAGACAACTGTATCATGCAGCGAGTCCCATTTGTTTTGACAAGCAGCAAGCCGGAAATGTGCTTGCATTCGATCACTCATTGTTACCTAAACTGAGCGTCCCGACTCGTCGGGATGCTCCATAATCGTAAGTTTATCAAAGAAAATCTTTTATACTCTCTTTTTATAGAGATTATCCCTCATCTGCAGGGTGAACGTGAAAATAGGTAAAGAACCGCATTTGTTGAAATCCCGACAAGTCGGGAAATGCCGACCCCGTGAAATCAGGCCGAATATTTCACAGGGCCACATCTGCTTCGTTACAGGGAACTTGCGTCCCGACGTGTCGGGATACAGCGGCATTTCCTGTGCCGTGCATCTGTGGCATGCTCGACAATCGCTCAATTTAGGCGTTATTTTTATAAACCCTGAATTTACAATATTTTTCTGATTAAACCAGCAACGTCCTCACGGCACAGACATCTTCAACCGGAACGCAGGATGCCGAAAAGGAGAACAGAGTACGTCATGGGCAATCTCGTCGAATCGCTCCTGAAACCATCGGCTTATCCCCACCCTGTCGACGAAATACTGCTGGTGGAAACACATATCTCGCTTGTGTTCCTCACAGGTCCTTACGCCTACAAGATCAAAAAGCCGGTCAACCTGGGATTCCTTGATTTCTCGACGCTTGAAAAAAGGGAATACTATTGCCGGGAAGAACTTCGTCGAAACCGTGTTCTGTGCGGCGACCTCTACCTCGACGTCATCCCTGTTACCGAACAGCCGGGCAGTATAACGATCGGAGGAAAAGGCGGGATTATCGACTATGCCGTACAGATGATCCAGTTTGACCGGCGGCTCGAACTCGACACGCTTCTTTCAGAGGAAAAGCTGACAGGGGAACACATCGATGAGATCAGCAGGACTGTCGCGCTGTTTCATGAAAACGCACCGTCAGCCGAACCGGAAACACCCTTCGGACGGCCGGAAATCCTTATCAGGCCTGTTCGGGACAATTTCACCGAGTCGGAACGTCTGAGCAATAATCCCGATGAGATCGCCCGGCTTGAGCAGGTCGGGAACTGGACGGAAAACGAGTTCGCGCGCCTTCGGCCCCTCCTCCTTTCAAGGAAAGAAAACGGCAGCATTCGTCAATGCCACGGAGACATGCACACGGGCAACATGGTCGTCTGGAAGGGAAAGGTCATGATTTTCGACTGTATCGAATTCAATTCTTTTCTCTGCACCATCGACGTCATCAGCGAAATCGCCTTTCTGGTGATGGATCTCGAACACAGCGGACACCCCGAACACGCATGGAGATTCCTCAACGGCTACCTTTCATATACCGGGGACTATGAAGGTCTGGCTCTTCTGAGGTTTTACAAGACCTACAGAGCCATGGTTCGGGCAAAAGTCACTGCAATACGCCTTCTGCAGGAAACAGATCCCGATGACAAAAAAGCAACGCGCACCGAACATTGCTCATATGTCGAAACAGCCCTTGCATCAACGACGCCGGGCAAAGCTTCGCTCGTCATAACCTGCGGCGTGTCCGGCAGCGGCAAGACGACCTTCGCCCGTGATCTCGCGTCCCGGCTGCAGGCTGTACACATCCGTTCCGATGTCGAAAGAAAAAGGCTTTTCGGACTCGGTCAGCTCATAAAAAGCAACCCCGAGTTGAACAGACAAATGTATTCCTCAAAAAGCTCCGAGTCGACCTATTCGCGGCTTTTCGACCTTGCCGTTCGTTGTCTTGAAAACCGCTACCCGGTCATTGTCGACGCAACCTTTCTGCACCGGGACGAGAGAGCACGTTTTCTTGAACTGGGCAAAGATGCCGGGGTTCCGGCAAACATTCTTTTTTTTGAAGCGCCGGAAACGCTTCTTCTGGAACGTGTGAGAAAAAGACTGGAGAAAGGAAAGGATGCCTCTGAAGCCGATTGCAGCGTTCTCCGTCAGCAAATCGGAGAGATGCAGCCCCTGCAGGATGCTGAAAAAAACAGAGCGCTCATGATAGATACCTCCCGGCCTTCGGCTTACGAATCCTCGATGAAGGAAGTACTCCGTGTTCTCCGGGAAAAACAGAGCACGTAAATCATCCCTCGATCCCGAAAACGATCCTTACAACCATACCGGCCAGAAAACTCAGAACCGCCACACCCAGACTCAAGCCGGCCATTTCCAGAAACCTGCTCCGGAACGGAATATCCCTGGCCACGGAGATGTAGAAATTGAAAAACGCTATAATGACAATCGAAGCTGCAAACGCAGTGCCCAGGGCAGCATAGAGTGACGGGATAACAAGATAAGGCGTAATGAGGACCACAACCGTCAGGATATAGGCGATTCCCGTATAGAACGCAGCCCTGAACGGGCTTTTCGTTCCCGCCTCGTTTTTTGTAGAAAGATATTCCGACGCGGCCATGGACATTGCCGCGGCAAACCCCGTAATAATACCGGTCAACGCTACGTACCGTGAATCCTGCAGCGCGAAGGTCAGGCCTGCAAGCACCCCCATGAGTTCCACAAGGGCGTCGTTGAGGCCCAGCACAACAGAACCGGTGTACTTGAGACGTTCCTCTTCAAGCAGATCGATAAGCGCCTGTTCATGCTCTTCCTCGTCGCTGATAATCCCCTGGAGTTCACTGAAAGAAGAAGAAAGCGTGCCATACACATTGCCTGCTTTTTTCTCGGCCTTCTCCATCAGCTTGAGCCCGAAGGTCAGCCCGAACAGCGTACTGATGAGGGTAAAAAACCAGATCTTCATCCGGCTCGGCCTGACATCCTTCCCGGTATAGGACTTGAAAACATTGTAATGGCGAAGCTCATCGTCAGCTATCTGGGAAAGAACTCTCCTGTTTTTCACGCCCTTGACAACGGTCGAGAGCTTTTTATAGATATAGTGCTCGGTCAGCTCGCTCCGCTGGAGAGGCAGAATGCGGCCCGTTTTGATATGCTGATGGTTTTTCACTGGTCAGGATTGGTTATAGCATGAATAGAAGAAGCCGTTCAGCTTTTAGCCTGTCTTGTCGCGACCTCTATAATATCGTTCATACGGCTTATGTATTCAGCCGTGCCTTCCAGGCTGCCTTCGAGAAGCAGCGCCCCCTCATAGAGGTGATGTATCGTCGTGCGGATTAACGGATTGTTTTCGTCAAGCATGCAGAGCCCCGCAAGGTTCTTGATGACAGCGTGTGAAGGATTGACCTCAAGCACCTTTTTCCCGCCGGGAGCGTCAGCCTGCTTCATCATCCTGAGCATTTTCTCGATCTGCGGATCGACGGAATCCTTGCCGCTGACCAGAGTGACCGGTGAACTGACCAGACGGCGGGATTCAGCGACATCTTCCACCCTGTCGCCCAGCGTCTCCCTGAAAATTCTCAGAACCGTCCCGATCATCGCTTCACTGAGCGCTTCTTTTTCCTGCTCCTCTCCGGCCTTGAAATCGATATCGGCTTTCTCGACTGATTTAAGCGGCTTTTTGTCGTATTCATTGATTGACGGAATCACAAAAACATCGACAGGATCGGTCAGGAGAAGCACCTCGATCCCCTTCTTACGGAAATATTCCAGGTTGGGATTCGACAGCATCTGCTCCCTGCTGTCTCCCGACAGATAATAGATCTCTTTCTGGTCTTCTGTCATACGACCGACATACTCTTTCAGCGTCACATATTCTTCTTCCTCTGTTGCCGTGCTTACAAACCGCAACAGTTCTATCAGTTTCTCGCGGTTCGTAAAATCGGTATTGAGCCCGATTTTGACAACAGGACCGAATGCCTTGTAGAACCGGCGGAACTTTTCCGGCTGCTCTGCAGCAAGAGACTCGAACCATGCGATAATCTTTGTGGTGAGTATCTGGCGGATTTTTGCCATGACAGGGCTGTTCTGCACCACCTCGCGTGATACATTCAGCGGAAGATCCTCTGTTTCCACAACGCCCTTGACAAACCGCAGATATTCCGGAAGAAGGTCCTTGCATTCATGCTGTATCATGACCTTCCGGACATAGAGCTGCGGCCCGTGATTTTCGAGCGCCCCCTGCTGGTAGAGAAGATCCATGGGAGCTTCCTTCGGGAGAAAAAGCAATGCCTTGAAATTCACCACCCCCTCCAGGGAAAGATGGAGGTAGTCGAGCGGCTCCTGGTAGTCCACAGCAATGAACTTGTAGAACTCGTTGACCTCTTCCTCGCTCAGTTCGCTTTTGGATTTCTGCCAGAGCGCCGTAACGCTGTTGACCTTCTTGTTGTCGAGATAGATAGGGAAATCGACAAAGTTGGAATACTTCCTGATGATGTTCTCCACCCGATATGCTTCAGCAAACTCCTTCGCTTCCTCCTTGAGGGTGAACGAAATGGCGGTTCCCCGTTTTTCACGGTCTGTTTTTTCGATTGTATAGGATCCCTCTCCTCCGGATTTCCATCTGCACCCCACGGCGCCGTCTGTTTTGGTTTCTACCGTAACCTCATCGGTTACCATAAAGACGGAATAAAAACCGACACCGAACTGACCGATCAGGTTTGCATCGATCCCGCCCTTTTCGCCCTGTTCGGCTTTCAATGTCTGAAGAAAACCGAGCGTGCCCGATTTGGCCACCGTACCGAGGTTGGCGATAAGCTCCTCTTCGCTCATGCCCGTCCCGTTGTCCTTGATGACAACCGTCCGCTCCTTTTCATCGAGAGCGATCGTTATTTTCAACTCTTCTCCTTCTTCTCCAGCGCTGTTATCGGTAAGCTGGCCGAAACGGACTTTGCTCAATGCATCGGATGCATTGGATATCAGTTCCCTGAGAAAAATCTCCGGATGCGTATACAGCGAATGAACGATGAGGTTCAATAGCTGTTTCATTTCAGCCTTGTATTCAAATTCCTGTATCCCGTTCTGCTTGTTCTCGCTCATTATATTCTGTCGGTTATCTGTTATTCAGTATTGCCGGCCGGTTTTTCATATGCCGTTTCATCGGCCAGACACCGTTCGGCCATTGAAAATGTCGCTAAAATTAACAGAGGAAAAGCAATCTACCAAACTGCAGCCATAAGCAATTTTCTGCTGTGACAGGTTAGTCATGCCGTTGATGGGCACCTTAATGCAATAAGCATTTCCGCATACTCCCTGAAAGCGCCGTTGCCGCCCGGGGCCTTGCAGATATAATGAACAACAGGACGGACAAAATCCGTCGCGTCTCCGGGACATGCCGTCAGTCCGGAATCCGAGAGAAACCGCATGATCTCGAGGTCATTGACATCATCTCCGATATAGGCCACCTCATTGGCTTGCAGACCTGTTTCCCGAAGTATCTCATCGAGCTTCGCTTTTTTGTCCTTTATGCCGAGATACAGATGTTCGATACAGAGCTTCTCCGCCCTCTTGACAAGGCTCGGCGAAGTCTCCCCGGTCATGATCCCGGTCACGATCCCTGCTGCAAGAAGACGCTCCACCGCCATACCGTCCCTTATGGAATAGCGTTTCAAGGCCTCACCCCGGTCTGAATAGTAGACACCGTTATCGGTCATAACGCCGTCATTATCCGAAAGTATAAGCCTGATGTTTTTTGCGCGTCTGGCATGTTCATCATACGACAGCTCAATCATTGTAACACCACCTCGATTCATGTTGAAAAATACAGGAACAGCATGCCTCGGATCGCTTTCAAACCGCCATGCTCAGTAGCCTGCAGAAGACAGACAAGAAGTTATCAACATTCTGTCAACATTTATCAACAGGCTTTCACAAGAAACAGCACGGTAAGTCCGGACACCCTTTCCGATGGGGCCGAGAGAAAGTCGCATCACCCATTACTTCCTTTAATATAATGAGTTAACAAGGTCCTGTCAATTCCTGGCACTATTCTTGCAAAAATAAACCTATTGTTTCAACATCGAACAATTTCGTTCCTGTCTACAGGTTCTCAACACCCTTGCCTGTCATAAACGTAAAAAAATCAGCCCAATATTCATTTGGAAGCCCGGAAACATGCTTATTAACGATTGTTAACGAATAATCACCTCATATTTTTTCATTTTCCGGCAATCTTACGTATCGAGCACAACAGTGCTCACCACGATCCAGCCGTACGCCGGGCAGTGCTGACAGCACCTTTTTCCGCAGCGTGTCGCTATATTGAACATGACCATTGCAATTCAGGACGCGGAACAGAAAACAGTGTATCGTGCAGTACTCATTGACCCAGATGGAAATCACCGCCCTTCTCAGGGAAGACGTGCCGTATATGGACCTGACAAGCTCAATCCTTGACTTCGGTCCCGCCGGTGCAGAAATACAGTTCCTGCCAAAAGAACCGCTCACGGTCTGCTGCAGTGAAGAAGCGGCTGCCGTTTTGACCCTCCTTGGCGCAGAAACAACAATACATGCTGCAAGCGGAAGCCGGGCCGATACAGAAAAGCCCGTCCTGTCTGCAAGGGGAAATCCTGAGCAGCTCCATATGGGATGGAAAGCGGCACAGAATCTTCTGGAACATTTCTCGGGCATAGCGACAAGGACACGTTCGATGGTTGAACAGGCACACGGCGTCAAAAAAAATATCGCGGTATGCGGTACCAGGAAACATCTGCCAGGGACAAAACAGCTCTCTCTCAAGGCGCTTTGTGCGGGCGGCGGTTTTCCGCACCGTCTCGGACTGTCTGACTCGATACTGATCTTTTCGAACCACTATGATCTGCTCGGAGGACTGAATGCGTTATGCGGCATGCTGCCGCAGGTAAGAAAACGATGTCCTGAAAAAAAAGTCGCCGTGGAAGTGGAAAGCGTCAATGACGCCGTCATGGTGGCCGAAGCAGGAGCGGACATCATTCAGCTCGACAAACTCCCCCCCTCGTCGGTACGCGAGGTCTCGAATGCTCTCAGAAGCAGCAACAGGAAAACGATCATTGCCGCCGCCGGGGGAATAGACGCTGAAAATGCCGCAAGTTATGCAGATGCAGGAGCTGACGTGCTTGTCAGCTCCTGGATGTATTTCGGCAAACCTTCCGATTTCAAGGTAACCATCAGAACAGCCGGAACCACATAAAAAACCTGCCCCACTTTTTGCGGTACAGGACAGGTTGAACGGAGAAAGAAACAACAGTCACTACATCATCTTAAACAAACCTTCACTCCATTTCGTTCTGCCAAAGCAGCAATTTTTCCGATTTCTTTTTTTTCGGATCCTTTTTCAGAGATATTACGCAGTGTCCTTGACGTATCACATTGCTGGAGACAGACCGGCCGTCCCGCCTTGTCTGCCATTGCAATAACATCGTCTGCCGTATGGTGTGAGCCAATCAGGGTACTGCGGACCTCGCAGGAAATGCCGGACCGCTGAAGTATGGAGAGCGAACGTTGAATATCATCGATCAACTCCCCTGATATCCTGCAGCCGCAAACCGAAGAATATTTTTCCCTGTCAGGCACCGTCTTGAGGTCCATGGCGATATAATCAACCAGGCCGTCCCGGATCAAGCGTTCGAGCATCGCCGGATTGGTCCCGTTTGTATCGAGCTTCACCTCCATCCCCAATGTCCTGATTCTTCTGATCCACATTGGAAGAGAGGCGTGTATGGTTGGTTCTCCACCGGTTATGACAACCGCATCGAGCAGTTTCCTGTTCGCCGAAAGCCACGCCTCGATATCTTCCAGTCCGAGCGGCGGGATACGGGAAAGTCTCTCCGGAAGAACAAGGTCAGGATTATGGCAGTAGACACACCGAAAATTGCATCCCCGAGTGAACACAACAGCCGATACCCTGCCGGCGTAATCATTCAGACTCTGCTTGATGAATCCGCCGACAGGCAGTTCGGCACAGCTTATCCTCCTGCGGTTGCAATCGATCATGGCGCCATAACGTCTACACTCATTTCCGCTTTCCCTGCACTCCCTGATGACTCGGCGCGGTAAAGCTTTCGTTCATGGAACTCGACCTGTTTGCCTGCATTCCATTGCTCAACCGGCCTGAGATATCCGACAATACGTGAAAATACGAGACAACGGCTTTCCAGGCCGTCTCCCATGCAATGGGGACACAGTTCATGCTCTCCGGCAAGATAACCGTGGGACGGACAAATGCTGAAGGTCGGTGAAAGCGTCACGTAGGGAAGGCGGAAATTGGAGGTAATCATCCTTACAAGCCTGCGTGCGGAAGAAGCCGGCATGTTTTTCTCACCAAGAAATGCATGAAAAACGGTTCCCCCCGTATAGCGGACCTGCAATTCATCCTGAAGATGAAGTGCCTCAAAAAGATCGTCGGTGAAGTTAACCGGCAGTTGTGACGAGTTGGTGTAGAAAGGTTCCGCCCCGTTCACAGCTGCTTCCTGGTTGGCAACGATGATATCGGGATATTTCGTTTTGTTCATTTTTGCCAGGCGGTAGGATGTCCCCTCGGCGGGTGTCGCCTCGAGGTTGTAGATATGACCGGTTTCATCCTGGAACTCCGCAAGCCGGTCGCGCATGAAATCCAGTACCCTCAGGCTGAACCTGCGGCCTTCGGCGTCACCGAGCAAACAGCCAAGAAAGTTCAAACAACACTCGTTCATGCCGATCAGGCCTATCGTGGAAAAATGATTGTCCCAGTACCGTCCGTTTTTCTTGAGGAGATTGCGCAGATAAAAACGGGAGTAGGGATAGAGGCCCTGCGCTGTCAGACGTTCAATAACCTTTCGCTTTATCTCGAGACTGCTTTTTGCAAGCTCCATAACCCTCGAAAGCCGCTGATAGAATTCCCCCTCCGTTTGCGAGAGATAGCCCAGTTCAGGCAGGTTGATGGTCACTACCCCTACGGAACCGGTGAGAGGATCGGATCCGAAAAGCCCTCCTCCCCTGCTCTGCAGTTCACGCTTGTCAAGACGAAGACGGCAGCACATGCTCCTGACATCGTCAGGATTCATGTCCGAATTCACGAAATTCGAGAAATACGGAATACCATACTTTGCCGTCATTTCCCAGATACCGTCGTAGACCGGGTTGTCCCAGTCAAAATCGGGTGTAATGTTGTATGTGGGGATCGGAAATGAAAAGACCGAACCGTTGGCATCGCCTTCGAGCATAACATCGGCAAACGCCCTGTTGAAAAGATCCATCTCTTCCTGAAAGTTCCCGTAGACAGCCTCCTGAGCCCGGCCTCCGATAATGGCCGGCCTGTTTTTCATGGGTTCCGGGACAACAAGATCAAGCGTCACATTGGTGAACGGCGTCTGAAAACCGACCCTTGTCGGGACATTCATGTTGAAAAAGAACTCCTGCAGACACTGCTTTACCCCGGCATAATCCAGCCCGTCATACCGGATAAACGGTGCAAGCAGGGTATCGAAGCCGGAAAAAGCCTGGGCGCCGGCCGCCTCTCCCTGCATGGTGTAAAAAAAGTTCACGATCTGGCCGAGCGCGCTTCGCAGATGCCTTGCCGGCCTGCTGGATGCCTGCTGTTCCACCCCCCGGAAACCGTTCATCAGCAAATCTTCAAGATCCCAGCCGACACAGTAGACACTCAGTGAACCAAGGTCATGTATATGGATGCGTCCATCTCTGTGAGCCTCGGCAATCTCGTCAGGATAGATTTCATTGAGCCAGTACTGAGAACTGACAAGACTCGATATGTGATGATTCAATCCCTGGAGCGAATAGCTCAGGTTGGCATTTTCCCTGACCCGCCAGTCCCTCAGATGCAGGTAATCGTCAACAAGGTCGATATTTGCAAATATTTCCCTCGTCTCCCGCATGTTGCGATGCTGGAATCGATAGATAATGTAGGCCCTGGCCGCATCGAAAACATTGTTCTCAAACAGAACCTTTTCTACAATATCCTGTATTTCCTCGACTGAAGGAGGGGTATCGCAGCTTCTCCCTCCAAGGTCGTTAACGACCTGTCCGCTCAGTACCGCAGCATACTGCCGATCGGGCCTGCCGACCGCCCGAAGAGCCCTGAAAACTGCAAATGTGATCTTGTCCTCGTCGAAAGGTACAACCCTTCCGTCACGTTTGATGATGTTCGCGTCATCAAAACACGGTTTGTTTTCCATCATGAGAGTACAGTTAAAAGGTGAACAAGCCGTAACGGCTGTCTCTCGCGGAAAACGATATGAAGGAAATACAAAAAGGGGAAAGCATTCTTGTTCCTGTCGCCTGCTTTTAATCGCGAAAGCATACCATTACTGTCAGGATTCGGGAAGCACAGCCGATGCACAGCCTTCCCGAAGAAAAAACAAGACAGGTCTCCTGGCTTACCCTTTTTACCGGCGCCTTCCCGTCCCCTCCAGAGGAACAGTGGCTCAATGCCGGCAAACACCACAACGGGCTTACAGTTGCGCGTCAGCTCACGATTTTCACGTGATTCCCTATTAAACCCCGGTCAAGGGGTATCTTGATTGTATCAGTTTGAAAAAGAACACAGGAAAAATGTAACCATATTGCTGAATGGAACAAACATGGAAAATGATTATTCCTTCTTTTCCCCGCCGGCAAGCATTTCCCTGATCTGCTGCAACTCTTTCCGGCGCTCTTCGGTGGTTTCCGGATAGGACATATCGAGGGATTTGAACGTATCGAGGATAATCGTGGAAACGATCAGGCGGGCGTTTTTTTTGTCATCCGCCGGAACAATGTACCATGGCGCTCTCCTGGTGCTCGTCTCTTCGATACAAGCCTCATAGGCCTTCATGTACTCGCCCCAGAAATTTCGCTCCTCGATATCGGCGATGCTGAACTTCCAGTTCTTTTCATGCTCGTCTATTCTTCTCAGAAAACGCCTGCGCTGCTCTTCCTTCGACAGGTGCAGGAAAAACTTGACGATCCTCGTCCCGTTGTGATAGAGATGATGCTCCAGATTGTTGATCGAACGGTACCGGTTTTTCCAGACATCGTCGCCGTTCAACAGGTTTTCGGGAATCTGCTGGCTTTCGAGAATCTCGGGATGCACCCTGACAATCAGCACCTCTTCATAATACGAACGGTTGAAAATGCCGATCCGTCCTCTTTCGGGAAGAGCGCAGTTGGTGCGCCAGAGAAAATCGTGCTCGAGTTCTTCATGACTTGGATGCTTGAAACTGTAGACCTGGCACCCCTGCGGGTTCACGCCCGACATGACATGGCGTATCACGCTGTCTTTTCCGGCGGCATCCATGGCCTGAAAAATCAGCAGTACGGCATACCGGTTATCAGCATAATGGATACGCTGCAAGTCGCTCAGCTCGCGGACATGATCCCCGAGTATGTCCCTGTACTCATCTTTCGAAGAATAAACTTTCGGAATATCCGTAGGCCATTTCCCGAGCGAGATATTATGTCCTTCGGGAACCATGAAATCCTTCGGTTCTATATGCTTCATATCATGAGACATAACAGGTTGAGAAATACGCCCCTGCATTCCGCCGACTATATAGAAAAATAGTCTGCAGCAGGCAGTTCACAGTCTACAGTCCAGATTCATCTCGCCCTTGCTTACGACCTCAGGCCAGGCGAATAATTATTCGCCCCTACAACCAGCCGACTGCCCACTGAAGACTGCTGTCTATCATCCCTATCACCCACTACCAACTACCGAGCTTTCCAGCAATCAAGTCTTTTTTCGTCCCACCAAGAACTGAGAACTCAGCACTCATTGCTGAATGGCTCAATACTCAGCCTCACCCGCTTCGGTACTCGTCACTTGTCACTCGTCACTCCCCTCTTTTCCCCGTCATTTTCGAAGGCACAACCCATTGGTCGAACTGGTCACTGGTCAGGTGTCCGAGCGCCACAGCCGCTTCGCGAAGGGTCGTTCCTTCCGCATGAGCTTTCTTGGCGATCTCGGCTGCTTTGTAGTATCCGATATACGGATTGAGCGCCGTTACCAGCATCAGGGAATTTTCAAGGTGCTCCTTGACTCTCGGGTGATTCGGTTCGATGCCGCAGACGCATTTTTCGGCAAAGGAAACACATGCGTCCCCGATCAGTTCAGCGGACTGCAGAAGATTGTAGATCATGACCGGCTTGAAAACATTCAGCTCGAAATGGCCGTTGGAACCCCCGACGCTGACCGCGACATCGTTACCCATAACCTGAGCACAAACCATGGTTATGGCCTCTACCTGTGTCGGATTCACCTTGCCGGGCATGATTGACGATCCGGGCTCGTTGGGTGGAATGACAATTTCCCCGATACCGCTTCGGGGTCCGGAAGCAAGCATTCTGATATCATTGGCGATTTTCATGAGACTCACGGCAACCTGCTTCAACGCTCCGTGAGACTCGACAACAGCGTCATGGGCCGCAAGGGACTCGAACTTGTTTGCGGCAGTGACGAACGGAAGGCCGGTCAGCCCGGCAATGGTCTCCGCAACGTTTACGGCATACCCGTCGGGCGTATTGAGACCGGTACCGACAGCAGTCCCGCCAAGGGCCAGCTCCGACAGGTGCGGCAGCGTGTTTTTTATAGCTTGTATGCCGTGATCGAGCTGAGAAACATACCCTGAAAACTCCTGCCCAAGGGTCAGGGGCGTCGCATCCATCCAGTGGGTACGGCCTATCTTGACCACATCGGCCATCTCTTCGCATTTTTTCTTCAGCTCGTCACGGAGCCGGATAATACCGGGAATGGTCTTTTCGACAAGCATCTTGTATCCGGCGATATGCATGGCTGTCGGAAATGTATCATTTGACGACTGCGACTTGTTGACGTCATCGTTGGGATTGAGAAGTCGATCTCCTTCACCGAGCGTGTTTCCTGCAAGCACATGCGCCCGGTTGGCAACAACCTCGTTGACGTTCATGTTCGACTGGGTACCGGAACCGGTCTGCCAGACAACCAGCGGGAACTGGTCCTGCAGTTTGCCTTCGATAATTTCATCGCATACGGATACGATCGCATCCCGCTTCTCTTCTGCAAGCACGCCGAGCTCGCAGTTGGTGATGGCTGCGGCTTTTTTCAGGTAGCCGAATGCCTCGATAATTTCTTTCGGCATCGAACCCGACGGCCCGATTTTAAAATTCTCCACCGACCGCTGGGTTTGGGCTCCCCAGAATTTTTCTGCGGGAACACTGACTTCGCCCATGGTGTCTTTCTCGATTCTGTAATCCATAATTTGCTTGTGGTAATAGTTTCTGTTGCCTTTTGCCGAACGGCGCAAAAAGTTAAAGATAGGAAAAAGGCTCTGCGGATAAACGACTTCAAAGGACAAAAGGGACGAAAATGACCGGAAACAAACCAGACAACTCTTACATCGTTCTCCTGTTCCCGATATCCGGTCTCCGGCTTCCGTCCCCCTTTCCTATTCACGATTCCCCATTCCTCCTTACTCCTCTCCCCCCTCGTCACTTGTCACTCGTCACTCCCCCACCCCTTAATACCTCATCAACCAGTTCCTGAGCCTCTTCAGCGAGGCGATCCAGATGATCATCGCCCAGAAAGCTTTCAGCATAGATCTTGTAGATGTTTTCTGTCCCTGAAGGTCTTGCGGCAAACCAGCCGTTATCGGTGCCGACCTTGATTCCTCCTATTGCAGCGCCGTTTCCCGGCGCATGTGACAGAATCGACCTGACGGCTTCTCCTGCAAGTTCATCGGAACGGATATTGTCGGGAGAAAGCTGTTTCAACTTCTCTTTGTCCGCCGGTTCGCACGGAACATCGATCCTTTTGTATAAAGGGTCCCCCAGCTCACAGGTCAGGCCGCGATAAAGTTCACCGGGGTCGTTTCCCGTTCGAGCGGTGATCTCGGCTGCAAGAAGCGTCAGGGCAAAACCATCCTTGTCGGTCGTCCAGGTGCTGCCATCCTTGCGGAGAAAGGTGGCTCCTGCGCTTTCCTCTCCGGCAAAACCCAGACAACCATCCCGCAAACCGTCGACAAACCACTTGAACCCAACCGGAACCTCGAACACCTTTCTCTGAAGCCTTGCCGCCACCCTGTCGATCATACTGCTGCTCACCAGCGTCTTGCCCACCATGGCATCAGCCGGCCAGTTCTGCCGATGACGGAAGAGGTAATCGATGCAGACCGAAAGAAAGTGGTTCGGCTGCAGAAGACCCGAGCTTTTCGTCACGATACCGTGACGATCGTAATCGGTATCGCAGGCAAACGCAATATCGAATTCGTCTTTTTTGCCGATCAGCGGCTGCATGGTGTAAGGAGAAGAAGGATCCATCCTGATCCTTCCGTCATGATCGACACTCATGAAACGGAATGTCGGGTCGATGGTTTTGTTCAGTACGGTAAGATCGAGGCGATAAGCGTCTGCAATATGCTCCCAGTAGGACAATCCTGCGCCGCCGAGCGGATCGACCCCGAGCCTGATCCCTGATGACGAGATGGCGTTGAAGTCGATCAGCTTCCCGAGGTCGGCGATATAGGTTTTACGGTAATCGTAGCGGTGTATGGTCGGCGATAATACATCTTTTTGTAGCGGCCTTCTTTTCACTCCCTTCAGTCCATTCTCGAGCAGACGGTTTGCCTTGTTTTCTATCCAACGCGTTGCGTCCTCTTCTGCCGGTCCCCCGTGTGGAGGATTGTACTTGATCCCTCCGTCCGAAGGCGGATTATGGGACGGGGTCAGAAGAATACCGTCGGCCGGATTTTTTCCATTTGTCCGGTTCCAGGTCAGGATGGCATGAGAAATAACGGGAGTGGGCGTGTAGCGCTGCTGTTCATCGGCAATCATGACATCGGCACCGTTAGCCGCAAGGACTTCGAGCACGGTCACAAAAGCCGGCTCGGAAAGCGCATGGGTATCCATGCCGAGAAACACCGGGCCGGTAATGTTTTCCCGTAACCGGTAGTGGCAGATTGCCTGGCTGACCGCAAGGATATGCTGCTCGTTGAATGAAAAAATGGATGACGATCCCCTGTGCCCCGATGTCCCGAAGGAAACCCGCTGCTTCTTGACCCCCGGATCGGGTGACAATGTATAGTAGTCGGTGACCAGGCGTGCTGCATTGACAAGCATGTCCTCTGCGGGAAGCTTGCCTGCATGTGGATGTACCGGCATATTCAATGTATTTGTAATAACGATAGAAGCGCTGTCTCGATGCAATAAAAAAATAGAAAACTCGCGGCTGCTTTGCACAATTTTCTTTTTCCTTTCCGCCTTCGTATCTTTGGCGTTTTCCATTGAAACGATTGCAGCAGATCATTATCGAGACCATACTGACAACGCTTCCGGCGAGACATCGATACGACAACCCATGGACCACGAGATACAGAAAAGGAAAACCTTTGCCATCATCAGCCACCCTGACGCCGGCAAGACAACCCTGACGGAAAAGTTCCTGCTGTTCGGCGGAGCGATCAAAACCGCCGGGGCCGTCAAGCAGAACAAGATCAGAAAAACCGCCACGAGCGATTTCATGGAAATCGAAAAACAGCGCGGTATTTCGGTAGCGACGTCGGTCATGGGTTTCGAGTACAGAGGGATCAAGGTCAATATTCTCGACACCCCCGGCCACAAGGATTTCGCGGAAGACACCTACCGTACGCTTACAGCCGTCGACAGCGTCATCCTGGTCGTCGACAGCGTCAAAGGCGTCGAGGCCCAGACCGAACGCCTCATGGAGGTCTGCCGCATGCGAAACACTCCGGTCATCATATTCGTCAACAAGATGGACCGTGAAGGCCGGGATCCGTTCGAGATCCTCGACGAACTGGAAGACAAGCTGCAGATACAGGTCCGGCCGCTCACCTGGCCCATCAGCCAGGGACAGAACTTCCGCGGCGTCTATAATCTCTACCGGAAACAGCTCAACCTGTTCGAACCAGACCAGACCAGGATCACGGAACACTACATCGAAATCCAGGGCACCGACGATCCCGAGCTCGACCGCTGGGTATCGGAGACATTTGCCCGGAAACTCCGCGACGATGTCGATCTCATCGAGGGAGTCTACGAACCGTTCAGCAAGCAACAGTACCTGGAAGCCTCCCTCGCGCCGGTCTTTTTCGGAAGCGCCGTAAACAATTTCGGTGTCGCTGAAATGCTCGACACATTCCTCGAGATCGCACCGTGCCCCCACGAGCGGGAGGCATCGGAAAGAATGGTGAAGGCTTCGGAATCAGCCATGACCGGTTTTGTCTTCAAAATTCACGCCAACCTCGACCCGAACCACCGGGACCGCACGGCTTTCTTCAAGATCTGTTCGGGAAAGTTCGAGCGAAACACTTTTTACCACCATACTCGCCTTGGTAAAAAAATGCGTTTCGCCAATCCCACCCAATTCATGGCAAACGAAAAAAACCTTATCGAAGCCGCCTGGCCGGGTGACGTTATCGGACTCTACGACAACGGAAACCTCAAGATCGGCGACACCCTCACTGAAGGCGAAGAGCTCCGGTTCCGCGGGATTCCGAGTTTTTCACCTGAAATCTTCAAGGAGGTCATCAACCGCGATCCGTTCAAGTCAAAGCAGCTTGAAAAAGGGCTGCGCCAGCTTACAGAAGAAGGCCTCGCCCAGCTTTTCCTGCAGCACGGCAGCCGCAAGATCATCGGCACCGTCGGCGAGCTGCAGTTCGATGTGATCCGTTTCCGCCTCGAACATGAATACGGTGCAAAATGCGATTTCCTCCCTCTCCGCTACTACAAGGCATTCTGGATCACGCCTGACGACAAGGAACAGTTCGACGAGTTCATGCGCCGCAAATCGTCGGTCATAGCCGAAGACAAGGAAGGTCACCCGGTGTTCTTTGCCGAAAGCGAGTGGATGCTCAACGTCGCAAAGGAAAACTATCCCGGCGTCATGTTCCACGAGACATCGGAGTTCAAAACCGGAACCTCATCCGCATCCTGATACCGACCATCACCCTGGGTCAAGCTGGTGTTTGTCAATTTTTATCATATTTTTCCTGAAAGGCCGTCATAATTCAGCTGTCCTCCCATGGAAAAACGACGATTCGGCAGTACCGGCATGGAGATAACCCCCATCGGCTTCGGTAGCTGGGCCATCGGTGGAGAAAACTGGTCCCACGGCTGGGGTCCGCAGGACGACAACAAGGCCGTAGAAGCGATCGAGCGCGCCATCGAGCGCGGGATCAACTGGATCGATACAGCCGCGGTCTACGGGCTCGGGCATTCAGAGGAGCTTGTCGCAAAAGCGCTTCAAGGCACGGCAGAAAAGCCCTACATTTTCACCAAATGCTCCCTTGTGTGGGACAGCAGCCGCCAGATCACCAACAGCCTTAAACGGGACTCCCTCTGGCGGGAGTGCGAGGCAAGCCTGATGCGCCTCAAAACAGACATCATAGATCTTTACCAGATCCACTGGCCGAGCCCTGAGGAAGATATCGAGATGGGTTGGCGAACAATGGCCGAGCTGAAGGAGGAAGGACTGGTAAAGCACATCGGAGTATCGAACTTCGATGTCGAACAGATGAAAAGAGCCCAGGCCATCGCACCTGTCGAATCCCTCCAGCCGCCTTACTCGATGCTTCGGCGCGGTATTGAACAGGAGATACTACCCTTCTGCATGGAACAGGATATCGGCGTTATCGTCTACTCTCCCATGCTTTCGGGAATGCTTTCCGGAAACATGACCCGCGAACGCGCTTTAAACTTTTCTCAAAACGACTGGCGGCGAAACAACAAGGAGTTCCAGGAACCCCGCCTCCGCTACAACCTCGAGCTGGTCGAGCTCCTGCGTACAATCGGCAAAAAACACGGCGCCTCACCCGGAGAGGTCGCCGTCGCGTGGACACTTCGTCACCCCGGAGTCACTGCGGCCATTGTCGGAGGACGAAGCGCCGAACAGGTTGAAGGCACGATCGGCGCCGCGGAGCTGAAGCTTGCCCGTGAAGAAACCGATGCCATCGAGGAATTTCTCGAAGCAATGCCGGATTGATAAACATGCCCTCCTCCTTTTACGAAAAGAAACTCACAAACCTGCTTGCATCCGCGGGAATAACCGTTGACGGCCCAAATCCCTGGGACATCAGGGTACTCGACCCCCGGTTCTACAAACGCGTGATCATGGAGTCCCATCTCGGCATCGGAGAGTCCTACATGGACGGGTGGTGGGAGTGTGACGCACTCGACGAGTTTTTCTTCAGGGTACTCAGGGCGAAACTCGACAAAAAGGTATCACAGTTCACCCGTGCCCTGAGCAACCTTGCCGGAATACTCATCAATCTGCAGCACCCGTCGAGAGCCTTCCATGTCGGAGAAACCCACTACAACATCGGCAACGACCTGTACGAGGCAATGCTCGACCGGCACATGCTTTACAGTTGCGCATACTGGAAAGGAGCGGGCAATCTCGATGAAGCGCAGGAAAACAAGATGCGGCTCATATTCAACAAGCTCGGCCTCGAACCGGGCATGAAGGTACTCGACATCGGCTGCGGCTGGGGAGGAGCCGCCCGGTTCGCAGCGGAACATTACGGCGTAAGCGTCACCGGCGTCACGGTCTCCAGCGAGCAGGTAAGGAAAGCCGAAGCGCTGCAAAAAGGATTGCCGGTCGATGTCAGGCTGATGGATTATCGCGACATCAGGGATCGCTACGACCGGATCTATTCGATCGGGATGTTCGAACATGTAGGCATCAAAAACTACCGCCGGTTCTTTGAAATCACCAGAAAGTGCCTTGCCGGCGACGGGCTTTTTCTGCTGCACACCATCGGCAGCCGCCGCTCCTCGACGAACACGGACAAATGGACCCACAAGTACATATTCCCGAACTCGATGCTCCCGTCGGCAAAGCAGATCACCGCAGCAAGCGAAGGCCTGCACGTCCTGGAAGACTGGCATGTTTTCGGTAACGATTACTACCGTACGCTCAAAGCCTGGCATGAAAACTTCGAGCGTCACTGGCCCGACCTCAAGCACGCTTACGATGAACGCTTTTACAGAATGTGGAGATATTACCTGCTCAGCGCCGCCGGATCGTTCCGCGCCCGCAACGTCCAGCTCTGGCAGATTCTTTTTTCGAATGACGGGATAACCGGCGATTTTTATGTGAGCCGTGAAACCGGCAACGGTTGAGCTGAAGAGTGATTCACTTCGACGGGGAAAGCGATATGAGGTATGATGTTCTTTCCGGTTTCCGGAATACTGATTTCAGTCGAACACAACCGTTTTCTTTCCATTGACCAGGATCCTGTGTTCACTGTGCAGCCTTACCGCCCTGGCAAGGACAAGGCGCTCGAGGTCCCGCCCTTTCCGCACCAGATCCAGAAGCGTATCCTTGTGGCTGATCCTCACGATATCCTGCTCGATTATCGGCCCCTGATCAAGTTCTTCGGTCACGTAATGACTCGTTGCGCCAATGATCTTCACTCCCCGCTCAAAAGCCTGCCGGTAGGGATTTCCGCCGATAAAAGCCGGCAGAAAGGAATGGTGGATATTGATGATCCTCGACGGGAAACGTTCGACAAACCGGGGAGTAAGCACCTGCATGTAGCGCGCCAGGACAACCGTATCTATGTCATGGTGTTCGAGCAGTCCAAGCTCACGCTGTTCTACACCGGTTTTAGTTGCAGCCGTGACAGGGAAATGATGATATGGAATACCGTATCGTTCGGCAAGAGGTTCCAGGTCGGGATGGTTGGAAACAATGAGCGGTATATCGAGAGCAAGCTCACCGATACTGTGCCGCCAGAGAATATCCTGCAGGCAATGATCGTAGCGGGATACGAACAATGCGGCACGCATGTTGCCGTTTCCGATCATGATCTTCCAGCCGGCACCGAACTCTTTGGCAAGCGGCCGGAATGCTTCGGAAAGTTCTTCTGCAGGAATGGAAGCACTGCCGATACTCCACGCAACCCTGATAAAAAACATGTTTTCCGCTGTATCGACATGTTCGTCAAGGTCAAGGATATTCCCCCCTCGCTCGAAGATGAAATGCGAAATCCGGGAAACAAGGCCGGGGCGGTCACGACAGGAAAGGAGAAGAACGGCTACAGGCTCGGAAACACTCATAGGTCAGTCCATTTCGTCAAGATCGGCTATATCGCTGATATCGGGAATATCGTCATAGAATGCCGCCTTGACCCGTTCGTACTTCCCTTCCTCCTTTTTCTTCCGGGGCTCGGTTTCAGGATCCGGCTCAGGTTTCGGCTCGGATGCTTCAGGGAGTTCCTGTTCCGGCTCCTCCTGGCCTTCATCTGTAACAACCGGCTTCGGGAAAGATTTCAAGGCCTGTTTAGCCTGAATTTCGAAAAGGGACATCTGTTTCTCACTCTTCTTTTCGGTACCCTCGCTGGTTGATCCCTGTTCGGCGCCTTCCGGCTCCCCGGAGGCTTTCAGGGAATCCGGCTTTACTTCCTGCCGGGGGTTGAAAGAAACGTGAGGAAAACGGCCCCTTCTTGCCAGGTCAGCCATTTCCCGCTCAAGTGTTTCCTCAACGGTATCTTCGATACCTGTTCGTATGGACTGCATAAAACGCAGGGATTCCACCCGCTGTTCCGCCAGTTCTCTGCGCAGGCTGCTGATCGCCTTTTCAATTTCAGCCTTATGACGTCCGGGCCAACCGGTTATCATCATGAAAACGATCACGCCCAGCAGCATAAGAACAAGCAAGAGCAGAAATATGGTCATCGACATCTCTCCATTTTTCGGTAGCCTCCGGCACACATGATTGTCTGCCTATCCAGGGGAGTCCTTACGGGGGACCGTTCGTACAGGATGAGAAGGCATTCTATGGAATTTATACTTTTTACCTGCACCGAGCAATTGCTGCATCTGCATGGCTGAAGAGACATCGGGCGACAGAATGTAAAAAGCGGTTGCGAAACTTGCCGCAACCGCTCCGAGTCGGGGTGGCGGGACTCGAACCCACGACCTCTGCGTCCCGAACGCAGCACTCTACCAGCTGAGCCACACCCCGATGTTTTTGTTTCTACGCGCCCTTGGACAGACTCGAACTGCCGACCTTTAGTTCCGGAAACTACTGCTCTATCCACTGAGCTACAAGGGCGACACGCACATTGCCGGTCCCGACAGACCGTTTTTCCCTTACCCGAATTCAGGACAGGAGAGTGAAAATAACAATTTCGTCCTAAAAAACATCGCCCGACTCGTCTTTTCTCAAAGCTTATCCGCCTGCTGCTTTCACGATCTCTTCGGAAGCGAGGTTGGCGCTCATCACGGCTCCCCCCATGGAGTCATAATACCGCTGTTCTGTGAATCCGCCCGCAAGAAAAAGGTTGGGTACCGGGGTTTTCTGTGTCGGCCGGAACCGCTCCATATCCGGAAGCGGCGCATAGACCGACTGTGGAATTTTCACAAGCGTCGATTTCAGAATCCGGGCGCCCTTCGATGTTTCAGGGAAGCAGCTTCGTATATCGCCGTCGACCATGCCGATTATTTCATCCTTTGTACGTCCCAAAAGGCCGTCGGCCGGAGCGACACAGAACTCGAAACGTGATTTGCCTTCATGCGGCTCTCCCCTGAGCGTGCGGTATTCAGGCGTGGTGTTGGCAAGGTCCGCATACACGGGAATAATGCCGTCAGGACTGAACAGAACGTTGTTTTCGGAAGTTATCTGCCGGTCGTACCATATCTGTACGGAAATAACCGGAACCCCTTCAAACTGTTGAAGATCACCGAAAAAAGCGCGCTCCCTTTTCATTGTCTCCGGCAGCACCCTGTTGAGGTTGTGAACCGGTAATGCACAGAGATAGTAATCGGCTTCGAGCACCTTACCGTTCGAGAGCCGTACTCCGCGGATCTCACCGCCCTCGTACAGCAGTTCTTCCGCCTCAGTTCCGTTCATACATTCCGCTCCGCGTGTTTCCGAATACTGTTTCAGGGGAGCGATCAGGTGCTCCTCGGGAGCTCCCTTGAGAAATCCCATGCATGAAGCTTTGGGAATCCGGTAAAAAACTTCCGTGACATCGAGAATGATCTTTGCCGATATCCTTTCGGGTGGAATGAACTTGAGGGCCAGAGCCATCGGCCTGAACATCTTTTCGAGCAGCCTTTTGCCGAACCGGTGCCGCTTTGCCCACTCGGAAAACGTAAGATGTTCCTGCGTTGGAGGATAGCGGTCTTTTTTCAGGGCTAAAGGAATGAGAGATTTCGAAAAAGCCAGCATCTCACCGAACGTGAAATACCCGTTCTTTATTATGGCCGGAACCAGATGCAGCGGACTTGGAAGGTTCCAGGTATTGAACGTAAACCTGCCTCCGCCGGAAAGCGTATAGGTAAGCCTGTGCTCTTTCCAGAGCACGGAATCATAGGCGCCGATCTCACGCATCAGGTCGTAAAGCTCGTCATAAGCTCCGAAAAAACAGTGGGTGCCGGATTCAATCCAGTCCCCTTCTTCGTCTTTCCAGGACGACACCTTGCCGCCGTAAAGAGAACGCTTCTCTATCAGCCTGACAGAGAAACCCCTGTCGGTCAGACGTTTTGCGGCTGTCAGGCCTGCAAGCCCGCCGCCAAGTATCAAGACTGTCTTTCCGGTACGCTGCATGCTTTCTATTGTCTCGCTGCTCCTTGTTTCTTCCCTTTAAAGAACCGATCGCCCTTCGAGAGCCCTCGAAAGCGTTGCTTCATCGATAAATTCCAACTCCGCACCGACAGGAATACCCCGGGCTATCTTGGTCACCTCCACCCCGAGCGGCTTGAGCAGCCGGCTTATGTAAAGCACGGTTGTCTCGCCCTCGACAGTCGGGCTCAAAGCCATGATTATTTCTTTCACACTGCCGCCCTCGTCCGGGGAAAGCCGCGAAAGGAGCTGCCTGATCCGTATATCATCAGGACCAATGCCGTCGAGAGGTGAAATGACACCATGCAGAACATGATACATACCGCGGTACTGAGCGGTCTTTTCGAAAGCGAGTACATCTGTCGGAGACTCGACGACACAGATAACAGTCCTGTCCCGGCTTGCAGAACTGCATATGCGGCAGGGGTCTTTACCCAGATCGGTGACATTCTGACATACCGAACAGTGAATGACACGCTCCTTTACCTCCAGGAGAGCCCTTGAAAGCTTCTCGACTTCTCCGGAATGTTCCTGAAGAATATGCATGGCAAGCCGCTGTGCGGTCTTGCGGCCGATTCCGGGCAATTTTGCAAACTCCTCGATCAGCGTCTCGATTGCCGACGAAGTATACCGCATGAAAGTATCCTACCTAAACTGAGCGTTTCAATAAATGCTCCATAAGAGTAAGTTTATTAAAAACAATCTGTTATACTGTGTTTGTATAGAGATAATCCATCACCTGTCAGGTGAGTGTGAAAACTGATAAAGAGCCGCATTTTTTGAAACCCTTCGGGATTGCCGATCATACCGGATCTGCTTCGTTACAGGGAACTTGCGGTAGATCACTACAGC
>JANQMO010000019.1 GCA_028280025.1 Chlorobium sp. | reverse complement strand
TGCATCATGATGTCGTTGAGGAACTTGAAATCCATTACCAGGCCTTCTTCCGGATCGCCTTGCCGGTCGATAATCTTTCCTTCGACCGTGGCAACCACGGTGCCCCGGTGGCCGTGCAGCTGGTTGCAGAATGAAAAGCTGTTCGGCAGCGTGTGGCCGTAATCGATCTCGATTTTTCGTGATATGATCATTGTTGCAGTGACCTCTGGAGCTTTGTGCTGTGGAGACGAAAAGTGTACTGAAAAAAAAGGAATTGGACAATAACCAGCAGCTACGCAGCCAGCTGACCCGGAGAATTTCCGTAAATACATTTTCTGGCTTACCTCCTTTGATAAACCAGGTTATCCGTTCTTGGAAAAAACTATTTTGATTTCTTGTGCCCTTGTGTAAATTGTGAGTAATATTCTTTTGGAATCGCCTCAGTACCCCTTTTAGTTCCCTTTTGTATTCGTAGTATCGAAGTATCTGTTTTTGTTACGAGTTCTGTTCATACAGAATGAGCGTAGCTATCATCGAGTATGTATGATTGGTTGCGCAGGCTGCTTACTCCACTTTCATGGTATGGAATAACCAAATGGAATGTAGGACGTTGAGCTAGAAAAGTGGAAGGCTTACGTCATGACGACTCTCGATTTGCCGCCGATTGCTTGGAAGTTCATAGTGACATAGGGACAAATACAATGCAGAAGAAAACCAACGAAAACACAGGAAAGGATGGTTATGTTGCCGTCCTCTATGTGCATGGGATGGGAAACCAGCGGCGATACGAGGAGGTCAGCCGACTGGTCGACTCCCTTGACATATATCTATCCAATTCGAGCCGTGAACGTGGTGAAAATAAGGGCTACTTATCGAAAATACGTCCACGACTGGAACCATCACGAAATGATTCAGAACGTACGGAGACGTTTATACGGGCTGATCACTGGAGCGAGCAGGATCATAACCGGTCACGTTCAAGAAAAACCCGTTTCTATGAGGTGTATTGGGCGCCGATAATGGCGCAGAACAGTTCCCCCCGACGAGTTTTAGTCTGGCTTTTCAGCAGAGTCAGCAGGCCGGTGGAGACAATCCAGGCAAAGTGGCGGAAAAGACAGCGGTTGCGCCGGTCAACGCTTGTGGAACTTTTCGAGCATTCAGCTAAGCTGCCGGAAGGTGTTGGACGTGATGACATCGCGGAACTTGTCGCACTGTATAATGATTTTGAGTCTCCCCCTGCGCTTCGTGAGTTTCGCCGAGGTTCCTTTGACGATTTTCTCGAATTTCAGAAAAAGAAGCTAGTAGACCAACCGGACAAGTTGAAGCGATGTCTCGAACTTTCCAGAATCTGGCGTTACAGGTACCGGATCAGCGAGGCAAGAAACGCATTTCTGCTTGTTACTCTGGCATTGTTGCTGCTTCTCCTGGCTTTTATCGCCACAGGCTTGATCCTTTTTATTCTGCAAAAGATTTCCGGATGGCAGACGCTCGGACCGTTCCTGAGCGCTTTGCCTGAAAGCATATCCTCGAGGCTTCAGCCGACTTGGTCAACAGCATTCGGGCTGGCAGTTTCGGTGGGAGGCTTGCTAGGCCTCGGGAAATTTCTCACATCCTTTATGGGTGATGTCGAGTCGTGGTCTACCTATGAGGAAACCGATGCCAAGCACGAGCGCCGCAAGAAGGTAATCGAGCGTGGTGTCGATTTGATTTCTCATGTCCTGAAGGATCCGGATTGCAAACGAGCCGTGATTGTAAGCCATAGCCTCGGGACAGCTGTGGCGCATGATACACTTTTGGAGGCGATACGGCGTAATCGTGCGCATAATGTCACTGATCCAATCACGGGGCCGATACAACTTGACAAGATCAGGCATTTTGTGACGTTTGGAAGTCCGATCGACAAAATCCATTACCTTTTCGAGAGCTACCAGAGCAGATATCACCGGTATAAGAGAGTTGTGGAAGATCTGCGGGGCGATATAGGAAATGAACCATTTTCACGAAAACAGGAACCCTATATCCATTGGATAAACTATTGGGACGAAGGAGACATTATCAGCGGAGCAATACATTCCCCGGCCAACCGTATGCGATTCAAACACCGCGTAGACAATGTCCATGTTTCGAACCTGCATTTTCCAGATCCTGCCGCATCGCATTTGGCCTATTTCGACAACCGCAGGATAATTGGTGATCTGTTCGAGATTATCTACAAAGGCGCCTATGACTTCGCCAACGCACCGCTTGTCCCAAATCGCGGTTATGATTATGAAAGCGTTTTTCTGAAAACCACGGATCTTCCAGGGCGAGGGAGGTTTTATACGGTTCCAGCGATATTAATTCCCTGGCTTCTGTTACTGGGACTGCTGCTGCAATTTTCTGGTGTCAACAACGGGGCCATACTCGTCTGGTCATTGGCGGGAATTTCTACGGTATTTGTCTTGATCGGATATATCATCGGAAAAATACGCGGACACCGTTCCCCCCTGTAACGTACCTGCCAGGAGGCAGGCAAGAACAGGCAACAGAAAACAACCAGACAGGTTTACTGTTTTACAGTGCTTGAAATCGGCTTTAAAATTTAACTTGATATATTTTAAATCTATTCCTAAAGGAGGATAAGATGGGTGAAACAAAAGAAAGAAGTACGAGTAGCAAGGAGCCGATTGAAGTGTTTCTTAGTCATAGACAAGATGATGTCGCTATTGCGGATATTATTAGAAAACATCTATATAAATGGGGATTTGATCAAAAAGTATTTCAATCGACTTCTCCTGGGCATGGTGTCAGTCCGGGAGATGAAATAAATCCAGCTATTAAAGATGCTCTTCGTCAAGCAAAATTAATAATTCTTATATACACCCAATTTGATGAGGATTGGTCTTATTGTATATGGGAGTGTGGTCTTGCAACTGATTTGAATACAGTAAAAAATAAAATAGTAATATTTAAATTTACAAATAAAGAGCCTAAGCCATATGGGGCAAATCTTATGGTGAATATCAATAGAGCAGAATTGAAAAACTTCGTATTGCATTTGTTGAAAGTAGATCATTTTTTGCCAGGCATCTCGGCAAAAAAACCGACTATTTCTGATGAGATGATAAATACTTATGTTGATGATTTGTTTCGTGAGTTAGAACCAATTAAAATAACAGGCGAAACGGAAAAAAGATATCGTTGGGACTATTTTACTATTGAAATCTGCTCATCAGATATAAGCGATATTATGAAGAAAAAAGAATCTGATGCTAGTGTAGAAGAACTAACGGCTGTATGTCGGATTACGGATTATTTTGGAGAAGCATTAAAGCATTTTGGCTATCTTAATTTAGAGGATGAGATAACGCTTGAAAAACTTATCAATAGATGGCGAGATAAAACATCAGGTCGTTCATTTATAGATGATAGCTGGGTTAATGAGATAAAAGCTGAGATATATAGGGCGATAGAAAATAGTCCTGCAAATCCCGAATGGAAAAGTTTTAATAGTGTTCATTATTCCGATTTATGGTTTTATCCCGTACTTCACTTGGCTCGAATAAGATCAAATGGTTCTATGGAGTTTATTGTATATTGCTATCGCTCCCAATCACCCAAAAATAAAAAAGAAAGAGGAACCTAACTCGTTGGTCAAGGCTATTGACTTTGGTCCGTAAGCCACTTAAATTTTTATACGTCTGATTGCGTTTCGAATTTGAGCAGAATCTAGACCAAGTGCTGCACATAGATTACTATATTTTCTATTTGAGGTGTTGGGGAGTGCTTTTACGCCCATTAAAAATGATGAAAGCGTAATTCACTGCCTTTAGTAAATAAAAAAATCCTCTCTCTTCTCGTTCGTCTAGTAAAAAATTAGATTTAAAAAAATATCTTAATCTGAAAAGTATTCATTTTCCTGTGCCAGAAAAACCATGATTGCCCTGAAGCTTGTGGTAGTCGACACATATGATATTAATGACTTTTGATGGATGTCGATCAAAAGTCAAGCTTAGAATATGGCAATGTATAGAAAGTAGAGGAAAAGGCAATTATTCAATGTTATTTCTACAGATTGATTTGTTTTCGATTATTGATGTATTAATTTATTTTTGAATCATAGGATATCTTGTCAGAATGGTTGGAAAAATAACGAAGCAAAAAGGAGGCTTCGTATGCCATTTCATGTATTTATCATCATGCCATTCGGGATAAAAGAGGGGGTTAACTTTAACAAAGTGTACGGGGAGTATATAAAGCCGGCTCTTGAAGAAAAGGGATATAATTTGTTTCGGGCTGACGAGGAGCTCAAAGCCGGAGAGATTCGAGCAGATATGTTTCAGGAACTACTCCTTGCTGATCTTGTTGTTGCCGATCTTTCTATCGATAATCCGAATGTCTGGTATGAACTTGGTGTGCGACATGCCCTCAGATCTCGTGGTATCGTACTGATTCAGGGTGACATACGTAAATATCAGCCTTTCGATCTCTATACGGATCGAAAATTGCTCTATCATATCAAGGATGGAAAACCCGATCCCGCATATCTCGAAGTAGACAGAAATGCACTTGCCGAAATGGCTGAAAATACCATGTCTTCATGGCATGGCCGGCGAATCAGTCCGGTGTATGATCTGTTGCCGAATTTGCAGGAGCCTGACTGGAAGACGTTACGAATTGGGGGTGTCCGGGAGTTTTGGGACCTTTATGATGCTTGGCAAAGACAGCTTGAACTGTCGCGAAAGGCAGGCCGGACAGGCAATATGCTCCTCCTTGCAGGTGAAGCCCCCGTTGCAGCGTTCCGAGCTGATGCCTGGTTCCGGGCCGGTCACTCCCTGCTGAAAGCCTGCCAATACGAATTTGCACTAGAACAACTGGAAAATGGTCTCAAGGTTGATCCAGAACATCTCAAAGGGTTGCAGGATAAAGGTATCTGTCTGCAGCGGCTGGCTGCTGCAGGAAACCCGAGGTATACAACTGAAAATGCTCGAATGCATTATCAGGGAATTTTGCAAATTGATCGGTACAGCAAAAACCCTGAAACCTGGGCGTTGCTCGGACGTGTCGACAAGGATGCATGGATCGAACTCTGGAGACAGCCGGGTGCAATAACCGGAGAAATGCGCCGGGTAGCGGCAGAAGAGGATGCGTTGCTGCGCAATGCCATCGGGAGTTATACTAAGGCCTATCGTTATGACCCTTCGCATTATTATTCTGGCATCAATGCGCTTGCTTTGATGTGCCTCTACCGTCATCTTACCGGAGAAAACCGTTACGATCAGGAAATCGATATCATGTCCGGTGCCGTGCGTTATGCAGCCGAATGTGAAGAAGTTGTCAGCAATATTTACTGGGCTAAGGCGACCATCGGCGATCTCGAAGTGCTTACAGGTACGCCTGGAACGGTCAAGGCGGCTTACAAGGAAGCCATCGCAAAGAACGACAAAAGGTATTTTGATTTGAGATCGAGTCTCGAACAACTTCTTTTATTCCGAGACCTCGAATTTCATTCTGAACAGGTCGATTCAGGAATAGCAGTACTCGAACTTGCCTTGCAAAGACTTGCAAAACCTCAGGATCAATGGCAACCCAGGATGGTACTCTTGTTCAGTGGCCACATGATCGACAAACCCGATCGAAGTGAACCCCGCTTTCCCGCGGATATGGAGCCCGCGGCTGCACGTAAGATTGCCGAAGTTCTCGACAATCTTGGGGCGGGACCTGATGATATGGCTATTACACAAGGAGCTTGCGGAGGGGATATCCTTTTTAGCGAAGCATGTCTAGAACGTGGAGTCAACGTTCATTGGATGCAGCCGTTTAAAGAGCCTGAATTCATCCGGAATTCGGTGGTGTGCAGCTATGAATCATGGAGACAGCGGTATTTCGGTGCAAAGTCACGACTTGCAGGGCCGATTCGTAATGCACCCGATGAACTGGGAGAACCCCCGCGAGGTTCGAAACCCGGATATCCTTACGAACGCTGTAATCTCTGGCTCCTTTACACTGCGCTCGCTTATGGTATCGACAAGGTACGCTTCACCTGCCTCTGGAACGGCGGCGGTGGCGACGGGCCGGGCGGCACGGCGCATATGTACGATGAAGTCAATAAGCGAACCGGGCAGGTATACTGGTTGAATACCAATAGTATTTTTTAATACAAATAAAAGAGACTATCAATGAGTGTTGAAGAGCGAATCGTAGCGCCAGGGCAGAAAAAAATTCTCGCATTGGATGGCGGAGGTATTCGGGGCTTGATTAGCGTCGAGGTTCTTAGCGCTATAGAGAATGTGTTGAGGGAAAAACTGGGCAGAGGGGATGATTTCAGACTGTCAGACTATTTCGATTTTGTGGCTGGTACCAGCACAGGAGCAATCATTGCGGCATGTATTTCTTTTGGTTTAAAAGTCGATGAGATTCGGGAGTTTTACATTCGCAGCGGGAAGGAGATGTTTGAAAAGGCTGTAATTTTGAGACGTTTCAGATACAAATACAAAGCCAATAAGCTTGCAAAGAAGATGCAGCAGACTTTTGGGAAAGACACTACTCTTGGGAGCAGCGATCTTAAAACTGTGCTCATGATGGTTATGAGAAATGCAACTACGGACTCCCCATGGCCAGTGTCGAATAATCCTAAGGCTAAATACAATCTTCCCGATCGTAGGAAAAAACCCTATTATGATTGCAATCTTGATTTTCCACTCTGGCAACTGGTTCGCGCCAGCACGGCGGCACCTGTATATTTTCCCCCTGAGGTCATCAAGACTGGTACACAACCGTTCGTTTTTGTCGACGGTGGAATAACCACCTATAACAATCCTGCTTTTCAGGCGTTCCTTATGGCGACCGTTGAGCCGTATCATATGAACTGGGTAACAGGAGAGAAAAATCTCCTGGTTGTTTCTGTGGGAACGGGATACAGCGAACAGGCAAACAAGAATCTTTCACCTTCCGATATGAACCTTTTATATAATGCAACGTCGCTTCCTTCCGCATTGATGACCGCGGCGTTGAATGAACAGGATTTTCTATGTCGTGTGTTTGGTAAATGCCTTACAGGCGATATGCTGGACCGTGAAGTGGGAAATATGATTGGAAAAAATGGGCCAATTTCTCCTAAGCTCTTTACGTATATGCGATATGATGCTGATTTATCCCGTGAGGGACTTGATTCATTTGGATTAAAAGAGATCAGTCCTAAACATGTTCAAAAGCTGGATTCGGTAGATCATATCACGGAGTTACAACGTGTTGGCAGGGCACTGGCCGAAAAAAAAGTTAAAAAGGAGCATTTTATTGATTTTCTATAGGAAAGGAATGTGTAACGGTCATAATCATCAATGAAGATGTTCAGCCATTTCTGTTAAATTATCAATTGTATTACGCTCCATTCCATCAAACGCAAGCGAACACCACTTCTCTCTATCATCAGACTGATACTTAATTCTCAGGTGAGGAGTTTGAACAAGAGAGCCTTTTACATCCACAGACAATAGTGGCCTGTTGTCTATTTGAATATTTGAATACTTCCTTCAGCATCAGCAGCCTGCATGTTGATATCTTGGGTTAGATTTTCTGAGGCATTTGTACTTCCTTGTTTCATTATCTTGCCTATCTGCGAAGCACCGGATGATAGAAAAATAAATTTTTCATTGTGACACTACTGACATCTTATAGTGAAACTTCCAAATACAAACTTCACTTGTTAGAAAAAAATCCGGCCCAGAGCTTTAAAAGCATGTTCTAGAGCGGTGGCTTGCGCACTGTTGCACCATATGGAACGTTGCTCCGTAGCGCTATCTACTAAGCCCAGTTTTCATGATGCAGACCGTCTACACGGTTGAATTCACGGGTATTATTTGTTACCAGGATCGAATTCAGTGCGAGAGCATGTGCTGCGATCATGGTATCCAGGGCGTCGATTGGTTGACCTTGTTTTTCAAGGCTGGTGCGAACTACCCCGTACTGCCAGATAACCGATTCGTCAAACGGATAGATTGCAAGCGGTGCCAGAAACATTTCCAGTGCCAGTCGGTTTCTTTCCGATCCGTTCTTGATGACGCCATAGGTCAACTCTGAAGCTGTAATACTTGATATTCCGATATTGCCGATGCGTTCCTTCCGAAATCGCTGCAACACCTTTTCAGGGCGGTTGTTGATAATGTAGATACAGATGTTGGTGTCCAGCAGATAGCTCATGAAGCGATCTCCTCACGTTTCTCTACAGCGGGCTGTTCACGCTCAAGGTGAAACCCTGTCTCGAATGCCTGCAGAGCGGCTTCCAGTGTGTCCCATGATTTATCGATCGGCAGAAGAAGAACGCCGTTCCCGAAATGCTTCACGTAGACTTCTTTTCCTTTAAACCGGTATTCCTTTGGTAAACGGACAGCCTGGCTGCGGCCGGATTGAAAAATGCGTGCTGTGTCCATCGTAATAACCTCCAAAGTAAAATCAATTGATATATACCAACGATAGCTATTCTCTGGTTGAGATGCAAGGGCCAAGGTAAAGAAATGAGCAGGGCAGAAGGTGAGATGGATAGTCGTTTTTGATCGGCATTACGTCTTTTTATCTTTATTATGTGCTTTTTTCCAAAGGCTTTCAGCCTTGTCTTTGTCCTCAAAAAGGCAAGGTTTCAGGTTGTGCTATTTCTTCGATGAACGTATGATTCCTTTTTTCGTCAGACCAATCAAATCGGTGTTGGTTGTTTACTTCCAAAAGTGAGGGGGACAAATGAAAAAGACGCGTGCTTCATTAATGATGTTCGCCATGCTGAGCTTGGCATGGTTGTCTGCATCTGCCGGCAATACTGAAACAGGTCTTTGGGGGATTTATTTCAATGAGCTTAAGGATGCCAAATATATCGATCTTACACACGCTTTTGAGCCTGTTCAGCCAGTATGGCCCGGTTTCAGCAACGCTGCTTTCAAGCCTGCCCGGGCGGGTCGGCGGATCGAGGGATTTGTGGAAAAGGGTGAGGTTTTCACGTATGAAAAACATGGTTTTGTCGCTACCGCGTATGAGCTGCCGACTGATCAATACGGAACGCAGCTCGATCCGCCGGCTCATTGGGACAGTCTCGGTGCAACAATCAGTGACATTCCTGCGACGTACGCGATTCGCCCTTTAGTTGTTATTGACATCCATGAGAAAGTGGCTGAAGACCCGGGTTATCACCTTCAAGTAGAAGATATCAAAGCGTGGGAGGCAAAACACGGGCGTATTCCCGGAGGCTCTGTTGTGATGGTTCGTTCAGACTGGTGCAAGAAATGGTCTGATATCGAGCGGTTCAACAAGAAACCCTTCCCCGGTGTCGGCCTTGAGGCATTGAAGTTTCTTCATCTAAAGAGAAAAATACTTTTCCACGGTCATGAGCCGCTGGATACGGATACAACGCTCGACCTTGAGGGAGAGTACTGGCTGCTGCACAATCATTTTGCTCAGGCAGAGGGTGTGGCCAATCTTGATAAGGTTCCTGAATCCGGAGCACTGCTCATTATCGGGTTTGCCAAGCCGAAAGGAGGGACAGGGGGGTATGCACGCTATATTGCCATAGCCCCCAAGGATTGGCCGCATGGGGTCTCGGTAACGGACGTGCCGGGAGCGCCTCTTCCTGTGCAGCCCCATCCGTTGAAGCGAGATGAAAATGGTGTTATGCGGCCTGTTTCCCAATAGGGTTGTTCTGTTGGCGTGAGCTTGAGCAAGGCGGCACGGCCGTTACTTTAAGGCGTCGTTCCTAAAAACATATACTGCTCCCGAGCCGGCATCTTTCACGTACTCTTTTTTATTGAAATCAGCGTAGAGGCCGGTATTATAAAATCCTGCCGCCGAATGCAGATTCAGGCAGCCATCGCTTCGCAAAGGATAGAGAGAAAGGCGCTCGTCGAAAAGGGGCTTGTCTTCTGACCGCATGAAGGTGTGAAATGTTACATGCTCGTCGGATATATCTTCATATTCGCGGTGAAACGTGAGGCTTTCCCCTTCCAAGGTTTTAACCGGAAAGGTATACCGCTCGAGGGTCAGGAGGTAATCCCAGTTTACAATCTGAAAGATCCAGTTTCCTCCAGGGTGAAGCAGCTTCCTGACTTCAGGTAAAAGTGTGCGTAGTTGCCCAGGGGTGATATGGGCAACTACGTTGCCGATTGAATAGACGGTATCGAACTTTTCCATGATGGTTTCGATACCATTCATATCCATGCACTCGAACCGGGCATCGGGATACCTTTTCCGGGCTGCCTCAATCATCTTTTCGTCGAGGTCTATACCCATCATACTGAATCCTTCCTGCTGAAACCGGCCGCAGTAATGGCCGGGACCGCAGCCGAGGTCGAGAATGGTGCCGCCTTGCTTTGGAAAATAGTTTCGCAGAAAACCGACAACCTCTTCCCTCAGAGGAAAGGCTTCTTCGTATTGTTTGTAAAATTCTGAGTAGAAGGACATTGTTTCGGCATTAGATCGAGCCCGGTATAGAGCAAATAATGTTTTCTCGTGCAAGGCTGTTCGAATGAGCCCGAAATGGCAAATTCATGACCTCCGAAAGACGTAAATTGTTGATCGCAACCCAGTATGGCCGAGGAAGGGGCGCAAGGATTACTGGAAGGCTTCCAATCCGAGGCGGATGCGGCCATGAGACCCAAAAAACAATGTAATCTTTTTATCCAATGCAGCTTCTTTCACATTACATAACTGCATTGGGTGTGCTGACAGCCATACGGAATGAAATAACCGCATACGCTTTCGGTCCGACAAAAACAGATCTCCCCTACAGTGATCTTTCGGGTCTCCTGAAGCCGAAGTTTACAAGGATTAAGCCGGCGCTATTGGGCACCTGGAAACCATTGCCCCTACCGTACTGTTGTAAAAGAAAGCGTCGCGGCATGGCTTCTTTTGTGTGCAGTACGTGTTTTTATGTCGCGGGCATTGATAACAGGAGCCGACTATGGATAAAGAGAAAGCCAGAAAGATTGTAAGAGACGCCTACGGGAAGATTGTTGAGGAGGAGGGTTGCTGCTGCGCCGGTACCTCCTGTTGTACCGATACTGCTGAGTTTGCCAAATCTATCGGATACACTGAAGAGGAATTGACGGTTATCCCGAATGAATCCAATCTTGCGCTCAGCTGCGGTAATCCCACGGCTTTTGCCGGTCTCGGTAATAACGAAGTGGTGCTCGACCTTGGTTCCGGTGCCGGGTTTGATTGTTTTCTTGCTGCAGCCAAAGTCGGTCCGGAAGGAAAAGTCATCGGTGTGGACATGACTCCCGCAATGATTGAGAAGGCAAAAGTGAATGCAGAAAATAACGGGGTTCAAAATGTTGAGTTCAGGCTTGGTGAAATTGAAAATCTGCCGGTTGCGGATAATACAGTCGACGTTGTTATAAGCAACTGTGTGATTAATCTCTCGGCTGACAAGCCAAGGGTTTTTAAGGAGATATACAGGGTTCTGAAACCCGGCGGGAAAATAGCAATCTCCGATATCGCTCTTCTCAAGGAACTTCCCCGGAAAACTCAGGAAAACATTGAGGCATATGTGGGCTGTGTCGGCGGTGCGTTAACCGTTGATGCATTGCAAAAAGCGGTTGAAGCATCCGGTTTGCATGGTGTGGACATTTCTGTCAAGGGTTCTTCCTCTTGTATCTGTTTTGACACAAAGGATCCCATCGGACGGGCGGTTCTGGACAGCCTGGGAGAGAATGAGTCTCTCGATGACTATGTCGTCAGTGTCTTTATAGGAGGCTTTAAATAAAATCGCAGGAGGAATAATCATGGCTGTATCTATTAATATGGTGCCCAAGTTGTTTTTCAGCTTCATACTGGTAATAATTTTTTTATTCACAACTGCATGTTCACAACAGGAGCAGGAGGAGGAGGCGGAAACGCAGGGTGAGCAGCAAGGACAACAGCAAATGAAACAGGGGCAGCCATTCGGTGGCGATGAAGACCTGGCGTTTGCGAATGCTCTCTGGAAAGAGATGGAGAAATCGAATCTTGTCGGCGAAAGCCGTATCGTTGACTCCGAACCGTATAAAGGAGCGCCGCCGCACGGGATGATCCTCGATGTCTCGGAGCAGAAGGTCACTGTCAAGGGTATTGAAGGCGACCTTGTGGTAAAGAGGAACTACGGCGGCGACGGATTGACCGTAGTAGACGTCAAAAATGACCCCGCAAAGTATCTTGAAGCGGTAACTATCATGATGAAAAGAGAAGAGGGGTATGATGATGAAAACCGAAACTGGTTTTATGTGAAGTATGCTCCTGACGGAACGATCATGAAAAACCCCAAAGATGCTTTGCTGGCCGGACGTGTAGCCAAGGGTGCGCCGACCGGCTGTATTGCCTGTCATAAATCCGCTCCCGGTGGGGATTATCTGTTTATACACGACAGGTTTAAATAGGGGCGCCTATTTTATCAGGTCCGGGGAATTCTCGGTGTCGGGGATATCCACAATACCCTGACTACTTCAGGTGTAGCCAAACCGTTTCTTGATAATCGGTGAATAATAGGGTTAATTGACCTTTATGGCTTTTCAATGGCTATAGTGTTGCGATCACCACAAGAGTAGAGGAGAAACAATGCCGGAAGAATGGGTAAGGCAAATGCAAAATCAAGTGAATACACTTGAGAAGCTGGCAAAGTACATCGATGTAACCGAGGACGAGAGGCATGCCATTGAAGTGCTGCAAACGAAATGGGGGGTGTCTCCTTATTTTGCTTCATTGATGGACAGAGACGATCCACAGTGCCCGATTCGCATGCAGGTAATTCCATCGATGCAGGAAAGGGCCAATGAATTTGGAATGGATAATTATCTGGTCTGGAAAGAAAACCGCTCGACCGATGAAGTCCGGCCGGATAGTATTGCCCGTCAATATCACGACCGTATTGCTTTTACGGTTATCGAAACGTGCGCAATTTATTGCCGGCATTGTTTCCGTAAGGAGCTCGTTGTGGATCAGGAACTGCAACTGCGCATGGATGTGGAGGAGGGGCTCGACTGGATTGCCGAACACCCTGAAATTCGTGATGTGCTGATAACGGGAGGTGATCCGTTACTCTTGTCGGACGATAAACTGGGGCGCCTGATTTCGAGGCTTCGCGAGATACCGCATGTGGAAATGATCCGTATCGGCTCCCGTCTGCCCATCGTGTTACCGCACCGAATCACTGAAGGCTTGAAGAGGGCGATCGGTGGTTTTCACAAAGTTCCTGTCTGGATCAATACGCAGTGTAACCATCCGAAGGAGATCACCGAAGAGACAGAAAAAGCGGTCTACGAACTGATGAGCTGCGGCATTAATGTTGGTAATCAGGCGGTATTATTGAAAGGAATCAACGATGATGTCGAGACGTTCAGGGAACTGCATCAGAAGCTGCTCCGTATTCGCATCAGGCCTTACTATGTTTTCTACTGTGAGCCTGCTCCGGGCATCGATCATTTCCGAACACCGGTCGAAAAAGGGGCCGAACTGATTCGTGACGCATTGCGTGGTCATACCACCGGTCTTGCTCAACCGATGTATGTCCTGGCAACCAATGTAGGCAAAATCCCGCTGATGCCGGACTATTACATTGTCGATAAAAACGAGAAAGAATATGAATTGCGGAATCACCAGGGAAAGACCACTAAAATACCCAATATACCTGAATAAATGTCATTGTAGACCGCTGTAATGCCGGTACAGGGCCCACTAACCGATGCCAGGGGAGGTAGTTTAAATGATCCCTTCAAGGCAGGAAAACCCCGAGCTGTTTACCAAGAGGTCACCGTCTTCATCGCAAGCGGTGAGCAGAGGCAGAAGCACAAAAAGCAAAAGGTGCCGACGCTGCGGAAAGTCTGGTTCATGAGGGTAGAATGATTGAAGGTTTTCTTTATGTGCAGGGTTTGGTCAGAGATAACAATACATCTCTTCGGCTTTTACGTCTAAATGGAGCTGGCCTGTTTTTTTGATGAAATCAATTCGCTGCTGCCAGAGAGCGGCTGAGGGTTCACGGGGGAATTGTTTGGTGCCGTAGATCGAGACAAGCATGGCTCGCAGGCAGTTCCCCTGATGTGTTCGGTCTTCCTTTGTCTGCTCTTCTTCGGTGAGATACTGCATTGTTATGTTTATTGCCTTTTGATGGTCTTGTCGGCATAGTTCCCACCCTTCGATGAGGCAATCCCGAAATACCCGGACAACGTCAGGGTTCAATGTGACCATATGATGCGCGACAGCCAATACGTCGCCAGCCTGGGGGGCACCGAAATCCGTGGATTCAATAATCTTTACATCGTTATCGTCGGCACGTGCGTAGATCAATTCGTTGCAGATATGGCCCGGGCAGACGTCGATTTCTCTGGAAAGGAATTTGTAGAGGAGATCATTCTGGTCGGCACAGGCAACCATCTCCATATCGTCCAGTGAAACGCCATGCATTGTAAGGAGCCCCAGAAGCATGTGTTCCTCATCAAAGTCCTTTATATGGCCGACTTTTTTTCCCTTTAGATCAGCGATCTGCTCAATTGGCAGTTCTTTGTGATGAAAGAAAACCTGGCCGGGTGTTCCCATGATCTCGGTAACGCAGGTGATGTCTTCGGAATGTGAACGAGCCATGATGATATCAGAGGCGCTGACGATTGCGAAATCATCTTCGCCCGAAATGAGGTTATTGACGGGCGATGTTCTGGGGTCTCCAGGTGATATGGCGACCTTGAGTCCGGCTCTTTCGAATATGCCTTCCTGTTGAGCGGCATATATCCCTGCAAATTGTGACTGATGATACCAGGGTAAACGTATAGAGGTCTGGAAGAGCAGATCATTGTGCCATTTATAAAGAGCTGCAATCGAACTCAAAATAAGTGCTAGAAATGTCCAGAATGCCAGGAATTGGAAATGGTCGGAGACATGTGTGACGATCGGGCTGGGTTCCGCCGAGAGCCCGTTTGCAAGTGCAAAGTCAAGTGCATCGACAATAGCCCTTATGATGAGGATAATTCCGATGGATGTCAATCCGACCGCTGTTGCGATAATTGATTGTTTTTTCATCCTTTTGCGGCTCCAGGGGTATTCGGTCAGGAAACCGGGGAGAGCAAGCCAGGGAAGGGAACCGATGAGAAAAAGGCCCGTCCAGAAGTCCTTGTCGGTTATAAACCAGCCTGAAGTAAGGACGTCTGTTACAGCATTTGTGATGATCGGCAGAGCAGAAGCGCCGAGAACAAGTGCGGAAAAAACAAGAAGTTTTTGCAAACCGATTGTATTCCTTTGCTGTTCCGCCACGAGCTTCTCACTATCCATATTGCTGTCTTTTTTTACATGGGAGATAGGTCTTGCCGGATATAGCAAGCTCCGTGTAATATAGTCAATTCGAAACGCCAAACGGCGTCATTGCTGAGCGGTTATGTCGTTCGACAGTCCGCGCTGTAGTCGTGCAGGTCTTTTATATCGAAGATTTTGTTCGGTTGATTGCAAGTAAATAAAACGTGCCTTGCAGGGTAATGGTTTGCGTTGGACCGAAAAAAAACGGAATCTGCATGTGTCCGGTTTTTTTATAGCGGCAACAGGGATCAGAATTCATACCTGACGCCGGCCATGATGGTATGTGACTCCCAATCGATATCGACGCCAAAGTTGTCTTTAAGTCCCTCAGGCCGGAGATAACGATAACCCATGTCCAGAACAACATTTTTGGATGCTCTGACGCCCAGTCCTGCGCCGATCTGCCAGGCGAAGGCAGTGTCATCCTGCACCCAGTCGCTTGTTGCGTCGGGGGAGGTAATGCCTATACCGCCCATTATGTAGGGGAGAATATCGGAGTTGGTATCGAAATCGTAATAGCCGTTTGCCATGATCGTAAGATACGATACATCATGGTTGGAGATTTCTCCATACACTCCTTGAAACTCGAAACCGGAATACTCATGTTCCTGGTATCCAATCGCTATTTCCGCTCTGAATGGTTTGAAATTGTAACCGAGCGCTCCGTTGAGCACCAGCCCGGTATCGAGGTTGTCGTAGTCGTACTTGATGATTGTGGCAGGTTCCTGGTTGCCTGCCAGCCCTGCTCCAGCCGAAGCGCTGACATAAGGTGCGGCTTTCGCTTGCGTCGAAAGAAACAGGACTGAACACAAAATCGACAGTATTCTCTTGTCCATGGTTGCGTCATTTACGGTTGACATACTATGGCATTCTTGTATGCTCTATAGTATGAAAGACTTGTCATACGTCCTTGGTCATACATGCCGGATAGAATCAGGCAAGAAAACGATGCGCGCTTGTAAGCGTGTTTTCTGTTTATGAAAGGTTTTTATCTTCTCAAAAAAGTACTTTTGCAATTTACATACAGAAACGCTCTTTTTTCCAGCAAGAGGGATTATTCCCGTCGGAAAAATTCTGGTTTTTGAACAGCCATCCTCTTGTCTCCACGCTGACCAAACAGGCGCGTCTTGACGAAATGCTCGTGCATTTCTTCGGCAGCCTCGTCCGCTACACCATCATCGCCGTGACGATTATCACCGTTCTCAACCAGGTGGGTATACAGACCGCGAGCCTTCTGGCTGTCCTGGCATCCGCGGGTCTTGCCATCGGCCTTGCACTGCAGGGGACGCTTGCCAACGTTTCCGCCGGTGTCATGCTGGTTTTTTTCAGGCCGTTCTCTGTCGGACAGTATGTCGAGGTTGCTGGGAAGGCGGGTCGATTTTGTGCTGGGTATTTTGTATGACGATAGCATCGACAAGGCTTTTTCGGTCATCGATGGCGTGCTCAAGGAAGAGATGGATGCCAACGGCCTCAGCATACCCTTTCCCCAGCAGGATGTTCACCTTACCAAGTCTGCTTAGAATCGGCGATTAAGCAGAAGGTCGTTTGGATAAACATGAGACTGTCTCAGCTTTGGTTTGAGGCAGCCCCCTCCTTTCTGGTCAGCATATAGCAAACACCATTAGAAAGTCATGCCGCACTTGACGTGGCATCCATATTGACCCTGGCAGAAAGATGGAGCCCCGGATCAAGCCCGAGGATGACTGTAAATAGAGAACTCGTAAGACGTTTTAGAAAAACTTGTTGTTTTTCTGTGACAACGAACGTCGCTACAGGAGCAGATTGAAGACAAATCCGACAATGACGATACCCGAAGCCACGATAGTCGCAAAGACAGCTATCAGTCGGGGCTTGAGGACTTTGCGCAGGATGATCATCTCGGGGGCTGAAAGGGCGATGACGCTCATCATGAATGCCATGACCGTGCCGATGGCCGCGCCTTTGCCGATCAGGGCTTCGGCTACGGGGAGAATTCCGGCAATGTTGGTATACATTGGAACGCCAAGCAGGACGGCTGCGGGAACGGACCACCAGGCTTCTTCGCCCATGATCCCTGCCATGAATTCCCGGGGAACGTATCCATGAATGATCGATCCCGCTCCGACTCCCAGTACGATAAAGACCCAGACTTTCCCGACAATCGAACGGACCGAATCGAGACCTTCCCTGATACGGTCCCTCCATGAATGATCCTGCTGTAAAGCGGCAGCAGGCGAGGGTGTTTTTTGCAGCTCCCGGACCCACTCTTCAAGCGCGTGCTCCATCTTCAGCCGTTCGATCACCAGTCCCGAAACAAATGCGATCAAAAAGCCGAGCAGGATGTAAGTCACAGCGATCCTCCATCCGAACATGCCCAGAAGCAGGAACAGTGCCACGCCGTCAACCATCGGCGCGGCGATGAGAAAAGAGAAGGTCACGCCGAGCGGCACTCCCGCCTGCAGGAATCCGATGAACAGCGGAACGGCCGAACAGGAGCAGAAAGGGGTTACCATGCCGAGAACAGCCGCCAGTGCGTTGCCGGTGCCGGCTGGGCGTTCGGCGAGGATTTCGCGTGTTCGTTCCGGTGAGATGAAGGTGTGGATTATTCCCATGACAAAGACAATCGCTGTCAGGAGCAGGATGACTTTGGGAACCTCGTAGACGAAAAAATGCATACTTTCACGTGCCCGGCTGTGTCCGGGCAGGAGATCGACTGCCAGATCGGCAAGCGATTCGAGATGTGTATAGAGGAGTATCCAGCAAAGCGCGGCCACAAAGACGCCGATGATCGGAATCATGGCGCTCTGACGGGAGCTTTCATTGTCTTTGGCTGGATCGATGCTCATGATGTGATGAGTTTCTTGAGCTCATCGAGCGATGGAACAGTACCGGTCACCTTTACCTCTTCGTCGATTACAAGGGCAGGTGTCGACATGACGTTATAGGGGGTTATTTCCCGGATATCTTCGATTTTTTCAATCTCCGCATCGGTACCGGTTTCCTCAACGGCACGTCTGACAAGCGTTTCCAGCTTATTGCATCGTGCACATCCGGAACCAAGGACTTTGATGTTTTTCATGATATATCGAGTTTATAGTTTAACGTAAATGTACGATGAATATTGGCGGCAGGCTCAACTGTTACTCTCCGGTGTTAGAGCGTTGTTAAAAAAAAATTCAAACAGAAGGTTCGCTTTTTCCCAATTTCGGCGGTTCAGGCAATACTTGACCCTTGGAGGATTGATCTCTCCCTGGATCAGTCCGGCCTCCAGGAGCGCTTTGAGGTGTTGCGATATGGTTGACTGAGCCATAGGGATCATACCGGTCAGTTCACCGGTAAAACAGCAGGGCTGATTGGCAAGCAGCTTCAGAATCTGAAGGCGGACCGGGTGCGACAGTGCTTTTGCAATAACGGCCAGCTCTTTTTCATCTTCGCTGTAGATGATATCTGCGGGTGAGCGTTTCATGCACGGGTGTTTATCTTTTATCGTAAATATACGATGATTGGTGTGTAAAGCAAGTTTTTTCACCTTGTCGGTCTATGTGCAATGAGTGGAGAGTTCTCAATGCTTCGTTCCGGGTTCTTAGCGGTATGAAAATGTAGGGGCGAAAATTTTTTCGCCCTAAAGAGGTCGGTTTGTTAAAGGAAAGCTATCTTCATCCTATTACCTATTACCTATTAATCGCGGTAGGAACGAAAGTCACCTTTCGCCCCCCGCACAGTTCCGGACGAGCGGAATTCCCGCATCCGGCTCCTAACTTGAGTATTTGA
>JANQMO010000071.1 GCA_028280025.1 Chlorobium sp. | reverse complement strand
TTTTGAATACAGCTGATAGAAAAGGTTTGGTCACTTTTAATATCACCGTTTCTCAAGAGTTTTCAGACCTTTTTTATTTTTTACCGGACACTACTGATTAGGTATTAGGTAAGCTATCAAGCCATCTGGCTATTCAGCCATCAAGCCGAACAATCATAAAATATACTGGCTCAGGTCCCTGTCCCTGACGATTGTGCTCAGTTTGCTGCCGACCATCTCCTTGTCGACCAGGATATCCTCGTCACTGTGTTTCTCGGGGATATCGAACATAAGTTCTTCAAGGAGGTTTGTCATGATGGTGTGCAGTCTTCTTGCGCCGATATTTTCCACCGAATCATTGACCTGAGCGGCAATGTCCGCGATTTCCCGTATTGCTTCGTCTGTCACATCAAGCCTCACGCCCTCCGTTTCAAGAAGGGCCTTGTACTGTTTGATCAGCGCATTTTTTGGCTGCGTGAGAATTTTATAGAAATCCTCTTCGGTCAGGCTTTTGAGCTCGACACGTATGGGGAAACGTCCCTGCAGTTCAGGAATCAGGTCTGAAGGTTTGGCAACATGAAACGCCCCGGATGCTATGAAAAGAACATGGTCGGTCCTGACCATACCGTGCTTCGTGGCAACATTCGAACCTTCCACAATCGGGAGCAGGTCCCGCTGAACGCCTTCGCGGCTTACGTCCGGCCCTTTCCCTCCTGCACCCGTCGTCGGTGCCGCAATCTTGTCGATCTCATCAATAAAGACAATGCCTGACTCCTCTACCTTGCAAACCGCCTCCTTGACCACGGCATCCATGTCAATCAGCTTCTGCACTTCTTCCTGCTCAAGCAGTTTTCGTGCCTCGGCTATGGTCACTCGCCTTTTTTTCCTTTTTTTCGGAAGACCGCTCATGAGATCCTGCATGATCCCGCCCAGCTCCTCCATTTGACCGAGAGGACCGAAAATCTGCATCATGCCTCCCTGCGAGTCGCCGCTCAATTCCATCTCTATCTGGCGATCCTCCATTCTTCCGGAGCGAAGCCTTTCGAGCATTTTTTCACGGCTCTTTTTATTGACCGCATCTTCAAGGTCGGCTCCTGAAGCCTCTCCACCGTCGGCGCCCCCTTCATCGCTCTCATAGGTACTGGCAGGCACTGTCGGAAGAAGAATATCGAGCAGCCGCTCTTCAACCAGCTCTGCTGCCTTTTCCTTTACTTCTTCGGATTTTTCGTTTCTGACCATGCTGACCGCCTGATCGGTCAGGTCGCGTATCATCGACTCGACATCGCGGCCGACATACCCGACTTCCGTGAATTTGGATGCTTCGACCTTGACAAAAGGAGCATTGGCAAGCTTTGCAAGACGACGGGCAATTTCAGTTTTACCGACCCCGGTAGGCCCTATCATGATAATGTTGTTCGGCATGATCTCGTCACGCAGTTCATCACTGACATTCTGGCGGCGAAGCCGGTTCCGCAAAGCTATCGCAACTGCCTTTTTGGCCTCGTGCTGACCGATAATATATTTATCAAGACGTTCGACTATCTGGGAAGGGGTAAGAAACTCTTTACTTATGGAAGATGTATTCACGATTTACAGGTTCATGCATTATTAAAAACGTTAAAAAACTGCGTGCTGTGTTTGCCGGCAGCAGGCTTTTTCTATCTGTCTCTGGAAACACAATAACAGTGTGACGGCCTAAAGTTCTTCGAGAACGATATGAGCGTTTGTATAAATACAGATATCGGCGGCGACGTTAAGGCTTTCCCTGACAATTTCCGATGCTTCGAGTTCCGTATGCTTCAAGAGCGATCTGGCAGCCGCAAGCGCGAACATACTGCCGCTTCCTATTGCCACGATGCCGTCTTCAGGCTCGATAACATCTCCGGTTCCCGAGATAATGAGCGCTTTTTCAGTACTCACGACGGCAAGCATGGCCTCAAGCCTGCGAAGGTATTTATCGGTTCGCCAATCCCTTGCCAGATCGACAGCCGCCCTTTCGAGCTTCCCTCCGCACGCCTGAAGTTTTTCCTCAAACCGGTCAAGCAGCGTAACGGCATCAGCCGTTGCACCGGCAAACCCGCTGATCAGCTCTGCATTGCGCAGTCGTCGTATTTTTTTTGTACTCTGCTTGATAACCGTATTACCAAGCGTCATCTGGCCGTCACTGCCAAGAGCAGCCTTACCGTTTTTCAGAACACCAAGGACTGTCGTCGATCTGATAACCGGCTTTTCATGGCTCTCCATTATCACTCCTTATCAAACATACCCTCCAGTCCCGACTACAGACCGGAAAGGACATTAACATATTTTTTTTCTTAATCTTGCTACTGGAATTTGCATTTGTTCACGATATTTTGCAACCGTCCTTCTTGCAATTTTTATGCCTTTTTTTTCAAGCATTCCAGCCAGCTTGTCGTCATTGAGCGGTTTTACCTGGTCCTCGCCATCGATCATCTCCTTAATGTACTGCTTGATGATCTTGGTTGAAAGATCCTCTCCCTCTGCTGTCGGAAGGCTACCGCTGAAAAAGTACTTCAGTTCAAACGTTCCGAACCGGGTCTGTACATATTTTCCGTTAACAGCCCGGCTGATTGTCGAAAGATCGAATCCTGTCTTTTCAGCAACATCTTTCATGACCAGAGGAACGAGTTTTTCAGGCCCGCTGACAAAAAAATCGTACTGAAACATCATCAATGCCTCGATAACCTTTATAAGCGTGTTTCGTCTTTGTGCAATGGCACTGGCGAACTCTTTGGCACGATTGAGTTTCTGCCGCATGTATTTCCGGTCCTCTGCGGGTACTGCCTTTTTTTTCAAAACCCCTTGATAGGCATCGGAAACATGGACCGACATGTTGCTCCTGTCGTTGAGAACAGCCGAGAGCCTCCCGTTTTCATAGGTCACGATAAAATCAGGGATGATATATTCCTCGGCTTCCTTCCCTGCATGAAAGGGGTGAGGATCGAGGGTGGAAATTACCGAAACGGCGCTTCTCAGATCCTCGGAAGACATCCGGGTTCGTTTAAGAATTTTTTCGTAACGGTTGTTGAGAAAATCGACGAAATGCTCTTCGAGGAGCTTTCCGGCATTTTTCTCGGAAGGTGACGGATCAATGCCGCTTTTGGCATGAAGCTGGACAAGAAGTCTTTCCCGAAGATCACGGACTGCTATTCCGGGAGGCTCGAGAAAATGTATTTTTTCCAGAATATCGACAACCTCTTTTTCATCGGCATCAATATCGTTTTTCTCCAAGCCGTCAAGGATAACCGGCAGTTCTTCAGCCAGGTAACCGTCATCGTCGAGATTACCGAGAATTTCGGACGCAATGATCAGCTCTCTCGGACCCATTCCTTCCTGCAGCGCGAGATCTTTGAGAAGCTTTTCTTCGCATGAATCATGCTGTACAGCCTGAATAAAACTCTCTTTCGGACGATTATCGATGGTAAACTGGGGAAGACTCTCCGATTCTTCTTTTTTCCGACTGTCCTCCTGACCCCGGACATCTTTTTCGAACCTGTCCACCGAATCGAACATGCCTTCTTCATGCTCACCTTCGCCCTGCACTCCCGCATCGTCTATTGACTCGCTTTTCCTTTCCTCGAGCTCGAGCATGGGATTATCCTGCAGTTCATCATAGATTCTCTGCTCAAGATGCATCAGCGGTAACTGAAGCAGCTGACTCGTCATTATCTGCTGTGTAGACAGCTGCGTACGCTGACTTTGACGAATTTTGATATCAAGCATAATCCAAAGGAGAATCGGATAACAAGTCTTGCAGTCGGCTGAACCATGATGCCCCGTACTTTTCGATCAGTGAGTGCCCGACATAGTCAATAAGAAAAATCCTGTGTTCTGTCCCCTTTTTTCGGGCCTCATGACACATCGCGTGCTCTTCATAGACAAGATAATCCATACCGAACTTTTTTCTTATCCTGACGGGAAACAACCTGCACGATAACGGTTTGCAGCGTTCAATGGCGCATAAGGTAACGCCGTTCTTTCGAAAAGAAAAAACGCATTCACGATCATCTATCGTGCGGGTAAAGAGCTCTCCCTGGTACTGCTCGAGAAAACCGTTCCTGCTGATATAGCGCCGACTTCTTTCAGGAAGATCCGTCATCGCACTTCCGGCAATCGCTTCCAGCGTCTCAACCTCCTCTTTCATGACAGGCGCGCCCAATTCACCTTCCACGCAGCATGCCCCCCTGCACCGGGCGAGGTCGCAACAGAACATTGCGCCCCGGACACCGTCGTCCACCAGAACATCATCGACTGCAAGCATGACGCGCAGGAGATATCATATTATTTTTATCCCTGTATGACACCCGATTGTTATTTTCTTTTCTTGTAACATACAGTCACAGGTCAACCATTTAAACCAGGAATGTACAATTATGATCATCATTGACGGGAAAAAGATTTCCAGCGACATGAAACAGGAACTGAAACACTCCGTTGAAACCTGCCGGCAGAAATACAATGCCGTTCCGGGACTTGCCGTTATCATTGTCGGCGAAGACCCCGCTTCACAGGTTTATGTGAGGAACAAAGCCAAAAGCTGCAAGGAAACAGGTATGAATTCGGAAGTCATTGAACTTGCAGCGGAAACCTCGCAGGAAGAACTCCTGTCAAAAATCGAAGTCCTCAATGCCGATCCGGACGTTCACGGCATCCTCGTGCAGCAGCCGCTTCCCCGCCACATCGATGAATATGCCGTGACCATGGCTATTTCTCCTTTAAAGGATGTCGACGGATTTCATCCTGAAAATGTGGGGCAGATGGTGCTCGGCAACCTTGACAAATGCTTTATAAGCTGCACGCCGTACGGCATCCTCGAACTTCTTTCCAGATACAATATCGAGACGAAGGGAAAGCACTGTGTCGTCATAGGGAGAAGCAACATCGTAGGAAAACCGATGGCGAATCTGATGCTGCAGAAACTCAAGGAAACAAACTGCACGGTTACCGTCTGCCACTCCGCGACACAGAACATGCCCGAATTGACCCGGCAGGCTGACATTTTGATCGCCGCTATAGGCCGGGCAAACCTCATTACCAAAGAAATGGTCAAGCCGGGTGCAGTCATTATAGATGTCGGGATGAACCGGATCGAAGATGCTTCACGCAAATCAGGCTATCGGCTTGTCGGCGACGTGGATTATGAACATGTTTCCAAAACAGCTTCGGCCATTACGCCTGTCCCCGGCGGGGTCGGCCCAATGACCATTGCCATGCTCCTCAAAAACACGCTCCAGTCGTTTATGCAGGCTCAGGGCGCCGCTCAATCCCTGTAACATCAGCATGGCAAAACCTGCATGTCGTTATACCTGCACCAGTTGTGGTGCCGTGTCGCTTAAGTATTCGGGCAAATGTTTTTCCTGTCAGAGCTGGGGAACTCTTGAGGAATCCCCTCTTGAAGAAACCTTGCCCGGCAAAACAGGCCCGCTTCATGAAGTCAAAGACCTGCCTGTTTCAGAAAGCCTTCTGCTGGAGAACAAAGCTGTTCCGCCGCAGAGAATCTCAACAGGCATGCAGGAGCTTGACCGGGTTCTCGGCGGCGGCCTGATGCCCGCCTCGGCAGTGCTTATAGGCGGCGAACCGGGTATAGGGAAATCGACCCTGATGCTTCAGCTCGCCCGCCACACCTCTCCCTGCCGTATTCTCTATATTTCAGGAGAAGAATCGCCATCACAAATCAGGGACAGGGCCAAACGCCTTTCTATTCAATCCGATGATGTCATTCTGGTTTCGGAAGTCAACCTGGACAAGATCATCGGTGTCATCGATCGGGATAAACCCGACATTATCATTATCGATTCCATTCAAACGCTCCACACAGGGGATTTCCGCAGTTCGGCAGGAACCGTGACGCAGATTCGCGAATGCTGTTCCGCCCTTTTGCGTGAGACGAAACAACGAAACATCGTTCTGCTCGTCATAGGTCATATCACCAAATCAGGCAGTCTGTCGGGACCGAAAACGCTGGAACACATGGTCGATACAGTTCTTCAGTTCGAGGGAGAAAGCTTTCAGCGCCACAGGGTCATACGCACAATGAAAAACCGCTTCGGGCCGACAAATGAAATCGGTGTTTTCAGAATGGATGAACATGGGCTCAAAGAGGTCACCAATCCCTCGGAACTGTTCATAGCCGGAAGAACAAGCGGTGTGCCGGGTAACGCCATCCTTGCTGCAATCGAAGGCACAAGGGCTCTGCTTGTCGAAGTCCAGGCGCTGGTAAGCAAGACAAATTATCCTGTACCGCAGAGAATCTGTACCGGGATCGACAGTAAACGCATCTCCATCCTGCTTGCGGTCCTCGAAAAAAGACTCGGTTTCGGCACATGGGGACAAGACGTCTTTATCAAGGTTGCAGGCGGCCTCAAACTCGCCGAACCGGCTTCCGATCTTGCCGTTGCATGTGCTGTCGCATCAGGACTTAACAACACAGCCTTGTCGCCGGGCATGGTATGCGCAGGTGAAATCGGGCTCTCAGGCGAAACAAGAGCGATATCCGACGGGGAAAGAAGAATTCGTGAAGCCGCACATCTCGGCTTCGACACAATCATCCTCCCGAAAGAAAACACCCGTGAACTGAAACCGGCCATCAGAAAACTCCCGTTAAAAATTATCGGCTGCAGCTCCCTGCAGGAAGCCCTGGAGGAAATGAAACTGTCCGGCTAATCACTATTCACTATTTACGATTCACGATTTAAGCCTTACATTTCTTCAAACCCGGCACGTCCTTTGACGACCGATCATACGAACAAACCGAACGATCATCAGGAATCAGATATGACTCATCTCCTGCTTATGTGGCTCATCAATGCAGTGGCGGTCTATGCAACGGCAAGCCTGCTCGGAGGCATTTACGTCAAGAGTTTCTGGTCAGCCCTTCTTGTCGCGCTTGTTCTCGGCCTGATCAACGCGATCATAAAACCTGTGCTGATTTTTTTCTCGATCCCTTTCATCGTTGTGACATTAGGGCTGTTTCTTGTCATCATCAATGCACTCATGCTCATGCTTGCAGCAACCCTTGTCAACGGTTTTGCTGTAAGCAGTTTCGGCTGGGCTATTCTTGGTTCACTCTTCATAAGCCTTGTCTCATGGATGCTCAGCTCTATTTTCAACGTTTAAACCGTCAATCCCGACTAATTTCATTCCATCCCAGTCTTCAGAGTTCATCATGAAAGGTTTGACAAATGCAATCATTCTCCCGAAAGCCAACAAACTCAAGCTGAGCGACGTTTCGTTCGATGCAGGCCATCCCGGCGATGTCATTGTCAAGACAATCGCGACAACAATCACTCCCGGACTCGACCGCCTCCTGTTGACCAATAAACCTGTTTCAAAAAAAGTACTTGACTATCCCATCGTTCTCGGCAGCGAAATGATAGGACAGGTCACCGATACCGGCAGTGCTGTCAGCGCTGTTAAAACCGGGGATTTTGTCTACACATTCAAAGGCAGCCGGTGGACGGAAGTCGAGGCCTACTATGGTTGTCATGCCGAAGTGGTTCCGACTTCGGAGGAATATGTCCTTCCGCTGGGGCGCAAACCGATTCACCGCGACCTGCTTACCGGATTGCTCGCCTATGTCATTTCCGCGATCGAAAAAGCCAGGCCCGACCGCTCGAGCAGAATTCTTATTCTCGGCCTGGGCTCAGTCGGCCTCATGGCGGCGGAATACCTTCGAACTATGGGAATTGAATCGGTTGACGCCCTCGAAAATTTCGGCATACGCGGGCAACTTTCCTCGGCCCGGAACATTGCAATGCAGATTGATGATTTTACCGGGGAGTTCAACGATTCATACGATATCATCATCGAGACGACAGGACGTATCCTGCTCATTGAAAAGGCCATACGCCTTCTGAAGCCCCGAGGGCAAGTTCTCCTCATGGGAAATTATGAAGTTCTCGCTTACGACTACCGGCTGATCCAGCATAAAGAACCGGTCATCATCTGCTCCAATATCACGTCCGTCGAAAACCTTCAGGCCTCGAGGACGCTTCTTGAACAAGAGAGTTTCGAGAGCGAAAAATTCTTCACCAACGTCTTCCCGGTCAATCAGTTCGAACTTGCTTACAGAATTGCGCTCGACAGCAAGGAAGCCATAAAAACCGTCATAAGCTGGATATAGCGGCATGAATACCATTGTGGTCAGTGTTTCCGGCCTCTCAAAAAAGTTCGGGCCATTCTGGGCAAACCGGAATATTTCGCTTGAGATCGAAAACGGTTCGATTCACGCTATCGTCGGTGAAAACGGTGCCGGAAAAAGTACCCTTACGAAAATGATCTACGGGCTCCTGCAACCGACATCCGGTTCGATTGCCGTCAGAGGGAAACCCGTTCGTTTCAACTCCCCGCGCCAAGCTATTGCCGAAGGGATCGGCATGGTCCATCAGCATTTCATGCTTGTCCCCGAGCTTTCCGTTACGGAAAACATCATGCTTGGCGATGAACGCGGTCACCTCTTCGCCCCTTTGACAAAACGCGACGCTTCTGAAGAAATCAGAACGATTGCCGACGCCCACTCCCTCTCCGTCGATCCTGATGCTCTTGTCAGCGAACTGTCTGTCGGTGAGGAACAACGGGTGGAGATCCTGAAACTGCTCTACAGGAATGCCGATATCCTGATACTTGACGAACCGACAGCCGTCCTGACCCCGCTTGAAACCGAACAGCTTTTCGCAACACTGAAATCTCTTCAGAAAGAGGGAAAAACCGTCATACTGATCACCCATAAGCTCGATGAAGTCCTGAGCGTATCCGACAGGGTCAGCGTTATGCGGCGCGGTGAAATCATTGCATCCAAACCAACCGGGAACGTGTCGAAAGCCGATCTGGCCAGGTTGATGGTTGGAAGAAACGTTCTTCTCAGAGTGGAACATCCGGAGGAAAAACCCGGCAGACCGGTTCTGGAAGTGTCGAATCTCTCCATGACCGACAGGAAAGGCGTGCAAAGGCTCAACAACCTTTCTTTTGAAATTCGTGCCGGAGAGGTTTACGGAATAGCGGGGGTCGAGGGAAACGGCCAGAGCGAATTGCTTGCCATTCTTTGGGGTATCGCCGACCGGCAATCTGTCGTAGACGGTTCGGTCATGCTCGAAGGACGGCCGATCAAGGGACTGCATGCCGACAAAATAGCCGCCATGGGAGTCTCTCACATCCCGGAAGATCGCCTCAGGCATGCAGTCGTTCCTGATTTCACCATTGCCGAAAACCTTATTTTCGGCCGGCACAGGGAAAAAAAATTCGCCCGGCATGCCGGGTTCAATATCCCCGCTGTCCAACGTTATACACGCACCGTCACCAGTGAATACATGATCCGTTACGATGAAAAGTCCGATATCCCGCTTGCAAGTCTATCCGGAGGGAACCAGCAAAAAATCGTCCTCGCCAGGGAAATCAGCCGCCCCGGCCTGAAACTGCTTCTTCTTGCCCAGCCAACCAGAGGAGTGGATATCGGCGCAATCGAAATGATTCATCGCCGGATTATCGAAGCGAGGGATAAAGGCATAGCAATACTCCTTGTTTCCGCTGAACTTGATGAACTTGTCTCACTCTCGACAAGAATCGGCTGTGTTTACAAAGGCTCCGTCCGCCGTGAGTTCACAGCAAAAGAGGTACGCCGGGGGAGATCATCCGAAAAAGAATTCAAAAAAAAAATCGGCCTGTCAATCACCTGAAAATTGTCTTTGCATGCGTGCTGGTATGTTCAAAATAGTCATCCCCCTTCTTGCCGTCGCTACATCCCTCGCTATCAGCGCCTTTCTTATCGCGGCTGCAGGAAGAGACCCGCTTTTGATCTACCAGAAAATGTTCACGATGACGTTCGGTTCCGAATATGGAACAGGTCAGATCGTTTTCAGGTCAACCTCCCTTGTTCTTGCCGGTCTGGCGGTTGCGATCCCGTTCCGCCTCAAACTGTTCAACATCGGCGGAGAAGGCCAGATGCTTGCAGGAGCATTCAGCGCCGCCCTTGCAGGCGCACTGCTCCCCCCGCAAACCCCGCCGTTGGTTGCCGTTTCTTTCTGCACCCTATCGGCTGTTACCGCAGGCGCTTCGGTTGCACTTCTTTCCGGTTGGCTGAAAGTCCGTTTCGGAATCAATGAAGTCATATCGACCATCATGCTGAATTTTATCGTCCAGGCATGTGTCGGATTCCTCCTGGCAGGAAGCCTTTCGGTGCCCTCGACCGCCCATACGCATGAGATCATCCCATCCGCTCAAATCCCCCCGTTCTCCACAGTTCTTGGCATATGGCAGAAATCGCCGGCAAACTTCAGCACGCTGTTTGCTCTTGCCGCCTGTTTCGGGTTGTGGTTTCTTGTCTTCAAAACTGTCCCGGGTTACGAAATGCGGGCATCAGGCCTGCACCCGGAGGCAGCCGGATATGCAGGCATCAACACGAACTCCCACATCATGAAAGCGATGGGGATCGGCGGTGCAATGGCCGGACTTGCGGCGGCAAACCTCGTTCTTGGCTACAAACACTACTATGAATCAGGTCTGACCGACGGGATCGGCTTTATGGGGATTGCCGTAGCCCTGCTCGCTTTTGCACACCCGATCTGGATTATCGGTTCGGCAGTGCTCTTCGGGTTTCTCCAGTATGGAGGATTGAGTGTGAATGCCTATGTACCTAAAGATATATTCCTTATGGTGCAGGCGGTAACGATCCTGATGATACTCATCCTGACAAAATCCTTCTTCCGAAACTAACGCACGTCCTCACTTTCCATATCCGAACCGTACAGGTTCATCTGTTTCCGGTAATAGCTGAATGCCTGTTCCTGCCGAACCACTCCGAGGAGTTTATCCGACTTTCTCGAAAGCACCGGAATGACATCATAGTCGGTCAGCTCGAACAGCTTGAGCGCTTCATCGAGCCGCGACGAATCGTAAAGCAAAGGGACATCCTTCTTGACAATATCGTCGGCAATCAGGCCTGTTATAGGTCCTTCTTTCAAAAGCAGACTCATTTCCTCAAGCCTTATGACACCTACAAACTCGTCGTCTTCCGTCGTAACAAGGAAGTTCGATTCCGGTGTATTATGAAAAACATCGATGATCTTTTCCGCCATTGTCACATCACGAAACCTGACGTAACTGGTTTTCATGACATCAAGGACACTGATGTTCTCTGCGACAGAGAGCGCGATACCATAGCCGACCCTGACGCCTTCTTTTTCGAGGATGTAGGTCTCCATCGAATAATTGTAGGCAAGACGGGCGATCAAAGCCGCTGAAACCGCAGCAAACATGATCGGCAGCACAATTTCATATTTTCCCGTCACCTCGAAAAGTATAAGGATCACCGTCAGCGGTGCGCGCATGATTCCGGCAGTGAGAGCTCCCATACCGACAAGCGCGTATGCTCCTGATGTTGCCGTAATGTCGGGGAAAACCGTATGAACGAGGTTGCCGAACATACCTCCCAGCATTGCGCCCATTTTCATTGCCGGAGCGAACATTCCCCCCGCTCCCCCCGAACCGACACTCAGTCCTGCAACAACAGGCTTGAGAAGATAGACACCGACCATGTTAAGCCAGGATTCAGTCCCCCTGACTGCGTTATCGATCACTTCATAGCTGTATCCGTAGAGACCGGGCAGCCACATACAGATAAGACCTGACAGCAGTCCCCCGATAGCCGGCATTGCCCAGACAGGTATGTTGCGTTTTTTTTCAACTTTCAGAAAGGTTTCCTCTATACGGTAATAGACCTTGATAAACATGACCGCCGACAACCCGGCAAGAACACCCAGCACGAAATAGAACAGAAGTTCCGTATTGGAAACAAGACTGTAATCAGGAACCTGGAATGTCGGAGAATTCCCGAGATAGCTTCGGGAGACTACCGTCCCGATAACAGCAGCAACAACTATCGGGCTGAATGTTCTGACACTGAAATCTCCCAGAATGACCTCAATGGCGAACATGACTCCTCCTATAGGAGCATTGAATACCGCAGCAAGGCCGGCCGCAGCGCCACAGCCCAGAAGTGTTCTTTTTCTGTCGGGAGAAAACCTCAGAACCTGGGCAACTGAAGAGCCGAGGGCCGCTCCCACCTGAACAATCGGGGCTTCCCGGCCTCCTCCGCCGCCTGTACCGATACTGAGCACGGATGTTATCGTCCGATGAAGCCATAACCTTCTCGGCATCGTTCCTTCATTCTGGGCAACAGCCTTGATAACGCTTGCCAGTCCATGACCCGGCCTCGTTTTGACGATGTAGGCGTTATAAAGACCTACCAGCAACCCGCCCAAAGCGGGAATGAACGGCAACAGCAATCCCCAATGCCCTTCCGTTATAAAAGACGTCCCGAATACCTCGAGCCCGCCGAACAGAAAATCGCTGAAAATTTTAATCGCATCATGAAAAATCACCGCAACATAGCCGACGGCAACGCCGACAAACACTGCGACAAAAAGAAAAGGCAGATCCTGGTTCAAATTCAGCTGGATCAGGATATTTTCAAGAGTCAGCTTGAAAGAGCCTTTAAAGTACCTGCTTCGTCTGAAAAACGTATACAGAACAGCCAGCAGATTCCTGGTCCAACTGCCTTTTGATTTCGAGGGATTCTTCATGAAAGCATGTTCAACTCACCATAAACGAGGATGCGTGTTACGCAGAAGGAAAAAAACAATCAGACATACACCATCAAATATATTTTTTTATCTTCAAGCGTTTTTAGAAGTACCGCTTTTCTATCCTTCATATAAATATATAGTTATGCCTGCAAAAACATCAGATAAAGAAAAAAGCCAAAAAAAATCAACCGGAAAAAACGCGTCAAAAACCGCTGCCAAAAAAAGCACGACACGAAAAAAATCGACAGCAGCTTCAAAAGCGAAAAAAGATGCTGCGCCGAAAAAAAGCGCAGCCAAAACTGTCAGAAAAACACCGGCATCAACAACCGGGAAGGCTGCTGCAAAAAAAACAACCGCCGGCATCAAACCTGCCATGCATGAAGACATCAGTGTCGCAGCATATTTCCTCTGGGAACAACGTGGAGGCTCTCATGGTTATGACGTTGATGATTGGTTAGAGGCTGAAAAGGAAATGAACGGTTGAACCCCAAACGTTTATACAAACCTGCACAAGAGGTTGTCTCACACGTACGGCAATGTGCTTTTCCACAGCCATCCCCGGGCTTTTCCGGGTGTTCGTCATCCGGCAAAAGTTCGCATGGATGCCGCATCAAGCGCAGCATAACCCTCTAATGACTGCTGTCATACGATGACCGCCGATTGTCTCAAAGCCGTGTTTATGAGACAGCCTCTTCTTGTTAACGCCAAACGATCCACAATGTCATTGTTGAGAACAGTCCTGAGCAGCATCACTATATTTTTTGCGGGGATGTGGCTTGTCGTTCGAATCGTTCTTGAATACTTCGGCTTCATCAGTGACGGAAACGACAGGGTCACTGGAATAAAAGATCTCCGTGATGAATACAAGAAAGCAAATTACCGATGACCCCGGCCATAAGGATCGTAATGCGCCGCTGTCATGACTTGTATAAAAAGCTACTCCTCGTCGATAACCACCGTCAGGTCAACGACATTCCCGGGCTTGGCAAGAGCGTTCACTGCGGGCTTCTGATTGATGACCGTATATGGAACGAGAATGGCTGAATACTCATACGAAACATTTCCGGTATTGAATCCTTTGTCCAGAATAACCTGCCTTGCCTGTTTCAAAGACATCCCCAGAACATCGGGCACCGGTATTTTCGTTACCGTTTCTATTTCCTCTGCTTTGCCGACAATCAGCGACACGGACGATCCTTCATACAGCATGGTGTTCGGAGCAACAGACTGGCTCAGAACGTTTCCGTCGTCGGCAGGATCGAATACCGGCTGCTCCTGAACATCCTCCACAGTAATTCCGTGCCGATCGAGCAGTTGCTTTACTTCATTGACCGGCCTTCCATACAGATCCGGAATTGAAAAACTGGGCCGCTCCCTTTTGTTAACGACAAGATACACCGTTCTTCCGGGCTTGACTTCCGAACCCGGTGAAGGGCGCTGAACAACAACTGTATTCGAATCGATATCCCGGATATAGCGGACGTTATAGCTTTTCCTTCCCGCAAGCCCCGAAGAACCCAGCGTTCGAAGGGCATCGTCATAATTCATTTTTTCGACATCAGGAACGTTCACGCTCTGTCCCTGACGGGTATAGGACATCATCACGACCCTGTCCATGATGACAACAGATGCAATAAGAAGAACGAGTATGGCAAGTATGGCGGCACTGACGTTTTTCATCCCGGCTCGTAATCCGATTAATTCTGACGCTTCATAACAAAATCAACAAGAAGTTCCAGGGATCGTTTTGCCTCGTTTTCAGGAATGTCATCCAATGCGGCAATCGAGCGTTTCGCAAACCCGTCAGCAACTTCGGCAGCATATTCAAGGCCTCCGTTATCCCTGACAAAGTCAATGACTTCCCTTGTTCTTGCCGATCTTTTCCTGGAGTTTTTCAGTATCGTTTTAATCTTCCGCTGTCCCGCGTTATCAGTCTGCCGAAGCGCGTGAATAAGCGGGAGGGTTATTTTTTTTTCTTGTATATCGATCCCAAGCTGTTTTCCGGTTTTTTTCGAGTCACCGGTATAATCGAGCAGATCGTCACGTATCTGAAACGCAAGACCGAGATATTCGCCATAGCTTCTGAGCGATGCAATCAGCTCATGATCATCGGTGACGCTTGCTGCACCCATTGCACTTGCCGTTGCAAGAAGTGAGGCTGTTTTATCAGATATAACCTTGAGATAATCCTCTTCGGTGATGTCAAGGCTTCTTGTTTTCTGAATCTGCAGTATCTCGCCTTCGCTCATGCGCCTGACGGCATCGGAAACCATGTGAAGAAAAAGGTAATCCTTGTTATCGAGTGAAAAAAGGAGTCCCTTGGACAGCATGTAGTCGCCGATCAGCACCGAAATCTTGTTTTTCCAGAGCGCATTGATGGACGCAATCCCTCTTCTCATCTCGGCACCGTCAACCACATCATCATGAATCAACGTTGCCGAATGCAGCAGTTCAACCATGATAGCTGCCCTGTAGCTCTTCTCCTGCACGCTACCGCAAACCTTGGCGCCAAGCATCACAAGCAGGGGCCGGATCTGTTTGCCCTGCTGGCGCAAAATATAGCGAACAACCTTGTCAACGAGACTGTTGTCCGTCTTCAGGGCTGACTTGTATTTCTGCCGGAAAACAGAGATTTCTTTTGCGACAGGAGAAACAACGTCTTGTAAATTCACTTGTTATGCTCTATGGCGAAACCGTCGGAACCGTTCGGGAACCAGCGGAGCGCACACGTTCTTATAGATTGTAAAGGCCGTGCTTTATCGAATTATGTGATAGTATAACAGTTCTTTAAGAAAAATAAGCCGTAAACAGAGCCCAAAATTCCTCTTGAAGGAAAAAACACCCCGGCTGGCATCTTCCCCTGCAACATTTTCGCGCCATTCAGTGAACTGCATCCTGCCCTGAACCATCCCTGCCGATGCCATGCTTCATGAAAACCTCCATGTACCTGCCTCACTCTTGTCAAGCGTAAAAACAATTTGTTCACGACAGCATTCTTTCTTACTATATTTCGTTTCGGTAATATAGATATCTTTACGTTCCGGCTCCGTCCCGGCCGGCAAAAGAGTTCCTGACAAACAAGCTGATGAGCGGTATGAGCAGCGAAACAGATCCCACCAGACCCAAATCGCCCGCCTCACAGCTTATGGATGCTGAAATCGAGGCAAAAAAAACAGAATCTGAAGGTCTTGCACCGGTCAATGAGCCCGACAACACGCCCGATGATTCGGGAATGAACTTCATCGAGCACCTGGACGAACTTCGAAACCGGCTCGTCAAAAGCGGAATAGCACTTGTTCTCTTCATGGCTTTTTCCGCTTTTTTCTCTGATTTCCTCGTCAATGACGTTCTTATCGCCCCGCTTAAAAACAGCAGCGATTCGATTATTCTGCAGAACCTTGTTCCATACGGACAGATATCCCTTTACCTGCAGGTCATATTTTTTTCAGGCTTCGTTCTGACCTTTCCCTATCTTGTTCACCAGCTCTGGCAGTTCATACTTCCCGGACTCAAGGAAAACGAAAAAGCGGCAACGCAGTTTGTCATTTCGTTTATTTCGCTCTCCTTTTTTACCGGAATCGCTTTCGGCTATTTTGTCTTCATGCCGATTTCACTCAAATTTTTTGCAGGATTCGGCACTCCGCTCATCGAAAACAACATAGCCGTCCAGGATTATGTCAGCTTCTTCACCGGAGCTCTCCTGACAACCGGACTTGTGTTCGAACTTCCCTTTGTATCATACATCCTTTCCCGAGTCGGCCTTCTGACCCCGGCTTTCATGCGTTTTTACCGTAAGCATGCCATTGTTGTCCTGCTGGTTGTAGCCGCTATCGTCACACCATCCACCGATATCGTGACACAACTCGTCATCGCCGTTCCCATGATCCTCCTTTACGAACTGAGTATACGGATATCCGGCTATGTCAACCGCAAACACCACTCGTTTACAGAATCAACGATACCTCCTCCCGACAAACGTCAACAATCGTGATTTTGGGCTGTAATGAGTTTCCGGTACACATCCTTTACGCTCTTCTCAAGCTCAGAGAAGGTTCCGTTGTTCTCGATCACGTAATCGGCGAGTGCTTCAAGCTTCTTCTGGGGCCATTGGGCCTCTATGCGGCGCTGGATATCTTCCCTGCTGCCCATTCCTTTCGCCAATGCACGCTCTATCCTTTTTTCCCTGTCAGCGGCAACGACGATGACAGCATCAAGCCCCTTGTTCCCTCCTGATTCAAATAAAATAGCCGCTTCTTTAATAAGGATACTGACGCCCTTTTTTTTCGCGTCCCTTACCGCCCCCCTGAATGCCTTGAAAACTTCAGGGTGTATCAGATCATTGAGCTTTCGCAATACCTCAGGGTCGGAAAAGGCCCTTTCTGCAATCTGTCTTCTGTCAATCTGAAGCCTGCCGCGTTCATCATGACGGTAAATATCGTCCCCGAACATGGTTCTAATTCCGCTGACAACGTCATCATCGCTGACCTGCAGCTCCTTTGCCACCCTGTCGGCTTCAAAAACAGCGCACCCCATATCAAGAAACATTCTGCAGACGCTGCTTTTCCCGCTTCCCAGTCCTCCGGTCACCCCGACAAGCAACGGCTGTCCGGATTGCACGCTGTTCCCTGACGCCGTCATTCTGCCTTTAACCTGTTTTTCACTTCCAGCAGAACTGCACGCCATAATCCGGGATTACTGCTGTATGCATCTGAGCGCTCATTGAACTCAAAGAGCGTCAGGCCGTGAACGATCAGCAGCGAGTCCACCTGCTCCCCTTCCGGCACGGGTCCGGAACCGTTTCCATCCGATGAAACACCGGACAAGACAAGATAGTCAGCATAAAACGCTGCATACCTCCTGTCATTTTCCCCCAATTCAACCGCTTCATCCCTGCTGCATCCCGTAAGAACCGTCATACATGCGATTCCGTACATGGCAACATATCGCGTGACCTTTGGCACTTTCATGGCGATCATCTCCAATGAGCTTCTGTAAACAGCAGCAGCCGGATCGACTATCCAGGTTTGCCCCTAAGCGAAAAAAACATCCGCCTAAGAAACTAAATCATTACAGCAACAGTTAAAACAAACGAATCCCGAATCAACTAAATTTTCATAATAAACACAATCTACTCATGGCTTACACACAACCGGAACTGCCATTTGCTGAAGATGCGCTTGATCCACATATTTCGGCAAACACCCTGGGATTTCACTACGGCAAACATCATGCAACGTATGTCAAAAAATATAACGACATGGTTGCCGGCACCCCTTATGACGATCAGAGCATTGAAGATGTCATCGTAGCAACAGCCAACGATCCTGACAAAGCAGGTGTTTTCAATAATGGGGCGCAGGCATGGAACCATTCATTCTACTGGAACTGTCTTTCACCTGAAGGCGGAGGAAAACCTTCAGGAGAAATCGTCGCAAAAATCGAATCCGACCTGGGTGGTTACGATGCATTTAAAAACGAGTTTGCAAATGCGGCAGCCACGCAGTTCGGCAGCGGCTGGGCATGGCTTGTTCTCGATGCCGGCAGGCTTAAAATCGTCAAAACAGCAAATGCACAAACACCTCTTGCAAACGGCATGTATCCGCTCCTGACTATCGACGTCTGGGAACACGCCTACTACCTCGATTATCAGAACCGCCGGCCGGACTATATTGCAGCCGTCATCGATGAACTTCTGAACTGGGAATTCGTATCGGAAAACCTCCTGAAAGCCCAGGTCTGAGGCTGGAACAAGGCATCAAAAAGCATCAGGCTGCCTTTTGAGGGCAGCCTTTTCTTGTTCCGGGAGATTGAGGAAAAACACATAGGTCCTATAGGACTTATGGGACCTATAGGACCTATAAAGAATCCTCAATATAATTCCTTACGCAGCTACATCCATGGCAGGCGCATTACCTTATCCAGCTCTACCACCCTGGCTTTCTTCGGAACAGAGTACTGAATATCAAGACCGGCCGGGTTGCAGATCCGTTCGTCGTAAGCAATGATCAGTTCCTGTTTGCGGCCTGCCTGAAAAGGATCGAAGGTAATGACCTCTATTCTTCGGGGCAGTTCCAGTGACTCTCCTTCCGAAACGCAGGGCGTATACTCCATGAAATGAACTTCTGCACGCATCCTGCCGGAGGAATCGAAAAATCGAACTCCCTCGATGATTTTTTTCAACTGGTTGACAAGAAGCACCTTCGTACCGTCTCCTGATTCCACGGCAAAACTTATTGAACCGGATCCTGTCCTGACGTCCCGGATGGCCTGCCGAGGTTCTTCGGCGGCAATTACCCCGGCAAGAAGATCGGAAAGAAATGCATAGCGGGTTTTCACCCCCAGAATTTTATCGAGGTTTCCGGGATTGTTACTTCCTACAAGTAGCGTGTTGTTCACCAGATCGTGGACGAAAAGCGTATCGGGCCGGAAGAGTATGTCGGCAACCGGCCAGCCTAACAGTGCGGTGCTTACAATGAGGCGCATATCCTTTGAACGTTCGAGCTGGATGGCGCTGTACAGGTGCTCTTTCCGTTCAGATGACCTCAGCCAGATATCGGCGTATCCCTCGACGGCGCTGACCGACTCGGAGGCTCGGGAAACATCTGTGTAAAGGGTATAAAGGGTGTCGGTGAGATCGGTTTGTTCAGTTGGCCACTCCACAACGCTCACGGGTTTCAGACCGGCACACGCAGCCATCAATAATGCTGGAAAAACATACAGAAAAGATCGAAAAACCTGTTTCATCAATGGAACACCGTAAGTATTTATTCAAGTCTAATGAGAATATCGGCATTATTCCCTATATATGCAGTTCTTTTTTATACATACATTATCAGAAGACTGTTCAAGCACGAGAACAACTAACCTGTCGATCTTCCAGCACATGCACGCTCTCCATCTCAAACCCCGCGAACACCGCAGACTGTTCAAAGGCCACCTCTGGTCTTTCAGCAACGAACTCCAGACAGTCCCAAAGGACATAGCAGCAGGAGAAACCGTCAGACTCTTCACTCATGACGATAAACTTGTAGGAACAGGATTCTACAACCCGCATTCGCTGATTGCGTTCAGGTTACTTTCAAGAACAGGAGACATTCCGGACAGCTCTTTTTTCCATAAAAAAATTTCCGCAGCTCTTGATCTGAGAAAAAAAATCTATCCGGAAGATGACACAAACGCATTCAGGCTCATACACGGAGAATCCGACGGGCTTCCAGGACTGGTAATAGATCGATTCAATACAGCATTTGTTCTGCAGGCATATTCGGCAGGCATGGACCGCCACCTTCCACTCATTACCGATGTTCTCATTGAGCTATTCAATCCCTCATCGATTATCGTTCGAAACGAATCCGGTCTGAGGGAGCTCGAAGGCCTGCCGCTGTACAAGAAAGTCGTTCACGGATCGGAAAAAGATGCGTGCCAGGTTATCCACGACACAGGCTTGCGCTATACCGTCAATCTCCTCGAAGGACACAAAACCGGTTTCTTTCTCGATCAACGCGACAACAGGCGGATGATACGAACGCTCGCAAAGGGAACCGACACACTTGACGTTTTCACCAGTGACGGCGGCTTCGGAATCAACGCCCTTTTTGGCGGCGCCGCATCGGCAACCATGGTTGATATTTCTCATGCCGCCCTGGAGCGTGCGTCGGAAAACGCCGCACTCAACGGTCTTTCCGGCTACTCCCTGATCGAAGGAGATGCGTTCGAGGTCATGAAGGAACTGATTTCGGAGAAAAAGCTTTTTGATCTGGTCATTCTCGATCCGCCAAGCTTTGCAAAAAGCAGAAAAAATCTTCCTTCGGCACTGCATGCCTATAAAAAACTGAACAGGCTTGGCCTGCAGCTCATTAAAACCAGCGGGTTCCTTGCAACAGCGTCATGTTCCCGCCATGTATCGGAAGACGATTTCCTCAAAGCGATCTTACAGGCATCACTTTCAGAGAAAAAACATCTTCGTCTCGTGTATAAAAGCTCTCAACCGGCAGACCACCCTATCCTGCTCTCCATGCCCGAAACTCACTACCTCAAATTCGCCTGTTTCTATGTCAGCGACTTGTCCTGAATAATTCATGAGAGTTCGAAAACCCGGGTTGCAGAACTACACATCGAACCGATCATATGCCCGGATTCCCTCCCGAAAACCGAAAAAAAGCCCAAAACCATAGGCTGTCATGCCGCCCCGTGTAATAACCGGGATATTACACAGGGTGATCCGGCATCCATTCTTTCAAAGAGTCATGCCGCACTTGATGCGGCATCCACAGGTATTTGCAGGATTGCTTATGGATTCCCGCATCAAGTGCGGGAATGACTGAAGATGGAGATGAACCTCCGGGTAAGCCCCGTGAAATAGATACGTTGACTTCACGGGGCAGGCACTGCAATGACTGGAGAGGGAACGTTTCCCGTCCCTTACCATATCTGCAATCGAGAGCTTCGGGACGCATTCTTTCCTTTTTCAGCAGATAAGGTCACTGCTGCCGGACGAAACGGACGTTGTCTTTTTTCCGGGTTTCAGCCGGTTCAGTTCCGACGTTGCCGCCAGGATATCCTCGACAAGATCATCAGCAACTTCCCGGCTCATTTTTTCACGAACAACCGCACGCAGACAAGTGATGCTTTCAGCATTTCCGGGCATGGTATACGCCGGCACGATCCATCCTTTTTCACGAAGCTTGTGTGACAGGTCAAAAGCTGTGTACGGCAGTTCCGGACGGACGGACAAGGCAACAAGCGGCAGCGACCGATCGTCGCTCAGTACATCGAACTGATCTGTATCGACCAGGCGCTCCCTGATGTAGTCCGCATTGCGCTTGAGCGCTTTCATGACATTGGCATACCCCTCCCTTCCGAGACGGAGAAAATTGTAATACTGGCCAAGCACCCCTGATGCCGGGCGCGAAAAGTTGAGGTTGAAGGTCTCCATTTCGCCTCCGAGATAGTTGACCCTGAAAACCAGCTCCTCAGGAAGCCAGCTTCTGTCACGCCATATTGCCCATCCGATACCAGGATAGCAGAGGCCGTATTTATGCCCCGACACGTTTATCGAGCGGACAAGGGGCAAACGGAAGTCCCATTCAAGATCGGGATAAAGAAACGGTGCGACAAAACCGCCGCTCGCGGCATCCACATGAACAGGTATATCAAAACCTCTTGCCTTATTGACCTCCGCCAGGGTATCGTTTATCTCTTCTACCGGTTCAAACTCACCGGTAAATGTACTTCCGAGGACAGCACAGACACCGATGGTATTCTCGTCAACAGCATCAGCAACCAGTTCGGGGGTGATCACATATCGTCCAACTTCCAGAGGAATGTATTTACACTCGACATCAAAATACCGCGCAAATTTTTTCCAGCAGACCTGAACATTGTTCCCCAGCACAATGTTCGGCCTGTCGGTCGGCTCTCCTCTCTCATTGCGCCGCTTTCTCCAATTCCATTTCATCGCCAGTCCGGCCAGCATGATCGCTTCTGAAGAGCCGATAGTCGCTGTTCCGACAGCACCGCCGCTATGGTTCGATGGTGCATGGAAAAGGTTGGCAAGAATGTTGACACATCGCTCGAGTATTTTAATGACATGAGGATATTCATCTTCATCAGCAAGATTATAGTGCAATCCCTGCTGGATCAGTTCATCGCCTTCCGGCTCCATCCATGTCGAACAGAAAGACGCCAGATTCTGTACCGGCCTTCCATCCAGATAAAGCTCATCACGGATAAGACGGTATGCGGTTCTCTCCGACACCGAGCGTTCAGGCAGTTCGTATTTTGGAACGGGCTCGGTCATATAGCGGCTGGCATAGGTACAGGACGAGAGCTTTTCATCCTCATCCATCGACTCGATATGTCGCTGTTTCTTTATCATTACGTACAGTTCGTTTGGTTATCCGGCAAAAATCCCCTAATGGTCCGTATTACGGCTTGGCGGCGACTGATAGGTATAGCCGCCATCGAAACCGCCTGACATTGACACAAGCTTGCTGTACAATTCAGGCCTTCTGTTCTTGAGATAATCTCCTTCAGGATGAGTCGGACCGTAATCACCGGGAACAACATCGGCGATGATCAGGGTATCCTCATTCCTTGCCGCAAGAACGATGTCCCCGTGAGGTCCGCAGATAATCGAATTTCCCCGATACTGCCAGCTGCCGTTTCCAACCCGTTCCGTTCCGCTGCGGTTGCAATAGGCCACGAAACAGTGGTTTTCATAGGCGTGTGCGGGTATGAGGTTTCTGGTAATATCAGGGTACGGCACGGCAGTCCTTGTCCCGTCTGCAAGATTATAGTAGTAATCAGCCGCTGTCGGTATAACGATCAGCTTCGCCCCTTCGAGAGCGAGTATTCTGGACAATTCAAAAAACTCCGCCTCGTAGCAGTTGAGAATGCCTATGGGAAAGCCGTTGACCAGGCTCACCCGGAAAGCATCGCCTTCACCATCGGTATAGCCGAAATTGTAATTTGCTCGTTCTGCCATGCCGAAGAGGTGGGTTTTCCTGTAGTTATGCAAAAGCTCGCCGTCCGGGCCTGCAAAAGCTATCGAATCATAGTAACGCGTTCCGTCCGGGCGGTCTTCCCTCTCCGCGTATGGGCAGATGATTGCCATGCTGTTTTCTCCGGCAATCTCCTGTACCCGTGTAATCGAAGGACCGTCGAGCGGTTCGGCGAGGGTACGCATAACATCGGGTGTCATGGTATAGCCTTCAATATACAGTTCAGGAAAACTGATGACCTGCGCATTGAACCTTAGCGCATCCTTGACCGCTTCCTCGAGACGATCGATGTTATCATGAACAGCTTCGGGTGTCCCTACAGGACGTTCGGACTGAAAAATTGCCAGCCTGACTCCTTCACTTCGCTGCGGCGGCGCTTCTTTGACGCGGTTGAGATATATCATGGCAGACAGTCTTTTGTTTCAGAATAATAACATCCGTCGAAACACAATAATATACATAACAGTTACGTCAAATATATCCCATACATGATTACAGCGAAAAGAAGCAGCACGACTGTCGCGCTATGACATACCGGCAATCATTTCGTAGACTTCCCGCCATGACGCTGCACGCGGAGGTTCGATGTCCGTGTTCGTACTGTTTGCAAAACAGATGGTTCTGATTCCTTTTTTTCTAAGCTTCCGAATGTTTTCCGGACTGTCCTCGACATAGATATCGGCACCCACCTCGGATTTTTCTTTCATAAAACAGAGATCCCAATAGGGAATGCCGTGACCGTCAAGCCAGGACACGGTCTGCTGTACGGCCGAAGCGTGCGAATAATGTATGTAGAGGCGGTGGGTGACGATCCTTATGTGGAATCCCTCATCGGACAGTTTTCTGAGGTATTTTCTCGCTCCGGGTATCATAGGCATCGTCCTGAACAGTTCTCTCTGATACAGCGCATAACGATGCAGGCTTTCATACTGTTTTTTACTCTCGATCCCCCACTCTCTGAGTCCATAGGAGACTTTTTCCGGCAGACTTTCAACGGAAGTCTCGAACCATTCTGCCGCAATTTCCCGCATGCGTCCGTAAAAATCCGCACAGACACCATCCAGATCAACCCCGATAACCGGCTTGTTTTTTCCTTGTTTGTCCATAACGAGAAATATCCTGTTGCTATCAGATTAAACGCTTTATATCAACTTTTTAATGAGTCAGGGCACCTTTTTTTGTATATGGGCGATTCAAGTGCAAGGCGAACGGAGCGCAGAAACCGACAATAACAGGCACGTCCCGGCTCTTTTCCAGAACATCACGTTGAAAATCAAATGAACTATTCTGCATGGTCATTCTGTTATATTAGCATTGAAACAGTTGTTTTTCATTATACCTTTTGCTTGCTGTATTGATGCCGGCTCCTTGTCATGACTCCCGATTTGGCTGCATTATACGTACAAGCTGGAGTTACCCGTTTGGGCGAGGCATGAAATTAACGATCCCGACATGCAGGAATCAACAACGCAATTGAATCGCAAAATATTCAACCCGATCTTTTTTGCCCATGGATGCTCCTCCAATACGTTCTGTCCTGGTTTTCCTGACAATTATCGGACATTCTCCCTTCTGTTCCGCACTCTATGCTGAAAATCCGGAAACAATACCGGGCAACAGCAGGACGCTCGAACTGACATTCAATGAGAATTTCTCGATCGATACATCGACGAAAACAGGAAGCATTGCGTTTCGTATCGGCAATAAAAGGAACACCGAAGGCATCATAGGCATTGCACTTTTCAACAGCGGCAACGGTTTTCCGGATAAACCCGATAAAGCTCTCGCAAAGGCAACGATCGAGGCAGAAGAATCGTACCGGGCGCTTGTGATCGAGAATATCCCTTACGGCACCTATGCATTGAGCGTTCTTCACGATGAAAACCGAAACGGCAAAATGGACAAGACCTGGATCGGCAAACCCAAAGAAGGATTCGGAGCGTCGAACAACCCGAAAATCACATTCGGACCTCCCGAATTCGATGAATCTTACTTTATCGTCAACAGCGAAACCGTAAGCATGACCATAGATATGAACTATTTCTGAGTTTCACCGCTTGCTGTTCTTTTATACAATAAAACAGGTACACTATGAAACAATCCTCACTCACGGCAAAACTTGTCATGGCGGCAGTCGTATCCGGCATGGCACTTTTTTCCTGTAAACCCACCGTCAAGGTGGAAGCACCGGAAAAACCGATCACCATTAACATGAACATCAAGATCGATCATGAAATCAGAGTCAAGCTTGACAAGGATATTGAAAACATGCTTGATGAAAGACAAGACATATTTTAAACCGGAGATTGACATGACAACATCGAAAAACACCTTTACCGTTCATTCTTTGAAAATGCTCCTTCTTTTGATGACAATGCTTTTCTGTTTCAGCCCGAACCTTCTGGCACTTGATCTTGATACCGCCCTGTCAAAAGGTCTTGCCGGCGAAGTCGACAACGGGTACCTCGAAATCCCTCCCGGTGCGGGCAACGAGGCCGGAAGTCTTGTCAACTCGGTTAACACGAAGCGGCGTGCAGCTTATGCGGAGATCGCCAAGAAAAACGGTGTCACTCCCGAAGTTGCCGGGCAAGCTACGTTTGAAAAACGGTATCCCAGCTTCCCGGCTCAAACCTGGGTAAAAATACAGGACAGATGGATGCAGAAATAAACCTCCTGCCGTGAAATGGTTGTTTCGCATTTTCCTGGCGGGTGTTTTACTTGCTGCTTGTGCTTTCATGCTCGCGTGGGCACTGTTTCCCCGGTATGCCCAAAACCTTGCAAACAAAGCCGTCGGTGAATCGGATATCAGCATCCGTATACACGACCCCGGCTTTCCGGGTTTATCGGGCATACCGTTCGGAAAACTCGAGGTTGTCTTCAAAACACCTCCCGACTCGTGTTCCGCTGCACCGTCAAGCTATACCATGAGCGTCTATCGCGGCGCGTTATCATGGAAGGCATCAACGGCACAGATTGCTGACACATCAGCAGTCAGTTCCGGATCATTTCTCATCGATCTCGACCTGAAAGCCGACTCTGTCGCTATCATTCAGCAAAACAACGGACTGCAGTTTTTCGACGAAAAACCTGCTATGTCAATACGAATGCATGCAGTTCGCAACCGCGGCCTCTTTCCCGCATTTCAGCCTGTGTCTTTCAAGTACGGAATTGAAGAAGCAAGACTGCTGGTAAACAATCTGAACTTCAGGGGCATCTCCTATACAGTCACTATCGACAGGAAGAACGCATGGCGGCAACAACGTGCGCCGATCGCTGTCAAGGGACTTGATACGGAAACCGGATCCGTTCCTGTTTCTGATTTCCAGGCGCTCTTCGGACAGGAAAAAGATCCTGACAAACCGTGCTTCCTCTCTTTCTATGATTGCTCGGTCAATCTGTTCGGCCTCAAGGCCCAAACGCCGAGAATAGATTTTGATCCAAAGAGACAGGAAACGTCATTCATACTGACACTCAGTGACGTTCCGCTTGATACAATTCCCGGTTTCAAGGGAACCGATCCGTCAAGACCTTTTGCAACAGGAAAGCTGAGCGGCACCATCCCGGTATCAATAAGGGATTCGAAGCTCATGATACGCAATGCAACGATCCGTTCGGACAGCAACACCCGCCTTCGATACTACAGCTCGGACCGTTCACCCTGGTTATCTCTGGACTTTGCTTCCCTTCGTTCCGGACTTTTCAGCAATCTCGACGCCACAGTGCTTTTTGGCAACAGTACCGATACCCGGCAGGCCGTCTCTCTCCAGAGTTTTTCTTCAGGATTCCTTGGAGGAAAGCTTTCATCCGGCCCATCCGTATACGATCCCTCAAGCGGCAAGCTTTCGTATGCATTCAAACTTGATAACGTCGGGCTGCCGAAACGCATCCGTCTTCACGGGGACTTCTCGGGAGACCTGAAAGGTTCATTCACCGGAACCTTGCCGATCTCTTTCAAAAACGACGGCTATACCATCAACAATGCTCATATAACGTCAAAAGGCAGCGGCCTGATTAACCACACTCCACCCCGCTCGAAAAAGAAAGGGAAACAAAGCGTTATCGAAACAATCCCGCAAGGAGTTGCCTATCGGTACCAGGAACCTGACCTGCGCATATCACGAACCATTGACGGCAAAACGACAATCGGCTTCTTCCTGAAAAAACTCACGCGTGAAACAGGAGGAGGAGTCGCCGATTTTCTTTCCCCGAAAGGAACCCTCTCTCTCTGGCATGCAAAAAACAATCCGTCCCTGCTTACTGTACACAACTTTTCTGCAGGTTTCATGAACGGCTCCCTTGCTCTTGAAAAGGTCGATTATGACATACAAAAACAATCGGCGAGAACCGAGCTCGTTCTCAACAATATTCCCCTGCAGAAACTTCTCGATCTGCAGGGAATGAAAAAAATTTTCGCGACCGGCACTATCAGCGGTACAATACCGGTTACCATGGAGAAAGGACGATTCGAAATTCCGGAAGGAAATATGAGTGCGGAACAAACAGGCACAATCGTTTATGCAACAACTGAAGAGGAACGTGCTGCCGCTAACGAAAGTATGAGAATAACCTATGAAGCCCTGAGCGATTTCCGTTACAGTGAACTGATGTCATCAATTCAGATGAATCCGGACGGTCAATCAACTATCCAGTTGAGTCTCAAGGGTGTCAATCCTTCGTTCCAGGATGGGCGGCCCGTTCATCTGAACCTCAATGTCGAACAAAACCTGCTTGACCTTCTCAGGAGTCTCACCATCACAAGCGCGATTGAACAGAAGATTTCTGAAAAAGCGATGCAACAGAAAAAATAAAACACCTGAACGCTTACCTACATCCTGGTATCCTTTCCCGAACATCCTACAATACTGTAACTTCCTCACAACAACCACCTGTACGGACAGATCACGCAACCTGTTTCAAAAATGACAGATACAAGATCCAAACAGGAATGGCACAATAATTGACCCAGTATCTGATAAAGAGATACGCTTTCAACGAGCATCAATTATTATCGCCATGAACTTTGTCGACACACATTACGGCCGCCTCGAAGGCATTCGTTTTGATCGGCTGTATTCGAGCAGCAAATCCGATGGCTGCGATGTCACGAAAAAAACCGTTCTTTCAACACCCTACGGATATCTCGTACCGCAGTATGAAACAGAGGATATCGGCAGAAGGGCCAGAAAACCGGTGTATTTCTTCAAGAACGGCTCCATCAAGTCGCTCCCTTTACAGCACCAGACCTTGATAAAGACGCCTCTCGGGAACATCCCCGCTGAACTGGTAACATTCTACGAAAGCGGCAGCATCAAAAGGGTCTTTCCCCTTGACGGCAAACTCAGCGGGTTCTGGTCCTGGAAAAATGAAATGGAACTGGCTGATGCAACAACAGTCGATACTCCCGGAGGGCAGGTCACAGCCAAATTGCTGAGCATTCAGTTCTATGAATGCGGTTCTCTGAAAAGCATCACTCTCTGGCCGGGCCAGCATGCAGAAATCGAAACGCCCTGCGGCAGCATGGTGTTCAGAAAAGGCGCTGCATTCTATGAAAACGGCGCGTTGCGGTCAATTGAACCGCATAAAAAAACCTACATTCCAACACCTGTAGGGATCATGACCGCCTTCGATAATGAACCGAACGGCATCCATGGAGACATCAACTCACTCCAGTTCGACCGTAACGGCCCTGTTTCCGCCCTCCGCACGATCGACAACGAAATCTCGGTCGGCTTTCCCTCCGGAAACACACAGGTTTTCAAACCCGGCACAAAAAACAATGTCTGCGGTGATGAACGCCCGATCGCCGTTCCGATGACCGTCCGTTTTGAAAAAAATGCCGTCATTTTCAATGATGGCGCACCTTTCAGTATCGAGTCCTATTCATTCGACGTAAGAAAGCACTCGATGAAGTCAGGCTTGCCTGTGTACGCCTGTTCTGCCTAACCATCCGGCGGGAAATGGCATAGATCAAACAGTTCGTCACAGGGAAAAAAAGAAGGATTCAACCGCAACTGCATGATTACCGGATACTCAATGCCAATCATGACCCGTACGGGCGGTTCTTTTACTCAGCACTCATTGCTGCTCAGAACTTGATACATGCTCCTGCGCACGAAGTGCGCTACTCCTTACTTTTTTCGTCCTTTTGACCTTTACCTTTTGTAACCTTCACTCTCATCCCGTCCTCGAGATCGTTCGTCGGATGAATCACCACCAAGTCACCGGCCTCGAGTCCATCGACAACCTCGGCATAATAAGCGCCTCTCCTGCCGATCGTTATCGGATGCCGTTCCGCCTTTCCTGCCTTTACAAGGAATACGGTCCAGCCCTGTTTACCCCTGAAAATGCTGCTGACAGGCACCTGCAGGACATCTGTTCCCTGCCACAGGATAATCCTTGCCTGCACCCGGTAGTTGTCTCCAAGCCTGTCTGCCCCCTTATCCAGTTCCACAATGACATTGACCCTCTTTTCCTCGATGCCCAGAGCAGAAATTTTTGTAAACGCCGCAGGCTCGATCTCTCTGACCTTACCTGAAAGAAACCCGCTTCCTCCCCAGCCTTCCACCAGCACGTTCATCCCCGGCTCAACCTTGACAGCATCTGAAGAGAGCACATCGATGACAACTTCACTATCAGCAGGATCGCCGATCTCCAGAAGAGGGGTACCGGCGGCAACAACCCGCTCACTTTTCTCATAGACCCTGAGGACTTTCCCGCTTTCAGGAGCAGGCACCTCGATGGCATTGCCTGTTATCGATGCGATCACCGATCGCGCGGCCTCCATGTCATAGCGCGCTGATTCAACGTTTTTTTGGGCCGCCTGGTGCTGCTTCTGCAGAACCTGCCAGGCTGTTTTGACACTTTCAAATGTTTCGGCAGAAACAGCTCCCTCTTTGTAGAGACTGCTGTAGCGCCAGTATGTTCTCGCAGCCTGATCGAGGTCGGCCTTTACCTGGCGTTCGCCGGCTTTTGCAGCCTCAAAAACCGCTTCAGCCGACCGGGCTCTGGCTTCTGCCTCGTCAAACTCCCTGCTTCCAAGAGGTGGGGGGTTAACGCGTGCGACAACACTGTTCTTTTCTACAATGTCTCCCTCATCCACAACCATACGAAAAAGCCTGCCGCTCACCGGCGAAGAAACAACAAAAGAGTTTCGAACCCTTGTTCTCCCCTCACCGTCAAGTGTCACGGTCAACTCGGCCACACGCACTTCTTCGCTATCGACCGGCAGCGGTGAAGGCTTCATGACAAAAAACAGTATCCCAACGACAACCACACCCGCAATCGCAGCAATACGCTGTGTCTTCGACAAGTTGATTTTCATGGCAACTAAAGTGTTTCTTTGTTCTCTCCAAAGCCCAGACTTTCAACCGTACTTCGAAACCGGTGAACGATTGTGTGCGCTGTAGCACATTGATAACTGCTTGCTTATAGGACCTATAGGACTCATAGGACCTATAGGCGCCTTTCAATGTAACAGGCCACAACACCTTAAAAGTTATTTCCCAATCCTTTTTTTGTCTCTTGTCTCAGCACATCCCCCTACTACCTATTAATCGCGGTAGGAACGAAAGTCACCTTTCGCCCCCCGCACAGTTCCGGACGAGCGGAATTCCCGCATCCGGCTCCTAACTTGAGTATTTGA
>JANQMO010000064.1 GCA_028280025.1 Chlorobium sp. | reverse complement strand
GAGCTGATGACCGGACTTGAACCGGTGACCTCTTCCTTACCAAGGAAGTGCTCTACCGACTGAGCTACATCAGCCTGGCTAACAGAATAAACTCACGTGGGTAGGGAAGGATTCGAACCTCCGAAGACATATGTCGACAGATTTACAGTCTGTTGCGTTTGACCGCTTCGCTACCTACCCTCACTGCTGTCCTACCCCGAGCTGGTGATGGGACTCGAACCCGCAACCTGCTGATTACAAATCAGCTGCTCTACCAATTGAGCTACACCAGCACAGCCTCAAAAAAACAGGGCAGGTAATATACCCCTATTCACTGAAAATCCAAAAATAAAATTAATCCCACCGATCCTTCCGCCGCTATATTTTTCTTCACCAAAGCGGAATACTGACGGAGATGCTTATGAGCGAATCACGCAGTAAAAACGTGAACGGGCTGGAAGACACATCCTTTTCGTTCTGCAATGCATCCTTTATATCATTGAGGTTCGACCCAGCGCCCATGGGATTTGACAAGCTGTATAAGTTTGTCGACAGCATCTTTTTCAGGAATATTGGCTTCAACACACTCCTTGCCGACATACAGGCTTACACGGTCCCTGCCGGAGCCGACATACCCGAAATCAGCATCGGCCATCTCACCGGGACCGTTGACTATACATCCCATAATACCGATTTTCAAACCTTTCAGGTGGGACATCTCAGACTTGATGACCGCAGTAATTCTTTCCAGGTCAAAATACGTTCTTCCGCAGCCGGGGCACGAGATGAACTCGGTTTTAGACATCCGGACTCTTGCGGCCTGCAGCACACTGAAGGCAAGGTCGATTTCATCTTCTTCGTCGAGGCCTGTTTCAACTGCAATCACATCGCCAATACCGTCACAGAAAAGAGTGCCGCACTGAATGGCGCAGTCAATCAGCGAATCAAGACGGTCTTTTTTCCTCTCCCGGTAGCGGATGATGAGCGGAGAACAGATCCCGGCTTCGTTGAAGCTGCGGACGAGATGCCTGTATGCATAGACCGCTTCAGATGAATCAATGGAAAACATGACTCGCTCCCGACCGGCCTCCTTCATCAAAAGAGCGAACCTTTTGAGCACATCGGCAGGAACGGAAAGCGAAGCCTTCCGATGGATAAAACAGAACTCGATCGGGATGTCCAGACGAACAAGCCCTTCGAGCGCCTCTCTTTCAATCTTTTCGCCTTCCGAAATATCGATACGCACCCTCGATACGATCCTTCCGAGGAGAGGAACAAGCGAGATATCCTTGACCCCTGCGACGATCCTCTCACGGTACGGCTCCAGTTTTTCGAGCACCCTCTGAAGCGATGAAACATCCTCCTCCGATGTTACAGGAACGCTCACGAGCTCGGAGCACACCACGGTATCGGGCTCGGCAGCGGCAAGCCGTCTCTTCAACTCCTCGAAGAGTGCCGGCACATCGGCAACAGAAGCCCGTGCAGCCGTTTCAACCATGGGCAGGCTCTCACCGCCGATCTCCCCCGAACCGGCAGTGATCCGGTCGGCTTTTCTTCGCCTGTAGCTGACCGGATCAAAAGGAGGCAGGGCGAACGAGGGTCTCCCTGACTGTGACGCAATGATCCGGTTAACGGATTCATGCCCCCTCTCGCCCATCACTTTCAGTAAGTCGTTGTACTTTTTCACCAGCGCGAACCCGACAGGAACTTCGTTGACCGGATCCTCTGTCAATGAAACACGTATCGTGTCACCCAGACCCTCCTCGAGAAGCGCACCGGTTCCCATTGCCGATTTGATCCTACCGTCGTCACCATCCCCCGCCTCGGTCACTCCGAGATGAAGGGGATAGGCATGGCGGAGTTCCCGGTCAGCTCTCATGACCAGCAGCCTGTAGGCCTGGATCATGACCCTGACATTGGACGATTTCATCGAGAACAGTATATTATAATACCCTTCATCCTCACATATTCTCGCAAATTCAAGCGCTGCCTCGACCATCCCTTCAGGCGTGTTGCCGTAGCGGCTGACGATCCGGTCGGAAAGGGATCCGTGATTGGTACCGATTCTCATCGATACGCCGTACTGCCTTGCTTTGGCAACCAGGGGAAGAAATTCCGAACGCACGTTCTCCAGCTCGGCCCGAAACGCCTCATCGGAATATTCTTCGTTCGAAAATTTTGTCTTGATCGCAAAATTTCCCGGATTGATCCGTACGTTCTCAACCGCTTCAACTGCCTTGAGCGCAGCTTTCTGCGAGAAATGGATGTCTGCAACAAGGGGGGTTGCAATACCGTCCCGGCGAAGCTCTTCACGAATAGCTTTCAGGTTTTCCGCGTCCTTCTCGGTCGGTACCGTCAGACGAATAATCTCGCAGCCTGCCTCGTGAAGACGCCTGCATTGTTCAACCGACGCCTGTGTATCCAATGTGTGTGTCGTGGTCATCGACTCGACGCGTATCGGCTGGTATCCGCCGAGAGAAAGAGAACCGAAACCGACCTCACGTGTCAGCCTCCGGTTGTACTCAAACATTGCTATGGGAAAATCGTGCATTCGTCTCTACGTTGCTTGGCAGCCAGATTATGAGGTATCGTCTATCTATTGCTTTTCTATGATATAGAGCGTCTCGTCATCCCTTGAAAAATTGTAACGCTCCCTTGCGATCCTCTCAATGGTCTCCGGTTCGTCAGCCTCCTTGATTTTTCGCTGGTTCTCACTGATGCTCTTTTCTTCCTGCTCCTCAACAGCTTTGAGCATACGGTTCTCGGCCTCCATGCGAAACCTCGCAACAATCCCGTAATTACCGAAAACAATCCACAGGACAAAAACACCTGCAAGTGCGAGCAGAAATATTTTCCTGGGATGAGAGCGCACAAACGCCCATATATCGCCAACAAGCTGTTTCATGACCGGCACCTCCGGTTTGGTGAATCCTTTCGGGTACAGAGGACTGGAAAAACGGGAACTCTCATCGGGAGAGCTCCCGTCTGCAGTTATACCCTGAACGCTTTCGGACCGGGATAGCGGGCCTCATTGCCAAGCTCCTCTTCAATCCTCAAGAGTTCATTGTATTTGGCAATGCGGTCGGATCGGGAAAGACTTCCGGTCTTGATCTGTCCCGCATTGGTAGCAACAGCTATCTGGGCAATCGTCGTGTCCTCGGTTTCCCCGCTTCTGTGGCTGATGACGGAGGTATATCCGTTACGCTTGGCAAGATCGATCGCCTGCAGGGTTTCGGTCAGCGTGCCGATCTGGTTGACCTTGATAAGGATCGAGTTTCCTACACCTTTTTGTATTCCCTCTCCCAGCCTTCCGGTGTTGGTAACGAAAAGATCGTCCCCGACAAGCTGGACACGTGCTCCAATTTTGTCGGTGAGTATTTTCCAGCCGCTCCAGTCATCTTCAGCCATACCGTCCTCGATGGAGATGATGGGATAATCGGAACACCATTTCTCCCAGTACCCGGCCATTTCTTCAGACGTCAGTTCCTGACCTGACGATTTCTTGAAAATATATTTCTGCCGCCCGGCATCATAAAACTCGGAACTGGCGGGGTCGAGGGCAATCATAACCTGCGCGTCACCAATACCTCCGGCGTTTGTGGGAGCGCCAACCCTGTATCCTGCCTTGCCGACCGCTTCGATTACAGCTTCGATAGCTTCCTCGTTCGATCCGAGATTGGGAGCAAAACCGCCTTCATCTCCTACGGCTGTGCTGAGGCCCCTCTTTTTGAGAAGCGCCTTGAGGGCATGAAAAACCTCCACGCCGCAGCGCAGCGCCTCGGAATAGGTATCGAAGCCGGCAGGCATGATCATGAACTCCTGAAAATCAACATTGTTGTCCGCATGGGCACCTCCGTTGAGTACGTTCATCATCGGCACGGGAAGGGTGTTTGCCAGAGTCCCGCCCACATAACGGAAAAGAGCGAGCCCTGAATATTCCGCAGCAGCCTTGGCGCATGCCATGGAAACACCGAGGATCGCGTTTGCTCCGAGGTTCGACTTGTTCGGCGTACCGTCAAGCGCTATAAGAGCATTGTCTATCTCCGTCTGCTCGGTAACATGCATACCTTTCAGGTTGTCGTTGATAACCGTATTGACATGCTCGACTGCTTTTAAAACGCTTTTACCGAGATAAAAACCGGAGTCGCCGTCACGCAGTTCAACCGCTTCGTGAACACCTGTCGAAGCACCGCTCGGCACTGCGGCGCGCCCGTAGGAGGTTTCGGTCAATACGTCCACTTCCACAGTGGGGTTTCCGCGCGAGTCGAGTATCTGTCTCGCGATCACATCTGTAATTAACGGCATGGATTTATCTGTTTTATGTTCAAAAGCCGGCCAAATGAAGAAGAAATGAATCGATTTCAAACGCTAAACATAAGAATATATCATTGAATCACCAGCTTTTCACCTGTGCCGGCTCTGCTTATAAAACTTTTTTTTACTTTTGATTTTATCGGCTGTTTCAACATGGCATCAAACAGCACCGCTCATAGTATCATTCCCGGCTTCTCCGGACATCGGCAAATCAACAACAAGGAGTTCCACCTATGCAAGCTGTCCCATCCGACCAACTTCGCAACATCGTCATTACCGGCCATACCGGGTCGGGCAAAACCATGCTTACCGAATCTCTTGCCCTTTCGATGAACATCACCAACCGGCTCGGCTCTATCGAAGAGGGTACAACAATTTCCGATTATGCCGAAGATGAAGCGGCAAAAGAGCACAGTATCAACTCAAGCCTGATTCACGGTCTCTGGAAGGAACGCAAAATCAATATCATCGACACCCCCGGACTCCCGGACTTTCACGGTGACGTCAAATCTGCCATGCGGGTCGCCGATACGGTGCTCCTGACCGTCAATACGTCGATCGGTGTCGAGGTAGGTACAGATCTCATCTGGGACTATGCAAAGGAATATTACAAGCCAACGATGTTCGTGCTTACCAAACTCGATGCCGAAAGAGCGGATTACACGAAAACCGTTGAAGAACTGCAGGAGCATTTCGGACATCAGGTGGCGCCGATTCAATTTCCCGCTGAAGAAGGTCTCGGTCATCATATCATCATCGACGTCCTTCTTATGAAACAGTTGACGTTCAGTCCCGACAAGCCTGGAAGCATGAGTGTTTCCGATATTCCCGACCTGTATAAAAAACGTGCCGACGATCTGCATTTCAAACTTGTCGAAGCCGTAGCGGAAACCGATGAAGACCTTATGAACCGCTATTTCGAAGTCGGGACCCTGACAGAGGACGAGCTCCGTGCAGGCATTAAATCAGCGCTCCTTACCCGGACATTTTTCCCGGTATTCTGCACATCCCCGCTGCACCTTATCGGCTCGGAGCGGCTCCTCAACGCAATCGTCAACATCTGCCCGTCCCCCCTGGAACGCGGACCTGAACATGCATACTGCAGCACAAAAAACACCGAAAAGCTCCTTGACCCCGATCCTGAAGGCCCGACAGTCGCGTTCATTTTCAAAACCATGTCCGAACCGAGGGTAGGTGAAGTCTCCTACCTGCGGATTTATTCCGGCCATATTGAAACAGGACATGAACTGATCGACGCCCAGACCGGACAACTTGAAAAGATAGGCCAGGTCTATACGATGATCGGCCAGAAAAAGGTCCCCGTCGACAAACTCCTTGCAGGCGATATCGGAATGGTCGTCAAACTGAAAGACACCCATACCAACGACACGCTCGCCGACAAGGGAACGGACTGCAGGATCAGCCCGATCCTTTTTCCGGAGCCTCTCCTTGCCACGGCAATCGAACCGCTTGCCCAGGGCGACGAGGAAAAAATTTCTTCAGGCTTGTCGCATCTGCTCGAAGAAGATCCGAGCTTCAGCATAGAACATGACACCGAGTTCAACCAGACCATCATCAAAACGCTTGGAGAAACCCATCTCGACACGATCCTCAACCGGCTTCAGAACAAGTTCAATGTTTCGGTCACAACCACAGAGGTAAAAATTCCCTACAGGGAAACGATCAGGGTCACCGCAGAGGCGCAGGGCAAGTACAAAAAACAATCCGGCGGAAGAGGCCAGTACGGCGATGTGTGGGTGCGCCTGGAACCTTTGGAGCGAAACGCCGGATTCAGCTTTGCAAGTGAAGTCGTCGGCGGTGTAGTGCCGACGCGCTACCTCCCGGCCGTTGAAAAGGGCCTGCGGGAAACAGTCAGCGATGGAGTTCTTTGCGGCTACCCTATCGTCGACCTGAAAGCCGTCGCCTATGACGGCTCGCATCACCCCGTTGACAGCTCCGAATTTGCATTCAAAATTGCGGCAAGCATGGCGTTCAAGTCTGCATTCGCAAACGCCAAACCGCTCCTGCTCGAGCCGTATTGCACCCTCGGTGTCCGGACTCCTGAACAGTATACCGGCGAAATTGTCGGTGAAATCTCCGGGAAACGGGGAAAAATCATCGGGATGGATGCCGACTCGCGCTTTCAAACCATCAATGCGCATATTCCCCAGTCTTCCTTACGGGACTTTCACATGCAGCTCGTCCGTCTCACCCAGGGAAGAGCTCGATACACCTACTCCTTCAGTCACTACGAGGAAGTGCCGCAGGATATTGCAAGCAAGATCATAGAGGCAAAAAACGATAAAGGACATGAATAAACACAATGGCCGCCCGGAACAATAATCCGGGCGGCCGTGCACTCTCGTTACATCATTGCCGGGCGGACAAAGAGGCCTGCCCCTGCAGATCAAATCCTCACAGCAATCGCAGGAAAGACATGATCCTCAACCACCATACCCTCCAGACCGCCTCGATAATATTTTTCCTGCTCATTTTCGATTGACCGACAGTACGGTCGGTAAATACTATCGGCACCTCTTCAATGATGAAGCCTTTTTTCCACACTCGATAGTTCATTTCGATCTGGAACGAATATCCCTGAGATCTGACCCTGGTCAGATCCAGAGCTCTGAGCACATCCGATCGGAAACATTTGTATCCTCCGGTAGGATCGGCAACAGGCAGCCCTGTTATAAAGCGCGTATAGTAGCTGGCTGTTTTCGACAGGATCAATCGGTTGAGGGGCCAGTTGACAACGTTGACAACGTTTCCCGTGTACCGGGAACCTATGACAAGGTCTGCAGTTTCTGCCTTCTCGAGCATGTCTTTTATCATGGCAGGATCGTGCGAATAGTCCGCATCCATTTCGATGATCCTCTCATACCCCTCTTCCAGCCCGTACCGGAATCCCTCGATATAGGCCGTGCCAAGCCCCATTTTTCCTGGCCGTTCGATCAGGTGCAACCGTGCTGTTTCTTTCTTTTTCTTTTTTACAAGGTCGGCGGTTCCATCGGGTGAATTATCGTCAACAATCAGGACATGCAGATTGCCGGAGTATGATGACAACAGTTCTTCAAGGAGCTTTCCTATATTGTCAATCTCGTTATAGGTGGGAATGACGACAAGCGCTTTCCGGGCTGTAGCGTTTTTTGCAGGCATCAGAAGCAGTATTCTCAGAAAGGTAAAACAAAAAAAGCATTGCCGGTAACGGGCAATGCTTTTTTTGTATCACGATTATTGTGTTCCCCCCTACTTGTTTTCACGGTGAAAACGGTGGAGGAAGCGCAGGTCGAAGTCGAGCCGTTCCGGAGGCGTGTAGGTAAAATCAAGTATCTCTCCATCCGGAAGCATCTCGATCAGCGCTCCTGTAGGACATTCATCCGATGAGAAGCACGCTGAACATGAAATGCATGCATCCTGATCGATATAACAGCGAAAACCGTTTTCCTGCACATCGCCGTAAAACTTGTAGCCGATAGCATTGACTTTCGGCGGACACTTGTCAAGACAGAGACCGCAGCCAACACAGAGATTTTCAAGGATGTAATAGTGCTTTTTCGGTCGAGGCGCTTTTTTCTTGGCTGCCGGCTTCGGTTTGACTGCAGGAGCTCCTTTTGCTGCCGGGGCACCTTTTGCCGCAGGCGCCGCTTTAGGTTTTGCCGCCGGTTTCGGCTTGGGCTTCACAACGGGCAATGCCGACTCCATCCTGCGTCCCGTGCGACCGAGATTGACGTCCATAGCGTCCATGCGGCTTTTGTTTACAGGCGATCCTTTTGCCTCTTTCGGCGCGGCCGCCTTTGCTGCCTTCGGTGCAGGCTTTCCTTCAGGAGCTGCTGCTTTAGCTTTTGGAGCCGACGGCTTTGGCTTTGCCGCACTTTTAGCCGGCGCTTCACCCTGTTCTTTTACAGGATCGGCCATAAACCCTCCTATCTTTGTTATGTAGCAGTTTCTATTGTGTAAACCGTGAACGTGAAGGAGCCGCCTGAACGGCTCCCTCGTGATCGTTCATCAGGCGATCAGTTTTATAATAAAGTCGACAACCTGAGTCAGCAGTTGCTGGCCCGAGCCTGCCGCATCGCCGACAGGCGGCAGCGCCGGAGTATCAGTCTGGTAGAATCCGTTGGCAATGAACAGGAAGACCAGCATGAATGTACCGCCGAAATACAGGAACGTACCGGCAAGCTTGGAGTCGGAAATCGTCAGGACCGGGAACCTGAACTTCACATCACGGTTGAGGAACTTCTTGCCAAACCACCGGATGGTTCGGGTCTGTATGTCAGCGCCCTCGAGACGCGATCCCCTGTCTTCAAACCATACAGCGAAGCTGATGAACCATACAAGGTGACCGATCATCAGGATAACCGAAAGATGAGAGCTCGAGAAAATCGTGACTGTTTCAGTCCAGAAGTAATAAAAAATGCCTGCCGAGTAGTGATGTGACAATCCTGCCACAGCATCCCAGGCTTTGGCGTCGCCGGCAGGAACGCCATACATCATCGATGCAATCCATGCTCCATCGATATACCAGCATACTGCCGAAAGACCTTTGACGCCCCAGAGCATCGCAAACCAGAGCTGGTCCTGAATCGATACACCGCAGGTACCGCCGTATACCGGACCGAGACACGGGAACGAGTACGAGTTCTTTTTCAGCCCGAGATCATCCCAGAGCGGAGAGGTATGCGAGAAGAACGCAATACGTGCCAGCGCGATAAGCGAGAAAAGGGAACCGGCTACGATAACATGGGCCATGACCCAGTCATTTATGCTCGGGTCCTCGAACATCCAGTGAAGGATCGGCAGCGGTTTGAGCCAGTAGAACGACATCATGATGTTGGTGCCGAAGAAATTCAGCTCGCAGATCGTGTTCCAGACAATGACCGCATACACCGACAGCATCGTCGCGAAACAGAGTGCCATGATCGTACCGAGAATCTTGACCTGGGTTTCCTGGTCACGGCCTTTGGCGATCCAGATCGACTTGATCTGGTTGTAGAGACCGTTGATCTGAATTTTCAGCAGGTACTGGCCGCCATGATAGACACCGGCAAAAACATAGAGAACACCACAGATAATGTGATTAAAAACGATCAGGTTGATCACAGTCCTGGCCATACCGAACGATTCACCGTTCTTGGGCAGGATGGCAAAAGCCGGGAATTCGGCAAACTCCTTGGAGCCGGAGACAATCTGACCGCCTTCCTGTACGAAATCGAAACTGACACGGTTGAACGGTTCACCATAGATGTAGAAAACCAGTTCATCGAGTTTTGCGTAATATGGTGCGAAAGAATCCTGCTGGAACGCGACAAAAGCAATAACACCGAGAGCAATGTTGACATAGCCGATTGCCGTGAGATGAACCGAGAATGCGGCCTTCATGTCGTCATTGAGATGAATGGCGGCATTCGGCGGATTTTTCCACCAGTAAAGACCGAGAGCAAAGAAGACAATAAACCAGATAAACGACATGAACGTCTCCGAGTTTATTGTCTGGAAATCAGGGATAGGAGCAAAGCCGAGGAAAATCCACATGACAAGACCCCAGCCGAGGAAAAGCAGAGACATATAGACTGCATGAGGTCCGAGTGCATCCTTGTATGTCTTCGCGCTTGTTCCCTGGAAAACAGCGTCGCCGAATTTGCCGAGGAACCTGAATTCGCGGAAATTACCTGCACGTCCTGTAAACGGATTGGTGAGGTTATGCGTCCAATGACGCCACCCGCCGAAAATCAGTATCGAACCCGAAATAAAATGCAAAATGGCCCAACCGACAAGTTTCCATGAGGCCGCCATCAAATCCTCTGTTCTTGCACTGTAGGTGTCGATACCCAATGACACCATGCGAGGCTTGATTGTCAGGTAGAACCAGTTGTCGTGAAAAGCAGGGGCACCGTTCCATGGGAGCACCTGCATTCCGGACAGATAGTAGATCCCCATAACAAATCCCAGCACACCGAGCAACGCCAGATGGCCGCCGACCACCTGTTCATCGTCAAGCTTTTCGGTATCGAATACCTGATACCACTTCGTCGAACGGGTTTCCGTTCGCTGGAACAGGAAGCGCCTCATCTGAGCAGCGTCCTTTTCCTTGATCACTGATGCTCCTGCAGGCGCACCATTGCCCTTCGGGGGCGGAACCTTCCCTTTGGCAGGAGGCACGTTACCCTTAGGCTTGACGCCGGTTGGATTTGCTTGATCAGCCATTGTATTCTCTCCTTTGTTTGGACATATTAACTGGTTGAAAAAATACAGGAATAATATATGAAGCTCACCTGTAACCGCATGCAAAAACAGCGAGTTTCTACTCAACCGTTCTGTTTGCCCTGCTTTTCCCGGGGTGATACTGACGACCAGTTCATTACCATGTAATGCAGCTCCGTAACGGCTGCAAACACCATCAACAATCCGATATCGACAGGTAATTTACGAAAAAAAAATCCGGCTGTTGTAGCGATTAAGATAAGAATTTTTATTTAATAGTAAATTTTTTAGGCCTGTTCCTTCAGGGTATTGCCGCAGGTTCTCATATTATTCTATATGAAGATAGCGGCTCCCGGCCGATCGAGAGACCGGAGCGGATATACCGCAAAACGATTCAAAAGACAAAGGGCACAAATGCAGATCAACTTTTCAAAAATGTCGGGCGCAGGAAACGATTTTATCGTTATCGACAACATGAAAAAACAGACAACCCTGACAGAACACCATATATATTCTCTCTGTATGAGAAGAACCGGCATTGGCGCTGACGGCCTTATCCTTATCGAACCCTCGGAAACAGTGGATTTCAGTATGCGCTACTACAACGCCGACGGAAAACAGGGCTCGATGTGCGGTAACGGGGGCCGGTGCGCAGCCTATTTCGCATGGCTGGCTGGTATTATCGGCGACAAAGGATCGTTCTCGGCAAATAACAACAGATACGATGCCTGGGTTACCGGTGCCGAACAGGTGAAACTGCAAATGACCGTCCCTGAAGGTTTTACAAGCGGCCTTGCGGCCAACGGTTACAACTGCCATTTTGTCAACACCGGTTCACCGCACACGATCATCTTTACCGATACGCTCAAGAGCATCGACGTCGAACATGAAGGCCGTCTGATCCGTAACAACAGAAGCCTCTTCCCCGAAGGCACAAATGTCAACTTTCTTCAGATAACCGGACGGGACAGCCTGGATATACGAACATTCGAAAGGGGGGTCGAGGCGGAAACGCTTGCGTGCGGTACAGGTGCCGTCGCCGCGGCACTTATGAGCCGAAAGCTTGAAAAAGTAGCGTCCAATCATGTCCGGGTTACCGTAAAAAGCGGAGACATCCTTGATGTTGAATTTACTGACAGGATGGACGAGGTCTATCTTTCCGGACCTGCAAAAGTGGTCTATACGGGCACAGTTTCAATGTGCTGACAGGCTCCGTATCGAGCGGTTTCGGGTAGAGCGGTGCAACCGGTTCGGTGACCTGCCGCACATATCCGGGCTCAGAACATAAAACATGCCGGACAATGCCTGAAGAGGCGCAATTTTATCATCTCCTTCCCGACAGAACGGTGCAATGCGATCTTTGCCACCATTTCTGCAGGTTGAGGCAAGAACGTTCCGGCGTCTGCAGCACCCGTTTGAACCGTGGAGGCAAACTTTTTACCCTGAACTACGGCCGCCCCGCTACTGCAGGTGCCGATCCGGTCGAAAAAAAACCGCTCTACCACTTTCTGCCGGGGACCCGAACCTTTTCGACCGGTACCTTCGGCTGCAATTTCACATGCGCAAACTGTCAGAACCATGAAATCAGCCAACAATCGGGAGAAGCCGTTACAGTCCCGTTCCGTTCTCCGGACTCAATTGTTGAGGATGCTATCGAACATAACTGTCCATCGGTCTCCTATACCTATAACGAACCGACGACATTTGCCGAATATGCCCTTGATATCATGACATCCGCACGTAGCGCGGGACTCAAAAACATCTGGATAAGCAACGGTTACATGTCGGACAACTGCCTTGACGAGGTTGAACCGTTGCTTGACGCCACAAACATCGATCTCAAATCGATGGACGACTCTTTTTACAGAAGAATCTGCGGCGCCTTTCTCAATCCTGTACTGAAAAACCTCAAGCGTCTCTCCGCTACGGGCATACACATTGAGATCACGACACTGTTGATACCCGGCCATTCAGAGTCACCGGATATGCTCAAGCGCCTTGCCGGCTTCATCCGCGACGAACTGGGGGCGGAAACACCATGGCACATCTCGGCATTCCACCCTGAAATATCCTGGAAAATGCACGATACGCCGCAGACAACGCCGGACATGCTCGAACTTGCGTACAATATTGGAAAGAACGCAGGGCTGCTCTACGTTTATGTATCCGGCTCACACCAGGATACCCTCTGTCCGGGCTGCGGAAAAACCGTGATACGGCGGCGCGGATACAACACGATCCGTTTCGACAGCAATGGCAGATGCCCTGATTGCATGAAAGAAATCGTCATCAGTTCATGAAACGGCCATGGAAACCGTGAACCCTCCGGCCTGGCCGGATCAAAACCGAGAACCTTTCGCTGCCACATGATCCGGCAGATACGTTGCGCCCTTCTCTCGATAAATCGGGAGGAGCCTTTCGGGCTGTATCGAAGCGGATTGGGAAGCACTGCTGCAAGCCGGCAGGCCTCTCTTGCCGTGAGCACTCGTGCGCTCCGGGCAAAATAGTGCCTTGCTGCCGCCTCTATACCGAATATACCGTCGCCCCACTCTATAACGTTCAGATAGATCTCGAGAATCCTTTTCTTGGAAAGCTCCCTTTCGATACGCCAGGCAAGAATTGCTTCCTTGAGCTTGCGAACAGGATTTTTCGATGGAGACAGGTAAAGGTTCCGGGCAAGCTGCTGCGTCACGGTACTGGCCCCTGAAACGAACTGCTTTTCCCTTATATTTCTTTCCAATGCGTGCTCCATAGCCTCGAAATCAAAACCGTTATGCTCCCAGAACTTGTCATCTTCGGCAATGAGAACGGCGCTGGAAAGATATGGTGAAATCCTGGTCAGCGGAACCGGATGAACCTGCACCTTCTTTTTCCGCCCCTCTCGTTCCCATTGCGATTGGCGGTAATGCATGAACGCGGTCGTTTCCGGGTACTTTTTGCGTAAAAGGCCTACATCAGGCAGAAAGAAATACCGCCCGACGTCAAATGTTACGAGAACAGCAAAAAGAGCGGCTGTCTGCAGCACCGGTTTCATGCGTATCGATGATAGCGGAAAAAAGCAGAACTGTTTTGCATCCCTTCCCTGAGTTTTTTATCATTGTGTCCAGACCGGCTGTCAGGTTGCCGGCTGAGTAGCCCAAACAAGTCAGAATTTATTGACGATATAACAGGAAAAAACATGAAACGTTTTATCTCTTCCCTATTGCTCGGCCTGTTGGTCATAGCGTCGGCAACCAGCTTCACAGCCTGTCAGAACGCTGAAAAAAACGCTCCTCATGATAAAGCCGCTGCTCCCGAGGCAACAGAAGCTCCGGCAGCAACACCGACAGAGGCTCCTGAAGAAGATAACGCCGAAGCTCTCGCGAAAAAAGAGGCTGAAGAAACCGCCCGAAAAGAAGCCCAAGCTATCTACGAGAAAAACTGCCAGTCATGCCACGCCATGGCACCGCCTTCTCCAAACGCACCGTCGATAATCGCACTTGCGGGACAATACAGGGCCCGGTACAGCAAGAGAGCCGGCGCTGTCGCCGATATGGCATCCTTTATCAAAGAACCTGCCGTCGGAAAATCGATCCTCGGCACATCGACTCTTGAGCGATTCGGCCTGATGGCCCCCCTTTCGCTGCCGGATGAAGAGCTCGAGAAAGTTGCGGGATGGCTCTGGGACCAGTATGATCCGGAGTTTGAAGGCGACGCAGACTGCCGGTAAAGAAGCCCGCTACAGAAAGGTCTACGGAAACCGCACTGATGCCGCCAATGTCCCTCTCGGATGAAGAGCTCGAAACCGTTGCGGCATGGCTCTGGGAGCAGCACGATCCCGACTTTGAGCCGAGAGGCGGCTGCCGGTGAACGCGACGCGGCTGCATGATGGGAGAAGCGCAAAACAAATGATGGACTTGGTAAGGGAACTGGTCCTTTGGAGGAGGGTTGTACCCTTGGGCAGACTCGAACTGCCGACCCACAGTTTAGGAAACTGTTGCTCTATCCACTGAGCTACAAGGGTATGACCGGTAATGTAGCGTTTTCCCCCTTACATCACAAATTCACTTCCTGCCGAACATCCGGTCAAGTTCATCAAGGGACAACCTGATAATGACAGGCCGCCCATGAGGGCAGACGTAGGGCATTGTTGTCGCAAAAAGCCTGTCTATCAGGGAACGCATATCCTCGAGCGTCAACTGCTGCCCGCTCATAATCGCGTTCCGGCACGAATAGGATTTCGCGAGGTTTTCGCGTTTATCCAGCTTGAGTTTTTCCGCATTATGCCTGTATTCTTCAATCATATCCTGGAGGATATACGACTCGGAACCGCTCAGCACATCCTGGGGAACACCTTCAATCATGACCGTCGAGCCGCCAAGAGCACTCATATTGAAACCGAGCCGTTCGAGGTCATCCCGTATCTCTTCGTAGATTTCATACTCCCAGGGCTTGAGATCCACTTTCTGGGGAAACAGCAACTGCTGGGCATTGGGAATATTGTGGTTCATAACATCCACCGCACGCTCATACAGTATCCTCTCATGCGCGACATGCTGATCGATCACCATAAGCCCGGTTTTAATCTGACAGATCATATACTTGTTATGCAACTGCCAGATTTTTGGATCGGGAACCTGTTCCTCCCGGAACTCATTTCCGTCAGGCCTCTCTGAATCCAGGGTAAAATCGCTTCTGCGCAACTCTCTTTGCGGTTCATTCCCAAAACGATCCCCCACACTGAAGCTCTCTTCCTGTACGCCGGGCGGGACACCGGCGCTCACGCCTTCTCCCGGAGATCCCTCCCGGTAATTCCTGTAAAGATCCGATGTTGTCGACATACCGGATGGTTCTTCCCGGAACTCAAGTCTTGCCGTACCGGTTCCGGAAGAAGGTGCAGGAGAATAAGGCGCTTCGCCATGAGAGCCGAAACCGCCGACCGACGGGGAAAAATCTCTGGAATGCAACGCCTTTTTGACGACCGAGTAAAACATCGACCGGACACTCCGTTCATCCTCAAACCGCACTTCCAGCTTGGCCGGATGAACGTTCACATCGACATGGCAGTGATCAATGCCCAGAAAAAGGAGAGAAAAAGGAGTCTGGCGCTCGATAAGCAACTCGCCATAAGCCTGCTGCAAAGCCTGAGAAAGCATCCTGTTCTGAACAAGTCGTCTGTTCACATAGATGAACTGTTCGTTTTTCCGGCGTTTCTGTAAAGCAGGTTTGCCGATCAAGCCATGAATCGAGAGAAAATCGTTTTCCTCACGCACTTCGATCAGACTCTCGGAAAAACCCTCTCCGAAAAAGAAATCCAGCCGTTCATGAATATCGGTACTCCTGAAATTGAACAGCTCTTCTTCATCATTCAGCATACGCCAGCGGATTTCAGGATAGGCAAGAGCCTGGGCCTTGACGATCTCATAGATATGCCGGAACTCAGTGGCATTGGTTTTGAGAAATTTGCGGCGTGCAGGAACGTTGTAAAAAAGATTTCTGACGCTTACCTGGGTGCCGGCCTCACATGCCGTCTTTGAAAGACGGCCCGGTTTACCCCCTTCACAGACAAGATGAACACCGACACTGTCGCTTTCCCTGCGGGTCTTCAGTTCGAAATGTGAAACAGAGGATATACTTGCAAGCGCCTCACCCCTGAAACCGAGCGTTTTTATTGCATCGAGCTCTTCGGCGCTCGATATCTTGCTGGTTGCAAACCGCTCGATACAGCTCAAGGCATCGTTTTCATCCATTCCCATGCCGTTATCGATGATCCTGATGAGATCTCTCCCGGCATTTTTCACAGCAACGCTTATTCCGGTCGCACCCGCATCAAGAGCATTTTCAAGCAATTCTTTCACAACCGACGCCGGACGCTGAACAACCTCGCCGGCAGAAATCTTGTTGGCAACACTATCAGGCAATCTGTTAATCCGGGACATAACTGACTTATTCATTTAAACGTAGAGGAAACGACACCATACCATAAGGTATACTTTCCAACCATCGCTGGCGTCAACAACCCATGCTTGAAAAAGGAACACAAGACTTTTCAATTAGTCAAGAATATTCAGGTCAAAAAAACATCTTTGCCGGAAAACACCTACATTACCTTGTAATCAAGACCCCTTGCCATGCTCAGGGAAAGACGAACAATACAATGAAAAAGATACAGGCAACAGGAATAGTCATCCTCCTGGCTCTCCTTTCCGGCGGTGCCGCCACTGCATTGCTGACAGGAAATTCCGCACCTTCCGGCAACGACAAGGCGCAAGCCGCTGCAGCTGTACTTTCCGGCAGACCTCATGAGCTTATCGGGGAATGGAAACTTGTCAAGGCTTCCGTCACTCCTGATTTTCTCAAGATCCCTGTTCCCATCACGACGTTCGAAGCCACCGGTTCGATCAATCCCGACAACACCTACGCCATCAGGGCGAACGGCTCTTTTTTCGGCAAGAGTTACGGGTATCTCGGCAGCGGAGATATCGACGTGCAGGGTAAAACCATCACCCTGACCATAGGCGATGGAATCATAACGTACGGGAAAAACGGAAAAAAACGGGACCGGAAAGGAAAAACAATCAGCGGAACCTATGGCATCGGCAGCCTCGATACCCTTTTTGTGGAAGCCGTCAAATACCAGGAGGGCATCGGCTACACCTTCAACCTCGCTCTGGTAAATCCCTGAGCGTTTTCCACACCATTCTCAACGCCGCTTCGCTGAAACGTATCTTGTTGCGCAGGCGGTCACCCCGGGTATGAACGGTTTCCGTTTTGCAGACAACCATACCGTTTTCACTCCGTAGAGCGACACCCAGACAAACCGTTCCGACAGGTTTCGTTTCCGTACCGCCCAGAGGACCGGCGATCCCGGTTGACGAAACGGTAATATCGGCACCTGTAACGTGAAGACAGCCTTCAGCCATTTCTCCGGCAACCTGTTCGCTCACCGCTCCGTGAGAAACAAGCGTCGATGACCTCACACCAAGCGCCTTCTCCTTGGACGCATTGCTGTAAACCACAAATCCCTGCAGAAAATAGCGTGAAGAGCCTGAAACGTCGGTAAGCCTCGATGCAACAAGCCCTCCGGTACACGATTCAGCGCAGGCAATGGTCATGCCGCGGGCGGCAAGCATCCTGCCGACGCTCTCTTCGAGCGTTATATCCTCTTCGGCATACACAAACTCCCTGACTTTTTCACTGACGGCATCAACGATCGCCCGGTTCTCCTCTTCAACCGCTTCCCGGTCGCTGCCAGAGGAACTCACCCTGAGCGCAACCCCGGCCGTATGCGGCAGGTAGGCCAGGCTTGTCCCCTTCGGCAGGGCATCCTCGATCGGACGGATGAGCTCCGAAAGGACCGTTTCGCCTGTCCCTGTCGTTCTGATATGCGCATGAACGATCACATTGCCGGAGACGGCGGAAAAGAAAGGGATCACCCCGTTCTGTATCATCTCCTCCATTTCCCGGGGAACACCGGGCATGAGAACAAGCCAGGTATCGGGATACGCTTCATCACAGCGGATGATCATGCCTGGAGCAAGCCCTTTTTCATTGTCGATCACACGGGATCCCTCGAGGACCATAGCGTTCTCCCTCAGGTACGGTGCCGGTTGACGCCCGTTTTTTCGATACCGTTCAACCGTTCGGGCATACACCCCTTCATCAAGCACGAAATCGCTCCGCAGCAGGTTCTTCACGGCCTGTTTGGTCCGGTCGTCCCGGGTCGGACCGAGACCGCCGGTTACCAGAACGACATCCGAACGTTCCAGAGATTCAGCCAACTGTTCTTCAATGGCTTTTTCTTCGTCCGCACAGACGATGATCCGGCCGACACCGATACCGGCCATTGCCATTTCGGAAGCGATAAACGGGGCATTTGTGTTGAGCCGCTGTCCGATAAGCAGCTCGTCGCCAATGGATATGATCTCGGCATTCACCGGAATTATACCAGGTAGCTTGCTATTCGCAGTATATCGGCAAACACCCCTCCGGCAGTCACCTCGCCACCGGCTCCCGGCCCTTTGACGACAAGAGGAGTGTCCAGGTAACGATCCGTCGTAAACACAACCATGTTCTCGGTCCCGTTCAACCCGGCGACAGGATTTGAAAGAGGCAGCATGTTTACACTGATGCGGGCGTTCCCATCGGCAATCTCACCTGCGTAAGCTATTGTCATATCGTTGTGAGCCGCTCCCTGTATTTTTGCCTGGTATTCTTCATCGACACTACCGAGTTGATCGAGAAACTCTTCGACGCTCATATCCGTCCGGAGATGCTCAGGCACAAGGCTCTCGCAAACGATGTCCTCATACTCCAGCCGGTAACCGAGCTCCCTGCCGAGTATCAGGAATTTCCTTGCAAAATCCGCACCGGACAGATCCTCACGAGGATCGGGCTCGGTATAACCGGCTTCTCTGGCTTTCCTGACGATCCCGCTGAATTTCCCGCCTTTGCGAAGTTCGTTGAAGATGTAACTCAGCGTCCCGGACAAAACCCCCTCGATCTTGATGATCTTGTCGCCGCTGTTGCGGAGGTCATTGAGAGTGTTGATGATCGGCAGGCCCGCTCCGACGTTTGTTTCGTAAAGAAAACGGGCGTTGGAGGACCGCTGCGCCTCCCGGATAGTCTCATAGAGTCCAAGGGAACCGGCCATTCCGAGTTTGTTGGCCGTAACGACCGATATATTCGAAGAAAGAAGGCCGGGATAGCTCGCTGCCACCTCTGCGCTTGCAGTACAATCCACAAAAATACTGTTGTGGAGGTTCATCGAGGAAATTTTTTCAATATAATCACCGACGGTTTTTCCGTCTCCCCTTGGTTCAAGCGACTGCTCCCAGTTCATAAGATCAATACCTTTCTCGCGCAAAGCGATCATGGATGTGTTGGCCATGCCGCAGACCAGAACATCCAGATCCATCTCCCTCCTCAGCGTCAGGGAATGGTCGCTGATCTGCCGGATAAGACTTTTGGCGATCGTTCCCGTTCCGGCAATAAAAACATGAACCGTCCTGCGGGAGAGAAAAAAAGACTCATGAACACAGTTGAGCGCCTTGTCCTCGTCGCGGCTTTCAACGACAAACGAAATATTCATTTCGTTTGCGCCCTGCGCAACGGCAATGACGTTGATACCGTTTTTCCCCAGCGTCTCAAAAAGGTGGGCCGAAACCCCGGGATGGCCTGACATGTTATTGCCGACAACAGCAATGATGGCAATGTGTCTCCTGAGCGTCATCGATTCAATCTGGCGCGCTGCGATCTCGGAGGCAAACTCTTTTTCGAGAACACGAAGTGCGCGGTTCGCTTTTGTCCTGTCGATAACAAGGCTGATTGACTGCTCGGATGATGCCTGGGATATAAAGATGATGTTGATCTTGTGATGCGCAAGGCTGCTGAAAAGCCTCGAGGCAATCCCGGGGACACCGACCATGCCGCTGCCGGAGATATTGACCAGAACAACATCGTTCACTGAGCTGAGACCGGTTACGGGTCTTGCCGCATCTTCACTCCGCGCGGCCTTTGAGCCAATGAATGTCCCCCGTGTCTCCGGGTTGAATGAATTCCTGATCCGAATAGGTATGCCGGCTTTCATGGCTGGATGCACCGCATATGGATGCAGCACTTTGGCACCTGAATGGGAAAGCTCGAGCGCCTCCTCGTAGCTGATGAACGGAAGGACGTAGGCGTCATGCACCCGTTTCGGATCGGCACTGAAAAAGCCGTCGACATCGGTCCATATCTGTATTTCATCTGCCTGCACCACAGAACCGATAATAGTCGCCGTATAATCCGACCCGCCCCTTCCCAGAGTTGTCGCTGTTCCGTCAGGTGCGGCACCGATGTATCCGGTGACAACAGGAATCCCCTTCTCACCTTCCAGCCACGCCTTGATACGAGCCGATGAAGCCTGCATATCGACCCTGGCATCACAATGATTGCTGTCGGTAACGATCATCCGCCTTGCATCGGTATATGACGTATCGATGCCTTCCTGCCGCAGGAAACAGCAAATAATCCATGCCGACAACCGTTCGCCGAAGCTCATGACGAGCGCCAGGCTTTTATCGCTCAGGTCGCGAAGAAGGCTGACGCCATGCAGCACATCTGCAAGCTCGTCGAGTTCTTTGACAAGAAACGCTTCCACCTCCTGCCGGCCGCCTTCATCTATGAGTTCCCCGACCAGATCGTTATGCAGCGTTTCTATATCGAGGAGCTTGTCACGGTACCCGGTATCGCCCTCACCGGCAGCAACAGCAGCGTCGAGCAACAGATCCGTAACTTTACGGATGGCCGAAACCACAACGACCACAGGCGTTTCCCCTACCGCATTCCGAATGATACCAAGAACCTTCCTGATCCTCTCTCCATCCCGTATCGACGTACCGCCGAATTTCAAAACCTTCATGCTCATCCTGCATTTATGATGTGATATATATACCGCTCCGGGCCAAATGAAGAGTCAAAGATACAAATCATTTCACCAAAGGGTCAAACACCCTTGCCGTATCTTCAATTTGCCAAAAAAAAAGCGCCCCGCAGTGCCGGGGCGCCTTTCTCATATGGTAAACAACGACTCATTCACCCTGTAACGCATCGGCACCCGCGACAATCTCGCTGAGTTCCGTCGTTATCGCCGCCTGACGTGCACGGTTGTAGCTGATATTGAGCAGCCTGAGCAGTTCCTTGGCATTCTCGGTCGCCGAATCCATTGCCGTCATCCTTGCCGCATGCTCCGCTGCATTCGACTCGAGCATCATTCTCCAGATCTGGGTATTGAGATGTTTGGGAACGAGGACATCGATAATCGATGCAGGCGATGGTTCGTAGATGTAATCGCTCGAACTTCCTTTCTGGCTTTCTTCATCGACTTCAGGCGATATAGGCAGCAGAACCTCATGCATCAGCCTGGGAGCAAGCACTGACTTGAATTCGTTATAGACCACGACTACCCTGTCCGCTTCGCCGTTGAGGTATTTTTCCGACGCATATTCGGCAATCTCCCTTGCAACACTGAAATCCAGGTTCTGGAAAATACCCGGATACCCTTTGCTGATGGTGTAACCGCGTTTACGGAAGTAATCGTAGCCTTTGGCTCCGGCACAAACAATTTCCACCCTGCCGTCACGGTAAAGGCCGCCGTAATCCTCCGTGACGATCTTCTGGGCCAGCTTGATGATATTTGCATTGAAAGCACCGCAAAGGCCCCTGTCGGAAGTAATGAGTACAACCAGCACGTTTTTGACGTCATCACGACCTGAAAGCAACGGATTGAGTGACGTATCGACCCTTGTCGAAAGGGATCCGAGCATCTCTTTCAGCTTTGCCGCATAGGGGCGCGCCTGTATTGCCGAATCCTGTGCCCGCCGCAGCTTTGCCGCCGACACCATTTTCATTGCCTTGGTGACCTGCTGCGTCGACTTGATACTCGAAATCCGTGTTCGTATATCCTTTAAGGTTGCCATGGAATGTCACTTGTTGTTGAATTGCTGAAACTCGCTGAACAGATCATGCGCCTGCCTTCTGCCGGAAAGAGCCGAGAAACTGCACGGCAACCTCTTTCAACCTGCTCGAAACATCGGGATCCATCTGGCCGGTTTCGGCAATGGAAGAAAGCAGATCGGCATGCTTGTGCTCGAGAAGACTCAGAAACTCTTCTTCATACTGTCTGATGTACCGGATATCGAGCTCATCGAGGATGCCCTGCGTGGCAACGAAAATAATCGCGACCTGTTTTTCTACCGGCATCGGCACATACTGGCCCTGCTTGAGGATTTCCACCAGACGTGCACCGCGGTCGAGCTGTGCTTTTGTTGCCTTGTCAAGGTCGGAACCGAATTTCGAGAACGCCTCGAGTTCGCGGAACTGGGCGAGATCGAGACGAAGCGTGCCGGCAATTTTTTTCATTGCCTTGATCTGGGCGCTTCCACCGACTCGGGAAACCGAGATACCGACGTTGATAGCCGGCCTCTGACCTGCGTTGAAAAGGCTTGGTTCGAGGAATATCTGTCCGTCGGTGATGGAAATGACATTGGTCGGGATATAGGCCGAAACGTCACCGGCCTGGGTTTCGATAACCGGCAGTGCTGTCAGGCTTCCGCCGCCTTTGACGACCGGTTTGAGCGGCTCGGGAAGATCGTTCATTTCTTTCGCTACGTCCTGATCGTCAGTGATCTTTGCAGCACGTTCCAAAAGACGGGAATGAAGGTAAAAGACATCGCCCGGATACGCTTCACGGCCCGGAGGACGGCGAAGCAGAAGAGAAAGCTGCCGGTACGCCACAGCCTGTTTGGAAAGATCATCATAGATAACAAGAGCGTGACGGCCTGTGTCGCGGAAATACTCCCCGATGGCTGCTCCCGCGTAAGGAGCGATAAACTGCATCGGAGCAGGGTCCGATGCCGACGATGCAATGACCGTCGTATACTCCATGGCACCGTACTGCTCAAGCGTATTGACAACCTGCGCGATTGTCGATCCTTTCTGCCCGCAGGCGACATAGATACAGTAAACGTCCTTGCCTTTCTGATTGATAATGGTATCGAGCGCTACAGCAGTCTTGCCTGTCTGGCGGTCACCGATAATCAGCTCACGCTGGCCTCGTCCGATCGGGATCATCGAGTCGATCGCCTTCAGACCGGTCTGAAGCGGCTCGTGAACGGATTTACGGAAAATAACTCCGGGAGCTTTCCGTTCCAGGGGCAGGCGCATTGTTGTCTCGATAGGACCTTTACCGTCAATCGGCTCACCCAGAGGATTGATGACCCTGCCGAGCATTGCCTCTCCCACAGGGATCGAAGCGAGAATGCCGGTACGCTTGACCGTATCCCCTTCCTTGACTATGTCAGACTCGCCGAACAAAACGGCACCGACGTTATCTTCTTCAAGGTTCAGTGCCATCCCCATGACATTATCGGGAAACTCGAGAAGCTCACCGGCGGCCACTTTTGACAATCCATAGATACGTGCAATACCATCGCCCACCTGGAGCACAGTACCGACATCATAGACATCGGCTTCCGACTCAAACCCTGCCAGATGCTTGCGAAGAATGGCTGAAACCTCATCAGGTCTGACTGTTGTAGACATATTGTAATTAAGCTTAGTTATTTGTTAAGTATGGAGAAAGTTTATTTATTTTACGGTCTCGTAAAAACTGACTCCGGCACCGATTCCTGACCAAAAAACCTTGAAGTGTGAATTTAAGGAAAAGCTGTCAGTATTTCAAACCCGATCAGCACGAATATTCAACTATTCCGGCTTGCACGCGGCGTTCCCGGCAATGCCATACACGATAGACAAATGGGTTGTCAACCTTGGTACATACTCACTTCCGACCGCCCTGTCACAGGTATGAAAAAGGGATGCCGCAACCGTACTCTCACATGAAAACTGTCACAGGATTTGCTTCGGCAACCATCGGCAATGTAGCCTGCGGTTTTGACGTCCTCGGTTTTGCAATAACCGAACCGGGCGATGAGGTTATACTAACCCACAGAACGGACAGATCCGAAGAACTTCCGGTATCGATAACCTCGATCGAGGGTGACGGCGATGCGTTGCCGAGAGATGCCAGGAAAAACACTGCGAGCTTTGTCGTCCTTAAATTTCTCGAATATATCAGGACACAGAAGGGAATCGGTTTCGAAGGCCATATAGAGCTTCAGCTGAAAAAAAACCTGCCGCTCAGCAGCGGTATGGGCAGTAGTGCGGCAAGTGCGGCTGCAGCGCTGATCGCCGCCAACGAACTGATGCAGAGGCCCTGCAGCAAGATGGAACTGGTTCACTTCGCCATCGAGGGTGAACGTGTCGCCTGCGGCTCTGCGCATGCAGATAACGCGGCCCCTGCCATGCTCGGCAATTTTGTGCTTATCCGCAGCTACAGCCCCCTGGACCTTGTAACGATCCCGCCTCCCGACAACCTTTTCTGCACACTGGCCCACCCTCACATCGAGGTAAGAACAGCCTATGCACGTTCGGTTCTTCCCCGGTCGGTCAGCCTGAAAACGGCAACCAAGCAGTGGGGAAACGTCGGCGCGCTTGTTTCCGGACTGCTCACCTCCGACTACGAACTGATCGGGCGCTCTCTCGTTGACGTGATAGCAGAACCCAAACGCGCTCCGCTCATTCCGGGATTTTACACCGTCAAACAGGCTGCGCTCGAAGCCGGCGCGCTGGGCTGCAGCATCGCCGGTTCCGGCCCGTCTGTCTTTGCATTTTCCTCGTCGCCCGAAACTGCCGAACAGGTAGGCAGTTCCATGAAAGACGCGTTTCTCCGTATTCCTGAAAAACTGCGATCCGATGTCTGGATCACTCCGGTCTGCAGGGAAGGCGCAAAAATCATATGAACAAGAGTCGAACAATTCCGGCTGCCACATACTCATGATCTTTTACAGCACGAACAAACAGTCAACCCCAGTATCGCTGAAAAAAGCAACGCTCGAAGGCCTTGCTTCCGACGGGGGACTCTATGTCCCCTCCGCCGTACCACGACTTTCTTCAGAAGAAATAGAGCTCCTCAGGGAAGCGCCGTTCAATGATATCGCTTTTGCCATAGCAAAAAAGTTCAGTGACGGAGAAATTCCGGACAGCAGCCTCTGGGAGATCATCGAGAGCTGTTTCACATTCAAGACCCCGTTGATCGAACTGAAAAAAAACATCTTTGTCGAAGAGCTGTTCCATGGTCCGACACTGGCGTTCAAAGACTACGGCGCACGCTTTCTTGCTCACCTGACCGGCTATTTCGCAAAGGAAGACCAGAAGCTTATCACCATTCTCGTCGCGACATCCGGCGACACCGGCAGCGCTGTCGCCTACGGATTCAAAGGCGTTCCCAATACGCGGGTGATACTGCTCTATCCGTCAGGAAAAGTAAGCAGGCTCCAGGAACAGCAGCTTACCACTGTCGGAGGCAACGTCACGGCTCTCGAGATATCGGGTGATTTTGACGACTGTCAGCGCCTTGTCAAGCAGGCGTTCATGGACGGGGAACTGAAACAGCGGCTGTCCCTGACTTCGGCAAACTCGATCAATATATCGCGCCTCATCCCGCAAACGTTCTATTACGCCTGGGGTGCGCTCCATATCGCCCTGCGTCATCCGGGAAACAAAGCCGTCTTTTCCGTGCCCAGCGGCAACTACGGCAACCTGACCGGCGGAGTCGTGGCAAAAATGATGGGCTTTCCCATCGAGCATTTCGTGGCCGGCTCGAACGCCAACGACAGTGTCACCCGTTACCTTGAAGAAGGCCGGTACGAACCCCGTCCTACGGTTGCAACGCTCTCGACGGCAATGGATGTCGGTAATCCGAGCAATTTTGCCAGGCTGAAACATTTCTACAACGAAGATCACCGCGCCATGGCTGCTGACATAACCGGCTGTTCGGTCTCCAACCAGGAAACCCTGGACACGATACGCTCTGTCTATGACCGTTTCGGCTACATTGCCGATCCGCATACAGCGGTAGGATTCCGGGCGATGGAGCGGTTCAATGAAGAACACCAAACGCCCCGGCACCCTTCAGTCGTCATATCGACCGCTCACCCTGCCAAGTTCCTCGAATCGATCAGGGAAGCGCTCGACATGGAAATAACAATCCCCGACAGGCTGCAGGACGTTCTCGACAGGAAAAAAGTATCCGTGCCGATGAGCTGCGACTACCGCGATTTCGCCGATTACCTGTCGAAACTGTGACCCGAAGATTGTTGAAGTGTTGATCTGTTGAGTTGTTGAAGTGTTTCGGATCAGCACTTATCCATCTTCTGCTGCTCAAAACGAAAACGGTTTCTTTATGTCGCTGCACCGGGAAACGAATGCAAAAGGCAGGATGCTGCCGGAGAATGAATTGCCTGCCAGGCGAAATAAACAACTCAACAGTTCAACACCTCAACAATTCAACAGACTTCTTCCATGACGTTCCGGACACTTCTGTTTTTTCTGGTTGTACTGCCGGTCATGTTTTTCGGCCTGCTCTTTGCACTGCCGGTGAATGCTTTCGACCCGAGCGGCGACCGCTTTTACCGCATGGCTTCGTGGTGGGGCCGTTTCTGTTCGAAGCTTATGGGCATAACCGTTGACGTTATCGGAGAGCATCTCTACGATCGCCGGCAGAACTACCTCATTGTCAGCAATCATGCAGGAATGGCCGATATCCCCCTCATACTCGGCTCCATACAGCTCAACATGCGCTTTGTTGCAAAAGAAGAACTTGGAAAAATTCCTTTATTCGGCAGGGTTATCAAGCAGGCCGGTTATATCATGATCAAAAGAGGTCAAAGCAAGGAAGCGCTTAAAAGCCTTCTCTCAGCTGCCGAAATGCTCAAAAGCGGCCGTTCGGTCCATATTTTCCCTGAAGGAACCCGATCCGAAACAGGAAACCTGCAGCCGTTTAAGCGCGGCGCATTCATGATTGCCCAGAAAGGCCACGCACCGATTCTCCCGGTAACGATCATCGGCAGCAGCCGTATAACACCGAAAAAAAGTCTTACGATCCGCAAAGCCACCGTAAAACTTGTCATCGGAGAGCCTATTGATACCAAAGGGAAGAGCGCACAGGAAATACAGGAGAACACCTACGGCATCATCAGCAAAAACATGGACCTAAACTGAGCGTTTCAACAAATGCTCCATTATAGTAAGTCCTTTAGATACTACCTATTATACTGTGTTTGTATAGAGATTATCCATCATCTGTCAGGTGAGCTTGAAAACTGATAAAGAGCCGCATTTTTTCCTGACTTCTGCCACTTTTTGCTGATTTCCGGTTCAGTAAAGATAACTCTTTGTAATTTCTTTAGTTAACTTTTTTTCATTCCTCAGTTTCCGCACTAATGATATCTTTTCTCCATGCGTGGAGACTTGACTATCAGAAAAGTACGGACCGCGTCTGGAGCAACCGCCGTTCAGGTGGTGCGTAATGAGAGGAAAAAGCGTACTATCATCAAGCATATTGGCAGCGCTCATACCGAAGATGAATGCGAGCTGTTACTTGCCGAGGCTGAAAGGTACGCTGAAGCTCATTGCCGCCAGCCCAATCTGTTCGCAGAAAATTCGGCACCCACACCGAAGCTGGACCTTACCTGCGCCAAACTCGTTGGCGTGACGCATCTCTTTGCTCGCAATGCATTGCTTGGCTGTGCTCGGTTATGCGGCTTGCGTGACTTGCCGGAACTCTATCTTGATTTGGCGCTTATGCGCATCATTGAACCCACTTCAAAGCTGCGCACGCTTGAACTTCTGGAGTGGTACTTCAATGTTCGTTACGCTGAGCGCACGATCTATCGACAGTTACCCCGGATAGTCAAGCATCAGGAGGAAATCGAAACAGCGGCCATTCAGACTGCTCGCAATGACTTGAAAGAACCATTCAGCCTGATGCTCTATGATGTCACGACGCTGTACTTCGAGTCTTTCAAGGAATACGAATTCCAGCATTCGGGATTTTCAAAAGATAACAAGCCACAGCAGCCGCAGATCGTGATTGGCCTCATCACCACTCGTTCAGGATTTCCTGTCATGCACGAGGTATTCGAAGGCAACACCTTTGAGGGGCATACCATGCTGGCCGTTTTGCGTCGGTTCCAAGAGCGGGTTGGCGATATCAAACCGGTCATCGTAGCCGATGCTGCCATGCTCTCGAAAGCTAACATGCAGCAGTTGGAAAAAGAAGGGTATCGCTACATCGTTGGGGCACGGTTGTCGAATACCTCAATCCGATTCATTGAGCAGATTGACAGCACCCTGCCCCGTATGGACAAGGCCTTGAGGCGTTTCGACTATGATCACGCTGTCGAGAACGCCTCCATGATCTGTGAGTTCTCTGAAACGCGATACAAGAAACACAAACGAGAATATGACAAGCAGGTTAAGCGGGCTCTTGAACTGCTTGAGCGCAACGAGCCCGGAAGGCGAGCCAAGTTCGTTAAGAAATCCGGCGTGAAAGACAAGCCATTCATCTTTGATACGGAACTGCAGGCCAAGGCAGAAAAGCTTCTGGGCATCAAGGGCTATGTGACCAACATTCCTGAAGAAGAGCTATCCGGCACTGAGGTCATTGCCTATTACCACGACCTGTGGCACGTGGAACAGGCATTCCGCATGAGCAAGTCAGACCTGAGAACCAGGCCGATCTTCCATCATACCCAAGAGGCTATCCGGGCCCATGTGCTCATCTGTTTCATGGCATTGATGATGGGCAAATACCTTGAAATCAAAACAGGCAGATCATTACGGAAAATCCGCCAAGAGCTTTGGCGCGTTCACGAGGCCCAGATTCGTGACGAACGAACTGGCGAAGTGCACGTATTGCGTATGGATACCAGCGAATTGGAACGGTGCGGAATTATGAACCTTTTGATCTCTGAGTTTCCGCACTAATTGGCCGAAGTCAGGAAAAAAGCTGGGGAGTGGTCGAGCCTCAAATCAGGGCGGAGATGGAGGCCTTGGTCGACGAATATGGGGATGCTCTGGCAAAGGAACTCGGCTCGGGC
>JANQMO010000056.1 GCA_028280025.1 Chlorobium sp. | reverse complement strand
CTGCTCGACGATTTCTATGAAACGGGTGTGACGAATATTTCTATGTTCGTCAGTGCTCCCGGGCGGGCTGCATGGGTCAATACTCCGCGCCGTCTCGGTATCGGTTTTGAAGCGAACTGGTAATGTTTGTTTACGTGCAGATTTTTAAGGATTCTCCTGGCTTTGTGAGTTTTCGAAGCGGGGAGAGCGTTTTTCATACATAAGGGCACCTCTAGTAATTGTCGTGAGCGCCTTGAGTACAAGGCGGACGGAGCGCAGAAGCCGGAGTGTACATCGAGTACATGAGGATTTCGAGCACCGACCAACGAAGTAATCGAGGCGCGTAACAAATTAATAGAGAGGCCCATAAATGAGCGAACCAATGAAACTTGAGATACAGAACCTTTCGAAAACGTATCCGAACGGCGTGAAAGCGATGCAGGACGTGAGCCTCTCGATCGGCAAGGGCATGTTCGGTCTTCTTGGAGAAAACGGGGCGGGGAAATCAACCCTCATGAGGACGATCGCGACTCTGCAGGACGCCGACGAAGGTACGGTCGTGTTCGACGGCATCGATGTCGCCCGAGATCCGGTGTCCTTGAGGAAAGTACTAGGTTATCTGCCACAGGAATTCGGCGTCTATCCTTCCCTGACGGCCGAGGAATTTTTGCTGCATATCGCGGATTTGAAAGGCATTGCAAAGGCTTCTGAACGCAAGGCCCAAGTCGATGCACTTCTGAAAAAAGTCAATCTGTGGGAAGACCGCAAAAAAAAGCTCGGCGGGTATTCCGGGGGCATGAAGCAGCGATTCGGCATAGCGCAGGCGCTCTTGGGTGAGCCGCGCCTCATCATTGTCGACGAGCCGACGGCGGGCCTCGATCCCCGCGAGCGTAACCGGTTTTACAACCTGCTGTCGGAGATCGGTGAAAATACGGTCGTGATTCTCTCGACCCATATCGTTGAAGACGTCAGCACGCTCTGCAGCGACATGGCGATCATGGGCAACGGCCGGGTACTGCTCGAAGGTGCGCCCTCGACGATGGAAGAAAGCCTGGAGGGCAGGTTGTGGATGAAGGAAATACCGAAAGACGATCTGGACCGGTACAGCAGGGAGTACAAGGTGATCGCGAGCCATTTCCATCAGGGCAGGCTGCAGGTGACGGTCGATGCGGAAGGGTGCCCCGGAGAGGGATTCGAGCCGAAGGAGCCGTCGCTGGAAGACGTGTACTTCCGGATTCTTTCGCGGCATGAAGATCCTCAAAAAGCCGCGATGGCAGCAACAGCGTAACAGGAGTAACAGATATGATGAAAACAATATTGCCTTTTGAGCTTCGAACCCGCTTCGCGAGTCCCCTGACCTGGCTCATGCTTGCCATGATGTGTTTCCAGGGTATCTGGTACTCTCTTGCGGTATACGATTTCTATGTGCACGACCAGGCTCTGATCAACGGGGCTGGAATCTTCTACGTCTGTCTGTCGGGCGGCGGGATCATTCTCATGATCATCATCGCCATGATAACCGGCATGTCGCTTTACCGGGATATCGAAGAGCGCACTGCGCTGTTTCTCTACGCGTTTCCTATAAATGAAAAACGATTTTTCCTGGGCCGTTTTTTCGCGGCGTATGCCGTCAATCTCCTGCTGGTTGTCGCCTATGTGCTTGGCATGGTCATGATGCCGTACCTCGGCGTCGGTCCGGCAGAAAAGTTTGGCCCGGTGCCATGGCTGCAACTGCTGCACGGCTACGCGCTTTTCGGACTGACCAATATTTTCCTGCTGACGGCGGTCAGTTACTTCTGTGTCGTTCAGTTCCGCAACATGGCGGCCTCCTACATAGGGATTTTCCTGTTCGTGCTGATCTTTCTTGTCGCCGAGGGGGTGAGCGGCAATTCGCCCTACATTACCGCGATCATGATCCTCGATCCTTTCGGCTTTGTCTATGCCAAGGAAATCGTCGACGGTATGTCAGTTGCCGAGAAGAACAGTGCGTTTCTTCCCATTGGCGAGATCCTGCTTTTCAACCGCCTGCTGTGGGTGGGGATAGGACTTCTTGCGCTCATCTACAGCTACTTCCGGTTCAGTTTCCGGGATTTTATCCAGGCAGCGTTCGGATCGAAGAAGATGGCGAAGATAGAGTTCGTGCAGGCATCGCATGACGCATCGTTCCACCATGTCGAGGTGCCGCATGCCGAAAGGCTCTTTTCCATCGGGGAGCATTTCCGGAAGCTGGGCCGCTTCGCGCTGGTCGAGTTTTTCAATGTCGTGCGTCCCGCATCGTTCAAGGTTGTGCTCATGGTAGTCGCCATCATGTTTTTCCTCTATATGATTCTGTGGAATCCGGTCTACTACGTTGGTGCACAGGTGCCGCTGACCTCCGGTATGACCTCGACCCGTCTGCATACCGGTTTTCTGATGGTCATACTGCTCATGATCTGGTCGGGTGAGCTGTTCTTCAAGGACAGGACCACCGGATTGTGGCAGGTTTCCGACGCTGCGCCGATGCCCTCCTGGGTAGTCCTGCTTTCGCGATACATCGCCATGTGCGGTGTTGCCTTGATTATTTCGCTGACAATGTTCCTTTCGGGGGTCGTCGCCCAGATCGGCCAGGGATTTTTTGCCATCGACTGGCAGGTCTACGCCAACGACCTTCTGGGGTTCAGGTTCGGCTGGCTGACCTACGTGCTGTATATCGGGCTGGTGTTCTTCGTCGCCGGATTGACTGGAAACCGCTTCCTTACGCACGTCGTATGCGTCGGATATTTCATCTTTATCGCGATTTCATTCGATACCGGCATCATCGAGCAGTTGCGTTACGGTTATGGGCTGGTTCCGGGACTTGATGACTTCTCGGAGATGAACCGTTACGGAGTCTTTATGCTTTCTTCTTTCTGGTATTTCCTGCTCTGGCTCTGTCTCGCCATATCGTTTCTTCTGGCCGGTATCCGTTTCTGGAACAGGGGTCTGGATAAAGGGGTATTCAGCAGGGTTTTTTCGCTTCGTGGTGAGCTCGGCTGGGGTGGTGTAGCGCTCTCTCTGGCGAGCCTCGCAATGTTCTTTTTCCTCCAGTCGTTTCTCGTTGCCGAGGTCAATACGGCTCGTAATTATGTTCCCGGCGCCCAGGAGGACATCGAAGCCGCCATGTATGAAAAAAACTTCGGCGAGGCGAAGTCATATCCCTCTCCCCGTATAACGGCCGTGGATCTCCGGCTCGACCTCTATCCAGAGGAACAAGCGGCTGACTACAGGGCCGAACTGACGCTCGTCAACTCTGAGGACAAGCCGGTTGAAAAGCTTTACGTCAATGCCGATTATTTCACCCAGATACGGTCGATAACCATGGAGGGTACGGAACTCGAAAGGCTGGAAGCAGACAAGGTGCTCGGTATGGAGGTCTATGCGCTCTCCGAATCGATGGCGCCAGGTGACATCCGCACGCTCGTTATCGATTCCAGAAGGGCTTACAAAGGGCTATCCCAGGGTGAACCGCATGCCGATCTTGCATACAACGGCCTGTTCATGGAGCGGCCCGTCCCTGTCATCGGGTACGATCCGGGCAAGGAACTGATGGAAAACAACGAGCGGAAGGCAAACGGCCTCGACATGCTCGACTCGCGGATGGATCCGGTCGACGATCCGGTTTCGCTCGAAAAGCACTATCTGGCAATCGACGCCGGTCTGGTGAAGGGGGCGATAACAGTAAGCACGCCCGCTACCCAGACGGCATTTGCTCCGGGTGTTCTGGTGAAGCGTTGGGAGGAGAACGGTCGCAGCTACTTCCATTACGAGCTTGAAAAACCATCGCCCCTACACTGGTTTGTCGGTTCGGCCGACTATGCCCGCGAGGTGCTGAAGATCGGGGATACCGATGTCACCCTGCTCTACAAAGAAGATCACAACTACAATCTTGATCTCTATCGCGAGGCTCTCGAAGAAGGAGTGAGCTATCTGGAAAGCAATCTCGGCGCCTATCCCTACACAGAGCTTCGAGTAGCGGAGATACCCTTCTATCAGGATCCATTCTACGCCTTTGCGAATACAATTGCCGTTTCGGAGAAAGAGGGGTGGTTCGGTGACCGGAACAACGCCGACGTTGTCAGTTTCATCCGGTTTTCCGTCACGAGGGAGCTGTTCCGACAGTGGGTGTTTGAAAACGGTTCCCTGGCAGACGTCCAGGGGGCCGAAATGCTCTGGACGGCGCTTCCCGAAGCATTGGCGCTCGGTTTTCTCGAACAGAGGGACGGAGAGGAGCGCGTTACCGTTATTCTCGATAAAAAGAAACGCAAGTACGGCAAGGACAGGGGTGCCGAGCCGAATCAGGAACCGCCGTTGCTTTATGCCGACGGTATCGAGTATCTGGAAGAGAGCAAAGGGGCTCTCGCCCTCTATCACCTCTCTAAAGCTATGGGGCATGACCGATTGGTTACGCTTGTCAGGGTATGGTTCGAGTCGAAGAGAGGGGAGCCTCTGGTCTTTAAGGACTTTTACGAGTATCTGAACGAACAGGAACCGCTTGATGACAGAATAAAGGCTATGTTCGAAACGGTGGAACGAGAACCTGGAATCTGACCATGCAGCAGGAAAAAGATACACGTAATACAGAGGCCGTAAATCTGGAGGGGGTTCCCGAAACCCTTCTCTGGCCATTATGGAACAGGGCTGCGGAACAGAAGCGAAAAGATCGCCTCATCGACGATCCCATGTCCGCCGATCTGGTTGAACGTATCGACTATGATTTCAAGGGGAGTTTCGGTAAGCCCAGCGCCGGGCATGCGGTGCGGGCAAGGGTGATTGACGATGAACTGAAACTCTGGCTCGAAAAGAACCCTGATGGAACAGCGGTTTCCCTGGGAGAAGGCCTGGATACACAGTTCTGGCGTGTTGATAACGGAACACTGCACTGGATTTCCGTGGATGTCGCGGAGAGTATCGAGGTGCGAAAACAGTTATTGCCGGTCGAAGAGCGGATGGAGAACATCAGCAGTTCCGCCCTCGACGAGCTTTGGCTGCAAAATATCCCGCAAGGGTCAAAAGCGTTCATCATCATGGCTGGAGTACTCATGTATTTTACCGAAGATGAGGTCAGAGAGCTGTTGTACCGTATTGCCGACTATTTTCGGGACAGCCTTGTGATGTTCGATGTCATTCCTGTCTGGTTTTCACGAAAAAGCATCAGGGGCATGAAGGTAACCAGAACCTATACAGCACCGGTTATGCCGTGGGGCCTGAATTACGAGGATTATGAGTGGTTTAACGAGATTCATCCGCGCTGCCGGCTGAAGAGAAAAATGACCTTTTCCGATCCGTTTCCGGATAGAATGCGCCCTTATTCCCGGCTGTCGAAATTCACCTGGATTGCCAATCGACTCGCACCGGGAATCGTGCTTTTGAGTATCGATTAAAAAGCGCTTTATTTTTATTTTATCTAAATAAAAATAGTTTGTATGTTTCAAATAACACATGGCACTCTCGTGTCAGCGTTGTTAATCTCCTTCGGTAAACCCCGGGGTATCTTCTTTCCTGGGGGGGTTATTGTTCGTTTTCGTATGTCCAACTGCCGGGTATGAAGATTGTGCCTTATGTGTCCATGGTATGGGCGCCTTTTTTTACTTCCTGTAAACGGTACTATCCTCAAAATGAAAGCAGTGATAATCGATAGCAGCACAGGGTGCCTCTCTGTATTGTCAAGAGTCCCGATTCCATCGGGGTGTAAGGCGGATGGAGTGCAGAAACCGGAGTCCCGACAGGTCGGGACAACGCAGCAATTTGGGAGTGCAATAAGTTTTTAGAGGCGCCCTGTAAGCTGTATTGTAATGCTTCGCCGTAATCCGGGCATCCGGCAAACGGGGAGATACGATGAGAAAAAGTAAAAGATGCATACGGGACGGTTTGGAAGTATGCTGTTTTGAACTGACCTGATCAACAAGGAAAATGAGATATGGCTCAAAAAATCAAGATCAAGACAGGCTCTATTGAGGAAACCCTTCTACTGCCTTTATGGGGCAGAGCCTATGAAACACAAAAGAAAAATCCACGGCTGGTTGACGAGAAGGCCGTGGAAATTATCAAAGCAATTGACTACGATTTTTCGGATATCGAAAAAACCCAGGCCATGTCTCAGCATGGCTGGGTCGCACGAAGTCTGCATACAGACAGAGTGGCTCGTGAGTTCATAAAAAAACACCCCGAAGCGACCATAGTCAATATCGGCTGCGGAATGGACACCACCTTCAGCCGTATTGATAACGGTACGATCATGTTTTATGAACTTGACCTGCCGGATGTGATTGAGCTGAGAAAGAACTTCTATGAAGACAGCGACAGGCACAAAAGCATTGCTTCCTCTTTTTTGGATACTGCATGGTTTGAGGAAATAGAGGTTCGGGACGGTTTGCTGTTCCTGGCCGGGGGTGTGTTCATGTATTTCAATGAAGAACAGATCAAAACATTTTTCATGAAAGCGGCAGATCATTTCAACGAATGCGATTTTTTCTTCGATGCGCTCTCGCCTATGGGAATGAAGATCGCGAAAAAGCAGGTATTGAAAAAAGGCGGTATGGGTATGTCCATGGATGGCGGATGGGGACTGAAGCCGGTAGCGTCTCTCGAAAAGTGGGATAAAAGGATCAGGGTGATACGTGCAGTCCCCATGTCAAAGGGAATGAAAAAAGGGGTTGCGCTGCAATTTAAAATCATGGGAGCCATTACGGATATGCTGGGTGTGTGCTCGATGGTGCATATGAGAATCGGACCTTCCCGTTAATTATTGTCTTTCAAACAACAGGGCAGTTGATATGCCCATAACATAACTGGGGAAAAGGGAATGCGTTTTTGGAAAATAATGGTGTTTGCATTTTGTGTAAGCTCTGCCTGCTCCTTTGTGCCGGCCACTTCATGGTGCAGTGAGGAAGAGGCGGGTGTTGCGATAGAAATGCCGGAAATGACTGTGACTGCCAATAAAATCGAGGAGGATATCAAAGATGTGCCGCAGAGCGTATCAATATATGATGATGCCGTGATCGAAGAAAGGGGAATCAAGGGTGTTGGGGATGTTATCACGAGCACTCCCAATATGAATCTGCAAACGTATGGCAGCTCCACCAGAGTACAGGCCAATATTCGTGGTCTGAATACCTCCGTTTTTACCAACAACAATCCGGTTGTTATCTATGTTGACGGGCTTCCTTACAGCAATGTTACCGGTTTTGATATATCTCTTGCCAATATCGAGCGCATTGAAGTCCTGCGGGGTCCACAGGGGACACTATACGGCAAGGATGCCATTGGGGGCGTGATAAACGTGGTGTCCAAAGAGCCCACGAACGAGTGGTCTGGCAAAGCCGGGGCCGAGTATGGCAGCTATGACTTTCGAGAGTTCAGGTTCAATACTAGCGGTGCGCTCGCGAAAGATGTGCTTTATTTTGGTTTGAATGGGCAATACCGTGCGGATGATGGCTGGCAAACCAATAGTTTTCCCGGAAGTGAAAAGGATGCCGGTAAGCTTGAAGATTGGCGTTTGAGTAGCTATCTGCTTTATCAGCCAACAGAAGAATTCGGTGTTAAATTCACTTATTCCAGAGACTATACTGATGCCTGGGGCCAGAATGGTTACGGGATCGCCTTTGGTTCTTTTTCGGACTTCAACGCTGATGATGCTGCAAATGTGATCACTGAGATTGATACCAGGGAGAAGCTGAAGGTCAATTCACAAGCCCTGCAGCTGGCTTACGATTTCGGGGATTTTACGGTCGCTTCAGTGACGACTCGCAGGCATCTGGAAGTGGATGGTATCTATGATGGTGATTTGGGTAACGATCCGCTTCTTTTCGGTGGTTATCAGTTCGACGTTCATGAAACCGAAGAGTGGACTCAGGAACTGACGCTCAAGAGCAATAACAGCGACGGGTTGAAGTATGTTGCCGGGGTTTACCTGGACACGAGTGAGCGCAATCAGGGCCCCTACGGTAATGAATTTTTCGGCACCTATAAAAGTGCCAATTCTGATTCCAATAATGAAACAGCTGCGGTTTTCGGGCAGATCATCTATCCGGTGACAGACCGATTGGACCTGACCCTGGGCGGACGTTACCAGTGTATCAAAAAGGATATTGATCTGGATTTTATTGTAAAAAACGAGCTTGTAATCGATCCTGTTACCGGCTTTCCGGTAATCGATCCTGTCACCGGATTTCCTGTATTATTTAGTGGAACTAAAAATACTCTTGATGGAGAAAAAGAGTGGACAGAGTTTCTGCCCAGGGTGGCCCTCAATTATACGCTCAACGACAACTGGAGCACCTATTTGAGTTATTCCAAAGGCTACATGCCGGGCGGCTTCAATTATTATTCCGAAGAGGGCTCCCTCGAAGACAATGCCTTCGAGCCCCAGATATCCACCAACTACGAGATTGGACTCAAGGCGCAGACCGGGAAGCTGACGCTTGGGGCAGCCGTGTTCTACATGGATATCAAAGACATCCATATTTTCTTAGTAAATGAAAGCTTCCAGTTCTTTGCTGACAATGCCGACAAAGCCCATTCCATGGGAGTGGAACTCGAAGCGGCTTACCGGGTGACCGACGCATTTCAGTTGGATGCATCAGTCGGTTTGATTGACGCGGAATACGATGACTATGATGCGGGCGGTGGAGTTACGTATGATGGGGAGAGAATTGAACAAACTCCTGACTACACTCTAAATCTTGGGGCGGCCTACTACCATCCGAATGGCGTTTACGGTCGTGCTGATGTGAATATGACAGGTGAGACCTCGTTCTTCAGCGGTAGCGAGGGCATTGTCAAGCGCGATGCCTATACCACGGTTTTTGCACGCATCGGTTACATGGATGATCGCTGGGAAGTCTATGCGTATGGCAAGAACCTTACCGATGAAAGGTTCATTGTTGGATATCGGGCTGGTGGCCCTCTTGCCATTGCGACTTTCAATGAGCCGAGAACCTTCGGGGTCGGTGCTCGCTACAGCTTCTGATATCGTGAGCTCAGTTTGAAGGGCTTGCTGTCCGGGTATGTTTGTTGACAACCTTTAACCTTTTGTTATGCACTATGTCCATTAAACAATCAGAAGGTGATGGTGTTTTATGGCGTATTATAAAGCCGGTCAAGACCCATATCTATAGCGCCATGATACTCCATGCCTTTGGTTCGATCGCCACGATTGCGACGCTCCTTCTGCTTTCGCTTCTGGTTGCGGTGCTGCTTAACGGCGGCAGTCTGCTTTTCATGGGTATAAACTGGAGTCTCACGGGCACTCTCGCTGGCGTAGGAGCCGTAGGCCTTTCGGCATTTATCCTATCGTCGATCGCCTTTGCTGTTTCACACCTGGGCGCCTTTGAGCTTGAAGTCGATCTGCGCACAAAACTTGCCGAACATATGGCGCAGCTGCCTCTGGGCTATATCATTACCAATGGTACGGGGGCGCTGAAAAAAGTGGTTCTTGACGATGTAAAAAACCTCCATACTTTTGTCGCCGACAGCACCCCCATGATCGGGCGGAGCTTCGCCGCTCCGGTTGTCAGCCTCATTCTGATTTTTGTTATCGATTGGCGTCTGGCCCTCATTGCGCTGGTCGTGTTGATCGTCGGCATGATACTGATGAGCATCGCCATGAAAGACTACGGTGAGATTCGACAGGAGTATGATGCGAGTCTTGGCAAAATCAACGCGGCGGTGATCGAGTTTATCCAGGCCATGGTCGTGGTCAGAACCTTTGATGACGGAACCAGCTCTTTCAAGCGCTATCATAAGGCCCTGGAGAGTTTCCAGGCGGTATTTATCAAATGGATGGCCAAGTGCAGCACACCATCGAGGCTTTCAATGATCATATTCGGTCCGCTTCCCACGATGGCGGCCGTCATTGCGGGGGGAATCTTCTTTATCAGCGAGGGAACCCTTTCCGTACCGACCCTTGTGGCGATGCTTTTTATTTCGACGGCCATGGTAGATTCCTTCATGCCGCTCATGTGGCTGAACAACTTTTTGAGAAAGTCCAAAACCGCCGCCAATCGTATCGAAGAAATTCTCTCCCTGCCGACCATGTCCTATGTGGAGCGGGGTGAAGTCCCCGGCGAGATGACCATACGATTCGATGACGTTGACTTCTCTTATGAAAACCGAGAAGAGAAAGCCCTGAGCGGCGTGAGTTTCACAGCTCTTCCCGGTACCTCCACCGCCCTTGTCGGACCGAGCGGGGCCGGTAAAAGTACCGTGGCGAGGTTGCTGCCCCGTTTTTGGGATATCGATAAAGGCGCCATTACCAT
>JANQMO010000037.1 GCA_028280025.1 Chlorobium sp. | reverse complement strand
GCCAAGGTTCATGCTGAACATCCTTCGGCCTCTCGATGAGCGGTAGTAGTAATCGCGTTTCTTCTGCGCCCTTGTCAGGATGGTGATTTCGGTATCGGTCAATCCGAAATTTCTGTACGCCTGCGCCATACCGGGGGCAAGGGCCTCTTCATCCGGGAGATATATCTTGGTATGACATGCAGACAGGATCGTAGCCATAATGGGTGAATCCGCCGCATCAGCCACTTCCTGCGTGGCGAAGACGACATAGACGTTTTTCTTCCTCAGCGTTTTGAGCCAGTTCTGCAACTGGTTCATGAACACAGGGTGCTTCAGGAACATCCATGCCTCATCGAGAACAAGCAGGGTCGGCCTGCCGTCAAACAGCTTCTCGACACGATGAAAGAGGTAAAACAGGGCGGGAATAATGGCTTCTTTCGACATCGACATGAGCGAACCCATTTCGATCATCTGCCAGAACCCGCCTGTCATACCGTCCGCATCAGCATCAAAAAGCTGACCGTAATTACCTACGACGGTGTACGGTCTGATCGCGTCCCGTACCTCATTTGACTGCACGTAATCGGTAAATACCGTCAGTGTCCTGTGGTCTTTATCCTGTTCGGAGAGCGTTTCAAGCGCCTCGTCTATTTGCTTGCGGGTTGACGGGTTGACGTTTACCCCCTGTTCTTCGATCAGGAGTGAAATGAACTCAGCGGCCCAGATGCGGTCCTGGGGATTATCAATCTCTGACAGCGGCTGGAATGCCAGCGGAGCATTCTCTCCGCCCGGCTCGTAATACGAGCCCCCAACGACGAGCGTCGCCGCGCGTGCCGAACGGTCTTTATCGAAAATGACAACCTGAGCGTCGGGATATTTCAGCCATTGCAGCTCAAGCATGGCAAGCAGCGTCGATTTACCGGCACCGGTCGGACCGATAATGAGCGTGTGTCCTACATCACCGACATTGAGATTCAGGCGAAAGGGCGTGTTGCCGCTTGTCGTGCATTGCATGTGCGGAATACCCACTCCGGCAACCTCTTTGAGATGCCTGTTTTCCTCATCACCCGCCCATACCGCTGATACCGGCATCATGTGCGCAAGGTTTAGCGTGCTCATCATCGGACGGCGAACGTTCGGATACACATTCCCGGGAAGACTGCCGAGCCATGCCTGAAATGCGTTCAGAGTCTCATCCATAACGGTAAAACCGTTCGACTGGATCACCCGCTTTACCTCCCGAATGCGCCGCAGTGCTTCCGGCATATCCGTGTGGCTGACTGTAACGGTGGCCGTCATATACCCGAAAGCGACAAGATCGTCGCCAAGTTCCTGCAGCGCAGCGTCCGCATCTGCTGCCTTGTTGGCCGCGTCGTTATCCACAAGAGCCGAAGGTTCTTTGGTCGCCTCTTCCTTGAGAAGCGTAAAGATGTTCTTCCGCTTGGACCACCACTGTTTTCTGTACCGTTCAAGTTCTTTACGCGCATCGGTTTTGTCGAGAAAGATGTAACGAACGACCCAGCGGTATTCAATACCGAGATAGTTCAAAGCGTCAAGAATGCCTGGGAACGATTCTGTAGGAAAACCGTTTATCGTGACGGTCGGCATGAACGTTTCGCCAAGCATCGGAAAATCGCCGATGGTAAGAGCCTGGTCAGGCAGCAGTGCATCGAGGTACATCGGCGTATCAGGAGCCTTGACTGATTGCCTGTTCGTGCTGATCGTCGAGTGCAGAAACGTCAGCGTCTCGTCATCATCGAGCTCATGGACATCATTGAACACTCCGGACATGATGTCGACGACATCCCGGACCTCTTTGATAAAAAGCCCAAGCTCTTTCTCGTTTTCCTGCGCATCGTCTTTTTGTTCCGGATCGTCGTAGAACAGATCGGCAACCCTGCCGCCTGCCATCGATGGCAGTTCCTTGGTGAAGGTCAAGTAATAGAGGCTCTCGAAGTGAGTGCCTTCATCGGCAAACATATTTTGTCTTTCCAGGTCAATCAACTGCGCCGCAGGGTGCTTCCATTGTCCCCCTGGATAGTCCGGAGATATGAAGCGCTGCGCTTCGATAAAAATGGCCCATCCGCTGCCAAGTCGTTTCAGGGCGTTATTCAAACGGGCAACCGTCCCCACAAGCTCCGACTCCGATGAACTGCCAAGATCAGGCCCGCGAAAAGAAACCGTCTTTTGCAATACGGCGTTCTTTTGCAGGACAACGCCCGGCGCTGTCAATGCCCCCCAGGGCAGGTAATCCGGCAGCCGCGTCGTGCTGCCTCGATATTCTTTCAGATTGAACATACCAGAGTCAGGGATTCAACTGTTTAGGAGCTTTTATTGCATGAACGAACACATCGAAAAAGAACGGGTCTTTTTTTGTGACAAAGACCAGCCCGATATGAGCGACAATAGCAAAAGGCAAAACCCATATCTGCTGCAGGCCAAAACCGACGGCTGCTGCTGTCGTCCACAAAAGGAGCCCCACTGTGCGGGGAAGACCCCCTAACAGAATCACTTCTGTCAGGGAGCGATGAACCGGAGCGTCGAAACCCTCTGTCATAGGGCAAGCCCCCCTCCAAAGCCCAGGAAAGGCAGCCCCCAGGATACAGCGGCATACGTTATGGAAAGACCGAGGACAACAAAGAGCACTTTCCTTAGACCGCTGCCTCCATCGCTGAAAGCCACACCAATACCGGCACCGATAATTGACATTGCACCAAGCACACGGGATACCGGACCGGTCAGTGAGTCAAGAATTGCATCCAGTTTCGATTCCCACGGCATATTCGAGCCTGACGCAAACGCAGTGTCCGCTGCGACCGCAACAAGAACAAGCGCAACTACCGCCGCTAATGATTTTGTGTTCATAGCACCATTTATTTGTGGTTGTTGAAAGACGATGGTGCAACAGCACATACACCATCAGAAACGTCAAGAGAAGAAAACTGCCAGCCGCCGTCTTTGTCCCACCCGTCAACAGCAACAATACCGCTGAGAGAACGGCCTGCAGGATGCAACGGGTCGCGCCTGATGTGCACACAATAGTCAATCGCATCGGCAATGAGGCGATGAGGCGCAACAGGCACAACTTCCTCGATCAACTGCGACAGCCGGTCGAGCATTGAACGCGCATTGTTTGCATGGACGGTGGCGAACCCGGGATGGCCGGTATTCCAAGCCTTGAGCATGTCGAGAGCCGAACCGTCCCTGACCTCGCCGACAATGATCCGGTCGGGCCGGTATCTCAATGCGTCGACAATTGCCCTGTGATGCGTGTATACCGGCGGCTGCACGAGTACCTGTAGCTTGTTTTTTGCCGGACATTGCAATTCCGGCGTGTCTTCAACGATATAGACACGCTCCCCCGAATCCGCGATAACCTGCAGGAGCGCGTTTGCCAGCGTCGTTTTTCCCGATCCTGTCGCACCGCCGACAAGAATACTTTTCCCGTTTCTGACAGCATCTGCAAGAGCATCTGCCTCGTTTTGAGAAACAATTTTCTTTTCCACGTAATTATCAAGTGTAAAAACAATCTTTGGCGGTTTCCGAAGCGCAAAAGCCGGAGCATCGACGATCGGCGGAACTGATGCCTGAACACGAGCCCCCCATATCGGCAACTTTCCTGACAGTGAAGGGTTGTCCTCATTGACTTCCGTACCCATTGCTGCAGCTACAAGACGTATCATCTGGCTTGCCTCGCTTACGCTCATAATTTCTTCTGTTTCAACAAGCCCGGCACCAACCCTGTCAATCCAGACAACTCCGTCAGGATTCAGCATGATCTCGATAACAGTATCATCATCGAGGTGTTTTTCTATTGGCGCAACGGCCTTTTTCAGTGAAGAAAACCGTCTCTTCTGAACAATATCCGACATTACGATACATATTTTAACGTCTATATTACAACAATAAACCACAAAAACACAATTATATGAGTATATTTTTGCTCATTTTAACACAAATAAAAAATCTGCATATGCAAACAAGAACGGCGTTCGGTCGCTAAAAAAACATATATATCGCACATTAAAGCCCCTGATGAAGGGCTTGCCAAAGATAGCAGACGTCTTTTTAGCGTATCAATTACTGTACGGAAAAACAGTTTCGCAATCCTGATCCCTCATACCATATAACGTCATAATCTCAGCATCGGGATAAAGCGTAAAACGTCTGCGAACAGGTTTCTCGTAAAAAAACAAGCGCGGAGGAGGCGGGAAATCAGTGTTATGAAAAGCGAAAAAACCGCTCACTGAAAAGAGGAGGAATGGGAAATCGAGGCTTCAATCCGTTTGACCATCACTCGAAGAGGAGCAATGGCTTTGCTATACCAATAATATCACCTTGTGCTATTGGCCCGAAATAACGGGAATCGATGCTTGTATTCAATCCCTTTTTAGCAACGAGCAAGCCTCTGTCCAAAATACCGTTGTACTCATAAAGAGGCATTGGTTTGCCCTCTGGATCAGTCGAGAGCACATCCCCGATTAACTCCCCCTGAACAACAAATTCTCCATTGGTTATGGAATAGCTGTCTCCCGGGATGCCGACAACGTGTTTCATCAGATACGCATCGCGCGGAAGCTGAAACTTCGACTCGATAAATGTTCGAATAGTATCGGGAATATGAAAGGCGACAAGATCGCCCCGATTGTAATCCTGCCGCTCGATGATTCTATAAAAACCGCGCGGCAGGCTCGCTGTTTGATTGAGTATGAAATACTTTTTACCGTAGAACGTGCTCATAAAAAGCAGGCCGAGGACGCTCAAGACAGCTATCGCCAGCGGGACAATCCTTTGCATGGTATGAAGTTGTGATTTTTAGGAAGAAGTGGACGTGGTGGACTTTGTGGACATGGTGGACTTTGTGGACGTCGTGGACAAAACTGAAAAAGAAACCTGTTTCCAGTGCACAGGGCAAGAACACAATGTCCACTTTGTCCACCGCGTCCGCCACGTCCACAAAGTCCACTTTCTTTACTCGTTTACCCTTCGCCGGAGTATTCTTAAGGCCCGCAAAATGTCGTACCGCCATCGGGCATATGCTCGGTGATCAGGAAATCGACAATCGAGCACAGCTTGCCTTCATCGGCTCCGAAATACGAGGCATAGTTCAGAAACATGCCGTTGACGCAAACGTCGCATTTCCTGTCTTTCCCGAAAGGAGAGACACCGCCGTCAAGACCTTTGAGATCACGTAAAATGGCAGAAAGCGTTTGGTGAATCTCACGGGCATCCACCCCAGCCTTCAGAAGCGATTCTCTCCCGAAGCTGCTTTTCTTCCCTGCCATACAGGTCCCGCACAACCTGGTACTGAACGGAAACATCCCCCTCGAGCAGCCAGTCCAGTACCTCACGTTCGTTCATTACCGCCTCCTCCGGCAAGCCAGTTCAAAAAAAAGCCGCGCAACCAAAATACGCGGCCCTTTTCCATTCTCCAATCAATACTCTCTTGTCACTCGTCACTTGTCACTTTCTTTTTCCTCCTTCACCTCCAGCTTCAGACTCAGTTCGCGGAGCTGCAGCGGTGAGACTTCCGCAGGCGCTGCCATCATGAGGTCTTCTGCCTGCTGGTTCATCGGGAAAGCGATGACTTCGCGGATATTCTGTTCGTCGCGCAGTATCATGACAAGCCTGTCGAGACCCGGAGCGATACCGCCATGCGGCGGAGCACCCATGTTGAACGCTTCGATCATGTGACCGAACCGCTTGTCGACTTCGGACTTTTCGTAACCGGCTATTTCGAACGCCTTGTACATGATATCGGGGCGATGGTTTCTGATCGCCCCGCTGGAAAGCTCGATGCCGTTACAGACGATATCGTACTGGTAGGCGAGAATGTCGAGCGGGTTCTTCGTATTGAGAGCGTCCATTTCTCCCTGCGGCATCGAGAACGGATTATGCGAAAAATCGATTTTCTTCTCGGCTTCGTTATACTCGTACATCGGGAAATCGACGATCCAGCAGAAGGACAGTTCATCAGGATCAAGCGTGTAAAGATCGGAGAAATATTCTCTCATCCCGCCCATGATCTTGCAGGTTCGCTCCCACTTGCCTGCCCCGAAGAAAACGACATCGCCGGTCTCGATCTCCAGTCGCTTTTTCAGCGCTTCCATCTCCGTTTCTGAGAAGAACTTGACAATCGGGCCTTTCGGTCCTTCCTCCTTGTACTGGATGTAGGCAAGACCTGCAGAACCAAGCTCTTTCGCCCTTCGCTCCGCCTTGTCGTAAAACTGCCTCGGCTCGTTGCCGTGCCCTTTGAGCACCATGGCCTTGATGCAGGAACCTTCCTTGGTATTGGATGCAAAAACCTTGAACGACGAGTTGACGAAAAGCTCGGTGACATCCTGCATTTCGAGCGGCAGGCGAAGGTCGGGTTTGTCGGAACCGTAGCGATTCATAACCTCGCGGTAGCTGATGCGGGGAAAGGGATACTGCGTCATGCGCTTCCGGCTCATGGTTTCGGTCAGGTGTTTGAACATCCCTTCGAGAATCTCGAACAGGTCATCCTGCTCGATAAACGCCATTTCCATATCGATCTGGTAAAACTCTCCGGGGCTCCTGTCCGCACGCGCGTCTTCGTCTCGAAAGCATGGAGCTATCTGGAAGTACCGCGGAAACCCCGAAACCATCAGAAGCTGCTTGAACTGCTGCGGCGCCTGCGGCAGTGCATAGAATTTTCCGGGATGAAGGCGGCTCGGCACCAGAAAGTCCCTTGCTCCCTCAGGTGAACTGGCTGTCAGTATCGGAGTCTGTATCTCCTGGAACGCTTGCTCTTCGAGATACCGGCGAACCTCGCCTATCAACCTGCTGCGGTAAACGATATTCTCATGCAGCTTTTCCCGGCGAAGATCGAGAAAACGGTATGTAAGACGAAGCTCCTCGGAAACCGGCAGTTCGTCGGCCACCGGGAAAGGCAGCGGTACCGCACTGCTTTCCACCCTGATCTCGTCGGCGATGACCTCTATTTCACCTGAAGCCAGCCTGGGATTGATTGTTTCTTCAGAACGGCGTACAACAGTTCCGCTGACGCACAGAACCGACTCGGCATGGAGCTTTTCGGCCATGCCGAACAGCTCTTCCTTTTCCGGCTGGATGATCAACTGGCATATTCCGGTATGGTCCCTCAGATCGATAAAAATCAGGCCGCCGTGATCACGTTTCCGATGAAGCCATCCGGCTATGGTTACCGTTTCATGTTCATACCCTGTATTCAAACGACCGCAGTAATGGGTCCGGAAACGGTTCCTGAGTTCACCCGCGGCTGCTCTGTCTGCACTCATAAGTAGAGAATTGGAAGAGTGTTGAGAAGTTGAAAGACCTGAATATCATGATTTTTTCAGGATTATGGAAGCCCGATACGGTGTCTAATAGACGAGTTCCCCTCCGAATTCATTGACGAGAAACTTCACGATCTCATTCTTTTCGGCAAGCTCACTGAAAAGACTGAACACAGTTTGTCCCTTACCCGCATCACTTACAGCGTCATAGCTGATATGGAGCTTCAACGGCAGATTATAGAATTCCCTCATTTCGGCAGACAGCATGCCGGCATTATGCTGGAGCTCCTCGTAGGAAAACCTCCTTGGGCAGCTCATGTAAAGAATACCGTTTGAAAACGAGGCGAGTTCACAGGAACGCAGGTGCGTCACGATGATCTTGTGGTTCTTTTTGAGCAGCACATCGAGAAACTGTACCCATTCCATCCTGAGTTTCTGCACTTCCGCTATACCGTCGAACGTCCCGGAAGCGTCCCGGCTGCCTGATTGCGCAGGAGGAGCTGGCGGAGCAGGAGGACGTTTTTCACTTTTGGCGAATTGTGAAAACTTGTCCCGCCATGATGAAAAGTCAACCTGCAGGGAGGCAATCTCTTCAGGAGCTTCTTCAGGGGTTTTGCCCTGAACAACTTCCGGTTGGCCGCTCTTTGACGACACGCCGGCCGATTGCGTTTTTTTCTGTGGTGTTACGGCCTTGTTCAGAGACCGTTCAGGGACTTTTTTTTTTCTCCTGTCCCTTCAGCCAAAGAAACCGTATCCGCACTGTCACCCGTACCGGCAAGATCAATAAGCTTGAGCAGGACAAGCTCGAAACGAAACTGGTATTCAAACTGGAACTTGAGCTCTTTCTGGGCCTGGAGAAGCACATCGATCATCTTCATGATACTCCCCGGCGAAAACCGGCTGATGTCACGCTGATACCGTTCCTTGACAGGTTCAGGCCGCTCTATCAGCCTGGTGGAACGCAGGTTGTGCAGAACGAGAAAGTTCCGAAGGTGCTCGATGAGTTTTTCGAGAAAATCCTGCTCATCATACCCGTTGTCGATAACGAACCGCGCCACGCCGAGCATCTTTGCCGGGTCCCTTTCCAGAACAGCATCGGTCACGTCAAAAAACTGGTCGTCATCGATATAGTTCAGAAGTTCGGCCACCTTGTCATACTCGATGCCCTTTTCCTCGTCCTCTTCAACGGCAAACGCGATAACCTGGTCGAGTATACTCTGCGCATCCCGCATGGACCCCTGCGCTTTGCGGCCGATGAGCTGAAGCGCCTCTTTATCCACCTGTATCTTTTCAGCATCACAGATGTCCCTGAGCTGCTTCTCTATCTCGTCGAGAGGAATCCGCTTGAAATTGAAACGCTGGCATCGCGACGCGATCGTCGCAGGTATCTTGTGCAGTTCGGTTGTCGCAAAGATGAATATCGCATGAGGAGGAGGTTCTTCAAGCGTTTTCAGAAACGCATTGAATGCCGCCGTCGAAAGCATATGAACCTCGTCGATAATATAGACCCTGTAGCGTCCTTTCTGCGGCCCGTACCGGACGTTTTCCCGCAGCAGCCGTATATCGTCCACGCTGTTGTTGGACGCGGCATCGAACTCGGATATGTTGAGGCTGGTTCCCTGATCGAAATCACGGCAGCTCTCGCACTCTCCGCAGGGTTCGGTCACGTCCTTGAGATACACCGGGTCTTCGATCATTCTGCTGCAGTTGACCGCTTTTGCAAACACCCGTGCAGCAGTGGTCTTGCCGACACCGCGCAGGCCGGAAAAGATATAGCCGTGACCGACCCGTCCAAGACGCAGTGAGTTCTGGATCGTTCGGGTAATGTGCTCCTGTGCCGTTATGTCGGAAAACCGGCTCGGTCTGTATTTACGTGCAATTACCTGGTAACTCATGAGTGGTAAAATAAAAAAAACTCATTCACCCGTTGCCTGCCTTCCGGAAAAATCCCTTTCGGCGCGTACCTTTTTCATAAAAACAGCAAGCGGTTCGTCCATATTTTCCCGAAGACATTCGCCGACACGGGTTTCAAGCAAACTGAAGACGGTACCGCCAGGCTTGTCCTTTTTACCATTCCCGCCTCCGGCAATGATCTCCTGGGGCATAGAACGGTACAGGTCGAAAAGTGTCAGCTGATGGACATCGCAGCTGAGTGCGAGCCCCCCTTCGGCAGTCACATGGACATAGTTGTTTTCCGTCAGGGCTTCGACAATATCCAAAAGCCGGCGCCCCTTGACGCCATTGCCGAATGACATTGCTTTTTTGAGGCTGACATAATTACCGGACTCCTGCCCTGCCCTTATATCCTCGAGAACCGAGAGAACATCATGCATGCCTTTAAGCGGCTCGAACTCCCGCCGGGCTTTCGCCGCCGGGCGCATTGCTCCGAGACAATAGACAAATTCAGCGCCGGAAAGCGCAACGACCCAGATGAGAAAGATCCAGAAAAACAGCAGCGGAATGACCGAGAGCGCCCCGTAAATATGCTCGAACGTGGCAAACGTGGTCACATAGAACGAAAACCACTTTTTCGATATCTCGAAAAGCACCGTTGCAAGCAATGCTCCCGATACCCCATGAATGAACCGAACCCGGTGATTGGGAACCAGCATGTAGAGAAGGAAAAAGGCAAGAAATGAATTGACAAGAGGCAGGTAGGAAAGAATCCTGGCCCTTATTCCAAGCAGAGGTCCCTCGGTAAAGATGGTATACCACACATATGAGCTTGCGACCAGGCCGCTCCCTATGATGATCGGACCGAGAGTGAGGACGGTCCAGTACAGCGTAAATCCCTGCAGAAACTTTCGGGGGGCGTGCACATTCCATATCTGGTTAATGGTATGATCGACCGTAGAGATCAGAAAAAGCGCGATAACAAACAGAAAAACACCGCCGATTGTCGGTACCGTCGAGGTCTTGCTGATAAACTCCAGAAAATACTCCTTGAGCATTTCGCCCGAAGCGGGGACAAAATTCTGGAGGATAAAGAATTCGACGTCTCTCTGAAAATTTTCGAAGACCGGCGAGACACTCAGTACGGAAAATATAACCGCCATAAGGGGCACCAGGGACAAGAGCGTCTGAAACGCCAGCGAACCCGCACTCAGCAGAATACGGTCCTGCATGAAATTTTTCCACATGAACTGCAGGAAAGAACGGCTGACGCTGAGTATGTCAGCAGCTTTCCCGGCAAGAGCCTCCCATGAGCTTTTACCGGATGCATCCATAGTTCTGGTAATTTTACCTGTTCTGTTTCAATGCGGCTCTCAGATTCTTTCCATCGAAGTTTACGGTACTGCTGCTCTTGAAAACCGGTACCGGAACGAAACGCTCCGTAACGGGATCAATCTAATAGATTTTTCCTAATAATCCCCTCCCTCCGCCATGGCCGGTCCGGCAGCATAGGACGCATTTGAGCGAACGCCGAGAATAAGAACCAGGCCGACAGCAAAAAACAGCAGAAGCGAAGCGATGCCTATCCTCTGATCGCCGAAAAATGAGGAAATCAGACCGAAAATTACAGGTCCTATAATTGAAGACGCTTTCCCGAAGGTACCGTCATAAAAACCGAAAAATTTCGTGACATGTTCCGGAGGCGTCAGCCTTGCCATCATGGAACGGGAAGATGCCTGGGACGATCCCATCGACATCCCTGCCAGAAGGCCGGTATAATAGAAAAAAACTTTATCTGTCGTCATGATAGCCATGACGATCACCACACACCAGATACAGAGCGTGATCACAATCGTGCGCTTCGGACCTATACGGTCGGTAATGTAACCGAACACAAGAGAACCGATGATTGCCGTTGTCTGGACGATCATGAAAAACACAATCAGGTCGCCGCTCGTAAAGCCGAGGGTATTTGCCGCATAGATCGACGAAAAGACAATAATGGTATGTATCGCATCGTTGTAAAAGAAAAAAGCCAGGAGAAAACGGGCCAGATCGGGATAGTCCATGATATGCCGGACTGTGTCCCTGACACCACGAACCGACGCCCTGATGGAATAACTTTTCACTGATTGTTTCTTGCCGTCCCTGAACGCAAGAAACATCGGCGCCGCGAAAAAAGCGAAAATCAGCGCGACAGAGAAAAAAGTCCTTGTGACTTCCGGTATATTGTCCATACCGATCGATCCCGTCAACTGACTCGAAATAAAAACAAGGATCAACAGAGCACCCAGGTACCCTGCGGCAAAACCGTATCCGGACAGTCTCCCGAGACTTCTTTTCGAGGCGATTTCAGGCAGATACGCATCGTAAAAAACAATTCCTCCTTCGAAGCCGACATTGGCGATGATGAACAGAGCGGACGCAACAAGCACATACCCCGGGCCTGTAAAGCCAAGCATCGCTGTAGCACATACAGACAAAAGCGTAAAAAAGAAAAGGAAGCGTTTTCTGTTTCCGGAATAATCAGCAGCCGCACCAAGCACAGGCGAGACAAGGGCGACGATCAGCATCGAAATGCTCACGCTCCCTCCCCACATCGCGTCACCGAACGGTTCGCCCCTGCAGATAACGTTTTTATAAAAAAGCGGAAAAATGAGCGTCACCATGATGACGCTGAAAGAGGTGTTGGCGTAGTCGAAGAGAAGCCAGGAATAAATCTTCTGCAGCTTGTGTGTCCTGGTCAGAAGAAGTGAAACGATAAGCACTGCATTGAGCACGAGCAGCCCGTAGAACAGTACATTGAGTGCCGTCAGCAGGAGCTGCTGAAAATCAATCGATCCAACGGATTCATTCATGACGATCTTTGCTGGTCCAACTGTGAAGCATCAGCATGCTGCCGGAACAGACTTACCGAAACACGTATTCGATGAGTCCCCGGAACATTTTTGAGCCATCGTTCGAACCGAGGAGAAAATCACTTGCCCTTTCCGGGTGCGGCATGAGTCCAAGGACGTTTTTCTCCCTGTTGGCAATTCCGGCTATCGAGGATACGGAACCGTTCAGATTTGCCTCTTCGGTGACGCTGCCAAACGGATCACAATACCTGAAAACAACCTGATCATGTTCCTCAAGAGACTCGATCGTCTTTTCAGGAGCATAGTAATTCCCTTCTCCATGCGCGACCGGAAGAGTAAGCACCTCATGCTCGCCGTAGAGAGAAGTAAACATGGTCCTGTTGTTTTCAACTCTGAGGTGCATCTGGCGGCAGATAAATTTTTTATCCTTGTTCCTCGATAGCGCCCCTTCGAGAAGGCCGCATTCGAGCAATACCTGGAAACCGTTACATATGCCGAGTACGGGACGCCCTTTTTCGGCAAACGCCACGACTTCCTGCATAATCGGCGAAAATTTGGCGATCGAACCTGCCCTGAGATAGTCGCCGTAAGAAAATCCTCCCGGAAGAATGACGACATCACTTCCCTGCAGATCATGCTCTTTGTGCCAGAGCATTCTGGTTGTTACGTTCGAAAAGGATGCTGCGGCATATTCGGTATCATGGTCACAGTTCGAGCCGGGGAAAACAACAACTCCTATAGTCACAGTATCCATGCGTGAGGCTCTTTAATTGTTTGATTCCTGAATTGAGCGTTTCAACAAATGCTCGGTTCAGGTGGATTCAAGTTCGATTGAATAGTCTTCCATGACAGGGTTTGCCAGAAGTTTCTGACAGATTTCCAGAGCGACGCGCTCTGCATCGGCAACACTCTCTTCATCGATGATCACCTCGATGTACTTGCCGATCCTTGCCGACTCTACGGTCGAGTAGCCCAGGTTATCGAGCGCATGCTCTACGGCTTTGCCCTGCACATCCAGGATCGACGGCCTGAGAGTTACCCTGATTTTTGCCTTGTATGCCATAATCCTCTTTTTTTCCTTTTCAGTAACGTGTGAACAAATCTCCCCGCCATTATGCCTGAAACACACCGGATTTGCTTACCTCTGGAAAACAACCTCCCTGAAAAAAAGGGAGACGGACCTGACGAGGCCCAGCAGAATATACAACAACATGGCCAGAAATAAAGCTTTTGCCTGGTAGACCAGAAGAGCGGTAATGACAAGAGGATACACGGCCGCCTGCAGCGGTTTTTCCCTGACCAGTTCCAGCGTCGGGTCCGGCAATGCATTGTAGCGTATCCTGCTCACCATAAGAAGAGCGAGAACAACCGTAAGACCTGAAAGGACGGTATGCAGATCATGAGGAAGAAGAAAACCCTCTCCATCCATCCACAGAACAAAACCGGCAACGGCAAGAGCCTGTGCCGGCGCAGGAAGCCCGGAATAGGAACCTTTGCCGCCAAACGTCACACCGGTGTTGAATCGTGCAAGCCTGATACCGCTTCCTACAACGAGAAGAGAGCTGAACAGCACACCCTGAACAATGCCAAGGTCCTCGAGACCGAACTTGTAGACAAGATAGGCGGGAGCTGCACCGAAAGAAACCAGGTCGGACAGCGAATCCAGTTCGACGCCAAACCGTGACGCGGCATTGGTAAGCCTGGCAACGAAACCGTCAACGGTATCCAGGAGTGCCGCGGCGATAATGAATCCGCAGGCGGCAACAAACTGGTCTGCGCCTGTCAGGATGATCGCAACATATCCGCAGACCATATTAACGAGCGTAATAGCTGACGGAACGAGTGAACGGGAAACAAAGGGGGGGTGTGCGGTACGCTCCCTGAATGATTTTCTGTGCTCATCCTCTTTCATAATCACTCCCGGCAAAGTTTCCCGAAGAACTCCGGAAGAGTGACCTGTGGGGCATTCCCGGGAAATACATCATCAGCAGGTCACCTCACTCAATAGCTTTCCCGTTCAGTCGGGAAGTCTCCTTTCCTGACGTCTTCTACGTATCGGCTGACAGCATCGTGAACAACCGTGTCCAGATCGGCATACTTCCTTACAAAACGCGGATGAAACTCCGTGTTGAGACCGAGCATATCGTTGATCACCAGGACCTGCCCGTCACATCCGCACCCGGCGCCGATGCCGATCGTCGGTATCGATATCGACTCGGTCACCTTCGCGGCAAGGTCGGCCGGGATTTTTTCGAGAACCACTGCGAAAGCCCCGGCCTTTTCGAGAAGTGCGGCATCGCGCAGCAGTTCTTCAGCTTCTTTTTCTTCGCGAGCCCTGACCTTGTAGCTCCCGAACTTGTAAATGGACTGGGGCGTCAGGCCGAGATGGCCCATGACAGGTATACCGACGTCGGTTATCCGCTTGACCGTATCTGCAATGACCTTGCCGCCTTCCAGCTTTACTGCGTCACATTCATTGTCTTTCATAATCATACCTGCGTTGCGAAGGGCTTCTTCACTTGAAAGCTGGTAGCTCATGAAAGGCATGTCTATGATAACCATCGCCCTGCTGGTTTCCGCCTGTACACCGCGAACAACCGCTTTTGCGTGGTAAATCATCTCCTCTATCGTGATAGGCAGCGTGGTATCGTGCCCGGAAAAAACATTGCTTGCCGAATCACCCACGAGAAGAATATCAACACCAGACCGGTCAAGAATCCTCGCGGTCGTATAATCGTAACAGGTAAGCATTGCAATCTTTTCCCCCTGTCCTTTCATCTCCCGAAGCTTGCGGGTCGTTACATGGGGAAGTTTTTTTCCGCTCTCTCGGCTGCTCATAGATACTACTTTTAAATTGTTATCCTGAAAGATGGAAATAAAAAAAAGAACTCCCTTGTTTTTTTTATAACGAATAACTTCCGCCAGGCAAACTGTTTCAAGGCGCGGCACGTTTTATCATGACCTCAGTAAACCATCCGGTATACATTGTCACAACAGGGTACCGCAACGGCTTGTGGAACATGGCCTTCGACATGTCACTCATGGATATGTTCAGAAAGGGCATCTTTCAGAAGCAATTCGGGCGGCAAAGCATGCTCTGGCGCTTCTATGCATGGGATCCTCCCGCGCTCTCCATAGGGCATGGACAGAGACGCGCGGATATCGACGAAACGGCATGCAGCATGAAAGGCATCGATATTGTCAGACGGCCGACAGGCGGAAGAGCTGTTCTTCATATCGATGAATTCACCTATGCCTGTCTTGCAGAAACCGCTGCAGCAAATACACATTTCTCGGCAATGATCCACGGCATTATCCGTCACGCTCTTCTTGGTTTCGGCGTCAAAGCGGAATTCAAGAGAACACAGCCGGATATGAGAAAACGCTACAGTACCGCCGAATCCGCAAGCTGCTTTACAGCTTCGGCACGAAATGAACTGCACGTGGATGGCCGTAAACTTGTCGGATCGGCACAGAGGCGCTCGGACAGGGTGATCCTGCAGCACGGCTCACTGCTTCTTTCAGGCAGGCACAAACTGATTGCGACACTATTAGAATGCAAGGATCCTGCAGTCCCCGGCCGCATACAAGAAGATCTCGAAAAAAAAACGGTATCGGTACAGGAAGTGACCGGCGTCATACCGGATTTCAACTCCCTCTGCTCAGCCATGATTGAATCGATAAAAACACGCCTGAAGAAAAGAGTGATTATCCTGACCGAACAGGAGCTCACTTCCCTGTTCACCTGTAAGTCCGCTCTCAGCGGCCGCCTGTAGTGCCGGGAGATCCCGGAGGAAATTTTTCGAGGATCCTGCCGACCGCGTCGTTGATGTCCCTCTGCATATCATCCGGTGTGCGGTAATCCCTGACAACCCTCGTTGCAATCCCCCGCCAGACCATTTCTTTCGTTTCGGCATCGATCACATCGAGAACCAGCGAACCTTCATCATAATAACTCACATAGGTAAATCCGCCATAAGGACCCCACCATGGCCTGTACCAGTAAGAGGGCCCCCAATACAGCCCTATCCCGAAGTTATGGTTATATGTTTTCACCTTTTTGACGCCGGCATGCGCATAGACGATAAAATCAGCTTTTCCTGTACCTGCAAGCCGGTATCCTTTAGCTGCAAGTTGTGCATTAACGGCGGACTGAACCCGTTTATAAATAAGAGGATTCTCAAGGAGAACATCACCTTTTCTTATCCCTTCAGCTTCATCCGGCCAGCGGTAAGTACTGAACGTTTCAAAGTCATGGTTACGGTCATAATCCGATACAACGGAAAAAGGCGAACAGGAAGATAGCCAAAGGGCAAGCATAAGGAATGAAAACAAGCGGAACGTAGTCATCAGATCATCTCCCGTTTTGTTGACATAACATCAAATCAACACTTCATTATAAAAAAACGGACAGGCAAAACAGTAAGTTTCCCGGAGGATTTGCCCGCTCACGGCACACTTTCTTTTTCCAGGCAAGGCCTCATCCGATTTGTGTATATTGACAAAAGTTCCAACGATCACTCTTCATACCATGACAATCCGGGAAATACTGGAAACATATACAACTGTTGCTGTCATCGGAATATCGGCAAAGCCTGAAAGACCAAGCCACTCCGTGACCAAATACCTGCTTCATGCCGGCTACGGAATAGTGCCCGTCAATCCTCTTCTGGATAACATTTTCGGCCTGAAATGCCATCCTTCCCTGACGGACGTTCCCCCCGAATTGAGGAACACGATCGAGGTCGTCAATATTTTCCGAAAGCCTGACGAGGTCGAACCGGTTGTCGATCAGGCCATTGCAATCGGGGCAAAAGTCATCTGGATGCAGCTTGGAGTAACACATGATGCTGCCGCCCGAAAGGCCGAAGAAGCCGGGCTCGACGTTATCCAGAACCGGTGCATAGCTGTCGAGCACAGTCGCCTGAAAGAATAAAACACCTGCACGGCGCGAACTGTATAACATTCTATTTGCATGACCATCACTATCCGCCCATTCGGGAACCATTATCAACAGGCCGGCTGCATCCGGCCAACAACAACAAGTAACCTGCCATGTCACGCATAGTTGTAGCACTTCTCTTTGGCGGAAAATCCCCTGAACATGAAATATCGATCATTTCTGCAAAAGCGGTAGCTGCGCATCTTGACAAAGAAAAGTACACCCTCTTTCCACTCTACATCTCGCGAAAAGGCGACTGGTATGAAGGGAACACGGCACAGAGCATCCTCGATCTCGATTTGGCCGGACTGCTCAGAACCACGTCGATTGAGAAAACCGCATCCCTCCTGCACAGCATGACGGGAAACAGGGATCGCGACCGTTTCAGGTTCGATTTCAAGCAGAAAGACATCGGGCTGGCGCTTCCCGTACTCCATGGCTCGTATGGAGAAGACGGTAAAGTACAGGGCCTTCTCGAAGTATTCGGCATCCCGTATACCGGCTGTGATGTCCAGGCCTCGGCCGTAGCAATGGACAAGGAGATGTCGAAAATCTGTGCAGCCGCAGCCGGCCTGGATGTAGCCGAATACATGGCGGTCTCAAGCAGCGATTACGTTTCAGATCCGGAATCTGTTCATGATGCAATCAACGAACGTTTTTCAGTCCCGTTTTTTGTAAAACCGGCACACCTGGGTTCCTCTGTCGGAATATCAAAGGTTTCGGATATCTCTGTTTTGCCGAAAGCGCTTGATACTGCATGCCGCCTCGACAGCAAGGTACTCGTTGAAACAGCAATAAACGGGAGGGAAATGGAGGTCGCCGTGCTTGGCAACGACAAGCTGGTCGCATCACCTGCCGGAGAGATAGAACCGGGAGGTGATTTTTATGATTATACCGATAAATACATCAGCGGAACAGCCAGGCTCCATATCCCGGCCAAAATCGATCCAAATCTTCATGCCTCGCTGAAAACGTCCGCAATAAGGGCATACAAGGCTCTTGGCTGCAGCGGAATGGCTCGTGTCGATTTTTTTGTCGAGGAAGAAAACGACAGGATCATTTTCAACGAGATCAATACCATTCCAGGCTTCACCGACATCAGCATGTACCCCATGCTGATGGAAGCATCAGGGATCAGTTTCAGCGAACTGATCGACAAATTACTGCTCCTGGCCTTGGAAAAATATTCCCGATAGCCTAAACTGAGGAATATCCTCATGTAACCCGAATTCCGTCACCTACGTACTGACTGTCGAGCCTTATGGTATCCGATCCACATCTTTTTTTTGCGGAAATATCGCTTGATCTGTCAAAAGGCGAATATGCGGCAGGTTTGAGCAAACTCAAGGCCACCGGCGGCAGGTTTGACAACTCATATTCGTTTCACCTCCTTTTCGGACGTGCTCTAAAAGGAACCGGGAGGTATACTGAAGCGATCAATGCACTCAAGAGATGCTGCAGGATAGCCCCGCATAACCAGGTTGCATGGAAGGAGCTGATAGAGACCCATTGTCTGTCAACACGATCTGCTTGTGACGAACTGACATCGGAGCTGGAAAAGATATCGGCCGCCCTTACCGGTTTCGAAGCTCCGAAAACATCCGAAACAAGTGATCCGACACCTCTGAATGAACAGAAACAGCCATTTTCCGATGAAGAACTGATCGCTGTCCCCACTGAAAGCCTCGCGACGCTTTTCACCGAGCAAGGAGCATTCAAAAAAGCCATACAGGTGTATCATGATCTCATGCAGCTCCACCCCTCGAAATCCGATACCTATCAAAAGGCAATCACAACCCTTCGTCAACGCCTGTAACCGCCGGAAAGAAGTCGCCGCAGAAATGAACGAGACCGTACATCTTTCGGAACCCGGTTATACCGGTTTCGGCTGAAAGTCCCGGTTCTGACAGCAAATCGAAACACGCCGTCACTACTGTCCGGTTAAAATAGGGCGAGTTGAGGCACTGGCTCCCTCGCCTTTTTGATGGAACGCTCGTTGAACGACAAAATATCGATGAGCAGTCGCT
>JANQMO010000034.1 GCA_028280025.1 Chlorobium sp. | reverse complement strand
GGACATTATCTGCACCTCTTCAAATGCCGAGCGCATTGTCAGCCAGATTCCGGAAGAGAGGGAAATTATTTTCGGTCCGGACAGGAACCTTGGCCGTTACGTCATGAGGAAGCGTAACAGGGAGATGATACTCTGGCAGGGCTACTGTTATGTGCATGAAGCCTTCAACTGGGAAACCATACAACCGGTGCTCGAAGCTCATCCCGGGGCAAGGCTGATCGCACATCCCGAATGCCGCGAGGAACTTCTTGTTCATGCTGACTTTGTGGGTTCGACAAGCGGCCTGCTTGCATATGCCGAAAAGAGTGATGCAAAAATACTCGTCGTCGCCACCGAGCCGGGTATACTGCACGAAATGCAAAAACGGGCACCCCGGAAAACCTTGATTCCCGCTCCGAAAGACGCCGGTCACCCCTGGAGCACCTGTACGCAGATGAAGCAGAACACCCTTGAAAAGCTGATGCTGTGCATGGAAAACAGGCGCCCGCAAATCGTCGTGGAGGAATCACTGCGCCAGAGGGCGTTGAGGCCGATACAGCGAATGCTGGAAATGTCCTGAGGTTTCGTGAATCCGTGAATCGTAAATAGGGTGAAGATAGTTGTTACGGTGTTGCAAGCGGATACATTTGATGGCATTCTATAGGTCCTATAGGACTCATGGGACCTATAAGACCTATACGTTTGACAATTATTACCTGCACAGGCCTGACTCCTTTTTCATTGCCATTCACGAATCACGATTCTCCCGCCCCAATACTTTCCATAATGGTCTCCATATCCTTGTCGCCCCTGCCTGACAGATTGACGACGAGGATGCCGTCTTGCGGCATTTCTTTTGCCCGGACCGTTGCATAATGGACTGCGTGAGCTGACTCCAGGGCGCAGATGATCCCTTCGGTGGAGGCAAGGAGCTTGAGGGCTTCGAGGGCTTCTGTATCGGTTGCAGATGTATAGCTCACGATGCCGAGTTCCTGCAGGTAGCAGTGCTCGGGCCCCACACCGGGATAGTCGAGCCCGGCAGAGATGGAATGTGCTTCGAGGACCTGGCCGTTATCATCCTGCAGGATTTTCATCATGGCGCCATGGAGGACGCCTTTTTCCCCTTTTGTGAGTGATGCGGCATGAAGCCCCTCAAGCCCTTCTCCGGCAGCCTCGACGCCGACCATTTCGATGGAGCCGCTTTCATCGAGAAACTCGAAAAACATGCCGATCGCATTGCTGCCGCCGCCGACGCACGCAGTGATGACGTCAGGAAGGCGTCCTTCCTGTTCAAGAATCTGCTGTTTTGTTTCCCTTCCGATAATGGCCTGGAAATCCCTGACCATCATCGGGTATGGGTGCATGCCGACAACCGAGCCTATAATGTAGAAGGTGTCTTCGGGATTGTTGATCCAGTCGCGAATGGCCTCGCTGGTGGCGTCCTTGAGCGTCCTGGTTCCGCTTTCGACAGGCCGGACCTCAGCGCCCAGCAGTTTCATCCGTGCAACATTCGGGGCCTGACGCCTGATGTCTTCTGCGCCCATGTAGACGATGCAGTCGAGATTGAAGAGGGCGCAGACCGTTGCCGTTGCCACGCCATGCTGACCCGCGCCGGTTTCGGCTATTATTCTTTTTTTTCCCATCCGTTTGGCAAGAAGGGCCTGGCCGATCGCGTTATTGATCTTGTGGGCGCCGGTATGACAGATATCTTCGCGTTTGAGGTATATTCTGGCGCCTCCTGTCATTTTGCTCAGATTTTCGGCAAGGTATAGCGGTGTCGGTCGTCCGACGTAGTTCCGGAGCAGGCTGTTATATTCCGCCCAGAACGCGGGATCATTTTTGACCTTCCGGTATTCTTTTTCAAGGTCAGACGCATTTTTTATAAGTGTTTCGGGGATGTATTTCCCTCCGAATGGTCCGTAGTGTCCCTTGTTATCCGGTGCTGAATAAGCAGACTTCTCCATAAATGACATCAGTTTGTTCTGCTGATGCTGCCGGTTCCATTTTTCCGGGCAGTCTATCCATGCCTGTGTGGAATACCGGCAGGTTCAGCTGCGTAATTTCACTATTCCTGTAAACCGAAACGATCAGCTTGGGTATAGTTTATTAAAGTAATATATATAGGGAGTTTTATCGGTCGCTTCCAAGTAAAATCAACCCTCTTTTCAGCAAGGAGTGTTCCCCTCGTGATACTGTCAGGCAAAGCGATAAGGAAACTTCCTGTCTTTCCCGTGGCAGTGCTTGCCCTGGCACTGCTGGTTTTGCCCCGGCAATCCCTTGCCGAACCCGATGAGGAGGTTACTGCACCGAACCAAACCGGGCGGGGAGGTTCTCCTGACACGACAATTGTCTATACCGCACGCGATTCTCTCGTTTACGATCTTACAGGGAGGACAATGGAGCTATGGGGCGATGCTTCCGTTCGCTATGAGGATATGGCGCTTGATGCCCCGAAAATCCTCATCGATTACGATACAGCTCTTTTCAATGCGTTTTCTGCAGCGGATTCCCTGGGGGCGATAACCGATCCGGCGGTATTCACCGACAAGGACGGTACGTTCGAGGCCGAGCGGATGAGCTATAACTACAGGACAAGAAAGGGGCGTACGCTCAATGTATCATCGGAAATAAAGGATGGATTCTATACCGGTGTCAATGTCAAACGCCTGGAGACCGGCGAGCTGTATATCAGGGACGGAATCTATACCACCTGTTCCAAGGACGATCCAGATTTCTGGTTTTATGGAAAGGATATGAAGATCATTCCTGATGACAAGGTTGTCGCAAGGCCCATGATACTCTATATCCGCCCCAAGCCGTTTTCACTGCGAATGCCGGCCATACCTCTCGTGCCGCTTCCGTTCATGTATCTTCCGATCAGGAATGACCGCGTTTCCGGATTTCTTGTTCCCCGCTTTGCCAAGGATGACAGGGGCGTCTATTTTTCTGATCTCGGCTATTTCTGGGCAATGAACGACTACATGGACCTGCTTTTAGAAGGTGATGTGGCTTTCAACGGCAGCTGGCGGGTCGCCGAACGGTTCCGCTACAAAAAGAAGTACCTTTTTGACGGGTATCTCGCGGGAGAATATGAGCGGTTTATTCTGTCCCATCCCGACGATCCGGATTATGTCGATTACGATAACTGGAATTTCAAGCTTGTTCACCACCATGTTTTCGACCCGACACTCCGCGTCGACCTCAACCTGAACTATCAGGGAGGGCGCCGCTATTACGATGTGTCAACGATCAATACCGAATCCATCATCAGCGAGCAGGCGAACTCGTACGCGTCCGTCTCCAAATCATTTGACGATGGCGGCAGCAGCCTGACGGCAAGCTATCAGCGCACCGAAGACCTCAGGGACGGCGACCTTACCCAGACAGTCACCTCGTCCTATTACCAGAAACGTATCTACCCTTTCAGGAACGAAACAACCCTCAACGACGACTGGCGGTACCGTTTATCCCTGACGCCGCGGGTTTCGGCAAAAGCAACCTATGCAACATTGGACGATCTGAAATACCGTGACTATCAGACGGATGCAAGTTTACGTACAGCTTTGAATCATGAGTTTTCAAAAGATTTCAGGGTAAACTTTTCCCAGGATGTCGATCTGCAGGGAATCGTTGACAACAATCCTGTTGAAGACGACCGCTGGGGCCTGAGGCTCAGGTTGCCTTTCAGTGTAAACTCGACACTGTTCAGGTATTTCAACGTCAATGGCCGAGTCAGTTACAACACCTATTACGTGGACAGTTACCTTGAGAAGTATTATGACGACGTTGCCGACGAAGTTGTTGAGGATAGAATCGAGAGTCCGTCCCGATACTCGACCTACTCTTTTGATGTCGATGCCCAGACAAGGCTGTACGGTACGCTCTACACCCCTTTTTTCGAAAACGCATTGGGGGTAAAAGCGCTGCGGCACACCGTCATTCCCAATATTTCGTTCTCCTGGAACCCTGATTTTACCGGAGAGGATTACGATTATTACGCTACCTACATCGACGCTCTCAATGAGCCGGTTCGCTACAGCAGATATCAGAACGCGATTTATAACGGTATTTTCCAGGAAAGGAGCGAGCTGGGTTTTTCGGTTCAGAACCTTCTTCAGGCAAAGGTGAAAGGCGGTACGTCCTCAGAGGGGGTCGTAATGAATGACAAAATTCTCCAGCTCCTTTCAATCAATGCGTCTACAGGTTATGATTTTGCCGCCGATTCGCTGCGTCTTGCACCACTGGTGCTTACCGCTTCAAGCAACGCCCTTTCACCGACATTGCAGCTTCGTGCGGGAGCCACCTATGATTTTTACAGCTATGATCCCCTTACCGGGACAACGATCGACAGGTTGAATATCGATGACGGAAAAGGGCTGCTGCGTTTTGTCCGGGGATTCCTGAACATGAGTATGAGCCTGAAGGGAAGTATCAGCGGAGATGGTCCAAAAAAGAAAGACGATAAGGAAGATAAAGAGGTCAGTGTTGAAAAAGCCATCTACAAGGAGCGTTATAACAGGGATTCTTTCGGCTATCTCGGCAACAGGCTTCCCTGGCAACTGCGAATGTCGCTCTACCTGAACTCCAACAGGTATAACCCCCTTGAGCAGGCTCAATCGACAGTTCTCTTGAATACGTCCGCGAAAGTATCCTTGAGCAGGACCTGGCATTTAGGCCTGAACACCGGTTACGATATCGAGAACAGCGAACTGATCTATCCCCAGATCAATCTTTACGGCGATTTCCGGTGCTGGGATATGAGTTTCCAGGTTGTGCCGGCCGGTGAGTACGAAAGCTATTTTTTCCAGATCGGCATCAAGGCGCCCCATCTTAGGGATATCAGGATCCGGCAGGCAGGCCGTTTCAGTGAACCAACCTGACCTGCCGCTTCAGGTCAATGCGGTTGCATGTTGCCGGATTATTCCTGCTCCTTACCTCTGCCCGGAGGCTGCTTCTATAGCCCTGCTTAATGATTTTATGTGTAGGCTCCCGACATGTCGAGGCTGTGCCCCTCCTGCATCTTCTTCACCCGTCACTTGTCACTCGTCACTGTGCCCCTTTTGACACCTCCTTACTCCTGCCCGGAAACCGGGCTGCTCCTGACTCCTTTCTGTTTCAGAGCTCATGAGTCAGAAGGTATGCAAGCCGTTCATTGAATGTTTTGTGTGCATCGTGATGAATGCAATGGGATGCTTCCGGAATGATGAACGCACCGGCCTGCGGCAGAATCTGCTGGAACTCGGGAATGATCCTGTGCGGCGGCAGAGCGCTGTCTTCGGCTCCCCAGACCAGAAACGCCTTGTTGCGGTAGTGGCAGGGCTTCGGGAGGTATTCCAGGGTGAAATCATGCGGCCGGCGGGAGGGGGAGAGATATGACCAGACTGCACCCTTGTCATGCAGCGGCCGGGTAAACTGGCTTATGAGCTGGAAATCAACTTTTTTCTGGTTGTAATAGGTCGGCAAAAGACTTTGGCTTACCCCTATCGGATTTGCAAAGGCCGCGAACATCACCTCGCCGATGAGCGGGGAAGCGATCAGACCGAAAAAGGTTTTTGCCATTGGATCCATGCTGTCGCCGAAAAGGCCGGAAGGGTTTGCAAGGACAAGTCCTTTTACCCGATCGGGATTGAGGTGGGCAAAAAGCAGGCCGGATGCTCCGCCCATGGAATGGCCCACAAGAATGACATCACGGATACCCCTGTAATTCAGGAAGGCTTCTATCTGGCGGGCGAAAAGAGAAAGGCTGTAGCGCGCATTCGGTTTTTCCGACTTCCCGAAACCGAGGAGGTCGATAGCAAGTACGTGATAGTCGTCCTTGAATTCAGGAATGTTGTCATTCCAGTGTTCAAGCATGCCGCCGTAACCGTGGACAAAAAGAAGGGCGGGATCGTTTTGCCGTGACGGGCTGTATTCCCGGAAGCGTATACGCGCGTTTTTCCCTTTTTCGTATTCCCAGTTGTAGAAAAGGTCGGCAGACAGATCGTTCATAGCAGCGTTTAATGCCGGTGGTGTCGTCGTTTCATCAAATATAGGTGATCGTGCTTGAAATATACAGGCTTTTTGTTTGATTTCTCGATAAATAGGTTTAAATTTGTCTTGTTTGTGTTTCGCAATTATTCCGTGAAGGATGCTGAAAGTATCGAGAAAGTTCGAATATGGCCTGCATGCGGTTGTTTTTCTGGCCCGAAAAGAACCTCAGGCGGTTGTTACCGTAAAAGAGATGTCGCAGGACATCGGTTTTTCCCAGGAGTTTCTGGCAAAAGCCATGCAAAATTTGAAAAGAGCCGGTATTGCAGTATCGGTCCAGGGGGTCAACGGAGGATACAGGCTGGCGAGGTCTCCGGATGATATAACCGTTTCCGATATCGGACGGGCCATAGAAGGAGAACCTCATCTTATGCGCTGTTCGGCAGAAAGCGGAAAATGCGAAATTGCGGAAACCTGCACCCACAGGTCATATATGTTCACGCTCGAAAGAAGGATCGATTCGCTTCTTGCGGGAACGACCGTCACTTCGCTTCTTGTATCACGTTGAGCCCGCTTCGGGCGAACCTCTTGTTGTGCAATCTTCCTTCGTCGCACAATACCGTTGTGTCTCATCCCTTTTTCGTTTAGTTTGTCAACCGTTCCATACGTTACGATTATGTCGGGCTGTAAACGGCATCTTACAATTGTTATCAGCAAAAAGGTGATGGAGAAAGAAGAAGTATTGTCCGTAACGGAAAGCTCGCTCCCTGATATTGTCATGAAAGGGGTCGGTACTCACAACCTGAAACATATCTCCGTTACGATACCGAGAAACAGGTTCGTCGTGATAACCGGTGTGAGCGGGTCGGGGAAATCCAGTCTTGCTTTCGACACGCTTTATGCCGAGGGGCACCGGAGATATGTCGAGTCGATGTCGGCCTATATCCGTCAGTTTCTCGAAAGAATGCCGCGACCCGACATCGAGGCCATCGAGGGAATAGCTCCGGCGATAGCGATCGAGCAGAAAGCTATTCCCAAAAACCCGAGATCGACTGTCGGAACGGTATCGGAAATCTATGATTACCTCAGGCTTCTTTTTGCAAGGATCGGCAAGATCTATTCTGCCGATACCAATGAACTTGTCCTGAAGCATTCTCCCGAGGATGTTGCGCTTCAGGCAGGCTATCTCGAGGAGGGCTCGCGGTTCTTCATAGGCTTTCCTTTTCCTTGTCACCGCGATCCGGCGTTTCAACGGTGTTCAGTCAAAGAGGAACTGGACAATCTCCTGCAAAAAGGATTTTACCGTCTTGTTCAGAAGGACGTAATTCTTGATATCAATGACCGCGGCGTGTATGACGAGATCGAGCGCATGAATGCCGAAGAACTTTCGCAACTGATCGTGCTGGTCGACCGTTTCAGGAATGTTCATGACGAAAAAACCGCAGGCAGGGTGCGGCAGGCCGCTGAAACCGGTTTCGATGAATCCGGCGGTTACGTCCTGATGAAAGTTGTTGGGGACAAGCTCTACCGTTTCAGCAGTCTTCTCGAACATGACGGGGTCGAGTACCAGGAGCCCACCCCGCAGCTCTTCGCTTTCAATTCTCCTCTGGGTGCCTGTCCTCTTTGCCAGGGTTTCGGCCGTGTTGCGGGTATCGATGAAGAAGCCGTTATTCCGGATAAATCTCTCAGCCTTGCCGAAGGTGCGATTGCCTGCTGGAATTCCGAAAAGTACAGCCGCCACAAGCGTAAACTGCTTGCTGCCGCCGCCCAGGCCGGTATTTCTGTTGACAGACCGTATGAAAAGCTTCCTGCCGCCCATAAGGACATGGTCTGGAAGGGTATTCCTTCAAAGGGGTACAGGGGAATCAATCATTTTTTCAGAGAGATCGAGAAAGACGCGGGTTACAAGGTCCATTTGCGGGTTTTTCTGAGCCGGTACAGGGGGTATGCCGTCTGTAAGGAGTGTGAAGGCTCAAGGCTCAAGCAGGAGTCGAGATGTGTCAGGATATCGGGGCGTCATATCGGTGAAGTCTGCCGGATGAACATCGAAGAGGCGTCGGGTTTTTTCAAGAGCCTCGATATTTCTCCCTTCGACAGAAAGGTTGCGGGAGCCCTTCTGCAGGAAATAGAAAAAAGGCTGCAGTACCTGCTCGATGTCGGTCTGAATTACCTTACGCTCGACAGGCTGACGCATACCCTGAGCGGAGGCGAGTTTCAGCGGATCAATCTTTCGACCTCACTCGGTTCTCCGCTTGTCGGAGCATTGTATATCCTCGACGAGCCGAGTATCGGCCTGCATCAAAGCGATTCAGCGAGGCTGATCGGTCTCCTGAAGAGACTTCGGGATATGGGTAATACGGTTGTTGTCGTCGAGCATGACCGGGAGATCATCGAGGCTGCCGATGAGATCATCGACCTGGGTCCTCATGCGGGCACGAGCGGGGGGGACGTTGTGTTCCATGGGCCGCCGTCGGCAATCCACGGCAGGACAGGTTCCCTTACAGCCGATTATCTTGCCGGACGGAGAACTATTGCGGTTCCGGTAAAGCGCAGAGCACCCGATTTTTCGAGGTGTATCGAGGTTATAGGCGCCATGCAGAACAACCTGAAAAATATCGATGTTCGTTTCCCGCTGGGTATCATGACCTGCGTGACCGGTGTCAGCGGTTCGGGTAAATCGACGCTTGTCAACGATATCCTGAGGAAGGGAATTGCCAGGGTAAAAGAGGAAAAGAGTGTGGAGCGGGTCGGGACACACCGCGCGATAAAGGGAATCGAATACATCGAAAGTGTCGAGCATGTCGACCAGTCTCCGATCGGAAAGTCAAGCAGGAGCAACCCGGTCACGTACATGAAGATTTTCGACGACATCCGCCAGATTTTCGCCCGTACCCGCGAGGCAAAAGCGCGCGGGTGGAAGCCGGGCTACTTTTCGTTCAATATCCCCGGCGGCCGGTGCGAGGAGTGTTCCGGCGAAGGGATGGTGAAAATCGAAATGCAGTTTCTTGCCGATATCGAGGCGGTCTGTGAGGAGTGCGGGGGAAAAAGGTATAAAAGCGATACGCTCGATGTCCGTTTTAACGGACTTTCAATTGCCGATGTTCTCGATCTCACCGTCCGCGAGGCAATGGATTTTTTTTCAGGGGAGCGTTCTATCGTGCGGAAACTCACGGTTCTGGACGATGTCGGCCTTGGCTATATTCGTCTCGGCCAGTCATCGAGCACTCTTTCGGGCGGAGAAGCGCAGCGTCTCAAGCTTGCCAACTACATTGCAAAAGCCGATACGGGACATGCCCTGTTTATTTTTGATGAGCCGACCACCGGCCTGCATTTCGAGGATATTCACAAACTCATCAAGTGTTTCGAACGTCTTCTGGCCCAGGACAACTCCGTCTTGATCATCGAGCACAATCCGGACATCATCAAGCAGGCCGACTGGATTATCGATCTCGGCCCCGGTGCCGGTAACAGGGGAGGAGAGCTTGTTGCAGAAGGAGCACCTGAATCAATCTGCGATCATTCGGACTCAGTTACCGGCAGGCATCTCAAGCCGTGGCTTGAATGAGGCAGTTAATTGTCACTCGTCACTGTTTTCGAAATTGTGTTCCGGGGGGTCGTCTTCCAGTGCGCCGCCATGCAGCCGGATGTGCGGAAAATGTGATTCGGAGGTTCTCTCGACCCAGACATCTCCTCCTTTTTCAGCAATTTTCTCATTTTTTTCCACCGACACCCTGTTTTTGGCAAGAGCAATTATTTCTCCAAGCACTGCTGCAGCGATTCGGTCGTCATCTGTAGCGGTGTTGTCGCGCATTTTTGAAGAAAGGCTTTCGTGCTTGTCTTCAGTGATCTTTCCGATAATGCAAGAGAGTTTGTCCTTTTCCATAGGTCGATATGTATACGCTGTACAACGTATAAAGATAACGGTTTGCAGGTTGGGAAGGTTCCGCGGCCCGGAAGTGAAAAAAAATTTGCACAAAAAAATATTTTTTTAATATTTGAATGGCTGTTAGCACTCACGGCTATAGAGTGCTAACGACTGGCGGTCGAATCGGACGCCTGGCAGTATAGAATTGAACACATCGTTTTCATAACCTAAACAGATCGAGGAAAAATGAACTTAAAACCTTTAGCTGACCGAGTTATCGTCAAGCCGGCACCTGCAGAGGAAAAAACAAAGGGCGGGCTTTACATTCCGGATACGGGGAAAGAAAAACCTCAGTATGGTGAGGTCGTTGCCGTTGGGCCGGGTAAAGTTGCCGAAAGCGGACAGCTTGTCGAAATGGAGGTCAAGGCCGGACAGAAAGTGCTTTACGGCAAGTATTCCGGAACCGAGGTTGCCGTTGACGGTGAGGATTACCTCATAATGCGTGAATCGGATATTTTCGCGATTCTCGATTAGTTTTCTACAGTATTCTTAACATTTAAAAGATACTAATACAATGACTGCAAAAGATATTCTGTTTGACGCGGAAGCCAGGGCCAAGCTGAAAGTCGGCGTGGACAAGCTTGCCGATGCCGTGAAGGTTACACTCGGTCCTGCCGGCCGAAATGTGCTTATCGACAAAAAATTCGGTGCTCCGACGTCAACAAAAGACGGTGTTACTGTCGCAAAAGAGATCGAACTCGATGATCCGTTTGAGAACATGGGTGCGCAGATGGTGCGCGAAGTATCGTCCAAAACAAGCGATGTTGCCGGTGACGGTACAACCACGGCGACCGTTCTTGCACAGGCGATCTATCGTGAAGGCCTCAAGAACGTTGCTGCAGGAGCAAGGCCTATCGATCTCAAGAGAGGCATTGACAAGGCTGTGCGTGACGTCATCGATGAGCTGAGAACGATCAGCCGCGATATTTCCGGTAAAAAAGAGATTGCCCAGGTTGGTACTATTTCGGCCAACAACGATCCTGAAATCGGCGAACTGATCGCTGAAGCGATGGAAAAAGTCGGCAAGGACGGGGTTATTACCGTCGAGGAAGCCAAAGGCATGGAAACCGAGCTCAAAGTCGTCGAGGGGATGCAGTTCGACCGCGGTTACCTCTCGCCGTACTTCGTGACGAACTCCGAGACCATGGAAGCCGAGCTCGAGGAACCATACATTCTCATACATGACAAGAAGATCAGCAACATGAAAGATCTTCTGCCGATCCTCGAAAAAACTGCCCAGTCGGGTCGTCCCCTTATGATTATTGCCGAAGATATCGAAGGGGAAGCTCTGGCGACTCTCGTTGTCAACAAGCTCCGCGGTACACTGAAGGTCTGCGCTGTCAAAGCGCCTGGTTTCGGCGACCGCCGCAAGGCAATGCTCGAGGATATCGCCATTCTTACCGGCGGCACCGTCATCTCCGAGGAAAAAGGGTACAAGCTGGAAAACGCCACGATTTCCTACCTTGGACAGGCCTCTACCATTTCGGTCGACAAAGACAACACCACTATCGTTGAGGGTAAAGGGCAGTCCGATGACATCAAGGCCCGTATCAACGAGATCAAGAACCAGATCGACAAGTCAACGTCCGATTACGATACGGAAAAACTGCAGGAGCGTCTTGCAAAACTCTCCGGCGGTGTCGCGGTGATCAATATCGGGGCGTCAACAGAAGTTGAAATGAAAGAGAAAAAGGCTCGTGTCGAAGATGCTCTTCACGCTACCCGCGCAGCCGTGCAGGAAGGTATTGTTGCAGGCGGCGGTGTCGCGCTGATCCGTGCGGCCAAGGGCCTTGAAAAGACTGCTCCTGAAAACGAGGATCAGAAAACAGGTATCGAGATCATCCGCCGTTCACTCGAGGAGCCGCTTCGCCAGATCGTTGCCAATACCGGTACGACTGACGGCGCTGTTGTTGTCGAGAAGGTCAAGGATTCGGAAGGCGATTTCGGTTTCAATGCCAGAACGGAAGAGTATGAGAACATGACCGATGCCGGCGTTGTCGATCCTACGAAGGTAACAAGAACCGCTCTTGAAAATGCGGCGTCTGTTGCAGGAATTCTCCTGACTACCGAAGCGGCCATAACGGACATCAAGGAAGACAAACCTGAGATGCCTCCGATGCCTCCGGGCGGCATGGGCGGCATGGGCGGCATGATGTAATCGTGTCTCCGGCAAACAGCCATACAGGAGGCTGTCTCGGATCATACGCCGAGACAGCCTCTTTTTTTTCCAGAAATCCCTACCTTGACAGGAAGAGTACCGTTAACCTTAGGAGAAAAGAAAATGAGAGCCGTTGTCCTGTTAAGTGGAGGAATGGACAGTCTTGTTGTTGCGGCGCAGGTGGATTATTTGGGGTATGACGTAGCGGCAATGCATGTCAATTACGGCCAGAGAACATGGCAGAAAGAACTGATGGCTTTCCGCAGCATCTGCAGCCACTATAATATCACAAGAACTCTTGAGGTTGAAGCCACCTACCTTGCCCATATCGGAGGCTCCTCGCTTACCGACAGTGCCATTCCGGTCGAGGATGCCGATCTTGGCGCCCTTGATGTACCGACAAGCTATGTCCCGTTCAGAAACGCGAGTTTTCTGTCAATGGCCGTGAGCTGGTCTGAAGTGATCGGGGCAAACAAAATTTTTATAGGTGCCGTTGAAGAAGATTCGTCAGGTTATCCCGACTGCCGCAAGTCCTTTTACGAGGCGTTCAACAGGGTGATCGAGCTTGGCACAAAACCTGAAACGCTCATAGAAATTCAGACGCCGCTTATACATTTTCAGAAATCGGAGATCGTCAAAAAAGGGATCGAACTCAACGCTCCCTTTCAGTACAGCTGGTCATGCTACAAGAAAGAGGGCAAGGCCTGCGGGGTCTGTGACAGCTGTGCAAGGCGGCTGAGGGCCTTTCAGCAGGCAGGTCTTCCTGACCCGATTGATTATGAGGTAAGGCCTGACTATATTTAACCGAAACTGAGCGTTCCAGCACCAGTAACTTTATTATAAACAGTCTTTTATACACACCATTCTGACCATCATGAAGACACAGAGCGAACTTCCTCCATTAATGCATCGGGGCAAATATTTTTCGGAAACCGCAGGCGGCAGAGAACGTCTGCGCTTGTCATTGCTGCTGACAGGGCTTATCTGGGTTACCGGTCTTATAGGTCATTTCACCCCTTTTCAGGAATGGCCCGCTCTGTATCTCTATCTGTTCGGTTCGCTGGGTATAGTGATCTATTTCGGTGTACGGCATGGTGAGTGGAAAGAGATGTATCTTGCGGGGGGCAGCCTGAGAAAATCGCTTTTTTGGGGGGCGGTAGCCGGTGCCGTGCTTTTTGTCCTGGATGTCGTGAATACGGTGATGTATTACAAAAACGGCGGAACGCCCATGGCTGAGATGGAAATTCTCCTTGTCGGCAAGCGGCTTATCTACCTCTTTCCCCTGCTTATTCTTGCCGAGGAATTTCTCTGGCGCGGCATATTGTTTTCTTCGTTGATCGACAAGGGGCTCAATCGGCATCTCACCGTCATCGTTACGGCTGTTTTGTATACGCTGAACCATTACGCGGTTGCGCCTGTCGGCTTCTTTGAACGCTCACTTATGGCAATGATGGCATTGCCCATAGGGATCATAGGGGGGTATATTGTTTTCAAGACGCGCAATGTCTGGGGAAGTGTTTTGATGCATGGTATCACCATGGTGTCCATGATTGTCGATATTTTCATTATCCCCCAACTTCTCTTCGGATAATTTCTGTGACAGATATGCACAACAACAGAGTTTCCCGGCTTATGCAGGAGAACAAAAAGCTCCTGATAGCCTATTACATGCCCGAATTTCCTGTTCCCGGATCGACACTGCCGGTGCTCGAAGCCCTTCAGGGGAACGGTGTCGATATTGTCGAACTGGGTATACCGTATTCCGACCCGATAGGAGACGGTCCTGTTATACAGGAGGCTGCCCTGGCGGCGCTTCGGAGCGGAGTTACGATCTCCTGTATTCTGGACATGGTCAGGGATGCAAGAGAAGGCAGGAGTATCAGGCAGATCACCATACCTCTGTTTCTTATGGGATATTGCAGTCCGCTTATGGCTTATGGCGGGGACTGTTTCCTTCACGATGCTTCCGATGCGGGAGTTGACGGACTGCTGATTCCTGATCTTCCTCCCGAGGAGGCTGAGAATTTTCTCACAAGGGCGGAGGGATTCGGTATTTCCGTTGTGTTTTTCATCTCTCCTGTAACGGCTCCCGAAAGAATCAGGATGATCGATTCTCTTTCGTCACATTTTTCCTATTGTTTTGCGGTCAACGCAACAACCGGAACTGCAAAGCTTGAAGAGAGGAACAGTGACATCGAATCCTATCTGCAGAGGGTCAGGGAGAATACGTCCAAAAAGTTTGTTGTCGGTTTCGGGATCAAAAACCGCCGGAACGTTGAACGTATGTGGCAGATGGCCGACGGGGCGGTGGTCGGAACAGCGCTTTTACAGGCTATTCAGGACGCTGCAACTCCCGATGAGGCCGCCCTGATGGCTGCGCGATTCTGCAAATCGTTGCAGGTCGAGGTGTGACAACCTGAAACAGCAGTTTTGTGAATCCTTCTGTTGAGATCATTATTCCTCATTACAGGGGCGACGTGATGCTCGAGCGGTGCATCACGTCGCTTGCTCAAACGACCTACCGTGAGCATTCTATCTGTATTGTCGATAACCTCAGCGGGGAAGACGCCGCAAACGAAAAGCTGAAGCAGCGTTTCAGCAGCCTCAGGATTCTTCAGATGTCCTATAACGCCGGTTTCGCGGGGGGCTGCAACACTGCCCTTGCCCTTTCTTCTGCAGACTATGTGGTTTTTATGAATGACGATGCGGTTGTCGAGCCGGACTGGCTCGAACCGCTTGTCGAGGCAGCGGAGGCTGACCGGAAAGTTGCGGCATTGCAGCCCAAGATTCTTTCCCTGCAGCATCATCGCCTTGGCCGGAACGTTTTTGATTACGCAGGGGGTGCCGGAGGTTTGATTGACCGGCTGGGATACCCCTATTGCTATGGAAGGACAGTGCACGGGACGGAATCTGATCGTGGGCAGTATGATCATGTTTCCCGTATTTTCTGGGCTTCCGGTGTGGCAATGTTTGCCAGGAGGTCTGTCATTACGGAACTTGGCGGATTTGACGAGGACTTTTTCATGCACATGGAAGAGATCGATCTCTGCTGGCGGCTTCTTTTGAACGGGTACCGGATCGCTTCGGTACCGGCATCGGTCGTCTATCACGAGGGCGGTGCGTCACTTGCAAAAAATTCTCCCGAAAAAACGTACCTCAACCATCGAAACAATCTCGCCATGCTTCTCAAGAACAGAAGCACGCCGAACCTTTTCTGGATTTTTCCCCTCAGGCTTGTGCTCGAAGGGGCGGCGATAGTGTATTATCTTTTTGCCGGCGGTCCCGGCTCGATCGGCAAAGCAGTCGGGGTATTGCGCGCAATGGTCGACAATGCGGCGGCGCTGCCCAAAACGCTCAGGAAGAGAGCCAAGGTTCAAAAAAGCAGGCAGCAGCCGGACTCGAGGCTGTTCAGGGGCGCTCCGTTCACGATTCTTCCGGCCAGGATTTCTGTCACCCATGCTGATCCGCGTTCACAACTGTAGTCGATGTTGTTGAGCCTGTTTCCGAGAGATCCCTGATAACCTCCAGGAGTTCGCGGAGATCTCGTTTCTGGACGGCATCGATAATAAAGCCGGGAGCGTCGAAATCGGGTTTGACCCTTGCCGACCAGTTGACAAACGTGCCGAGGTTTCCGTTTCGCTTAAGGAGCCATCTCCCGTTGAACACGTCGAAATCCCCGCTGATCAGATCGAAGGAGAGGGTGTCCGGGAATGATTCTCTGATAGCCACTTTTGAGCTGAACTTGATTTTTATGAACAGCACGCCTGTCTTGCTTGTCTGTTCGACGATTTTGATGTCGCCGTTTTCCTCGACGAGACGGCTTTTGCGGATCTTGGGAAGCGTTTCTGCCAGGTTGTTGTAATCCGTGATAATTGCCCATATCTCTTCAGGCATCGATTCGATATAGATCGAGCCTGAAACATCGATGACATCATCATCGTTCCTTACAAGAGAGATCAGCGTCTCGCCTGCAAGCAATCTGGTTTCATCATCACCATCCTCCGGGTTCGTGTCCCCGGCATGCGCGGTGAAAACAAAAGCAAGAGAGAGAATGATCACGGCAATAGTGCCGGTAATCCTTTTTTGTATCGAATCGGCAAGGGTGCCTGCTGTGTAGGTCTGTGAGGACATAGGGAGCTCTTTCTGGTGAAAATGAAGCGGTCTCGGGTTTATGGCGCCATTCTTTCCGTGTGCTGCTTATGGGCAGTCAGGATGCCCGGGAGATCCTGCCGCTGTACGAAACTCACCAAGAGCGGAGGAGCGAAAAACTTCGGTTTGATCGTTGCCTTGTAACGCAGGAATGTTCCCCCGCAGCCGTTTTTTGTTTCAAGCCGCCATTCTCCTTTGTAGATATGGAAATCGCCGCTGATCTGTTCAAATGAAATCCGGTCGGGATACTCTTCATGCACATTGAGCCGGAACTTGATGGTTTTTTCAAAAAAAAGAATGCCGGTTTTACCGGTCTGTTCGAGGATGATGCCGGTATTGCTTTTCCCGACAGAACGGCTCGCTATGACTTTCGGCAGCGTATTGCTGAGGTTGTCATAATCCGTGAGGGTGCTCCAGACCGTGTCAGGGCAAGCTTCGATGTAGATTCCGCCGGTTACGCTTGTGGTGTCATCGTCAAGAAAAAAGAGATCGATAAGAATGTCGCCGCGAAGCATACGGTCGGTGTCATCCATGCCGCAAGGTGATTTTATTCGATACGGCCAGTATCAATTCAAAAAAACAGTGAACACAGAAAACAATGTACGTTCAACGACCGAACTGTGCAACGTCAGCGGCGGCGAGGCAGGCTGTCAGGCGTTGCGGTGCATGATGATCGCCTCGTGCGGGGCAAGCCTGACGCTTGGTCCGGCTGCCTGCCGGCAAATCCCGGTATGCACCTGTTTTGTACTGAAAACGTGGTAATGATCCGGATCGAATCGTTCAAATTCCTCATGATCGAGCTGTAACAGCATGCCCGTGGAATTGAAATTGGCGAATATGAATGCGGACCGGCCGTTCAGGTGACGCCGATATGCTATGCAGCCCGGGGAGTCATGGATGTCGCACTGGAGAACCTCTATTTTTCCGTATGTAAAGAGATCGTTATCGATGAGATTGAACAGTTGCGTATAGACCGTTTCGAGATCCTGGTGTGCGCTTTCGTTCTTTTTACAGAGAAGCTGGACGGGAAGCTTCATCCGGAGGCCTTCGAGCTGTCCCTGATGGATCAGATGCATGCCCGGCGTTGTCAGCAGAATGAGTGCGGCAGCAGGATGATTGGGCCCGAGCTTTTTTGCTGCACGGGGCTCGTCGTGATTTTCCAGGAACCGGCACAGTTTTGACTGGTAGTCCCATTCGGCTTCCAGGTGCTGCCGCAATCTGGAAATGTTTACAGGGTGGGCGGTTATATGGTCGTAAAACGGTTTGTCATAGGTGTAGTCGAACCCGAGCTGCTGGAGTTCCCACTCTTTGTCCCAGTATGATTCCGCTAGGAAAACAAAGCCCGGATACTTCGATTTGACGGCCTGTATCGTTTTTTGCCAGAACTCTTCAGGCATGGGGCCGGTACTATCGCCCCATGTGGTGTCGAAGACCGATTTGAGTATCAGCATTGCCACATCGCATCGGACCGCGTCGCAGTGGCTGCTGACCGAAAGCAGGTTGTTCCTCATCAGCTCATGGGTTTCCGGGTTTGCGTAATTCAACTGAAGGGTATCGGTCCACCCGGGAAAGTACGGATCCTTGCCGTGAGCGAGATACATGTTCCGTTTGTATTCGATGCATGAGCCGGGATCGAGATCGTGCTCGTCACTGGAGAGGGGTATAAAATATTCAGGGTGTTCGGGAAGCAAGGGATTGTCTACTGCAAGATGGTTCGGGACAAAGTCCAGCATGAGCATGATTCCCTGATCGTTGAGTCTCTTGCGGAACATATCGAGTTCTTTTTCCTCTCCCAGGCAGGGATTGAGGATGTACTCCGGTATGGCATAAGGTGAGGCGCCGACGTCTGTGGGTGAGACGGTGTCGAGAAGTTCCAGATAAGAGGTTCTGAGGCAGGGGTGCGAACGAGCGATCGCTTCACTGTAGAGGCTGGGTTTCCAGACCCCCATGAGCCAAACATAATCGAAACGGCACTGTTTGAACAACGCAAGTTCCTCTTCGGGTATTGTGCCGAGAGTGATGGGTTTTCCGTATTTCTCTTTCAGTTCGCGCAGCCAGACCCTTGTATTGATTTCGTAAACTAAGGGGAACATGGTTTCAACGGGATTATGTTGCTGTTGTAAGAACGGAAAGCGGATTGCCGGGACGGCACAATATACCATGGATTATTGATCAATAAAATGTTAATTGATGGTGCTGCGGTGCAAGGAGTCCTGCGGCGGTTTTCCGGAGTCGGCCGGTTGATTGAGGGAGGCGCCGTGTCTCTTTTCCAGCGAACAGGAACAGTGCAATCGAAAGGGTTATGGAAAAAATGAGCGAGCATGCTGTAGGCTTGAAAATGCGCGAACTGCCGGGCTGGGAGGTTGTCGAAGTTGACGGCGGCAAGCGCCTCGAGAGGGAATTTGCTTTCAGGGATTTTGTGTCCGCTATGGCATTCAGTGTTCAGGTCGGCATGCTTGCCGAACAGGCCGGTCATCATCCGGCAATACTGACCGAATGGGGCCGGGTGACCGTAACATGGTGGAGCCATTCGCTGGGCGGGTTGGGCGAAAAGGATTTTGAAATGGCTGAAAAAACGTCTGATCTGCAGAAGGGCTGACTCACTGATGAATCGCTGCATCGGCCCGGTCTCTTCTGCCGGGTACTGCCGGTTGTGAAAAACGCGCTGTCTTCTGTAGCCGGAAGAGGGTGTTTTTTTTATTTTTAACCGCGATATTGAGAAGTCTCCGGGCTGATGCCGGCGACCAGGCGTTAATTAATTTTCTGAAGTACTATACTATTGGTTGATATTGTAGAGCAACTCAACGACGTGCAGCGCCAGGCTGTCCAGTCCACCAGCGGCCCGGTCATGGTTCTTGCCGGGGCGGGTTCGGGAAAAACAAGGGTGATCACCTACAGGATAGCCTACCTGATCGGCGAGGAGCAGGTCGCTCCGCATGAAATTCTTGCCCTGACCTTTACCAACAAGGCGGCCAGCGAGATGCGGCAGAGGGTGGATCAACTGCTTGAAGGGGGGAGTTCGAGAGGGCTCTGGATCGGGACGTTTCATTCGATATTTGCACGCCTTCTCCGGCAGTACATTCACCTCATCGGGTACGAGGAGAACTTCTCCATATACGATTCAGACGACAGTAAAAGCCTGATCCGCCAGGTTATGAAGGAGCTTGACATCCCTCCTGACGCAATTCCGGTCAATACGGTACAGGGCATCATCAGCAGAGCCAAAAACAGTTTCGTGCTTCCGGACCAGTTTCATGCAGAGGCATCGGATTACAACGCTCAGAAAGCGGCAAAGATATACGAACGATATTCTGTGAGGTTGAAGGAAAACAACGCTCTTGATTTCGATGATCTTCTTCTCAAGCCGCTCGAGGTTTTCCGGGTCCAGCCTGCTGTTCTCGAACAACTGCAGAACTATTTCCGCTATATTCTGATCGACGAGTACCAGGACACCAACCGCGCCCAGTACCTTGTGGCGAAAGCTCTTGCATCGCACCATCGCAATATCTTCGTCGTTGGCGATGACGCCCAGTCGATTTATTCATGGCGGGGAGCCGATATTACCAATATCCTCAATTTCAGGGACGATTATCCTGAAGCTGCTGTTTTCAAGCTGGTTGAGAACTATCGCAGTACCCAGACCATTCTCGAAGCGGCCAACGGGATTATCAAGCGAAACAGGAAGCAGATTGAAAAAGAGCTGGTTTCGATGCAGGAAAAAGGCGAGCCGATCACCCTTCTTGAATCGTTCAACGAGAAGAGGGAAGCCGAAAAAGTCGGGGAGGAGATACGGCGGCTGCAGCGTGAAAAGGGTCTTGATTACAGGGACTTTGCGGTTTTTTACAGAACAAACGCCCAGTCGAGGGTGCTCGAGGACCTTTTCCGGATGGACAGGATCCCGTACAGGATTTTCGGGAGTGTATCCTTTTACAAGCGAAAGGAGATCAAGGACGCGGTTGCCTATCTCCGGTTTATCAGCAATGACCAGGATACCGAGTCCCTCCTGCGTATCATCAATTTTCCGCCCAGGAAGATCGGCGAGGTCAGTATAGGCAAGCTTCGTGACCACGCGCTCAGGAACGGAACCACGGTGTATGAGGCAATTCTCGGAGCCGGTCAGGCCGGTTTTCCTGCGCGGCTCTGTAACGCTCTCGGGGGGTTCATTGCCGTTATCGAACAGCTCAGGGATGTCGCTCTGGAAGGCAGTGTTTACGATGTTCTCTCTTCACTCTACGAACTGACCGGGATTACATCCCTTCTGCAGGCGGAAAATACGCCTGAATCGATGTCGCGCTATGAGAACCTGCAGGAACTCCTGTCAATGGCGCGGGATTTTTCGGACCATAATGAAGATGCCAACGGATTGAACGACTTTTTGAACGGCATTTCACTTGCTACCGATTACGAGGATGCAGAGGAGCATGATAACTATGTTTCTCTCATGACCGTCCATTCGGCAAAAGGGCTGGAGTTTCCTGTCGTTTTCATAACCGGTCTCGAGGAGCGGCTTTTCCCTCTGGCCTATTACGAGTCGGAAGAGCTTGAAGAGGAGCGGCGGCTGTTTTATGTTGCCGTAACGAGAGCGCAGCGAAAAGTTTTTCTTTCGTGGGCAAAAAGCCGTTACCATTACGGCCAGCCTCAGGTTACGCTGAAGTCCATGTTTATTGACGAAGTTGATCATGCTCTCATGGTAACTGAAGGAGGACGGGCCGTTTCCCTGCAGCCGGAAGAAGGCCGTACAGGGGGCGGATACCGGTTCGGCGGCAGTGCGCCTCTTCGAGAAACCTTTTCGAAAGGAGCCGTACAAAAGGATGCGCCTCGTGATCCGGACGGCCTGAGGCCGGGATCGAGAGTGCACCATCCCATGTTCGGTCCGGGGATCGTTCTATCGGTACAGGGGAAGGGAGGTGACCGGAAAGCGAAAATACGGTTTCGCAATGCCGGTGAAAAAACGCTGATGGTGCAGTATGCCAACCTTGTCGTGGAAAAGTGACTGCCATTGTACGGTGGTCGTGCGGTAGTGATAAGACTGAAAGGCAGGCGGCGGACCGGTGAAAGAAGATTCAGGCGGCATCGATGCCATGGTCTGCCGCCGGTAATTGTCCAATACAGGAAAAGTCAGACGGTATGAAAATCCTCTTTGGTGTTCAGGGAACGGGAAATGGCCATATCAGCCGAAGCAGGGAACTGGTCTCAAGCCTTCGTGAAGCCGGCCATGAGGTCGAGGTGATCATCAGCGGCAGAAAAGAAGAGGAACTGAAAGAGATCGATGTGTTTTCTCCCTACCAGGTTCTCAAAGGTCTCACGCTTGTTACCTACAGGGGGAAGATGAACTATATCGAGACGATGTTCCAGCTCGATCTCGTTCGCCTTATGTCGGATGTTTTTTCACTTGACGTCAACGGTATAGACCTGATTGTCACCGATTTTGAACCGGTAACCTCGATGGCTGCGAGAATGAAAAAAATTCCCTCGGTCGGTTTCGGTCACCAGTATGCGTTTCGTTACAATGTTCCTCTGGCAAAAGGGAGTGTGTTCGAGCGGTATACCCTTTTGAATTTCGCTCCTGCGCAATACAACGCCGGCCTTCACTGGCACCATTTCAACCAGCCGATTTTTCCGCCCGTCATCCCGCAAACGCTCTATGAAGCCGAATCCGTTGCCGCAAAACCCGGCAAAGTGCTTGTTTACCTTCCGTTCGAGGAGGTGGAGGACGTGACCGGATTTCTTGCTCCTTTCGACAATCATGAGTTCTATATTTACGGGAAAGTCCGCCAGGACAGCGATGAAGGACATCTGCACTACAGGGGGTATTCGCGCGAAGGCTTTTTGCGGGATCTCCAGGAAAGTAACGGCGTGGTCTGCAATGCAGGTTTCGAACTTCCGGGCGAGGCGCTTCATCTCGGCAAGAAACTGCTGTTGAGGCCTCTCGACGGCCAGATTGAACAGGAGTCGAACGCTTTGGCCCTGGAGGAGCTGGGGCTTGGTCTGACCATGCATTCGCTTGACCGGGATATACTGAGGGATTGGCTCTTGAAGCCGAATCATGAGCCGATGGGTTACAGCAGTACCGTCAACTACATTGCCGAATGGATCTCCGCGGGGCCATGGAACGACCTGACCGACTATGTGGAAGCGGCCTGGGCGGAATGCCTTTGTGAGAGCTGATCATTCCCGGAATCCGCCGACATGGAGACTCCTGCTGATGCTCGACGATATTATCCGCGCATATCTTCACGGGTATTTCCCGATGGCCGATCCCGAAGACGGTAAGGTATACTGGTGCCAGCCGCACCGCAGGGCGGTTGTTCCTCTCAAGGAGTACAGATCGACAAGGGTTGTCAAGAGGCTTGTGAAAAAGGGGGTGTTTGAGATTTCGTTCAACAGGGATTTCGAGTCTGTCATTCGACAGTGCGCCGCTCCTCGGGGATCCGATGACGGGACATGGATATCGCCCGAAATCATCGAAAGTTATATCGCCCTGCACAAGCGCGGACTGGCGCACAGTGTGGAATGTTACCAGGGAAATAACCTTGCCGGCGGCCTTTACGGCCTTGCTCTGGGCGGCGTTTTTTTTGGTGAATCCATGTTCTATACCGTACCGAATGCTTCGAAGGTCGCTTTCGACGCTCTGGTAAGACACTTGCAGCAAAAAGGCTATGAATTGCTCGATGCCCAGATCATGAATCCGCATCTTGCTTTTCTCGGAGCTGTCGAGATAAGCCATGTTGAGTACATGAGACTTCTGCGGCAAGCGCTGCAGAAAATGATCCGTTTCATATAAAGGCGGAAAATAGTACTTTAATCCCTTCGGGGTGATAGCTCTATCATCTGCCGGACGCCGGTTTTATTTATTCCTAAATTGAGCGATTGTCGAGCATGCCGGAGATGCAAGGCACAGGGAATACCGCTGTAGTGAACTACCGCAAATTCCCTGTAACGAAGCAGATTCGGCATGATCGGCAATCCCGAAGGGGTTCAACAAATGCGATTCTTTATCAGGTTTCACTTTCACCTGTAAGATGACAAATAATTACACTGAATGTGTGTTGTAACAGGTTGTTTTTAATAAACGTACTATTGTTGAGCATTTGTTGAAATGCTCAGTTTAGGATATTTCTAACAGGAGAAAAGTCTATGTTGTCGAGAGACCTCGAAGGTGGTCAGTCGCAGCCGAGGGTGATTATCTATTCAGGCAAGGGCGGGACGGGAAAAACAACGATTTCATCGTCAACCGCTGTTGCGCTGGCAAGAAGAAACAAGCGGGTTCTGATCATGTCGTCCGATCCGGCACATTCCCTGTCGGATGTTTTCAATATGCCGATCAGCCGGAACGAGCCGCAGAAAATCGAAGGGAATCTTTACGGTCTTGAAGTCGATACGATTCATGAACTGAAGAAAAATATGTCCGGTTTTCAGAAGTTCGTTTCGTCTTCGTACCAGAACCAGGGCATTGACAGCGGTATGGCGTCCGAACTGACGACACAACCCGGACTTGACGAGATCTTCGCACTGGGACGGCTGGTTGACGAAGCGCAGTCAGGCAGGTGGGACGCGGTTGTGCTCGATACGTCGCCAACGGGCAATACGCTCAGGCTTCTGGCCTACCCGGAAATCATCATCGGCGGCAACATGGGCAAACAGTTTTTCAAGCTGTACAAGAGCATGTCTTCGCTTGCACGTCCGATGGGCAAGAACTCCATTCCCGATGAAGAGTTTTTCGAGGAGGTCAACGTGCTGCTCAAACAGATGGAGGATATCAACAAGTTTATCCTGAGCCCGGAGGTGACCTTCAGGCTGGTTCTGAACCCTGAAAAACTCTCGATTCTCGAAACAAAGAGGGCGTATACGTTCGTTCATCTCTACGGCATCAATATTGACGGGATCGTTATCAACAAGATTCTGCCGACATCGAAAACGGTCGGTGAATATTTCGAGTTCTGGGCCGACCTGCACAGCAAGTATCTGATGGAGATCGACAATTCTTTCTATCCGACGCCGGTTTTTCGATGTCAGCTCCAGCGGACCGAACCGATCGGGCCGGACGCGCTTCATGAGGTCAGCAGACTTGTCTTCGGTGAGCAGTCTCCTGACAAGGTGTATTATTCAGGAAAGAATTTCTGGATCGAATCCCAGAAAAGCGCCCACGGAGAGGACCATCTGGAAATACTCTGCATTCGCATACCGTTCCTCAAGGAAGCTGAGACGGTCGAGGTGAAGAGAATGGGGACCGATATTGTCGTCACGGTTGACCGGGCACAGCGAATTATCACCCTGCCAAGGGCACTGTACAGCCTCGATATGGAAAAATATGTCAGGGAGGATGACCTGCTGAGGCTGCTTTTCAGAGAGGTTCCTGCGGACCAGGAGGATATGGAACTCAATGTCAACAAGAACGTCCTGAACAAGCTTCGTTCGTTGAGGAAAATGAAATTCTGAGGGGAGTTTTCTTGGCGATACATTGTGCTTTTGGCAGTATTCTTTGTATCTTCACCTTTTAAATTATTCACTTTGCAAGGGCTTATGGCCCTCATAACTGTCAAAAGAATCAGCTTGTACCATGCCTGATAAAGCGCATTACAGTCTTTTAAAAGGAAAAAAGGGAATTGTTTTCGGGCCTCTGGACGAGAGCAGCATAGGCTGGCAGATTGCTCTTCATGCTTACAGGGAAGGGGCGGAGATAGCCGTTTCCAATGTAGCGACCGCACTGAGATTTGGAAACATCAGCGAGCTTGCCGAAATTTGCGGTAATGCACCCATCATCTGGTGTGACGCGAGCAAGGACGACGATGTTGACAAGGCTTTCAAGGAGCTTGGCGAGAAGCTCGGAACCGTTGATTTTATCGTTCACTCTATAGGTATGTCGCAGAATATTCGCAAACAGGTGCCGTACGAGGACCTGAATTACGAATGGTTCATGAAAACGCTCAATGTTTCGGGGATCTCATTGCATCGCCTTGTATCCTATGCTCTCAAAAACAATACACTCAATGACGGGGCAAGCATACTGGCGCTTTCCTATATCGCTTCCCAGCGCACTTACTGGACCTATTCCGATATGGGTGACGCGAAGTCGCTGCTTGAATCGATTGTGAGGAACTATGGGCCGAGGCTTGCCAAACGCGGGATACGGATCAATACGATATCGCAGAGCCCGACCTATACCAAAGCCGGGAGCGGCATACCGGGTTTCGAAAGGATGCATGAGTACAGCGACCTTATGTCTCCGCTCGGCAATGCTTCTGCAGAAGAATGCGCCGAATATGCGGTGACGCTTTTGAGCGACCTGACGCGCAAGGTTACCATGCAGAACCTGTTTCATGACGGAGGATACAGTTCAGTGGGGGCCACTATGCCCATGATCAGGCTGGCTCACGAAGCGCTTCATGACGATGAACTGGCAGAAAAAGTTGGTCTGAAAGACTTTTCCCCATCTAAATAATCTGCCGGGGATACGAAACACACCGTTATCCTTTTCATTTCTGCCGAGGACCGTTACGGTTCCGGCATTGCATAGTAAACGTTATTGCACCTGGTTTCCAGGATGCCGGGATTAATTTTTTTCGATCGATCGCATATACAGTCAAATAAACAGCATACATAAACAAAAAAAGAACAAACACATGGCTACTATCGTTTATACCAAGATTGACGAGGCGCCGGCACTGGCGACCTATTCTCTGCTGCCGATCATCCAGGCCTTCACGAAAGGCACCGGTATCTCGGTTGAAACCAGCGACATTTCGCTGGCAGGAAGGATCATTGCGAACTTTCCTGAAAATCTGACTGAAACGCAGCGCATTCCCGATAACCTGACGGCATTGGGCGAGCTTGCCAAGACGAAAGAGGCGAACATCATCAAGCTGCCTAACATCAGCGCCTCGATTCCGCAGCTCAAGGATGCCATCAAGGAGTTGCAGGAAAAAGGATACGCTATTCCGGATTTTCCGGAAGATCCGAAAACCGACGAAGAAAAGGAGCTCAGGGCCCGGTTTGCAAAGGTGCTGGGAAGCGCGGTCAACCCGGTGCTTCGCGAAGGAAACTCCGACAGAAGGGCCGCGGCTTCGGTGAAACAGTATGCAAAGAACAATCCTCATCGCCTGAGATCCTGGGACAGCGGTTCGAAAGCTCATGTCGCCCACATGGACGGGGGCGATTTTTTCGGAAGCGAACAGTCGACGACCATGGCCGCGGGGACCGATGTCCGTATCGAGTATGTCGATAATGACGGAACGGTAACCGTGCTCAAGGAGAAGGTTGCTCTTCAGCCGGGCGAAGTTGTCGACACGTCGGTGATGAACGTTCGCAGGCTGCGCGGATTTTTCGCGGACCAGATCGAACAGGCGAAAAATGACGGTCTTCTGCTTTCGCTCCATATGAAAGCGACCATGATGAAGGTTTCCGATCCGATCATTTTCGGCCACGCCGTATCGGTGTTTTACAAGGATGTGTTCGACAAGCACGGTGATGTGCTCAGGGAACTCGGCGTCAATGTCAACAACGGGCTTGGTGACCTCTATGCCAAGATCGAGGCCCTTCCCGCCGACAAGAAAGCCGAAATCGAGGCCGATATCCAGGAGGTTTACAAGAACCGCCCGGCTCTGGCCATGGTGGATTCGGACAAGGGAATCACCAACCTGCATGTGCCCAACGATATCATCATCGATGCATCGATGCCGGTCGTTATTCGTGACGGCGGCAAGATGTGGGGCCCTGACGGCGAGCTGCACGATACCAAGGCAATGATCCCCGACCGCAGCTATGCTACCATGTACCAGGAAATGGTTGAGGACTGCCTGAAGAACGGAGCGTATGACGTGACAACCATGGGCAGCGTTTCCAACGTCGGTCTCATGGCTCAGAAAGCAGAAGAGTACGGTTCGCACGACAAAACCTATGAGGCGCCGGGCAACGGTACGATCAGGGTGGTTGATGCCGATGGCAACGCAATGCTCGAACAGAGCGTCGAACCCGACGATATTTTCAGAATGTGCCAGGTCAAGGATGCGCCTATCCGCGACTGGGTGAAACTTGCCGTCAACAGGGCGAAAGCTACAGGGGCACCTGCGGTTTTCTGGCTCGACAAGGGAAGGGCACACCACATCCAGCTTATCGAAAAAGTCAACACGTATCTCAAGGATCATGATACCGACGGTCTCGAAATCCTGATCATGTCACCGGTTGAAGCCATGCGTTTCTCTCTCGAGAGGATCAGGCAGGGCAAAGACACCATTTCGGTGACCGGTAATGTGCTCAGGGACTACCTCACGGACCTTTTCCCTATTCTCGAGCTCGGCACGAGCGCCAAAATGCTCTCTATCGTTCCTCTCATGAACGGCGGCGGCCTCTTCGAAACCGGCGCAGGAGGTTCTGCACCGAAGCATGTTCAGCAGTTTGTCAGGGAAGGCCACCTGAGGTGGGATTCGCTCGGAGAGATGCTTGCGCTGGGCGTGTCCTTCGAGCACCTGGGCAATACCTTCGGTAACGAGAAAGCAAAGGTTCTTGCTTCCACGGTCGATACTGCTGTCGGACAGTACCTCGAACAAGGGAAATCACCTTCCCGCAAGGTCAACGAGCTGGATAACCGCGGCAGTCACTTCTATTTTGGCATGTACTGGGCAAGGGCGCTTGCCGATCAGGACATGGACCAGGAACTCAAGGCGAAATTTGCAAAAGTCGCAGACGACCTTGAAAGCAGCGAAGCAGCGATCATCGAAGAGCTCAACGGTTCTCAGGGATCACCTGTCGAGCTTGGCGGTTACTTCATGCCGGACGACGAGATGGCTTCAGTAGCGATGCGCCCGAGTGCTACGCTTAACGCTATTGTCGATGCTCTCTGATCGTTAATCTGAACAGAGGCTGTTCCTTGACTTCGGCCTTCCCTGTGTATGACAGGGAAGGCTTTTTTTATTTTTTTCCGGCTCTTGTACCGCCTTGTTCTCACAGGATTTCGGCGATCACCGGAGCCGCTCCGGCTTGTTATTTTCAGCAGAACGAGCGTATATTACTTTTTATAATCCTCTTGAAGCCGTTCGAAAGAACGGCTTGTTTTTAAAGGAGCCCTGGCACAGAAAACAGGGCCCGGTTTTGTCATTGACCATAAAGATATTCCGCAATGAAAATTACCCGCCGTTTTACCAGGAAAGGCCGTGATGTTTACGATATGTTCGAGTATACAAATCGTTCGTCTGTGCTTCGGAACCCGGATGGTTCGAAGGTGTTCGAGATGAACGATGTCGAGGTACCGGTGGGCTGGTCCCAGGTGGCTGCAGATATCCTGGCACAGAAATACTTCAGGAAAACAGGCGTTGTGCAGCGGGATGAGGATGGAAAACCGGTGCTCGATGAAAAAGGCCAGCCGGTTACCGGCAGTGAACATTCCATCAAGCAGGTTGTCCACCGCCTGGTCGGCTGCTGGAGGGAATGGGGAGAGAAGCACGGCTATTTCGATACAAAAGAAGACGCCAAAGCTTTTTACGACGAGGTCGCTTTTATGCTGATCAGTCAGATGGGCGCGCCCAATTCGCCTCAGTGGTTCAACACAGGACTGCATTTTGCCTATGGTATCGAGGGACCTGCCCAGGGGCACTTTTATGTCGACCCGGACACCGGTGAGACAATGGAGTCGAAAGATGCCTATTCCCGTCCTCAGGCGCACGCCTGCTTCATCCAGTCGGTAAAGGATGACCTTGTCAACGAAGGCGGCATTTTCGACCTGGCCATGCGTGAAGCGCGGGTGTTCAAGTTCGGCAGCGGTTCGGGAACCAATTTTTCGAATCTGCGCTCATCGGGTGAAAAACTCAGCGGCGGCGGAAGTTCTTCGGGGTTGATGAGTTTTCTCAAGATCTTCGATTCCGCAGCCGGGGCAATAAAGTCGGGGGGGACCACGCGCAGGGCGGCGAAAATGGTTATTGTCGATATCGATCATCCCGATGTCGAAAAGTTCATCGAATGGAAAGCCAGGGAAGAAGACAAGGTGGCCTCGCTTGTGGCGGGTTCGAAGATATGTTCCCGGTTCCTCAAAGCCATTGTCGATGAAGCGATCGAGAACGGCAGCGACCGGCACAAGAACCTGAGACTGAACACGCTTGTCAAAAACGCCGTGAGCCGCGGTGTGCCGATGAATTATATCGTCAGGGTGCTTGCGCTTGTCGATCAGGGATTTACCTCGCTCGATTTCAACGAGTACGACACGCATTACGAATCCGAGGCCTACCAGACGGTCGGCGGCCAGAACTCGAACAATACGGTCCGCGTCACGAATGCGTTCATGAAGGCTGTGGAAAATGACGAGCTTTGGGAACTCAAGGAGCGCACGACCGGAAAACACTCCAAATCGCTCAGGGCACGCGACCTCTGGAACAAAATCGTTATGAGCGCATGGAAATGCGCCGATCCGGGTCTTCAGTTCGACACTACCATCAATGAGTGGCATACCGCCTCGTCGAGCGGGCGGATCAATGCAAGCAATCCCTGTTCCGAGTACATGTTTCTCGATGACTCGGCGTGCAATCTTGCAAGCCTGAACCTCGGACGTTTTATCGACGAGGCCAGCGGAACGGTAAAGGTGGACGAACTGCTCCATGCAGCAAGGCTCTGGACGGTCGTGCTCGAGATTTCGGTGCTGATGGCCCACTTTCCGTCACGTGATATCGCCCGTTTGAGCTATGAATTCAGAACGCTGGGACTCGGGTTTGCCAATATGGGCACCGTGCTGATGATCCTTGGCATTCCCTATGATTCGCCAAAGGCTCTGGCTATTGCAGGTGCGATATCGGCGCTGATAACCGGCGAGGCCTACAAGACGTCAGCCGAACTGGCAAAAGACATGGGACCGTTTGCGCGCTATACAGAGAATGCCGGGGATATGCTGCGGGTGATCAGGAACCACCGCAGGGCGGCACATAACATGTCGCAGGACGAATATGAGGGATTGATGGTCAAGCCCCGCGGTATCGACTCTGAGTACTGCCCGACAAACCTGTTCGAAAAAGCCGGCAAAGTCTGGGATGAAGCGCTTGCCATGGGAGAAGAGCACGGGTACCGGAACGCACAGGTGAGCGTTATAGCGCCGACAGGAACCATCGGCCTTGTCATGGACTGCGACACGACCGGCATCGAGCCGGAGTTTGCGATCGTCAAGTTCAAAAAGCTGGCCGGCGGCGGGTATTTCAAGATCGTCAACCAGTCGGTGCACAAGGCGCTGGAACGTCTTGGCTACAGCGACAAGCAGATAGACGATATCGAAAAATATTGCAAGGGGCACGGCACATTGGCCGGTTGTCCTTCGATCAATCGTCAGTGGCTGAAAAACAAAGGACTTACCGATGACAAGATAGAGGCTGTAGAGACACAGCTCGAAAACGTTTTCGATATCCGGTTCGCGTTCAACAAGTGGATTCTGGGAGAAGAGTTCTGCGAAGCGCTCGGTTTTTCCGAGGAGCAGCTCAATGACCAGAATTTTAACATGCTCGAGGCCCTCGGGGCATCGGAGGCCGATTATGAAGCCGCCAACGATTACGTCTGCGGCACCATGACCGTTGAAGGCGCACCGCACTTGAAGCTCGAACACCTTCCCGTGTTCGACTGTGCAGGCAAATGCGGCCGGAAAGGCAAGCGGTTCATCAATCATATGGCGCATGTACGGATGATGTCGTCAGTGCAGCCGTTTATCTCCGGTGCGATATCGAAGACCGTCAATATGCCTGCCACGGCAACCAACCATGAGATTGCCGAAGTCTATTTTTCCGCATGGCAGCACATGATCAAGGCCATTACGATCTACCGCGACGGCTCGAAACTTTCTCAGCCCCTTAATATCAGCAGTTATGAGGACCTCGACGAGGTTATCATGCTGGGGACGGAAGACGACGTTGATGAAACAAAGGGGCCGAAAGAGGTTCAGGAGCGGATCATCGAAAGGATCTACCACCGTTCAGAGCGCCACTTGCTGCCGAAACGAAGAAAGGGGTATATCCGTGAAGCGTATGTCGGAGCCCACAAGGTGTTCCTCAGAACCGGTGAGTACGAGGACGGTACGCTCGGCGAAATATTTATCGACATGTACAAGGAAGGTGCATCCTTCAAGGGCCTTCTCAACTGTTTCGCGGTACTCGCCTCAAAAGCGCTCCAGTACGGCATGCCTCTCGAAGAGCTTGTCGACAGCTTCACCTTCACCCGGTTCGAGCCTGCAGGAATGGTCCAGGGGCACAACGTCATCAAGAATGCCACATCGATACTCGACTATGTCTTCCGCTCCATAGGCTACGATTACCTCGGACGAAAGGATTTTATCCATGTCAAGGCGGTTGACGAAATTACCCCTGACGATGCCGTCGGCCAGGAAAAAGGCGGTGACGCGAACGGTCAGGCCGAGGCGGAACAGAATGCTGCCGGGATAACGGCGTCTTCGAGCCAGCATGCGGCGTCTGCCCCCAAAGCCGAAAGCGAACCGTCCGGCGCTGTCGATACCCAGATCATCCAGGCAAAGGTCCAGGGCTATTCAGGCGAACAGTGCGAAAACTGCGGCTCCATGAGGGTCCGGCAGAACGGCACCTGCAAGGTGTGCGAGGACTGCGGTATGACCACAGGCTGCTCGTAAAAACCGCATTTCTGCCTGCTGCGCTGTCCGATGGCCCCCATCCACCCGCCTTGCATCCCGATGCAATCGGGACTCTCGACGGTAGAAGTGCGGTTTTGTTTCTCCATTGCGTAATTTGTTTTTCGTTTTATTGTGGTTGCGGAACACCCCTATTCCCGGCTTTTTGATGGCATCGTCTGAAGAGGCTCTCTGTGACAAACTGGTTTTTACCCGCAATCTGAATATCAAGTTAAGAGATGCTTTAGAGGCAATGCTATTTCTATTCCGGCATTTGTGAGGAATGGTGCTCTACAATCATCCATTGCTCACCATCCCAGCGGTAGACGAAGGTAAACCGCGCCGGCACGACAGAACCGTCTTTGAAGGTAAAGGAATAAATGCCTGAGTTGATGGCAAGTTCGCCGAAGATGCGAACGTTTGCCTCATCGATTTTTCCCACAGGCCCTTTCGCAAGAAAATGAACAAAATAGTCCTCAATTTCCGCATGATTGTGGCGAACCTTATTGGACACTGTCGGCAGCAGAATGCCGTCGGTTGCATAAAGGCTTGCCACCTTTTTGGGGTCTCCGGTCAGGAGGGCATAATTCCACTCATCAAAGAGTGCTGTAATTTCATGTTCGCTCATGTTCCGTCTCCTCTGTTAAATATGATGGTTGTGTAGAATTTATCCGAGCCCGTAAACGTAGCCATTTACTCATCGCCAGTGTAGTCCGTCCAGTTGTTCGGGGTCTCGTACCAGTGGAGGTTTTTGAGGGTGACGTTTTCGGGCAGGTGGGGCAGGATCTGGTTGAAGGCCCATTTTGCAAGGCATTCGGCGGTTCGTCGGTGATGACGACGCGCGTGTTGCGCTTGGTGATGAAGTCGAGGTCTTCATGGTCGTTTTTCCAGACGGCGAATCCATGATCGAGCACATCATGCACATGTTGCATCATGATGTCGTTGAGGAACTTGAAATCCATTACCAGGCCTTCTTCCGGATCGCCTTGCCGGTCGATAATCTTTCCTTCGACCGTGGCAACCACG
>JANQMO010000004.1 GCA_028280025.1 Chlorobium sp. | reverse complement strand
ATGCATGATTTGCGTATAAAGTTAGGGGACAAGCTTCGCACCATGCCTTTGGAGCGGCTGGGCCGTTATAAAACCGGGGAACTTAACGCCAGCTTGTCCAGTAATGTGGATGAGAGCGTTACCATGCTGGGTATGATATCGGGGATGTTTCTTGATGTTGTGATCACCCCGCTGGTGGTCGTTATGGGATTGTTTTTTATCGATTGGCGCATTGCCGTCATTGTGATGGTGATGATGCCTCTTGCCATACCGCTGTATAAGAAAAAACGGCAAAGCGGAATGGCGGAAAAGACCGATATGGGTAGAGCCAACGCGGCATTGGAATCCAATATCATCGAGTACATCCAGGGGCTTGCCGTGCTGCGGGCAACCAATCAGACAGGTGCCAACGCCAAACGACTGTATGAGGGTATTATACATGTGCGGGATCTTCAAAAATCCACGGTTGTAAAGACCACCATCCTGATGCTTATGCTGGATGCGCTGATTCTTGTTACTCTTATCATGATCGGGTTCCTGGGAAGCTTGTGGGTCGGCAATGCAACGATGAGTGTTGCCGCCGTAGCCGCTGTACTGGTGATGGTCTCGCGCCTTATGGAGCCTTTGTCGATTTTTTTGGGTATCACGGCTGTCATGGATATCATGTCCGCCTCGTTCAAACGGGTCAAAGAGGTATTGGCTGTCGCCCCTCTCGATGTAGACGAACCGCAAGTCGGGATCAGCAGCTATGACGTGGAATTCAAGTCTGTTGATTTCAGATACCATGGCCAGGAAGAAGATGCGTTGAAAGGGGTCAGCGTCCTGATTCCCGGTCAATCGATGACGGCTTTTGTCGGCCCTTCCGGTTCGGGGAAGACGACCATGACCAAGCTGATGATGCGATATGCCGATCCGCAAAAGGGAGTGATCGAAATAGGCGGAGCCGACATTCGCCAAATGTCCCAGGAGTATCTCTTGAGCATGTTCGCCGTGGTCTTCCAGGATGTCTATCTTTTTGATGAGAGCATCATTGAAAATATCCGCATGGCGAAACCGGGAGCCAGTGATGAAGAGGTCAAGGATGCGGCCAGAGCAGCTCATTGCCATGAATTCATCGAACGACTTCCTGATGGATATGATACAGGTGTTGGCGATATAGGCGGTTCCCTGTCTGGTGGCGAGCGTCAGCGAATCAGCATTGCCAGAGCGATTCTCAAAGATGCGCCCATCGTTATTCTCGATGAGCCCACCGCTGCCCTTGATACGGAGAGTGAAGTGGCGGTGCAGAATGCGATAGATAAACTTGTAGAAGATAAAACGGTGATCGTTATCGCTCATCGATTGTCCACGATTTCCGGAGCGGATAACATTCTGGTTATCGATAACGGCGAAATAGTTGAAAGCGGAAAACATGATGAACTGATCGCCGGAAGAGGTAAATACTTCACTATGTGGTCGGCACAACAAAGAGTCAAAGAGTGGCACATCAGCGCATAGGTCTATAGGGCACTTCTATGTATTTATTCCGCACTTCAATTGCATCGTTGTCCCGACGAGTCGGGACTCCGGTTTTGAAGTTTATCCCGATTGCTATCGGGACTCCGTTCGCCTTGCATCCCGATGCAATCGGGACTCATGACAATAAATAGAGGCGCCCTCTTACTATGGAGCTGGGATTTCGCCAATCGCTAAACTCTGTTCGCCGTCTGTTAGCAGGGGAAGGCGGGCGGGTACTACCTTAATGCATTCAGGGCTGCCTTGAAAAATCAGATATTTCGGGTCAGCCTCTTTGTTTGCAGTGCTCCGGATGGATAGTGAATCCGGGTGCACCGCGAACGCCCGGTTCGTATTCACAATACTGGAATATCCAGCAATCAACCAGCGGCTGGCAGATTGCCGTCGGCGACCGTTAAACCGGATGATGCGAATAAAAAAGACGATTATGGAAAATGAACGTAACAACGATGCCGAAAGAGGTGGTCCGGATAATTTCTGGAGCAGGCTGACGGCCCATATTATCCGTTTTCGCTGGCTGTGGCTGATCGTGGTCATTGGCGTGACGGCGATTTTCTTCAGCCAGATGTCAAAGGTCCGGTTTGACAACTCCAGCGATATCTGGTTTGTCGAAGGCCATAGTGCTATAAAAGCGAAAGAGCGGTTTGACAACGCCTTTGGCAACACCGACTTTGTCTACCTGTTGTTCACCCGGGAAAGAACACCGTTCACAGCCGAAAATCTCGAGGCCATGTCCTCGCTGACCGAACGGTTCATGGAGACCGTGCCCTACGCGCGCAAGGTTACCTGGCTGGGTAATGTCGAGCAGATACAGGGGGTCGAGGGCCGGGAGCAGGAGGTGCTGATCGAGGATTTTCTGCCGGTTATTCCCGAAACCCGGGCCGGGATCGATGCAAAACTGCAAGAGGCGCTGACGGAGTCCGAGATTGTCGACAACCTGATCTCAAAGGACGGCACCGTTCTCACCATGTTGATCGAACTGGATACCTATCCAGGTGAAGAGGAGGACAGCAATCCCCGTTACACGGTCGCAGAGGCAGTCAACGCAGTGCTTGCCGAAGAGGCATACAGCGGGCTCAAGCCCTATGTTGCC
>JANQMO010000062.1 GCA_028280025.1 Chlorobium sp. | reverse complement strand
CGTCAAATACTCAAGTTAGGAGCCGGATGCGGGAATTCCGCTCGTCCGGAACTGTGCGGGGGGCGAAAGGTGACTTTCGTTCCTACCGCGATTACTCGGTAATGGGTAATAGGTAAAGAGCAAAGAGTCAAGAAACAAGAGAAGATTGTGGGCAGTTGGCAGTAAGATGACTATGGTAACCGATCTGTGAAGTAATCTGCTTGTTTCACACTTTTTCCGATGTACAGAAACACGATTCTTTTCAGGATGTTTTTCTGTTCAGGAGGGCTGCGGTTTCGGCAAGGGAAAGCGTGCCGATGATGTTTGTTCCGTGATTGGGTTCAATATGGATGTCTCCCCGGTATTCCTCGTTCATGGTCAGCGCTTTTTCAAGGGCATCGATCTTGCCGAGAAGGCTGTATGCGGCCGACTGCGGCGTCGAGCAGGAGACCGGAGGATTGTTTTCTCCGTGTGTGACATAGCCGGCCGGCGTTACGTTATCTCCGGGGAAGCCGTGCCAGTGGGTTATGGATGCGCCGTGTTGTGCGAGTTGTTGCGGGAAGAGCCATGATGGCCGAATTCTCTGCAGGATACTCGAGACAATCGTGTTGCCGAGCGCATGGGCGAGGATCGTCAGCGTGTCGAACGAAGGTTTTGGCTCTACTGTATCGGGCGAACAGCCCGGCGTCATGAGGGTGATCTTTCCCTTATCGATGCTGAGCGCAACGAGGTCTGTTTCAGGATTCAGTTGTGTTTTTCTGCATCCGGAACGTGTCGTGACCGTGATGACCGGAACAGGTTCGACGAGAAACCATTGGTCGAGAACCTTTACAGGAATGCATACCCTGTTGTCATACGTGAGTGTTGGTGAGGTTTGCAGGTCCTGCTCGCTGAACATGCTATCCCCGTTTTTCAGCAAAATCGCAGAGGGGGCGGCAACCGGCATCTGCCGGGCAAAGAAACCGTAACTCATGCCGCTCCGGTTATCGAGGTATCGTGCCACAATTTTTCTGTAGAGAGCGTTTCTGTATCGCAGGCTTTCTCTTGATGTGTGGGTCAGGAGATGCTGGTTTCCGCTCCAGAGGCGGCTGCATTCCCTGAAATCGTTGACGATATTGTTCATCCCTGATACAGCAGCCTGTAACGTCCCCGGTCGGTGATCGAGGTCGGAAGGGTCAGGCGGGATGACCTGTGCGGTCAGTTTCGGTACAAGGATATTCAGGACATCCGAGGGCAGGGGGCAGGAGCCTTCAACCTTGACAACGCCGCCGTTCATGGTGCAGATCGTCCAATTGTCCCCGGTGACATAGATGCTGAGGTGCACCATGTCCCATGCAAGTTTTTCGACGATACGGTCAAGTTTTTCCTGGGGTGAAGAGTGCTCCGTCAACGGAGGTTCTTCGTCATGAACTCCAAGAATGATGTTGCCGTAAAGGGCAGGGACGAGGTTGATCGCAAGCTGTTCATCCGGGAAGACACCCGGGGCGATAATCACGATTCCCGGTTTAAAACTTCCATCCCGGTCGGTTGCCTCGGCTATGTCGAGAACCCTTATGCCAAGAATTTTGAAGGCGTGCATCAGGGCTTGGGTGAAGCAGTGCAGCCTTGGCGAATCCTCTTTCCCGGAAAGGAACGTTACGGCGAGCTTTTTTCGCATGCCGGAGGTGACCAGAGGGGTGTCGGTAGATATGCCGAGAAGGTGGCCGAGTGAAGCAAGGGAAATGCTTTTACTGCTGTTCATTGAAAAATCAGGTGATGGTCGTCCGTTCTCAGTTACGCGGCTTGTGCTCACGGCCCCAAAGAAGTTTGCTTCTGAGAATGTCCCAGTAATTCCTTTTTTCATTGGCCACGAGATTGATCATGTCGCTTGATTTTTTCACGCTGATGATCTCTCCGGGTTTGAGCATTTTTCTGAGATGGCCGTCACAGTTAAGTGGAAACACACCGTCCGGCGCATCCACGGAAATTTCTATGGTCTTGTCGTCACTGATCACAAGCGGACGGACGGTCAGCATGTGCGGGCAGATCGGTGTGATGGCAAAGACATTTGATTTCGGAGCGATCACCGGTCCTCCGGCTGAAAGGGAGTATGCCGTCGATCCTGTCGACGTGGCTATAATGATGCCGTCGGCCCGGTAGGCGCTGAGCTGTTCCCCGTCGAGCCTGATGATAAACGCGGGAATCCTGGAATAGGTGCCTTTTTCAAGCACGACGTCGTTGAGGGCGGTATAATGCCTGAAAGAGCCGTTTTCGGGCACACAGGTTTCGAGTTGTGTACGATCGTGAATGGAATATGTTCCTTCAAGTACCTGTTCAATAGCATCGTACATTTCCTCCCTGCTGAACTCTGCAAGAAACCCGAGATGACCGACATTGATGCCTATGACCGGTTTGGTCACCGAGTAATGAGAGGTGAAAAGCAGGGTTCCGTCGCCTCCAAGAGAGATGAAGACGTCACAACATGTGTTGAGCACCTCGATTTCGGCGGCTTTTCTGGTGCCGATTTTTTCAGCAGACGTTGCATCGAACACATAGTCGATATTTCGCTCTTCGAACCATGCGATGAGATTCTTCGAAAGAGCGATCGCCTCTTCACGATTGATGTTGACGACAACAGCGAATCTCATGAGCTCTCCTTTTTGTTCAGTTGATCGTAAAGGGAGTTTGCTTTTTCGAAAAGCACTCTGACCTTGTCCATGCGGCCGTTGCGGATATCATCGGCAAGCTGCTCAAGATTTGTGCAAAAGCCGCTGAGTTCTTGTGAGATATTTTCCCTGTTTGTCGAGACGATACCCTGCCAGACATCCCATGAGCTTCCCGCAAGCCTTGTCAGGGTTGAAAATCCGGGCCCGCTTCTGGCGACATCGTTTTCACAATAGGTGGTAAGTGCACTGGAGAGGAGTTGCGGCAGATGACTGATTGCCGCAACGACCCGGTCATGCTCTTCGGGCGTCATAAAGGTCGTTCGGCACCCGATTGATTGCAGAAGCTCCATAAGGTTTACCGCATCCCTGCTCGACAGGGTACTTTCATCAGCACAAAGGACTACGGTTTTTCCGGAAAGAAGTTCGTCATGGCTTGCATGGTAGCCTTGCTGTTCTCTTCCGGCTATGGGATGCATGCCGATAAAACGGAGATTCAGTTCATCTGCCCTTTTCGAAATAGCGGCTTTCGTACTCGATACATCGCTGACAAGGGTTTGGTCAGGCGCGAGTCGACGAATTTCTGCAAGCAATTGAATGTTTGCCTCAACCGGTGCCGCAAGGATAATGAGATCGGAGTTGTAAAGCGCTTCTTTTCGGGTTTCGAAGCGATCGAGGCCGATTGCCTCCAGTTGATCGATGTCTTCCCTGGTGAAAGACGGGTCATAACCCTTGAAGACGATCCCCTGTTCAGCGGCCAGCGGCGACTTTTTCAGTGCCCGCAGAACAGAAGCACCGATGAGACCGAGTCCGACGATCGATATGGTTCTGATACATGATGTCTCCATGCCTGCGGTAATTAACGGTTTTGCAGGTTCCTGCTGCCCGGCATATCGAGCGGGGCGCCTTCCCGGCAGAGAGGGCAGGTTGCCGGGTCGTGATTTTTTACCTCGAACGTGAGCAGCGAAAATTGCCTTTCGGCCAGCTTGACCGTGCCGTTGCTGCGGTCAACGACGGAGCCGACACCGACGATCTCCGCTCCGGCGGCGGAGACGACCTCGATCACCTCGGCAACTGAGCCTCCGGTCGTGATGACATCTTCGACAACGAGGATTTTTTCGTTCGGCGAGACGCTGAATCCTCTCCTGAGCACCATGGTGCCGTCTTTCCTTTCCGTGAAGATGGTTTTCACCCCCAGCTGGCGTCCGGTTTCCGTGCCCACGACGATCCCTCCGACTGCCGGCGATATCACGGTGTCTATGTTCACACCCTCGAACGCCGAAACGATGCTCCGGCATATATTCACCAGGTGCTCCGGGTGCTGGAGAACCCTGGCGCATTGAAAATATGTTGTGCTGTGCAGACCGGAAGTCAGTCTGAAATGACCTTCGAGCAGGGCTCCGGTCGAGCGGAATATGTCAAGAGCTTCGGTTTGGTTCATGTGCTGCTTCGTATAGGCCCGGCAGTCCGGGCTGTTTGACGGCGGACGTACGCAAAACAGAAAAGATACGCAAGAGAGCGCGAAAAGCTAAATGCACATCGACGATACAGCTGTTTTTATCGGTCTTTCCTGCATCATGGCGCATTGTCGAAGGTGTCAAGATAATTCTGCAGAAGCAAACACGCCGCAGCGCTGTCAAGACGTCCTTTCTGTTGCCTTTTTTTTCTGCTCAGGCCTGACTGGACAAGCAGTCTTTGAGCTTGTTTCGAAGAGCCGTGCTCATCGATGGTTTTTATGGAAAGATCGGGGAATGTTTTTTTCAGCAAGGTTATAAAGCGGTCAACGACATCGGTCATGCTGTTGTGCGTGCCGTCACGATTGAGAGGATAGCCTACAACGATGGTTTCGACCGGATGCGCATTTCTTTCATGCTCGATGGCGGAAAGGATCGTGTCCGGGCTGAAGGTACCTGCAGGCTGGGCGAACGTGCCGAAAGGGTCACTTTTGGCCAGACCTATCCTCCTTGTGCCGTAATCTATGCCGAGAATTCTTTTTCTGATGGTGTGCTGCACGGTGTTTTTCTCCCGGAGAGTCTATGATAGTACGTTATCCGGCGGACCCTTTGCAAAGAACGATGCATGGTTAAAATACTATGTTCCTGAATACCGTCCATGTGCAGGGTGCAAACATTTTCTGCTGCTTTTCTCTGATGTTTCCCCGGATTGCCGGTGGCGTATACCGCAGCCTCTGCGGGGCATTTTGCCCCGCTGCATTCATGGAAAACTCTTTGATGGTATGGGTTTGCGGTATGATGTTAATTTTCTATCTTCATTCCTCATAACAATCTATTTTTATTAAGACGATCTTGGCGCTCTCCGGGGCGATAGAACGAGAATAGCTGGAGAAAACAGGCTATGGCAAAGGTTGCGATTATTGGTGCCGGGTTTGCCGGTCATACTGCGGCAATGTATCTGGGGGACGCAATAGGCAAAGAGCATGACATTACGGTTATACACAAATTTGACTTTTTCGGCTTTGTCCCTTCCTGGGTATGGCTGGGAATAGGGGCGGTCAAGCCCGAAGAAACCACGTTCAAGCTCAAGCCGATCTATGACAGGTTCAATGTGAACTTTGTGCAGGGCAAGGTGACGTCGGTTCATCCTGACGATAACTATGTGCTTGTCGAAGAGGCGAACGGAGGCGGTGAGACAAAAGTCGATTACGATTACCTGATTGTCGCTACCGGTGCACATATGAATTATGCAGCAACTCCGGGACTCGGCCCCGACAAGTATACGGAATCCATCTGCCACCTCGATACGGCAATCAAGGCCCGCAACTCGTATCTGGAACTGGTTGAAAGAATGAAACGCGGTGAAAAGCAGCGCATGGTTATCGGTACCGGGCATCCCATGGCGGCCTGTCAGGGCGCTGCATTCGAATACATTGCCAATATACATCACGATCTGACTCAGCGTGGTATACGTGACAAGGCTGAGCTTTCCTATCTGACCAATGAACCATCGATCGGTGATTTCGGTGTCGGCGGCATCAACGTTGTAAAGAGAGGGGGAAGAATTGCCCGCGGAGGCGATCTCATCGAATCGACCATGGATGAGTTCGGTATTGAAAAAGCTGTTCGCCGGGGTGTAAAGGAAGTTGACGAAAAAGCAATATACTGGGAGGATTTCGAGGGGAATTATGGAGAGGAGTCTTATGATTTCGCCATGCTGATCCCCCAGTCGCGAGGGGTGACATTCCCGTTTTATGACAGGAACGGAGACGATATTTCCTCACAAGTCACCAATCCGGGAGGATTTATCCTTGCTGACGGTATTTACGGCCTGAGCTATGATGAGCTTGTCAGGACACCTGACGCATGGCCGGCAAATTACCAGAACCAGATGTACAAGAATATCTTTTCGGCCGGCATAGCTTTTGCCCCTCCCGGACCGATTTCAGCACCGCATACCACAAAAAACGGGATGACCATAGTTCCGGGCGCCCCAAGAACCGGAATGATCTCGGGTGTTATCGGCAGGGTCGTGGCCCTCAATATCATCGATCTTGTCAAGACAGGGCGAATGACTCACCGTGAACGTATGTCCGAAATGCTTGCCGTTTGTATCGCATCGAACGGAAAATCACTCTGGAGCGGTTCCGCCGTTGTCATGATCATCTATCCGGTTGTTCCCGATCATACCCGTTACGACAACAAGGAAGGCAGGGACCTCTTTGTTACCAAGGTTGAGCGGGGTCTTGCAGGTGCGTGGCTGAAAGAAATGGTCGAGAAGACCTTCATGCACAAGTTCAGGGGGCGTATCGGGTGGCAGATCATTCCCGAATAACCATGAGGTTTTCAACAACCAGTAAAAACGAGAGACGACATGAGACCATCCAAATTCGATAGATTTCTGATGAAGAACAAAATCTACCAGTTCTACCGGTTCATCGTGCTGAACCTGAAGATCCTCAAAGCTGTCGATCACAGCAAACGAGCCTGACCCGGAATCTCTCATCAGGCATAAAAGCAAGAAAAAGCGCATGAGGACGTCCAGGCCTCATGCGCTTTTTTATGGTTTATTTCAAATCAGTCTTGATTTTGAATAAGGCGCTCGTATTCTTCATGTGAGCCTACCCCAACCCATATGAAATCTTTTTGCATTTAAAGCTCGCGAAGCGTTCCCTTTTTTTCTTCTTCCAAAGCTTCCCTGATCAGAAAATCCAGTTTCCCTTTTGCTGAATCCTGCGCCAATTGGGCATCCCATTGTTCCATGTCTTTTTCATGAATCCAGTGCATCAACTGCGTGAATTCCTTGTGGGATAAGGATTCTATGGCTGCTTTGATATCATTCACAGTTGTCATAACACGTCACCTCATTCTGTTCATTGCAACAAGCTTACCAGTCAATTTCGCTATTCCCGAAGAAAACATCAAAAAGGCCGGATGCTATAGTCATCATGCACGTTTGCACAACCGTCACCGGTTACACCCTCACCTCCAACATCAAGACCATGATCACAGGGTGGGAAGAGGTTGACGAGTGAGGATAGATGGGGGCGTTTTCCCGGATTGTTGTGAAGATTTATATTTTAGACATTGGGTTGATTGGCAATCAAAATATTGATATGAAACGAACGCTTGCGCAAAGCCATCCAAAGCTTCGGACAGATGCGGGGATGAAAGAAATGCTTTTTCGGGAGGTTATCACTTCTTCAAGTATAGAAGGGATAAGAAACGCTCGGCCGGTTCTTGAGAAATGGGTAAAGGGTAAGGCGTCATTCCAGCAAGGCACCCCGAAGAAGATCCGTCATAAGCGTAAGGTTTAGCTGCTGAATAGCAGAAATATATTCGTCAAAGCGTTTTTCGACGACTTTCCAGTCGAATCCGTTATATCCTGCCTGAATAGCCATCGTGGTCGCGACTAATCTCGCTGTTCGACCGTTTCCTTTTTCAGCACATTTCCATCGGAACCGGGTTCATATTCATCCGTTTGGGATGCATGGTATTTTATGCTTGCTTGCTTTTTCACCATCCTGATTGTGCCATCTACATTACAATTGCATGTATAATGATACGTGTTTTTATGCCTTATAGTTTACATGCATTGAACGAGGAGGTTATCTATGCCCACCCTCAGATTTTGAGCATCAAGGTATAAGCTGAGTTATACCGCATGCGTTTTATCTGCTTTTTGGTGATTCATCAGATCAAAAAGTGACGGAACATTTTTTTATAAAGGGTCGTCGAGCAGTTCGATCGGCAGGCGCCGACTGCCATCGGCAAGCCCGATCCACCGCCAGGCCTCCTTCGATAACGAAAGCAAACGCAACTCCGTGTCATTCCACGACGCGGTTTCGTTATCCGGCAGGTTAGCCATTGTTTTGATGCAACTGCCGGACTCGGCATCCCAGAGCTTGATCGTGTTGTCCCAAGAACCCGAAATGATCCGCGTGCCATCCGGGCTGAAACCCGCGGCAGTGACCCAGTTTGAATGACCGTCGTAGATTGAAAAACGGGTATTAACAGGAATAGGTGAACTGGTCAAGCCTTTGCAGCGAGCGGCAACAGCTGGCCCCTCTTCAGGGAAATTATCGATCCCGATGACTCTACACTCCACAAACGAGGCAAGCCGAAGCTGCGACGATGACCATCGGCTGTCACTCAGGTTGCAGTTCCGCCAGGTTCCTGCAACGCTGTCAGTATCCGAGAAATCGGCTCCGGATGCGTTACAGTCAAGAAACTCCGCATTGACCAGGTTAGCGCGTTTGAAAGAAGTTCTGCTGAGTTCGGTCTTTCTGAAACTCGTGCCTCTCAGATTAGCCTCATCGAAACCAGCGCCTGAAAGGTTCAGGTTTCCGATCACCCATCCGCCGAGATCGGCCTTTTCGAGATGAACGGTTCGCGGTGCCGGGGTGCGCATTCCGTGCTCGTGCAGTTTCAGCCAGAGGGCAAACGCAAGTTCGGAGGCGCTGATATGATAGGCGCTTTCAAGGATCGAGGCGAGCGCTGCAATGACTTTTGATGATTTACGTTCATCGGCTGCAAGCATGTCGGTCACGAAGTCGAGCGTCTCTTTCGACGGCATGTTCATCTCAAGCTCCTGTGGCTCAAAATGCATTGCCGAGAGCGCATCGACGATGAATCCCGCAAGGAAGAACTCCTGCAGGGAAGTGTGGGCAAAGGAGAAGCTGTTTTCCTCTTCGCGAATGATGAAGGTTGCGGTGCGAAGGTCTTTCTTGAGCGTTTCGCGGTTTATCCTTTCATAGGCATCCTTGATCACCGGATTCCGGTAGAGCCACTCGTCGAGCCACTCGTCGAGTTCATCCGCCTCCATTCCTACGCCGTTCCTTTTGTGGATTTCGGCTGCCAGCGACTTCATGAGCCGCTTCTTGTGCGGCGTGCTGAACTCATGCTTGCCCTCGTCCCGCGCCAGCCAGTTATCAACCGTGGTATTATAGAGGGTGGATGTATTGACCGGACTACCATCGGAAGCGAGCCGTTCAATGTCGGGAATGAATTCGGTGATCAGGTTGAGGGTGTAAGGCCTCGATGCGAGATCTTTCAGGTTATGCACCTGTTGGAAGAGTTCAATGATCCTGTCGATCTTTTTTTCATCACAGCCAAGCCGTTTTTCAAGGTATTCCCTGATCTGTTCGGTATCGAATGGCAACAGAGTGCAGGATTGGTACTCTTCTCTGGTGCGGCCTTCACGATCCCTTCCAAGAAAAAGCGTGTTCTGCTCGATTGTGTCCCTGAAGTAGTGAGTGCGACAACTGATGAGTATTTTGCCCTGGGGAAGTTTCTTCGCTTTTGCATCCCGCTGCTCACGGATGCTCCAAAGCTCTGCAATGAACTGGTTGGTTTCATCAGGAGTGAAGTGCACGGTTTTTTCGTCAAGGCCGTCGAAGATGATCATTGCCCGGTTTGCACGCACGAGCCTGATGATATCTTCAGGCGTAACGATGCTCTTATCAAGAGGGTCTTTAGTGGATTCAATGGCGTCGTGCAGCACATCGGTCAGCCGCGGCACCTTTTTTTCAGTACCGATACGCGTTGAAACCCTTCGAAGGTCGATGTAAATGCAAAGCGGCACAGCTTCGGGTGACTCTTCATGTCGGGCGTTGATCTCACGCGCAAGCATCCGGCAGGTGAAGGTCTTGCCCGTACCGAAATCGCCGAGCAGGGCGAAAAAAGGAACATCGGTTTCCAGCGCCCAGTTCAGGATGTATGGACGCGCCTTGACGGTGTCCTTCGGGTGAGTCTCTTCGGGAGTTCGGGCTATACTTCCCGGGAGGCCGCAACTATCAATGTAAATGTTGTTTTTATACAGAGCTCCTTTGAACTGAAGATGGTTCTTCGTGATTTGCTGGAAATCGAGATCGTCCGGTTTTCTGCAACTGACTGCTTGACTGGCTTTCGCGGATAAGCGTTCTGTGATGTGCTCTTCGATTTTCTTTGCGAATTCGAGAATGAATCTGCTCTGGTTTGCACCTCTGACCTCCTCGAAGGATTTGGTTCTATCCATGAAATAGAACTGAAGCTTTTCGAGACCGCGCATATCCTGCCGTTCCATGTCGAGAGGCTTCAGGGCGACAGGAAAACATTTCGGTTTAAGCTTCGGCACCTCATGTTCGAGGATGTAGGCACTGGCCAGAAAATTGGTCGAGACGAGCAGAATGCCGCAGTCGCATTCCTCGATCCGCTTTTGCAGTCCTTCATGCCAGTTTTCTCCGCAAAGAAGGTCTTTGTCTGACAAAAATACGAAGTCATACTCTTTCGATGTTTTGAGGCGAGCTTCGATCAGGCCAAAAAACTTTTTTTTGAGCGCTTTGTCAGCCGAAGCATACGACAGGAACACCTTGATGCGGGGCTTTATTTTTGCTATAATCTCCACCGCCTCATCCGAGCGATAGCCAGGCATTTCGGCATATCCCTTTTCCAGACTCTGCTCAACGTTATATTCCAGCAGCGTCTGGCCGAACGAGAGCGATTTCCCCTTTTCTACCGGTGGCGGCTTTTCATGCAACAGTTCCTGCTCTTGGCCGACAAGCCAGAGGGCAAGCATGGGGTCGGTCAGGCGAATTACGTTCTCATTGTCCTCTTCGATATGATCGAGCGTTGTGAGTTTCCTGATCCCGGCCTGAATGGCACTGAGAGAACCAAGGCGGTGTTTCCGCTGGTAGTCCATGGCATACGGGCCGTCGGTAGGCTCCTTCGCAAGTGCCCTGAGCAGTTTTTTCTGTCCTGCCGGAAGAGCTCTTTCAAGGCCCAGATAGTATCGCTCTTCTTGTTCGAGCATTTGCCGAATGCCTTCTTCGAACTCCTGTTCTCCGATTTCCTCTTTTCGGGCAAGGGTAAATATCTCTCCGGAAAGGCGCTGGACATAAAATGGATAGGCTTGGGTGAGTTGGATAATCCGGCTTGCAATATCCCGAGGGCATTCTTTATCGCCAGCCTTGAATTGCTCGATGACAAATCGTATAGCTTCCTCTTCAGGAAGCAGGGGCAATTGCATTCTAACCGAGCTTCGGTAAAACGGCCTGCTCTCTTCTTCGAACATGTCGAGCAGCATTCGACGTCGGCTGCCGAGAAAAAACCAGGAACAGTTCGACTGATGCTGGATATGTTTGCGCAACAGGGCCTCGATCTGGTCGCTGTTCCTCAATTCGGCAACCTCCTGAAATTCATCGAGTACGATGTTGGTTTGCTGGGGATTGCCGGCAAGAAACCGGTCAAGGCCTTCGAGAGTCTCTTCAAGGAAGGCAAGCCCGGTTTTCTGACTGGCAGGTTGAACGGAAACGGCAACACTGCCGTCAGGTTGCGGAGTAAAGTTGGGGCGCCAGTTTTTGATGAGGCTCAGGGCCTTTTTCAGTAAAGGGCCATTCTGATCTACAAACCGGAATATATCTCGCGCAATGAGGGCGGCCACATCCTCGGCGCTTGTAGCCCCTGAAATATCGATATACAGCGTGATGAACTTTTCCTGCTCAAGCGCGTCCTGCACCCGTTTTATAAGGGATGTTTTGCCGTATCTCCTCGGCGAATAGAGGACGACGTTTGTATTCGATCGGGCATGGCTGCATAAGGTCTCAAGCTCCCGACTACGGCCGCAGAAAGGCGCGTCGAGAGGGAGGACAGTGTAGTAAAAAGGGTTTCTGGTCATGGCGAATCAATTATTATAGCATAATAACTACGATATAATAATTGTTTATTTGGAATAATCAAAGTGCGCATTAGGAGTGGGGGGTATCTGATTGCGACATGTTGGTGAAAAGGCTATCAAGCATCCTTTTTTCAAATTCCGGGATTAGTGTGCGAGACCCGAATTGCCCAATATGAGGTTGTCGCCTCAACGTTTGGTTCCGTCTTAATACGGCCCCAGCTCGTCCCGCCTCGTGATGGGTTATTTCCTTTTAGCGGTAAACAGTGACAATAGCAGCTGTTGTAAGCAGGACGCAACCGGAGGTTGATATAGAGCGATATTTCGAGCGTGACATCTACTCGCATGTCTGCGCCCGCCTTTTGGGGTTGACAGGACCGCTGAGTAAAATAGTACACACCTGTTTGATAAGCCTTTCGATGTGAAAGATTTAACATTTCGTTCTTTGCTGAAATCTTTATACTGATAATGCAGCAGGTTCAATTGGTCTGAAGCGGGCGGCAGGCCGAAAAGTTTTTTTATGTCGATATCACGAAGGAAATTTCTTATCCGTTCGGTTCAGTGTGTTCTTGCAGCCGGTTTTTTGCCGGGATTGTCGGCATGTGCCGAACGGCCGGTAAGGGAGCAGGAACTTACAGGGGATGGTTATGGCGGGCTTGTTGACGTTATCGGCCGCCAGAGGGCCGATATTATTCGATACGCCTCGCTGGCACCGAGCGGCCATAACGTTCAGCCGTGGACAGTCACGATCAAAAGCGCCGATAACTGGATTATCGGATCGGCCGAAGAGCGATGGCTTAGCGAGGTCGATCCCCGGAACCGGGAACTTGCTCTTTCCATAGGTGCGTTTCTTGAAAATCTTGTCATAGCCGCTCAGGCGAACGGTTTCGAGGTAAACATTCGCCTTCTTGCCGACAATCCGTTCGATCCTGAATTGCTGTCGCTCGAGCTTGTCAATGGCAAGCGTGTCGATTATCCTCTGAAACGCCTCTTTGAAAGGAGAACGCTGCGTACCGGCTTTAAAAACGAATATCTGGATCCGGAGGACATTCTGTATCTGACGGATGCGGATGATAATTTTTTCTACTATCCTCCTGAATCGCCCGGGGCCGAATGGCTCGCTATGGCGACAGTTGCCGCAATGGAGCACCAGGTAAAGCGTGATAATGTGCAGCAGGAACTTGCCCGATGGATACGGTGGTCGGAAGCTGATGCTGCCAAATACCGCAACGGTCTTACTCCTGAGTCGATGGATATTACCGGACTTGCCGGATGGTATGTGAAGAACTTTTATGGGGAGAGTGACGTTCTTGGCAAGGATTTTCGCAAAGCAACGGTCGAGCGTGCCAAAAAGCAGGTTGCCGAAAGCGGCGGCTGGATAGTCATTCGATCGGACAATGAGCGTGTCGGAACCCTCATTGAAACGGGCCGCCGGTTCGAAAGGATGTTTTTGAAGGCGAAAACCCGTTCAGTGGGTGTTCATCCAATGTCCCAGGTTCTCGAAGAGCGTCCGTGGGTGGAAGATGTTCGGAAGATTCTGGGACTGGAGAGCAAGCCTCAGTTTATCCTGAGAGTCGGCTACACAAGGGAGTATCCTCTTCCGGTCAGTCTCAGGATGCCGCCTGGAGAAATTACATACACTTCGGAGTGATGTATATTTTTCATTTATTATTCGTTGCCATCCTATGAGTACCAGGACAGGATAATCGGCTTTTTGACATGATAAATCAGGCCACCGATTTCTCCCGATTTCCGGTTCCTCTTGAGGAGGAGTGGTTCTATGCAGAGGTTTTTGTTCTTTTTCTCTACTGGATTCTTCTGTTGAGAGCGTACATAAGGTTCCGGCAAAACGAGATACGATGAGGTGTAACACTAACCGGACGATCGGGCATTCTGCCCAATAGATGCCATAAGGCGGGTTATCAAAGGTCGTCTGAAACGAAATGAACATGGTTGACTTGCGTGTTTCTCTGGATTTTCTTGCCTTGCTGAAAGCGAACAACGACCGGGAGTGGTTTCAGGCGAACAAGTCACTCTATGACGAGGCGAAAGAAGAGTTTGAGCAGTTTATAGCCGTTCTGATACCGGTGATCAGGGGGATAGATCCTGATGTCGATGTCGTGAGTCCCAAAGAATGCCTGTTCAGGATATTCCGTGACGTGAGATTTTCCAAAAACAAGTCACCATACAAAAACAACTTCGGTGCATTTATCGCCAGGGGCGGCAGAAAAAGCCCCTATGCCGGGTATTACCTGCATATGGAGCCGGGAGCGTCATTTGTCGGCGGAGGTGTGTATATGCCGGAATCTCACTATCTGAAGGCGATAAGAAAGGAGATTTTCGAAAACATTCAAGAATACAAGGCTGTTATCGAGGGTGGGGAGTTCAGAAAATTCTTTGGAGGAATGTTTGGAGAAAAGCTGAAAACCGCTCCGAAAGGTTTCCCGAAGGATTTTCCCGATATCGATATGCTGAAAAACAAGCATTACGCCGTCACGCACAAGGTAGACGATGGTTTCTGGTTTTCGGATACTCTTGTAGAAGATGTGACGGAAATTTTTTCTGTCCTGTATGTTTTGAACAGATTTCTCAATAACGCGATCAGCAAAGTGTAAAAAGCATGCGTGGACAAAACAGTTGCGGGGAGGATCAGTCATGAACTGGAAAGAACTGCTGACAAAAGAGATCGAGTCAACCTATGCTGTTACGGAAGGACTGCTTGACCTCGTTGATGAGGATAGTTTGCAGTGGAAACCTGGAACCGGAAATAACTGGATGACAACCGGTCAGCTTCTCAAGCACATTTCCAATGCGTGCGGCGACAGTATGCGGGGATTTGTTACAACCTTTTTAGCCGCTCTCGTTCTTGCAACGATCTTTACATCGGCTTTCAGCCCTGATGTGTACGCAAAGCCCGAAAACCAGGGCGGTTCGGCTGCAAGGGATATGCTGATCAGAAATCAAGTGGAAACAGCCGTCAGTATGCTAAATGCGGTCACTATGAAAGCCCGGAAAGGCGATATGACCATCGATGGAGCGAAAAAGCTGGGAGCCGAACTGCTGAGGGAACTCCGCTACGGGGAGGAAGGTTATTTCTGGGCCGATACCGTTGAAGGGGTAAACGTTGTTCTCTATGGAAAAGAGGACGTTGAGGGCAGGAGCAGAATTGACGAACAGGATGCAAACGGTGTGTTGTTTATCAGAGAATTCATAGCAAAGGCGAAGGCCGGGGGCGGTTACGTGGAGTATCTTTTCCCCAAAAAAGGCGGGACGACTCCCGTGGCGAAAAGGTCGTATGTCAAGCTGTTCGAGCCGTTTAACTGGGTTGTCGGAACTGGTTATTATCCCGAAAAACACTGAACTAATACGTATTTTCTTTATTTTATACCACGTACCATATCGAGCTTTTCATGCATCATAGCGCCAACTGGTGCATGAAGGCGGCGAGTATCGATGAATAAAGCGGAAAAACATGACATGCAGGAGCGAGCAATGAGTGGAATTGTGCTTCTTTTATCGAGCCTGCTTCTGGCAGGCTGTTCGGTTCTGGGCAAGCGTAATGTTGAAGAGGCGGCCTACACCGTTCTCAAAAGCGACGGGATTTATGAAATACGCCGGTATGAGCCGATGATATTGGCGGAAACAACGGTGGAAGGCGATTACCGGTCGACGAGCGGCAAAGCCTTCAGCAAGCTTGCGAGCTATATTTTCGGGGATAACAAATCCTCTTCCACAATAGACATGACAACTCCGGTTCTTCAAAAGCAGGGGGGTGAGGAAATCGAGATGACAGCTCCCGTTATCCAGAAAAAAAGAGGGGAGAAATGGGTGACTGCATTTGTCATGCCGGGGGAGTATACGATTGAAACAATTCCCCGCCCTTTCGATGAATCTATTGTTTTGAGGGAAGTGCCCGGTGCGATGGTTGCCACTGTCCGGTACTCGGGGCTTCATTCGGAAAAAAATATTTCCAGATATGCTGAAAAGTTGAATAAGTGGATTATTCAGAACAGGTACCGTCCTGCGTCAAGGCCAAGGGCAGCTACGTTTGATCCGCCCTGGACACTCCCCTTTCTCAGGCGTAATGAAGTACATATCGATATTGAATAGTCAAGAAAAACTCTCTTTTCAGAGAGTTTTTTTCATGCGAGGTTTTTTGTTTGGCGTCGTGTGTAGTACTCCCTTATGCTCCTTCAGTTCCGGAGCACGTGCAGAGTTGCTGTGCATATTTGAACTGCTTGGTGTATTTTAAAAGGACACTTCGAACCCCTTTAACGGTTTCAGGATATGGATGTTCTCCGGCTGAAAAAAGGTCATGATATCGTGCTGGCGGGGCAGCCTGAAAAGCGGCTGGTCGATGCAGGTAAGCCCGCAAGGCTGAAGATCAGACCTGCGGATTTCCGGGGAATTAAGCCGAAGTTGATGGTAAAGGAAGGGGATCATGTGAGGACAGGCAGCCCGGTGATGTACAGCAAAACCTTTCCGGATGTGTATGTGACTGCGCCTGGGTCTGGCCGGATCATAAACATTGTCATCGGGGAAAGGCGTGTCGTCAAAGAAATTGTCATCGATCTCGACAGGGCAGAAACGTTCGAAGAATTTGAACGTTTCGACGAACAGGCCGTTACATCGCTTTCTCCCGAAAAGATACAGTCGCAACTGCTTCGTTCCGGTTTGTGGCCGGTTATCCGCCAGCGCCCCTTTTCATCGGTTGCCGATCCTGCATCAAAACCGAAAGCAGTGTTTGTTTCCGCAACACCTACGGCACCCTTCACTCCCGATTCTGATTTTATCCTTGACCAGGATGCCACTGGATTCCAGATGGGCCTGTCGATTCTGAAAAGACTTTCAGGGAGTCCGGTTCACCTGGTTGCAGGAACAAAAACGTCGAACCAGGTAGTTACCGAAGCAAAAGACGTTGTTTTTCACCGCTTCAACGGTCCCCATCCGGCAGGCAATGTTGGTATCCATATCCATCATATTGCTCCCATAAGGAACCGCGATGATATTGTGTGGTATGTTGCTCTGCAGGATGTTTTGCGGATCGGCAGGTTGTTTCTCAGAGGGAAGCTGCCGGTTGAAAAAATTGTAACCCTTGGCGGCGAGTCGCTGGAAAAACAGCACTACGCCAGGATTCGGCATGGTATGATGCTGAAGGATATTTTGCGGGGCAACAGGATCGGAGGAGAGAGCCGCCTGATATCGGGTGACGTGTTGACCGGGCGGATGTCTGCTCCTGAAGATGCTCTGGGGTTCTATCATGATACCGTATCGGTCATAGCGCAAAACACCCGGCGCGATTTCTTCGGGTGGCTCAAGCCCGGCCGTCACAGCTATTCGACAACAAACCTGTTTCTTTCGAAACTGTTCAAGAACCGCAGCACAACAATCGATACAAGGCTGCATGGCAGCCAGAGAGTCATAATTCCTTTCGGCAATATCGAATCGGTACTCCCGATGGACCTGCTTCCGACGTTCCTTATAAAAATGATCATTGCCCGCGATATTGACGAGATGGAAAAACTTGGTATCTACGAGTGTGATCCGGAAGATTTCGCACTTTGTTCATTTGTCGATGCCTCGAAGATGGAAATTGCCGAAATTATCCGTGAGGGGCTGGAGTATGTTGAAAAAAACGGTTAGCGCCGGGAGCACGGTGAAGGCCCGCAACATTGGATAACGTTTTTTTATGAAAGGAATCCGATCATTCCTGGACCGGTTGGAGCCGCATGTCATGAGCGGCGGGAAGTGGGAGCGGTATGCCCCTCTGTATGAAATGGTCGATACCATTTTTTATGTTCCCGGCACGACGACTGCGGTTGCTCCTCATATCCGGGACGCTGTCGATATGAAGCGTTCGATGTTTACCGTCATCATCGCCCTTCTGCCCGCCTTGTTTTTCGGTATCTATAATACCGGTTACCAGGCTGATCCTTCCGGCGGTTTTCTGCAGCACGTTCTCACCGGCGGCGCTGCCGTTCTGCCGATGATCCTTGTTTCCTATACCGTCGGCGGTTTATGGGAGATGCTTTTTGCTGTTGTCCGGCGCCATGACATCAACGAGGGCTTTCTCGTTACCGGCATCCTCTTCCCGATGACCCTGCCGCCGGACATGCCGCTCTGGATGGTCGCTGCAGGTATTTCTTTCGGTGTCGTCATCGGCAAGGAAGTTACGGGCGGGACAGGGTACAATGTGTTCAATCCCGCGCTTGTCGCGCGGGCATTCGTGTTTTTTGCCTATCCCGCCGAGATGACCGGCGATCCGGTCTGGTCTCTTGCCGGCGAACTGACGGCGGCAACACCGCTTGCTGTCGCCTCGGCGGTCCAGGACGGGGATGCCGGATTGCTGGTGTCACAAGCAGGTTACTCGTTCCGGGATATGTTTCTTGGTTTTGTCCCCGGTTCAGTAGGCGGTACGTCGAAGCTGGCGGTTATTGCCGGCGCGATCGTTCTCGTCGTGACCAGGATCGCGAACTGGCGCATTATCGCCGGCGGCCTTATCGGGCTGATCGCGGCAGCGGTATCGGCCAACATGCTTGCTCCGGCATCAGGGAACACCATGCTGTCATTATCCCCGATCAATCATCTTCTTGCCGGCGGTTTTGCCTTCGGCCTTGTTTTTATGGCCACCGACCCGGTCAGTGCCGCCCAGACTGACAGGGGGCGATGGATCTACGGTGTTTTGATCGGGGTGCTCTGCGTTATGATCCGGGTGCTGAACCAGGCGTTTGCCGAAGGTATAATGCTTGCAATCCTGCTTGGCAATGCGTTCGCGCCAATGATCGACTACTTTGTGCTGCGCCGCCATATCGCAAGGAGGAGGGTGGCGTATGAAAAGCAGTAACAGTTACACCTATATTTTTGTGATCGCAATGGCGATCGTTTCCGCGCTGATGTTGTCCGTTCTCAAGATCAGCCTGCAGGAACGCCAGGAATTCAACAAGCTGCTCGATACACGAAAAAATGTTCTGAAGACGGTCGGGGCGCTCAAAGCCGGTATGAGCGACATGGCAATCGAGGAACTGTACCAGTCGAAATTCAGAAAAAATGTCGTGACCGATACAGAGGGCAGAGAGCGCGAGTACTATATCTACGGTTCGTCCGACAGCCCGGAAGGGTATGTGCTGCCGGTATCCGGGAAAGGGGTCTGGTCGACGATCAACGGATTTATTGCGCTTGAATCCGACTGGAATACCGTCAGGGGGATTTCGTTTTACGATCATGGCGAGACGCCGGGGCTTGGCGGCGAAATCGAGAAGGATTTTTTCTCTGACCGGTTTGTCGGGAAAAAAATCTTCAGGGACGGCAAGCTTGTTTCCGTTACGATAGCCAAAAGCAAACTGACGAAGCCGAGCGAGCATGCTGTTGACGGGCTGAGCGGCGCCTCGCTCACAACCGGCGCAGTCAATCGCTTGCTTCGGGACGACCTTGAGGCCTATCTCGGGATGCTGAAAGAACCCGACAGGGAGGAATGACCATGGTAAAGGCGAAGACTTTCGATACGTTTCTCGGGCCGTTGAGCAGGAGCAACCCCATCACGACGCAGGTTCTCGGGATCTGTTCGGCGCTTGCCGTGACCGTTAAAATGGATACGGCCCTTGTCATGACGGGAGCACTGGTCTTTGTCCTTGTCGGTTCGAATACGATTGTTGCCGCTCTTCGGGATTTGATCCCCTCCAGGGTCAGGATAATCGTCATGCTGACGATTATCGCGACACTTGTGATTGTCATCGATGAGCTGCTCAAGGCATATGTCTATGATATAAGCAAGCAGCTCAGCATTTTTGTGGGCCTGATCATCACAAACTGTATTGTTCTCGGGCGGGCCGAGGCGTTTGCCCTGAAGAACAGTGTGCCGGCTTCCGCTCTTGACGGCCTTGGCAATGCGCTCGGCTACGGCCTGATCCTCGTGCTTGTTGCTGCCGCGCGCGAGCTTTTCGGCAGCGGTACGCTGCTCGGGTTTCAGATCATCCCCGACTTCCTCTATGCTGAAAACGGGGGATGGTATGTCAACAACGGCCTGATGATCCTGGCTCCAGGGGCTTTTATCATTCTCGGTCTGCTTATCTGGCTGCAGAGAACAATCAACGGTTACACGGAGGAATAGATGGAAGCCTTGTCGCATTACCTCAGCCTGGCGGTCGAGACGATCTTTATCCAGAACATTCTGCTTGCATACTTTCTCGGGATGTGCTCGTTCCTTGCCATATCGAAAAAGGTCGAAACATCTATCGGCCTGGGACTGGCGGTTATTTTTGTCAACGGGATCACCGTGCCTGCAAACTGGATGATCAAGAATTATTTGCTGCAAAAGGGCGCCCTTGTGTGGACAGGTATCGCAGGTATGGAACAGGTTGACCTGAGCTTTCTGACCTTTATCGTTTTTATCGCAACCATTGCCGCCATGGTGCAGCTTGTTGAAATGACCCTTGACCGGGTCAGCCCCACGCTTTACCAGTCACTCGGAATTTTTCTGCCGCTGATAGCGGTAAACTGCGCTATTCTCGGCTCATCGCTCTTCATGGTCGAACGCGACTATGATCTCATGGAGGCCGCCGTTTTCGGTACGAGCGCAGGAATCGGCTTTTTCCTTGCGATAGTCACCCTTGCAACCATGCGGTACAAACTGAAATATTCCAATATTCCAAAAGGATTGCGGGGATTGGGGATCGCAATGCTGTTGACCGGTCTGATTTCCATGGCGTATATGTCTTTTTCCGGAATAAACCTGTAAGGGAATGGTGATTTCGTGTTGTGCGTTTTGCGGGGAGTGCTTTTTCATTCCGGCGCGATGTATGCCGGCGGCACACGTGGTTGACCGCGGCAGTCCTTGCAAGTCTCAATGTAACCGGGTTATCACATTATAGCGATGCTTGTCGTTTTCTCTGCTGTACTGGTTTTTGTCGTGGTGGTCACGCTGCTTGTCCTCTTGCTCAATACCGCCGCCAACAAGCTCCTGCCGAAGGGGAAGGTAGAGATCACCATCAATGACGATCTCGAAGGCCGTCTTTCCGTCAGTCCCGGACGCAGCCTGCTGTCCACCCTTTCCGATGAAAAGATATTTATCCCTTCGGCATGCGGCGGCGGCGGTACCTGCGGGATGTGCAAATGCAGGATCACCGAAGGCGGCGGCCAGGTGCTTCCTACCGAGTTGAATCACATTTCCCGATCCGAGGTGAAGCAGGACGTGCGGTTGTCCTGCCAGGTGAAAGTCAGGGAATCGATGAACATCCATGTTCCCGAAGAGATTTTCAATATCCGTCAGTGGGACTGCATGGTGCGCTCCAACCGTAATGTCGCTACCTTCATCAAGGAACTTGTCCTGGAACTGCCCGAGAATGAGGCGCTTCTGTTCAAGGCCGGCGGATACATCCAGATCGATATTCCGGAATACTGCGGCCTGTCGTTTTCAGATTTTGTTATCGGGGAGGAATACCGCAAGGATTGGGACACGTTCAGGATGTGGCAGTTGACCAGCAGTAACGAAGAAGCAACGTTTCGGGCCTATTCCATGGCAAACCATCCGGCTGAAGGCAACATTGTTATCCTGAATGTCAGAATAGCGACACCTCCGCCCGATCTCTGGGAAAGCGCACCGCCCGGAATCGGTTCGTCCTATATTTACAGCCTCAAACCGGGTGACAAGGTCCGTGTATCAGGCCCCTACGGGGAGTTTTTCATCAAGGATACGGACCGGGAAATGGTCTATATCGGCGGCGGCGCAGGCATGGCTCCCATGCGTTCACATCTTTTCCATCTGTTTAAAACCCTCAAAACCGGTCGTAAAGTCTCCTTCTGGTATGGAGCACGTTCAAGGAAGGAGATGTTTTACGACGAAGAGTACAGGGCGATTGCAGACGAGTTTCCGAACTTTTCATACAATGTCTCGCTTTCCAGTCCTCTGCCGGAAGACAAATGGAACGGATATACCGGCTACATTCACCAGGTGCTCTACGACAATTACCTTAAAGACCACGAGGAGCCGGAAGAAATCGAGTATTACATGTGCGGGCCGCCGGCAATGGTTGCCGCAGCCGAAAAAATGCTCTACGACCTGGGAGTCGAGGAGGAGATGATCGCCTACGACGAGTTTTCGTAGGCATTTCCCGGACTGTAATGAATCGTTTCGATTCTAATGAACCTGAACGTCAGCGTTCTCTGTTTCTTTCAGGATTTCTTGCCGGTGGATTTCGGGATGACGATGACCGGAACGTGCGAAGCGTTGACGACACCCGAACAGACCGAACCGATCAGGCACTGGTAGAGGGGTTTATGGCCGTGCGATCCAAGCAGGATGTAATCGGCCTCTTCTTTTTTTGCGGTTTCCACGATGCGTTCAACAGGATTGCCATGGACAAAGGAAAAGGTGGCGTCAATGCCCTCGCTGTTGAGGGATTCGGCGATGTCCTGCATTTCCTTGAAGCGCTTGTCGTGAAGCAGCGGAACGGTGCTCCCTTCCCCTGTGGACTCTGATTCGCGATAGTATTTTGGCGGAGGCTGGTACCGGGGTGTTATCGTCGGGTGGAACTCGATCTCCTGTTTTTCTTCAGGGAGGACATGCAAAAGGGCAATGGAGGCTGATGAACTTCCGGCAAGAGATGCTGCGGTCCTGACGACCGCATTGGTTTCCGTCCCCAGATCGAGAGCCGCGAGAAGTTTCATGATTACCTCCTTTGAGGACGGTTTTCTTTTCTGTCACCTGAGCCCGCCGCTTTTTTTCAGCAGCGAGAGGCTGTACCGCCTTTTGACGGTTTTCTTTTGTGGCTGTTGCGAAAGAAAAACGGTCTAACGATAGAGGAGTCCTTTCCTTTACGGTCGATATCGAAACGGCAACAGCCGTGCTGTAGTATACCCTACGGAATACTTGACACCGAGTCCGGACACCAGATGGGAAACAAGGATTGTTTTGCCGGTGTTTTTCAGGCTATACGCTCGGCTGTTCTGAGCAGGTGCACGCCTGTGCCTGGCGGCGCCGGGTCTGCTGCTGGATAAGGAGAACGAGTGCAGCTACGACTCCGGGAACCCAGAAGAGAGCCGTTAACAGGCCTACAAGCATGATTGTTCCTACTTCCCTGTCAAGGACGGCGGCAGGAGGGCAAATGAATGCGAAAATCCATTTTCGAATCTCTATCATGGTATTCTCCGGATTAGTGGTTATTTTTTCCAAAATTTAATATTTATCGGCAGAACAAGCAACGGTAAATGCGTTATTCTCTTTGGAATAGCGGGCATAAGCATCCGTACTTGCATTTTAGCGGTAAAAGTTTAAATTACAAGCCCCCGGACACGGATATCCAGTTACGTCAGTCTTGCGCAGAAGTATCGATTCTGGATTGTTAACCTAAATCATCAAATAGCTTGCATAAGAAGTTTCATCCTCAGATGGTTTTGGATGATTTCGAAGAGGTGCTTGAAGAACCGAATTTCAATAATCCGAATACCTCTCCGGAACCACCAAGCCCCTATGCGGACCTGGAAAAAAAGTATCGAAAGAACAAATTCAACAAGAAAAAGAACTACTACCCTGAGCTGTATGGCACTCAGGGGTTGGATTTATCCGAACGGCAAGCCGCATCAGGAAACAAGGTCAGGAAAAAAAAGTCGGTTAATACAAAAAGAAAACCTTCTTCCAGATCAGGTCGGCTCAGGCAGGGGAAGAAAAAAAGTTCCAATATCTGAACATGTTTTGTCAAAGGAGCCTGTTCCTCCCTGTCACGAATGAAAACCATGACGGGCATTTGTTTGAAACTTGTATCAGGACTATTAGTTTTTCAGAGAAAATATTCTGCCACTCACCATAAATATCCGTACCATGCTGCTCATCAATCGGTTTATAAAACTAATCGAAGACCATGCCGAATCGCTTTCGCTCAAATGGGTGGAAGAGGTTCGAACCAACTCGCTCACAAGCGGTTACTCGAAGTTATCCAGAAAGGAACTCCACGATAACGTGTTTGATCGTTTCAGGAGGCTCGGAACGTGGGTCGCCAGCCAGGAAAATATCGATAAAGATATCGCCATGGACTTCTGCAGGATGGGGGAGGAAAAGGCCTGCTCGGAAATCAAGTCCAGCGAAATGGTCTATGCCCTGATCCTCGAACGTGACATGCTCTTCACCTACGTCAAGGAGCAGGGGATCATCACCGAAGGCATCGATCTCAACCGTGCAATTCAGTTCGGCGAACAGCTCAACTTTTTTTATGACAAGGCGATCTACTTCGCTCTTGTCGGTTACGAAAAAGCTTCCTGCAAAACTGCCGGTGACGGCGGGGAAAACGAGTTCCAGAAAACCATGGAAGGATTCAAGCGCTGGTTCATCCGCGAGTGATTCTTGTGTCATCAAATCTGTCAGGGGCTCCCGTGAGCCCCTTTTTATGTTGCCGCACGCGCCTGAAATACATGCTCATCGCGGAGCACGGTCGTTTTTTCCTGAAAACACCATCGAGGCGTTCCTGAAAGCGGTTGAACTGGGCGCTGACGCCATAGAACTCGATCTTTGTGTTTCCGGAGACAACCGCGTGGTGGTATCGCATGATCCGTATATGCAGGCCGGTCTCTGTGCCGATCCCGAAGGCAGGCCCGTCGAAAAACAGGACGAAAAACGGTTCCGGCTGTATACCATGACCTACAGCGAGATCGTCCGGTTCGATTGCGGTCTCTGTACCGGGGAGTTTCCCATGCAGAAACGGGTCCGGGCATCCAAACCGCTGCTTGCCGATGTTTTTTCTGCTGTCGAACAGTATTGCGGTGAAGCGCGGAAAGAGCGTACCATGATCTACAATCTTGAGGTGAAGTCATGGCCGGAAGGGGATGGTGTTCTCCATCCGCCGCCGTTTGAGTATGCCGCTCTTGTTGTGGACGCCGCGAACTCATCGGGCATCTCTTCAAGGATCAGGGTGCAGTCTTTTGACGGGCGTCTGCTGGAGGAGGTGCGGAACGGGGAGCCGTCTCTGTGTCTCGGACTGCTGACAGGGAGGTGGCAGGACCCGGAAAAAGCCCTTCAAAAACTCGGGTTTATACCCCGATACCTCAATGCTCATTTTTCAACGGTTGCCGCTGAGCTTGTTTCATCGCTCCATGAACAGGGGATAGGGATCGTGCCGTGGACGGTCAATTCGGTAGAAACCATGAGATCCCTTGCGGATATGGGGGTTGACGGTATCATTACCGACCATCCGGAACGGGCGATCGAGGTTTTGCATGGGCAGGGCCGGTGATCGTAAATCACGGCTGCCCGATCGGTATGGCCGGTGTATGGATTATGTGCGCCTGCCGGCAGGAAGTACCGTTACCTGTAACCTGCTCCCGCGGAGCACGTATGAGTTTTTTTGTGAAGATTACCGTTACATGTTTTGCTTTGGCCAGAGAGGTTCTTGCACGAAACGAATTCAGCCTCGATGTTCCCGAAGGAACAACCGTTGAGGTTCTGGAACAGGATATCCGCAGGCTCTCGCCGGAGCTTGCCGAGATGCCGTTCATGCTTGTTCTCAACAAGAAATATCCGGCGGAAGGCGCCATTGTGCATGAAGGCGATGAACTGGCCATCATTCCGCCTGTCGGCGGAGGGTGACATGATCAGCGTTGAGATTACCGGTCTTGTCCGTGATATCGAAACACCGGGAGGTGGCCTTTTCGGCCATGGGCTGGCTCATGGACGAGGCGAAAAGAACCGCCCCCATCTGGAAGAGCGGGACCGTAATCTAACCGACAACTGCCGGCATTCTTTGCCGAGTTTTTCGAATTCCTCCCTGTCCGGCTTGTCGGGGGAAAACTCCAGCCTGTCGAGAGTCTCGATCAGTCCAGCGGTTTTCCGGACAGTATCTTCATCGATTCCTTTCTTTCTCAGCATAGCGGAGGGATTGCGCTTTTCGACAGCGCCGGTCTCCCCGTTGCAGCAGGCATCAACAGCTGATTCGATCTCTTCCCGAAGTTCCTGCAGGGTGCCGGCTGTTTGGCGGGCAGTGCCGGGTTTGTTTTTCAAAAGGATGTACGATCCCGCAGCGATCAGAAGAAGAAACAGTGCAAGGGGCAGCATGAAGGAGCGGTCCCCGGAGGTGCCTTGGCCCTCCTCTGGTGCGGTTGAGTGCTGTGTCCCTGTGTCGTCAGCCGCCGGCGTCTCTTTTTCCGCCAGAACCGTCAGTTTCAGTATGTTGCTTGAAACGCTTGTATATCGGGCTTCGAGAGGGTCGAATACTATGAGCGATACCGGTGTAAATGCATAGGTGCCAGGATTTTTTGCCAGGAGGGTCGTTGTGGAGGTGAGGACAGGTTTGAGACTGTCGAAAGCCGTTCCTGTTCCGGTTGTCACCGGTTCAAGTCCATCGGGAAAGGAAAACGGCCGGTCCAGCAGCGTTCTCAGGTTTCCCCTGCCCTTGAAAACGGCGGTCAGTTCCAGCGTGGAACCGGCATGAACCGTATCGGCGCTTGCGTTGACCGTTGTGCTGAAACGTCCGACTGCGCCGCTGAAACCTTCCGGGACGGGCTCCGGAAGCGGGAGGGCATCGAACGTTATTTCCGGAGCGGCAATGTCGAGTGAGTCCTCCGGGGCCATGCCGGCATGGGGGGAGAGATTTTTCGGGATGATACAGCGTATCCGGTAGCCGCTGATAGTAAGTCGCCCCTCATGGAGAGGGACGACCGTCATCTGTTTGATGACAGTGCTTCTGTAGACGGCTCCGTCAAAAGACTCGGTCCTGCTTGGCATGTATCGGGGCCTGGAATGGTCTACAGTCCATATCCCTTCGTGTACAGGGTACGCCGTGTCGAGAATTTTAGGTGCTGTACCGTTGAAATAGAGGGTGTAGGTGACTTCTGCCGCCTGGCCGGTATACGGTTTGTCGTTGCTGATTTCAGCAGTGATGAATATGTGCTCCCTGCTGTTTTCAACGATGTCCGCCGCTTCGGCTGATGCCGCCGCCGGCAAGAAAAGGAAAAAGAGCAGAACTGCGGCTGTGATGTATCTCAACGCATGCACGTGATTTGTCCACGTTTTATTGTTTCAGCTCGGAGGATCGTTTTGCGGCCGCTTTGACTGTGTCGATCATTGCCTGACGGATGTCGTGGGCCACCATCTGCTTCAATCCGGCTTCCGTTGTTCCTCCGGGTGTTGTGACCTCCTGTATGAGGTCGGCCGGTTGTTTCCCGCTTTCAAGCAGCAGTTTTGCTGCACCGATCATGGTTTGGGCACTGAGGAGTACGGCGTCGTCATTATCGAGACCGCACGCTGCTCCGCCCCGGGCCATGGCGTCGATGATATGGAACATGTATGCCGGGCCGCTTCCGGAAACCGCTGTCGCGGCGTCCATATGCTTCTCGTCGAGAAACATCACCCTGCCGACTGCGCTGAAGATCGCCGCAGCGTGTTTCCGGTCTTCCTCTCCTGCATGTTTTCCCGCGCTGAGCGCTGTCATGCCTTCACCGACAAACGACGGTGTGTTGGGCATAACGCGGATGACTCGCGATTCGGGGAGAGAACGGCTTCTTATGAATTCGGTGGTGATGCCGGCGGCGACGCTTATGAGAAGGTGATCTGCACGGAGACCGTTTTGCAGTTCCTGAAGCACATCTTCCATCTGATATGGTTTTACCGCAAGGATAAGTGTATCGGCTTGTTCGGCAAGTTCCTGCATGGATGACATTCCGGCAACGGCAAATGTTTTGCAGAATGATTCCCGGACAACAGGATCCCTGTCATATCCGGTAATACGATAGTTGCTGCTGCGGACAAGCCCTGCAACGAGAGCCCTCGATATTCTTCCTGTACCGATAAAACCGATCGTTGTTTTTTTCATATTCCTTTCTTGGTGATGGTGTGTTCTTGTTTCCCGTACCATGTAAGTTACAAACCCGCACGTTTTTTCTTTATGTGGTTCCGCCGATTGATTTTCAGTGTCCATGATCGTAGATTATGGCTGAAATTTCGCTGTCAATCCTCAACATCTGACGTTGCAGGACCATGGACTTTCTGAGCCGTCATTTTCTTGTCATCGCTCTCGGGGCGTCGATCATCGCTCTCCTGTTTCCGGTTTCGTTTCTGTGGGTCAAGCCGCTGATACCGCTTCTTCTCGGAGTGATCATGTTCGGAATGGGCACGACCATTCGTCTGAGCGACTTCAGGGAGGTCTGGGAAAAAAAAGGCCTTGTTACGGTTGCCGCAGTTGTTCAATATACGGTCATGCCGGTGCTTGCCATGGTAATCAGCCACCTGCTTTCCCTTCCTGAAGAGGCCATGATGGGAATGGTTCTCGTGGGCAGCTGCCCCGGCGGAACGGCATCCAATGTCATCGTTTTTCTTTCGAGAGGCAATGTTGCTCTGTCGGTTACCATGACCATGGTTTCCACCATGCTTGCACCGCTGCTGACACCGGCACTTGTTTATCTGCTTTTGAGCAGGTCGGTCGAGCTTTCCCTCTTGAGCCTGTTCATGTCGGTCTTTCAGGTCGTGGCTTTTCCCCTTGCGGCAGGGCTTGTCGTCCGCCACTATTTCGGGGATGTTGCAGACCGGTATTCCGGTATCCTGCCCGGTGTGTCGGTGCTGGCGATTTCGGTAATCATTGCCTGCGTTATGGCGCTTAATGCCGAGAGGGTTCTCTCCTTTCCGGCTGCGATCATCGGGGCAGTTATGCTGCATAATCTGCTCGGGCTTGCAGCGGGATACGGTATGGCAAAACTTTTGTCAGGCAGCCGCTCGGATTGCCGGACGCTTGCTATTGAGATCGGCATGCAGAATTCGGGACTCGGTGTGGCGCTTGCCAACCAGTTTTTTCAGCCGCTCAGCGCGTTACCGGGAGCGCTCTTCAGCCTCTGGCACAACCTTTCCGGAATTCTTCTTGCTCGATACTGGTCAGGCGGGATTTCCGGGATTTCAGCGCTTGAACGAACAAAAAAAAGGAGCGGTGCAGAAAAAAGCAACGCTCCTTTTTGATGACGCTCCAGGCAGTATTTACTGAAGCTGCTTGACCATGTAGGCGACGGCGTTTGCGACTTCCGCATCGGTAAGTGCGTCATTGCCGCCTTTTGCAGGCATGTTGCCCACGTCGGTGTACCCGTCGATCGATTTCTTGATCAGTGTGTCCATTCCCTGTTCGAGGCGGGCTGTCCAGTCGGCCTGAACTCCGGTTTTCGGGGATTTCAGGATGCCGCTGGTGTGGCATGCAGCACAGCTTGCCGTATAGACCGATTCGCCGTTTGCGAGATCATATTTTGCAATGTCGCCTCCTGTGACGGCTGCTCCGGCGTCGAGGCCGAAAGCAAGACCGGCCGCGAATACGGAAAGTGCTGAAAGAACCTTTTTCATGTGATACTCCTTGTGCATGTGTTGACGTATGCAAAGCATACGGTAAAAAAAACGGGCGCCCCAAAAGCGCCCGCAATATGTTCTGACTCTTTATGCCGATTACTTGGCAACGCTCTCGTCGACCATGTAGGCAACAGCGTTGGCTACTTCATCGTCGGTCAGTGCATCGTTACCGCCTTTTGCAGGCATATTGCCGGCATCGATGTACCCGTCGATCGATTTCTTGATCATCGTATCCATGCCCTGCTCGATACGTGCGGTCCATCCTTCGATGTCACCGGTTTTCGGTGAGTTGAGGAGTCCTTCGTCATGACAGCCGCCGCAGTTGGCCTCATAGATTTCCTTTCCGTTTGCGAGATCATAACCGCTGACGAGCTCGCTTGCAGCGTTGCTTTCAGCAGCCGGCTGTTCTGCGCCGCCGCATCCAATGAAGAAAATGCTGCAGAGTGCAGCTACAGGTAGAATTCTTTTCATGTTGTTCTCCTTCGTTCTGGTGATGTAGAAAGTGTTGCTATGTTTTGACAACATCGAAGAGAAAATACAAAAGTTCATGGAAAAAACATTCAGAATGCTGTTGAAAAAGTTGCCGAATACAGGCTTCAAGGGGTTTTATTCGTGTTCAGGGATCAAAATGCGGTGTAAGGCTATGGCGGATCGAGCTGTTTTTTCAGATCATGACGGGAGAGTGCGTAAAGGTGTGCGTAAAAGAGATTGAAGAACAGGACTGCCGGTTTGACGCTCGGTGCCGCCATGCCCCGGATACACGCGTTTCTGACCGTGAACAGTTTGGCGGTAAGTTTCGAATAGCTGTCGATGAAATCAGACAGGCCTATCTGTTTCGGTTTGTACAGCATTTTCTGGCCGAACGTGTAGCGGTATGCGGATATGTCTTCGGGATCGAAGAGCAACCGTTTTTCTTCCTGCAGCCGTTCAAATACCTTTGTTCCGGGATTGGGTCGAAGGATATTGATGCCCGGAACATCGAGCTTTGTCGTTTTTACGAAATCCAGAATGGCGGAAGGTGTTGCCAGTGTGTCTCCGTCGAGACCGTAGATAAAGCTGCCGTAGAGGCTGATGCCGGCTTTGCGGATAGCGATGATCGATTCTGCAAGCTCTGTGGAGCGGTTCTGTGTTTTGTTGTGGCGGTCCCTGCTTGATGGTTCGATACTTTCTATTCCGACAAGCAGCGCCTTGCATCCTGACCTGGAAAAGGTTTCGAGCAGCCGGGGCTGCTGGCCCAGGGTCGTCGTTGCTTGGCCGAACCAGGTGATGTTCAAAGGCGTCAGCCTCTTGAAGAGCGCCTCTGCATAGTCTTCGCTGGCATTGATGGAGTCGTCGACGAAAAAAAATATTCTGTTGTCGAGTCTGCTGAGACGCTGTACTTCCTCGACGACATGATCGATCGACCGTTTTCGATAGCGGTTTCCGTTGAGGATATGCACGTTACAGAAATCGCAGCTGTACGGGCAGCCGCGGCCTGTCTGGACGACATTGGTCGTGAAATACCGTTTTTTCTTGAGCAGCCCGGCCTTTAAGGGTCTGGGGAGGGAAAGATCGGGATATCCGTCAGGAACGTAGCGGGCTTTCAGTGTGTTCGATCTCAGGTCTTCGAGCACATGTTTCCAGATGTCGTCAGCCTCATCCTGGACGAGGACGTCGGCATGCATGGCACAGGCCTCGGGAAAGAGCGTGACATGCGCGCCTCCGAGGACGACCCTGAATCCTTTTTCTCTGAGCTTGTCGGCGAGGTTGAATGCTTCGGCAGCCATGCCGGTTTGAACGCTTATACCGACAAGATCCCAGGATTCATGAAGCGGCAGCTCTTCAAAGCGGAGATCGCAGATCGTCTGTTCGACACCTTCCACCTCTATGGATGCAAGGATCAAAAACGCCAGCGGGGGAATTGCGAACTGTGTTCGTTTTATCAGGTTGCCGACGTTCCTGTTCATCCATGCCGCAACCGGGTTTTTCGACTGTTCCTCAAAGAGCGACCGTGCTCCGTCGACACCGCTGTCGGAAGCCAGAAACACAAGAAGCACCTTTTTGGGATTTGCCATGCCTACCAGTCTCTACCTCCCCCCTTGCGCCCGGTGTTGGATGTGTTGCGGAACTTTTCCTGCAGGACAGCTTCTTCCTGCAGGGAGGTTTTTTGAAGGATCGATGTTGTGATATCTTTTTTCGTGAGCGACGGTTCATCAGGTGCGGCGCCGCCCTTTTGCGGTGAATCGGGCTCCAGTGCGTCGAGGCGGCGCATGATGATTTCATGGTTGATCTTGCTTTCCGGATCCTCCGGACGAAGCAGAAGGGCGGCCCTGTACTGGCGCAGTGCAGCGTGAAGCAACGTTCGTTTGCGGCTTGTCACGCCGGTTTTCATGGCTTCTTCGGCAAAGGCGTTTCCGGCATTGTAGCAGGCGTCTGCCTTGATGTCATGCGGGGCCGGCAACAGCTCTGCCAGCTCCCTGAACCGGGCGGCCGAGCTGTCGAAGCGTCCGGCATTGAAGAGTGTATGGGCCAGATTGAAGCGTGCGACAAGGGTGTTGCGGTTCTCCTGTTCTTGCTCGATGAATGACCGGTACTGTTCGATGGCTTCTGCGGTGTTCCCGGATTCAGCCGTCCTGTTGGCTTTTTCGAGCGCGGTATGGTCCGCCCATGCAACAGGGAACGGAGCGAAAGCATGGATGAACAGGAGAAGTATCGACAGATTCCGTTGCATCATACACCATCCATCGGAACGGGACGGGAAAATCGCTCGAACGATCTTACCGGTCCATCATTCCGGTAAACAGATTGAACAGGTAGTGCGAGTCATGCGGTCCCGGCGCAGCCTCTGGATGGTACTGAACCGAAAAGCAGGGCAGCTCCTTATGCCTGACTCCCTCGACGGTATGGTCGTAAAGGTTGATATGCGTCATTTCGAGCTCTTCGGGAAGAGTATCCATTTCGACCGCAAAACCGTGGTTCTGAGATGTAATCTCGATTGTCCGCGTGGCAAGCCGTTTGACCGGCTGGTTGCCGCCGTGATGGCCGAATTTCAGCTTGTAGGTGCGCGCACCAAATGCCAGTGAGAGAAGCTGGTGGCCGAGGCATATTCCAAAGACAGGCAGGTATCCCGATGAGCGGTTGTAGTCGAGGAGTTCCTGTATGGTGCCGACAGCATAGGTTACGGCAAAAGGATCTCCGGGGCCATTGGAAAGAAAGACGCCGTCGGGGTTGAGGTCGAGAGCATCCTGTGCAGTTGCGTTTGCGGAGAGCACGGTGACCTTGCAGCCGGATCGTTCGAGCATGCGCAGGATATTTCTCTTGATGCCGTAATCGAAAGCGACGACGTGATAGGACGCTTCAGGAGTGTCGAGTGTATATGAGTTCTCGGTGGTGACGGTTTTTACCAGGTCCCGGCCGGTCATTTCCGGCGCCCGGAGGGCTTTGTCACGGAGGGATGTTTCATCGGCATCACTGGTCGAAATGACGCCTCTCATCGCCCCTTTATCGCGTATTTCGCGGACAAGTTTTCTCGTATCGATGCCGGTGAGTCCCATCACTTTTGACTCCTTCAGGTAGTTCTCCAGGCTGTCGGTAGCGGCATGGTTACTGTACATCTGAGAGATTTCACGGACAATGAAGGCTGAGGCCCAGACCCTGCCGGATTCGCTGTCCGTATCGTTGATACCGTAATTTCCGATCAGCGGATAGGTCATGACAATCATCTGTCCGGCATAGGACGGATCGGTCAATATTTCCTGATATCCGGTCAGCGACGTATTGAAAACAACTTCTCCGGATGTTTCGCCGGTATGACCGAAGCTCTGGCCGTTATAGACCGAACCGTTTTCAAGAACAAGTTTTGCTTGAATCAACTCCATAAATTACAATCATTCCTTGCTGGCAAGCTTTTCTCCGGACTCCTGTTTTTCCGTTGTCGCAATCGCACTGCGGTCAAACTTTATTTTCAGGTTGTCGGCAACCTGAACAAGCACTGTTTTTTTCTCGGTATCGATCCCCGAAACGGTTCCGTGCATACCGCCGATGGTGACGACCCTATCGCCCCTTTTGAGGCTTTCGAGAATTTTTTCCCGCTCTTTCTGTTTTTTCTGCTGCGGACGGATCAGAAAGAAATAGAAGACGACGAAAATCAGGATCAGGGGGACGAAATTGAGTATCGGGTTGCTGGCTTGCTCCGAGCCGGGCGGAGCGCCCATAAGGACCAGAGAAAAAAGAAAATGGTGCATGATGTCGTGGTATTGTTTGTTTGCTTACGTTCCCGGAAGCGAAAGATAAACTATTCAGTCAACTAATTCAATCGGAAGTTCAATCCGGCTGAGCGTTTTCGGGGGATACGGAGCGGCACGGGAAAAGGTTCTCTCAGTAATGGTCAGCTCTCATGGCGCAGAGGGTATCGGAACGCTGCGAACGGGGGAACGTCATAGCTGTTTTTTTCCGTTATTCCCCGAGCGAGTTTCAGCGAGGCAAGCGAGGCGATCATTGCAGCATTGTCTGTCGAGTAGACCGCTTTCGGGATGGTAAGAAGAATGCCGCGCTGCTTGCAGGCAGAGGCCATTTTCATGCGAAGTCCTGAATTTGCGCTCACTCCTCCCGCAACCGAAATGTTCGCCACGTTATGTTTTTGTGCTGCGGCTACGGTTTTTTCCACAAGGACGTCGACAATCGCCGCCTGGATGGACGCTGCGATATCGGGGAGGTGCTTCTGGATGAATGCCCTGTCATGCTGTTCAATATAGTTCAGAACAGATGTCTTGAGGCCGGAAAAACTGAAATCAAAATTATCCCGGTAGCTTCTGCTTGTTTTGGAGTGTGAGGTGAGGGCGCGGGGGAACCGGTGAAACTTTGGATCGCCGTCGTGCGCAAGCCTGTCGATCCGGGGACCCGCCGGATAGTCCAGTCCGAGCATTTTCCCTGTTTTGTCGAATGCTTCACCCGCAGCATCGTCGATGGTCCGGCCGATAACGCTGTAGTGCAGATTGGTGTCGACCAGAGAGAGCATGGTGTGGCCCCCCGAAACGGTGAGGGAGACAAATGGTTCCGAAAGAGTTTTTCTGCTGCCGGTTTCCTGGATAAAAGGCGAAAAAATGTGCGCTTCGATATGGTTGATTGGAACAAGCGGTATGCCGAGTGAAAACCCGAGGCCCTGGGCGAAGCAGAGCCCGACCATGACTGCGCCGATGAGACCGGGCCCCGCCGTGGCGGCTATGACATCGAGATCGGTTTTTTGTATATTTGCTTCGGTTATCGCACGATCGACTACTGAAACGATCAGCCGCTCATGCTCTCTCGATGCCAGTTCCGGAACAACGCCGCCGTAGGTTTTGTGGATAAGCTGCGAGCTGATAATGTTCGAAAGAACCCGGTCGTCCTGAAGGACGGCAGCCGAGGTTTCATCGCAGCTGGTTTCGATCCCGAGGATATTCATGCGTTTCTGTATTCCAATTGTTAACGACTATGGCCAAAGCTACTAAAAATAAAAAACCGAGGGTCAGGATAAAGATTCTCAACCTGCTGATTGTCATTCTCGGCGCTGATCTCATACTTCTGTTCGCACCCGGTATCGGAATTCTCAATTTCGGTTTTACGATCGGTGACGGCCTTGCCTGGTCAGCTCTCATTGCCGGCATAATTCTTCTTGTTATCGGCTTCAAAGGGCTCTACCAGAAACAGGACTGACCTGCTGCGGCCTCAGGGAAACCTTTTTTCCCGGGCGGCGGTGTCAGGATCAACTGTGATGTTTCTGTGGGCATTATGCTATTCTTCAGGATGGTGTATCTTGGTTGTACAGTCTGAAACATTTTCAGACCCCGGGCGTTTGCGCATATTCGGATAAGGCAATGATTAACGCGGGATCAGAAGAATGAAACAGAATACAGGTCTGGAGGAGCTTGCATCGGAAATTGCCGATGCATCTGTTTTTCTTGAGCGGGCCGAAGAGCAGCTTGCCCGGCGTATTATCGGGCAGAAGGACGTGCTTCACAGGGTGTTCATCGCGCTTCTTACCAACGGCCACATCCTGCTGGAAGGAGTTCCCGGCCTTGCAAAGACGCTCATTGTCAGAACATTCGCGTCGGCGATGAGCCTGGCATACCAGCGGATCCAGTTCACGCCTGACATGCTGCCGGCCGACTTGGTCGGCACGATGGTCTATAACCCGAAGGAAATGGTTTTTTATCCCCGCAAGGGTCCCGTTTTTGCCAATATTATCCTTGCCGACGAGATAAACCGTTCACCCGCGAAGGTGCAGTCTGCGCTGCTCGAAGCGATGCAGGAGCGCCAGGTTACCATCGGAGACCGCACCTTTCTCCTGGCGGAGCCGTTCATGGTCCTGGCCACTCAGAACCCTCTCGAACATGAAGGCACCTATCTCCTTCCCGAAGCCCAGCTCGACCGGTTCATGATGAAAGTGATGGTTGATTATCCTTCCTATGAAGAGGAGCTCGATATTATGGATCGCTCGGCAGGGACCGGTCTCGATCCCGACGTTGATTCAGTGGTCGAAAAAGACGAGATCGACCGGGCGCGGTCGCTGATAGAGCGATTGTATGCCGATATCAGAGTCAGGCGTTACATTGTCGATCTTGTGACCGCATCGAGAGATCCGGTTACAGCGGGTGTAAGGTCGCTGGAGCACATGATAGAATACGGGGCTTCTCCGAGGGCATCGATATTCCTTTTTCTCGCGGCGAAAGCTCACGCTTTTCTCCGCCGGAGAGCCTATATCACCCCGGAAGACGTCAGGGAGGTATCCTATGACGTGCTTCGTCACCGTATCAGGCCAACCTATGAAGCGGAAGCCGATAACGTCAAGCCTGAAGACTGCATTGGCGAGATTCTCTCCAGGGTGAGGGTACCGTGAAGGGAAGTGCTGAGTGCTGAGTGGGAAGTGGACAGTGGGATGTGAGGTGTGGGATGTAGGGTGTGGGAAGGATGGTCGGAGGTCGGAAACCGGAGGCTGGAATTCGAGGGAGCGAGGAAAGATCGTCGGCAGTTTTCAGCAGGCAGTCGGCAAGTTGTAGGGCCGGACCTGTGTATCCGCCCATGAGGTATCGGAAGTAAGGAGCAGCGCACTTCGTGCGCAGGAGTAAGGAGGGAAAGGCTAAGACGTGAATCGTAAATGGTGAATAGTGATTGGTTAAGAAAGGGAGGCCTGGGGAAAAGTCAAAAGGCTAAAGGTGAAAAAGTGGCTTGATAGATGGACAGCTCGATGGCTTGATCAAACTGAGGACTGGCGACTGAAAACTGCCTACTGCCGACTGTGAACTGCCAACTGCAGACTGTCAACTTTAGACTGCCAACTGTGAACTTCCTGCTGCAAATTGACGACTGCTCATGAAAGATCTTGCGAAAACCATACGGCAGATAGAGATCCGGTCCAGGCGTCTGGTCAATGAACTGTTCAGCGGCGAGTACCATTCCAGTTTCAAAGGGCGCGGCATCGAATTCAGCAATGTCAGGGAGTACTCCTGGGGGGATGACGTCCGGACCATTGACTGGAATACATCGGCACGTAAAGACGATCTTTACGTGAAGCTTTTTACCGAGGAGCGCGAAAGAACACTGATACTCGTTCTCGACGGTTCCGGATCGATGTCGTTCGGCAGCCGCCAGCGGACCAAAAACAGGCTTGCTGCAGAAACTGCGGCAGTGCTTGCTTTCAGCGCTATCATGAACGGGGACAAGGTCGGCTTGGTTATCTTTACCGAAACGATCGAAACATTCATCCCGCCGCGAAAAGGACGGAGCCATGTCCTGGTCATTCTCGAAAAAATCATAACGTTCCGGCCCGCAAGCAGGAGAACCGATGTCTCTGCGGCGCTGTCGTTTATCCGAACGTCATTGAAGCGGCAGTCAATCGTATTTCTTCTGACCGATCTTGTGGAAGAGCACCATGAAAAAGCGATGAAAATCATCAATGCCAAACATGATTTCGTCGTTGTTCACCTCGGCGACCCGCTGGAGAAAAATATTCCGAAAAGCGGCGTTCTTCTGCTTCGGGATCCCGAGACCGGCGAGGAAACGGTTATCGATGCTGCAAGCCGTTCATCCTTGATGAAATACCGCTTGCTTATGCAGGAAAAGCGGGACAGGATGGAAAAAAAACTCAGAAGCATGAAGGTCGATTCGATTTATCTGCAGACCAACCGTTCCATAATCGGAGCCCTCAACAGGTTTTTCCGTTATCGTGAGAAAAAAATATGACATAGTACAGGTACTGCTGTTTTTGACGCTGCTGCTTTCGATGTGCAAGGTTGCTACTGCGTTTCCCAGGGTACAATACAATAGTTCGTTCTCTCCTGCTGAAATAACGATCGGTGACAGGATTACCTATATCGTGACGGTTACGCATGAGCCGGGCCTGAAGGTTTTTTTTTCGTTGCCTGACAGTCTGCAGAGGCATCCTTTCGTCCTTGTCGGGTTTTCATCGGGCCGGCCTGTAAAAAGGACGGCACAGTTTCGTGCTCAACTGACGGCGTTTGAGCATGGCGACTATTCACTACCCCCTGTCTTTGTCACTCTGCTTGATACTCTTGCGGGGGAAGAACAGAAGAGGACAGTCTCTGCCGAAAGCAAGGTCAGGATCAAAGCGCTGACCGATTCGTCAATGACCGAGCTGCAGCCTCTCACGCCTCTCATGCAGCCGTATCGTTCATGGGCTGCTTTTCTGCTTCCCTATGGTATCGGTATAGGGGTTGTTGCCGTTCTTCTTCTTGCCGGGTATTTTCTGATCAGACGATCACGTTCCCTGCCGGAGCCGGTCAAATATTCAAGGTCTGTCGTCAGCCGCCTGCGGAAACTGGAGAAACGTTTTGACAAAGGACTCTCGTCCGAAGCCTGTTGTATTCATCTCAGTGCTCTTGTGCGTGAATATCTTGAAGGGAGATATCAAATCAGGACATTTGAAAAGGTGACTGCCGAGATCGTTTCCGACATGAACAACTCCTCTGTACCGCATGCCGATATCATGAAATCTGCTCTTGAACGAGCCGACCTGGTGAAGTTTGCCGGCAGCAGTCCGTCAAGGGACGAGTGCATGTATCTTCTCGACCGGGTCAGAGGCGCGATTGCAGAGCCCTGAAGTCAGGCTTTGTTCCTTGAGTTCAATGCATCAAAGAGCCGGATCAGCCGTTTTCGAGGATGTCGACAAGTCTTTCGAGATTGCTGCGGAGCCTGGGGGCAAAAATACTCTTCATGAAAGGGTCGAAGAGAGCATTGATGCCTGAATTTCTAATAGAGAACGTGAAGGTGACTTTTGTGCTGTTCTCAGCTTTTTCAAGGTCAAACGTGCCGTCATATGGGGCAACACTTGACGTGCTTGTAAAGCTGAACGATCTGCCCGGTTTGTAATCGGTTACTTCCCATTCTGTCCGGACGGAAAAATTCATGATGTTCCGGACTTCGTAAGCCCTGGTTCCGCTGCCGGTAACCCCGTTTGTCAGCATTCCGGATTCGAGAACATCTTCCTGCCAGATATGGTTGTTGGATATGTCGGTAAGATACGCTTCAACCGTTTCCAGCGGTTTTTTGATGATAACGGAGTGTTGAATGAGCATGGAAATGACTGGGTTGGTTGTTGGTTAAGCGAACCGATACGTTCCCGGTTTTTCGGTCAGAATGACGTTGCCCATATGGCCAAAGTTGTTAAGGTAATAATAATGTACGAGCACAAGTACAGGTATGCAATGAATGGGCATGGGGATAGACTCCGGATATAAATGGCCAGGATTGTTTCTGGAGAAAGAATTATTTATATTTTTCTCAAGAGAAATTTCTGATGAAAAATAATATGCAACAGGTTCATCATGCAGGCGAACAGCCGGACCGGCGGGACGTGCTGACGAAGGCACTCATCAGGACCGCCATATCCCTGGGCGTTACAAACGCCAGGCTTGGACGTGTTCTCGGTCTGAGTCCTGCAACGATCAGCCGCCTCCAGGGCGGGGCGTACAGCCTGTCGGAGAAGAAAAAAGAGTGGGAACTGGCCGTGCTTTTAGTCAGGCTGTACCGGTCGCTCGATGCAATCACCGGGGGATCAAAGGAGGCCGCTATGGCATGGTTGAATAGTGAAAACAAGGCTTTTGCAGGAAAAAAGCCCATAGATCTTATCGAATCAACCGAAGGTCTTGTCCGTGTTGTCGCCTACCTGGACGCAAGCAGAGGTATCGTCTGAGGCTATCGAGCGGTGTTGCACCATCTGGCGAATGGTCGAAGCACAGTATGTCGTCTCGACCATGAACGTTGTCGATACGCTTCTTGAACAGGAAGTCCTCGAAGATATTCTCGAGGAATGCAAGCCGCCGATACCGGACGAAGCGGAAGGATTGCACTATCTGCTTTTTACACCCTTCCGTTATGACACCTTGATAAGGCAGGGTTCGCGCTTCCGGTCAATAGGGGACCCAGGAGTATTTTACGGAGCGGAGAGGATAAAAACCGCAGCGGCTGAAACGGGGTACTGGCGATGGCGGTTTCTGCAAGACTCTTCAGGGCTTGACCGGCTGCCTCCGGCGCGGTTTACTGCGTTTTCCGTACCTGTTGCCGGAGCCATGATCGACCTGCGGCAATCTCCCTTCTCGAGGGATGCTGCAGTATGGATGCATTCCTCAAACTACGGGCCAACGCAGGCTTTTGGAAGAATTGCCCGTAAGGCGGCACTATCGGCAATACTCTATCAGTCAGTTCGTGATCCTGAACCTCATTACTGCTGTGCTGTGCTGACCCCGAAAGCATTTGCCTCGAAAGAGCCGGATGCCGCTATGCAGAGCTGGACATTGACCCTCCTGCCTGCCGAAGCGGCCTGGCGGCGGCAGAATGGGGAATCCTTTGTGTTTGAAACGGGGATATGGGCCGGTTCGGCCTAACTATCGTTTTGTTCTTGCTAATCGGGAAAGCTGTTCGAGATGTTCGCGGTGAGCGTTTTCAATCGTTGCCTTGTCACTTGACATGCCGAGCTCGAACAATTCAGCAAACTGTCTGAAACGTTCATCCCGGGAAAGGTTTTTAATGTAGGTTCGTTCCCAGTTATTGAAACGGCTCATCTTTTCCCTCAACGCATGACTGTTCTTTTTTTCGTTTTTCATCGCATGTTTTGAATTCTCGTCACGATGGTGGAATCGTTCAGGAAGTCGGATAATTCACGACAGTGTTCAAGAAGATAGGGCCAATCCAAGGCATTTTTCTGGAGGTCGATAACGGTTTCGATATCGTCCCAGTCTTTCTTGCGGGTTGAAACCGCTTTCTGCAGAATAAAGTCCTCTACCGTGCACACCTTCATTGGAACGGAAAAAAACAGTTCGCTCCGGCTTCTTTCGATTGCCTGTTCCTCGAAAGGCAGTTGTGCAAAAACAAAGTCGATACGGACATCATGCAGCGTTACCGGAAGAACGCTCGTTTCGGTGATAAATTGCATTGGATCAGCAGGGAGGAGAACAGCAATGCTCCGTAACTGTTCAATAAAATCTGTTTTCTCCTTTTTGGAAGGAATCGAAATTTTTATGTCGATATCGAACGTTTGCCGCGGATTGCCGTAAAGAGTGTTTGCGATCCCTCCAAAAATCATGTATGGAATCTGCTGCTTCTCGAGCCAGTCAACAATTTCTTTGAGTGCCAGCAGCAGCCTGTTTGTCATATGTGTCTTTCCGTCGATTTTTCCTCTGGAACAAGATCTGTTTGCCCTGTTCGTTTACAATCCAATATAGGCTTTTTCCAGGTCTTTTGACCCCGGGCCATCCATTCCGGCAATCTCAAGGTGTCGCCGTAAAGCAGTAGGGGCAGGCCCTGTTCCTGCCCGATCCATCCAAAATGTCTTGAAAGAACGCTCCTGCCAACCCTCAATTCTGTGAGCGCAGCCGGGTCGTCACCCGGATGAAGACTGTGCTGGTGAACTGCAATCCCTGATCGGTCGAAGCAGCCAGGTAGAAGGGGTTTTTAACGTCCCCTTGTCCTTGTTCTTCCGTTTCGGAATGTCATGAAAAGCGGTATATTTCTGTCTATAATGGATAGAATTTGAAGAGGGACGTATGATATGGACAACTGGCAGATACAGAAAGCGAAAAACCATTTCAGCGATCTTGTCCGGAATGCGCAGGAAAAAGGGCCGCAAACCATTACGAGACATGGTAAGCCCGAGGCTGTGCTGCTGTCGATGAAGGATTACTGTAACCTGATGAAAAAACAGGAGTCGCTCACGGAGTTTTTTCGTCGGTCGCCACTGCATGGGACCACGTTGGATCTGGAAAGAAGAAAGGATGCCGGACGGGAGGTTGATCTATGAGTTTTCTCCTCGATACCTGTGTTCTTTCCGAGCTTGTGCGTCTGGTTCCGGATGATGGCGTGGTACAGTGGGTCGAGGCTCGAAACGAGTTCGATCTTTATCTGAGCGTCCTGACCCTTGGCGAAATCCAGAAAGGGATCTCGAAACTCTCTGTCGGCAAAAAGAAGTCACAGCTGATGGCATGGCTGAAAGAAGATCTGGAAGTCCGCTTTGCAGAAAGAGTTCTTCCTGTTACCGATGATATTGCGCTGAGGTGGGGCGGCATGCTCGGCAGGGCTGAAAAAAACGGTCAGCCCCTTTCGGTTATCGACGCGCTTATCGCCGCAACGGCGGACGTGCACAACCTGGCTCTGGTGACAAGGAATATCTCCGACTTCATTGGATGTTCGATCGATATAGTCGATCCGTGGAGTATTTCCTGAGATACAGAAATTTTCCGAACCTGTAAGCGTTCCCTTCTCCATCCACTGCATCCTGAAATCCTGTCTCAGCTTCCCTGAAGCTCCTCTATCCCGCAGGGGCAGGCCCCGAGTTTGCCCGATCCATCCAAAATGTCTTGAAAGAACGCTCCTGCCAACCCTCAATTCTGTGAGCGCAGCCGGGTCGTCACCCGGATGAAGACTGCGCTGGTGGACTGCAATCCCTGATCAGCCGAAGCAGCCAGGTAGAAGGGTTTTTTAATGTTCTCCTTTTCCCTGGGGTGAAATATTTGGACTTTTATCGCTATTGAAGTACCCCCTTGGTTTTTGCTGTTTACTTAAGCTGCTACACAACGTCCCCAAGTTTACAGGTATAATAAGGGGCGATGGCAGGACGGTGTTTCGTTTGTGTTTGCAACGGGGATGCGGGCCGGTTCAGCATAACTATCGTTTTGCTCTGGCCTGATGGCGGATGTCGCGCAAATCGAGGATTTCGGCAACCTCGAATTTTTCCCGTTCATCCTTGACCGGACGAATGCGCACAACATCAGGGAAATGGCCAAGTCTTCCATGAAGCTCGGCTATGATTGGTGACCAGAGATATGAATAACCTGCAGGGATGACAACAATCGGAACGGTCTGCCATTCTTCCGGCAAAAGATCGATACTGTCGACTTTTTCAAGAGCAATTCTCAGGAAGCGCTCATTTTCGCTCACCGTGCCAATGGGAACGTCAATCACATCGAGCATTGGCCATCCCATAATGTTGCGTATTTTTTTCTGCTGACCCGGTAAAACCGGATGTCCGGAAAAGTTCAGAACCAGGTAACGTCCGTCGCGATCACGATATTGACTGAATATGCGCTTTGTTCGACGTAAGGCATTCCGTAAAAAACGCAGAATCCATGGAATGTTTTTCGTGACAAGGTATTCAAGAAGCTGCAATACCGAAACGATACCGCCGGCAACAAGGGTTATCAGCGTTATTTGATTGAGGGAACTGACCTCATCCATGGTGACGTTTGAACTGAATAACGTTAAAGATCAATGCACTTTATCCTTGTGACATACGACATAGAAAACGACCGCCGCAGGACTAAAATACATAAAATACTCTCAAATTTCGGAACAGCGGTCCAGTACAGTGTGTTTGAATGCTTTCTTTCAGAAGACGATTTCGACGACCTGCGAAAGAAGCTCAAGAAGCAAATGGATCCGAAACATCCGACCGACAGTATCCGCTACTACCGTTTGTGCAGGAGTTGTGTCGAAAAAGTGGCAATAGACGGGAACCGGGATTTCAAGATTGAAGGGCCCTTCATTATCAGCTGACGGTTACCGTTTATCCGTATCTTCGATGTTTCCTCTGCTCTCCGTAGGGGCGAAAAATCTTTCGCCCGTCACGCCATTTCCGCAATCGTTCGTAAGATTCAGCCCGTCGCAAGGGGGGCCTCATTCCTGCTCGATCCGGCCGCATGTCGTGAAAGAACGTTTCAGCCAACCCGGTACGGTTCCCATTTTTGCTTCTTGCAAGATCAGCAGATCGTCAGGATTTTTCCGGTCACGACGATATCCGTATATTTTATATGCAAAAGTTCTGCCGCACAACAGCAGGACCGGCAATCCGCCGCTTGCCAAAAGCGACTGCCGGTTCGAGTTACAGGAACTGCTTGAAAAAGAGGTTGACCTTCTCAATCTGCGGCAACTGATTTTTTTATAGCTATGAATATCAAGGTATTGAACGAAAAAAAACAGGTGATACGTGACATTGCCGCAAAACATGGAGCGCGCAATGTGAGGGTTTTCGGCTCTGTTGCAAGAGGTGAAGAGAGGGAGACAAGTGATGTGGATTTCCTCGTTACATTTGAGTCAGGACGCACATTGTTTGATCATGCAGCGCTTCTCTACGAACTGGAAGCATTGCTTCAGTGCAACGTTGACGTTGTTAGTGATCAGGGATTGAAGCCTCGTTTCCGCCAGCAGGTTTTCCAGGATGCGATATGCCTATGAGAGATGACCGTGAGAGAATTCAGGATATTCTTGATGCCATATCCCATATCGAAAAGTATGCAAGTAAAGGCCGCAAAGCTTTTGATCATGATGAACTGGTACAGATCTGGATGATCTATCATCTTGAAATCATTGGAGAAGCGGTAAGAAGCATAAGCGAAGGTTTCAGGAAAGCAAACCAGCAAATCCCCTGGAAACTGATTGCAGGGATGAGGAATATTCTGGTTCACGAATATTTTGCTATCGATCATGATGAAGTCTGGGCGACTATAGAGAAAGACATTCCGGCGCTGAAACATCAGCTTGACAATATCCTCTGAAGGATAAAAGAATCATCACTGTCATTCCTGCAGCGAAATCTTGCGATTGGTTGTTGGTTTTTTTCTCTCCTTTTCTTCAAGTCGATCAATCCTTCCTGCTATCCAGCCTTTTTGCCATAAAAAAAACATCATACCCGTAGGGGCAAAAAATCTTTTACCCATCACGTCATTTCCGCAAGTGTCTGCAAGCTCCATTCCGTCGTAGGGGCAGGCCCCTGTGCCTGCGCGATCCAGCCCACAATATCATAAAAACGCCCTCCAACCTGACCTGCGAACAGAACAGCAGAACCTTCCATATTTTTCAAAGACGTAGCACCTGACACATAGCACGCAGTACCTCTTACCCTCAATGAGTTCGATTAAATCAATTCTCGTCATCTACGTCGTCGTGAAGGCTGCGAGTGAACCGAAGTCGCAATCCTCAATGAGTTCGATTAAATCAATTCCGCCGCAGAGCATGAGTGGGGTATTTCAGGTATAAAAAAAGTCGCAATCCTCAATGAGTTCGATTAAATCAATTCGCAAATCTTTGACCACCCATGGCGGTGTCCGCATTTAGTCGCAATCCTCAATGAGTTCGATTAAATCAATTCAATTCTCTTCTGTCCAAGGTAAAAAAAACAAAGATGTCAAAGTCGCAATCCTCAATGAGTTCGATTAAATCAATTCCAACCGTGATCGGCGCTATGTCGCACCGGTTATGTATGGTCGCAATCCTCAATGAGTTCGATTAAATCAATTCGCCTGATTGCAGCCCCTTCAGACGTAGGAGTATACGGTCGCAATCCTCAATGAGTTCGATTAAATCAATTCTACCTTATCGTAAACAACCAAAAAAGGGAAAAGGAAATGGTCGCAATCCTCAATGAGTTCGATTAAATCAATTCACCGTGTCAACAGATTCATAGACAATAATACTTTTTGGAAGTCGCAATCCTCAATGAGTTCGATTAAATCAATTCAATGTACCAACTTTAATTCAACAAAGGAGACAATAATGTCGCAATCCTCAATGAGTTCGATTAAATCAATTCACGAATACCACTCCGACGAGGGGTAGATTCATTCGGGGTCGCAATCCTCAATGAGTTCGATTAAATCAATTCGAGGAAAAATGAAATTTTTAACTTTAATCGCGGCGGGTCGCAATCCTCAATGAGTTCGATTAAATCAATTCCAGGTGCCCTGAGCGCTCTCACGGAGGTTACGGAGATTGGTCGCAATCCTCAATGAGTTCGATTAAATCAATTCATGTCATCCGCGGGCTTTCCGTGAATGCTATCGTTCTGTCGCAATCCTCAATGAGTTCGATTAAATCAATTCTTCAAAAGTGGGGATCGTATAAAAAAATCTTTGCGGAAGTCGCAATCCTCAATGAGTTCGATTAAATCAATTCATCACCTTAGCCACTGTCCCTTGCATAGAGTATACAAGTCGCAATCCTCAATGAGTTCGATTAAATCAATTCCTTCTACGACACGCTCCAGAATGAGAATGACCCTCTCAAAGTCGCAATCCTCAATGAGTTCGATTAAATCAATTCTCGGAATTGGGGTTCTGGCCATTGGCATTTTCGCCAAGTCGCAATCCTCAATGAGTTCGATTAAATCAATTCGACGTTGTTATCCATGGCGACGACAGGCGCTCGCCGGGTCGCAATCCTCAATGAGTTCGATTAAATCAATTCTAGAATGCTGACGGAATGGAGAGAAGCAGAAGAGAGACAAGTCGCAATCCTCAATGAGTTCGATTAAATCAATTCAAGGGGATAAACTTATTTCTCAATTAAAAAAACTATTTAGTCGCAATCCTCAATGAGTTCGATTAAATCAATTCCCATTAAACATCTTTATTATGCCGATAAAAGAAACATGTCGCAATCCTCAATGAGTTCGATTAAATCAATTCGATAGAGAGGAAAAGTGGCTCAATCGAGATTGATTGGTGTCGCAATCCTCAATGAGTTCGATTAAATCAATTCAAATAACAAAATGCAACTAAAAAAACACGGATGGAAAGTCGCAATCCTCAATGAGTTCGATTAAATCAATTCAACGGAGGATATTATGTTGGTAGAAATTAAAAAAAAAAAGTCGCAATCCTCAATGAGTTCGATTAAATCAATTCAGGAGTTCGACGGCCATACCACGGAATATTTCTTTGAGTCGCAATCCTCAATGAGTTCGATTAAATCAATTCAGAAGCGTACTATCGAGCAAAGAAACCGTGATAATGAGTCGCAATCCTCAATGAGTTCGATTAAATCAATTCTCCGATACCACAAGATGAGAGCATATAAAACCGACTTTGTCGCAATCCTCAATGAGTTCGATTAAATCAATTCTTCAACTTTGATTTCCAAAACAAAAAAAGAAAATAATGAAGTCGCAATCCTCAATGAGTTCGATTAAATCAATTCCGCAGCAGTTCTATGTCACCTCAAAAAGGAGTGTCTGTTATGTCGCAATCCTCAATGAGTTCGATTAAATCAATTCAAAAAGGAGGCAAAAATGACACGCTCAACACTCACAAAGTCGCAATCCTCAATGAGTTCGATTAAATCAATTCAGTGCTTTCTTACAAAGGTATCAATTGTTGGACCAAGTCGCAATCCTCAATGAGTTCGATTAAATCAATTCAAAGAAATTAGAAGATAAAGAAGAGTCACCAAAAAAAAGTCGCAATCCTCAATGAGTTCGATTAAATCAATTCAGTACCTGAAAAATAAATAACAAAGCAGAAACAAAAAAGTCGCAATCCTCAATGAGTTCGATTAAATCAATTCAAAAAGGAAAACAACAATGAAAACACGTACATTTTTTGACAGTCGCAATCCTCAATGAGTTCGATTAAATCAATTCAACAAGATTGTTCCGGAAAACTACGCCAAGTTTTACAGGTCGCAATCCTCAATGAGTTCGATTAAATCAATTCGCAGGAGCGATAACCCTCGGTACATTTTCAGTTATTGGTCGCAATCCTCAATGAGTTCGATTAAATCAATTCGAACAACACGATCCGGCCATCTCAGACCTACAACAACGTCGCAATCCTCAATGAGTTCGATTAAATCAATTCTGGGCAAGGGGGACAAAATGGGAAAAAACAACAGAAGTCGCAATCCTCAATGAGTTCGATTAAATCAATTCGTCGGGGATTTTCGTGCATACCACAAAGACATAATCAAGTCGCAATCCTCAATGAGTTCGATTAAATCAATTCCGCCAACGATATCGATGTGTTCCGCAACTTCAACGCGGGTCGCAATCCTCAATGAGTTCGATTAAATCAATTCTAAGATAAAAAACAAGACTAACATAACAATAAGATCAGTCGCAATCCTCAATGAGTTCGATTAAATCAATTCTGTCATCGTGGTGGAACCCGCCGAAAATACCCACCAAGTCGCAATCCTCAATGAGTTCGATTAAATCAATTCAAGAAGTGAAAAAACACACAAAAAAATTGCCCAGAAAGGGTCGCAATCCTCAATGAGTTCGATTAAATCAATTCAAATCAGGAGACTGATATGAATAGGAATAGCATTATTGTCGCAATCCTCAATGAGTTCGATTAAATCAATTCGGAGATCAGAGAAGAACTAAAGGAAAAAGGTCTTGTTCGTCGCAATCCTCAATGAGTTCGATTAAATCAATTCCCTACCTCTGGAAACCCTTGTCTGGCAAGGGCTCCCAGAGCGATATCGATGGCACGTCCGAAAATCAGTGATGCCAAAGGACAAAGTGCTTACTTTACTTTCTGTGCGCATTTCTATCTTACATAAATTGAATGAGTTATACAATATCGAAGGCATATTTCGCTGTGTGAAACCAGTTAATCTATTGATTTATAATACAATACAGTTGTTTTGGTGGTTTTTTAGAACGTTAAAAAAACATGGCTTCGATGCTTTTCCTATAACTATATATTTTCAAATGATTTAAAAAATCACTCAAAGAACAGATGCCCGTCAGACGGGCAGCTTGTAGGGCTCATACTCCTCGACCTTTCCTGTCATGACATCTTTCAGTAATCCGACCTGTTTTTCGATGTGTCTCCTGACATTAAGCGTTTTTCCTGTGTAGCCGTCCCTGGATTCCTGCCACATTCGTGTTTCGAAAATCTTGAGATACTTTTTTCGCCCGTCATTGGTCAGAAAACAGCCGGTTTTGTCTTTATGGTAATAAAAATCATCCTGTGTCAGGAGACCTTTGTTGAGCGTATAGAGTACCATTGAATCAATAATTATACGGAATTCCTCGATAAGGTCGTTGGCGAGCGCAGGATTGCCTTTGTCTTCTGCATGCAGATAGCCGAGGTAAGGATTCATGCCTTTTGAACGGACCAGTGAAAAAATGTTGTTGTGCAGCAGGGTATAACCGAAGCTGAGCAGGCTGTTGACAGGATCTTTCGGCGGCCGTTTGACCCGACGGAATTGTTCCGAATAGTAAGGCAGGTGTTTTTTGAACAACAGGCCGTAGAGATCAAAGTACAATGCTGCGGCTTTTCCTTCGAGTCCCCTGAGCGCCGGTAATTCCTTGCATCGTTTAGCGTTTTTTTCGAGTGACGCCATCAGGTCAAGGTGGCTGCGTATCTTTTTGCCAATCGAGCCGTCATGGTCGTATACCATCGCTTTTCTTCGCTGAACCATGATCCGGCTGTTGTGGATTTTTGCCGATACGATGCTTTTTGCGATATCGAGCGCGAACGGTTCATCGAGCGAGCGCAGGAACTGGATGCGGTGCATGTCGGTATGGTCGGCGGTTGTTGCTTCGAGCCGCCCGAAAAAAGTGCCATGCTGTGAAAGGAATGTGACCGGAATTTCCTTGCGCAGGCAGAACTGCATTACAGGGGTGGTCAGAGATATATTGCCGAAAACAATGATCTGGTCGATTCGACGGGATAATACTCCCGTCAGTTCCTTGCCGTCTTTTTCCACACTCAGCCGTTCGCCTTCCTTTCGGATAAGGCAGCCCTGATCCTGCAGGTAGAGTGTATTGAGAATAGGATTGTAGAGTTTTTTCAGGGCTTCATGCTTTTCTTTTTGTCGTTCAGCATCCTGTTTCGCGATGTTTTCAAGAAAGTTGTCGATACTGAGCTTCTTTTTACCGATACCTTCAAGCAATTTGCGCCCGAACTCGGTTTTTTCGAGCGCTTCTTTCGTTAGTTCTATTTTTTCACCTTCGTCCGTTTCCAGTTCATAAGTTGACCATGGGGCATCGTCGCTGTCCGGATCATGGACAACCGGTTTTGTCGGTTTCCTGCGCAGCTTGAATTTTCCCAGTTTGTCGTACCACTCTTCAGGATGCATTTTGGTAGGGATAATGAGCGACTTGACAAAAAGATAACCGAGATATTTGAAGCCTTCGGAAAAGGTCGTGATCCGGGTTTTTTCGTTGTTCAGTTCAAGTTTCAGGTCTTCAAGGATGCTTTCCGAAAGTTTCATTGCCAGCTCCGCTTTCGGTTTGCTTTTACAGAGGATCAGGAAGTCGTCAGCAAACCTGACGAGCTTGAAGCCTTCTTTTTCGATCTGCTCGTCGAACTTGTCGAGAAACAGGTTTGCAAGAACCGGAGAGATCGGGCATCCCTGCGGCAGTCCTTTGACGTTGCGAATACGGGGATTTTCGCCATCGACAATTTCAGCCGTGATCCATGTTCTGAGCAGTGACAAAAGTTCTTTATCATCAATCAGTTCACGCAGGCGTTCAAACAGCAGATCGTGGTCAACGCTGTCGAAAAAGTTGCGGATATCTGCATCGACGACCCATCGATATCCTTGCGTCCGCAGACGATCTATTTGACGGGCCGCGGACTGGCGTGAAATTCCGTGACGGTAACCGAAGGTGCAGGTTTCCAGCTCCGAGTCTATGATCGGATAGAGCACGATCTGTGCTGCGGTTTGCGCAACCCGGTCCATGACCCCTGGAATGAGGAGCACCCGTTCCTTTCCGTTCGGTTTCAGCATCACAAGTTTCAGTAAAGGGCCGGGTTCGTAGGTGCCGGTCAGCATCGCCTCTGAAAGCGAGTGCAGGTTTTCCTCCAGACGGAACGAATAATCTTCGATCGACTGACCATCGTAGCCTGATCGGCCGTCATTTGCTGCCACCCTGTACCATGCCCTGTGAATAGTATCCGGCAGGGCAACCTGATTGTAGAGCCATCCCATGGTGAACGTGATTGGTGAATAGTAATTCGTGAACAGATGTCGGGTTCATAATGTTCATAAAGAATAAATTACGTAATTTTATAGGGTCAATACATAACTATAATTTAGGCTTATGGCTAACAGTGCACCCATTCAGAAAAGGATACAAGCCGAAACAATTAGGCGGTTTGCAGAAAATACTATCGGACAAAGAAATTTTACGTGGCAAGCTGTATTGTACCTTGCATTATTATTTCTGGTCGGAAAGTGGTTCCCGGAGGGTATAGAAGATTATCTGGTTTATTTAAAGGGCGATTGGTCGTCATGGAGTGTAAACTTGAAGCTTCTCTGTTCGGGTTTGATTCTTTTTTCTTTTTATTGGGCAATAAAAAATATTGTATCACAATCAAAAATTTACGTTACAGCTGATTCACCAGCCCAAATAAAAGTTCTTTGTGTTTTTCTCAGCCCGTTTAAAACGAGGGCGAATAGTCGGAATGACTCATATTATGAAATCATAGAAATACACAAGGCTCTTCACTCTAATGATCTTGATCAGTTAAAACTTGAGGAAACAACTTGGAAAATGCCGCTTAAAGCAATCGAGCACCATGGTGCAAGATTAAAGCAGGTAAGGATTTTTACATCTTGTGGAGAAAAAGGAAGTAGTAAGCAATTTGATGTATTTCGAAGCCTCGTCAATTACCTTTATCCAACTGTGCAGGTTAAAGAAGAATTTTCTGGAGGTATAGATTTCTTGGATATTAGAGCAATTTTCGATGCTGTAGATAATCTCTATGCAGAAGCTGTAGAGGAGGGTTATAGGGAAAATGATGTGCTTGTCGATGTTACCGGAGGACATAAAACAAACAGTATCGCTGCATCAGTAGCTACCTTGGCTAAAGGGCGGCAGTTTCAATACATCAATGAGGATAAAATCGTGAAAAGTTATGATGTGAACTATTTTGATGAATAGACCAGATTCTGTTAGCTCATTGTTACTTTGCTTTGGTTGGCGTAGTAAAGTGTTGTTTTTGTTTCCTGGCTTTTGTACTATTCAAGTAATAGTCAGGCACAGCAAGTTTCCAATGTACACTGTCGATATAAAAGCGTTCATATTCAGCAACCCTTTGTAGCGAAAGCAGTAGCCTCGACGTACCCCCATCCTGATTTTCGGACACGAAGCCCGTGTGTCCTCTATATGTTTCTTTCTTGTTGTTCGGTAGTATAGACTTTCTGGATTACCTCAAAACCAAAAGCTATGTCCGGCGATCCGCATCCTGTTATAAAGCTTGGCCATGAACTTTTGCAAACCGGGAGCATTGCTTCTGGTCGGCTCAAGAATTACAAAGATGCTTTTTCTTCTTTTCCCGGATTCAATATTGACAATATAGCAGAGCTTAAACTTGCAGGTCTTCGCTCGATATTCACTGATCCATCATCAGCTTCCAGGTATTACAAGCCTTGCGAACTTCATCCGGATAGAATCAATTACCCTGATCTGGAGGTTGAGCCGACTGATTTCTCAAGCGTCAAGCCTTCAAAACCATTTTCTCCTAACGCCCTGGTCCAACTTGAGCGTTACGGTTCGTTTGTTGCGACAAATGCTGATCCGCAAATCCCTGTTTATGATCTTTTCAAAACAGCAGCAGCAGTTCATGATTGTCTGGAGCCAGCAAAAGATGCTTCCATAGAAAAGAAATGCATGCTGGTCGGTTGTGACTTTTCAGGTATTCAGGATACAGTCTACACGATCTCTTCCAAAGGTGCACTCAAAACGCTACGCGCCCGTTCGTTTATGCTCGAGCTCCTGACTGAGCATATCATCTATGAAATCCTCAAAGTGGCCGAGGCAGGACGTCATGCGATTATTTACTCCGGCGGCGGGGGATTTGGCCTGCTTTTGCCGAATAAAGAAGGTTTGAAAGAGAGCATTGAGAAATTTGGAGACATCTTGAACGAATGGGCGTATTCGGAATTTTTCGGTAAGCTATTCATCGCTTTGGACGTCTTGCAGTTCAAGGGAGAGAGCCTCAAGACAAAAAAAGCTTTTCAAACTCTGAGGCAAGATCAATCCGATCATCTGGATAGGCAAAAACGGCGGAAGTTTCTCAAGCAGTTGGATAAGCTTTTCGAGCCGAAGATGCCAGAGCAAACATCCGTTCAAACCGAATGCCAGATAACCAGAAGAGATGATCTGGATGAATATACCATGCTCGATCTGGAAAGCGGAACACTTATGGCAGATGTGTCACCAAATGATCGAGAAGACGCCAAAAGGATCTGGGTTTCCGAAAGCTGCTTCCATCAACATCGGCTGGGCGACAAACTCATCGATACAAACTTTATTCTTCGCTATTGGAACGAGATAGACCGATCGAAAAAAGAGCATCATGGAACGCTGGTCCTGCCAGGTCTGGATGGGCGGAAAGTCTACTATGGACTGAGTGAGCACTCAACGGTTGATACCGAAATGGTATGGGCGTTCAATACGTGGAAGGACAGGCAGGTTTTCCAGTATGCGAATCATGTGCGCAAGCATAGTGACCTTTCTTCATACGCACAGCGAAAAGAAGACGAAAGTCTGCAGGAAGAAAACCGCGCATCGGCAGCTAACCATACAGCTACTTTTCAGGGACTTGCTTCAAGCTCGTGTGGGGCTGATTTGATTGGAGCATTGCGTATGGATGTCGATGATCTTGGCAACTTGTTCAGCAGGATTGAGAGTGCCACCATGCTTTCTGCACGTTCTCGGATGATGAGCCTTTTTTTTAAAGTTTACCTCAATGCCATCTGTGCACAACGGAAGACCGATATACTTGGTAAAAATAATGATCAGGAAAATGCATGGGGCCAGTCAGGTCGCAATGCCTTGGTGATCTATGCCGGAGGCGATGATCTTTTCATTGTTGGTGCCTGGGACGACACAGCCGAGCTTGCCTTTGATATCCAGCAGGAATTCAGCCATTTTACTCAAGGTCAGGGGATTTCAGGCGGTTTGACTCTACATCAACCGAAATTTCCTCTCTACCAGATGGCAAGGTTGTCTGCCGAAGCTGAATCGTTTGCCAAGCATGACCGAGCCGAAGGCCACCCGGTTTCTCAGAAAAATCGTATAGCGTTATTTTATGATGGCGGAAAACGCTTTAGACAGCATTATGTCTATTCAGATTCAAAACGGTATATGTTGTCAATGGACTGGGAACTTGGTCGGGGCTATATACTTCCTCTTATGAAGGTTTATGCCAGATGTGGAGACATAGAATTAATACCGGATAAAAGAAAGATATTTGTTCTTGATAAGCGATCATTCAGTTATCAAACAATAGAAAAGTGGTTCAAGGTTCTTGATGTTTATTGGAAAAAAGGGCAGCTGTACTTGCCTGCAATGGCTCGAGTAATGAGTGATGTCGAATCTGTGTTTGATGTAAAATCTCAAAAGTTGTTTGATCAACTTTACTTGTATCTTTATAAGACGCCATATGAGGATGAAGTTAATCTTGCAAATTTGCACATAGCTTTATCTTGGCTATCCTACTTGAGGAGGGAAAAATAAATGAATGTTGAGAGTAAAATAGATAATGAGTTCACTAAAGTATTCGGTGAATTGAAGAGGTCTGAAGATGTTTTTTGTTTTATTGACAGTTTAGATTGTTTGAAAGAACTGTATGAAAAGAAAGATATTGCGTGGTATGCTGCTTCCGTTGCATTCATTTTGCAAAAAATAACTCCGAATCAGATGCGGAGATTTTATGATTATGTGAAAAGGTTAGAGCTTGTTAATCGCTCTCGAGGCGATGAAGATGATATTTATCAAAAATATAAAATACAAATGTTGCTCGCGAGAATTGCGGGGAGCTCAGAGCGTGAGAATCTGCTTGGCCTTTACAAAATTGTTCAGAGATGTATTGGTAAAATATCTGACGTGAAGGATTTGAGAGCTTTTGTCGATTTCTATGAGGCGATTCTGGATTATCACGCAACATACAAGACAGAGAAGAACTAAAACAAGGATGATTATGACACAAACTTTGGAGCGGCATAAACAAATCCGGTTGCTTGGTTTTATCAAAATCGGTCTTGAAATAGTCGTAAAAACCGGTCTGCATATAGGCGGGTCCGCAGACTCAATCGACAAGGGCGGTATTGACAGTCCTGTGATTAAAAATCCTGTTACCAATGAGCCATACATCCCCGGTAGCTCTCTCAGAGGACGGATGCGGTCATTGCTTGAGAAAAAAGGCGGGAGAAATATTAAACCAATGACAAAGACTGATGTTGTCTGGATGGAAATATATCCTGAAAAAGAGTATCCAGGACAATCAACAATGCTTGCTCAAGCATCTGAAGTTTGCCGTGTATTCGGTGACTCTTCTTGCGAGCAGAATGTCCCCTCAGTTCTGATCGTGAACGATGCTATGTATACTGAGGCAATAAAAAATAATACAAAATTCATAAAGGACGGATTGCCTGTAACTGAAGCAAAGTTAGAGATTGCAGTTGATCGAATAACAGCCCATGCAGTCCCCAGAACCATAGAGAGGGTGCCAGAAGGGGCGGTTTTTGAGACCAATTTGATTTACAAGGTGCAGACTTACGAAGACGGAGCATTTCTTGCTGACTGTTCTTCTCCTCAACAGAAAGGCGATAAAGCACTTGAAAAAGATATTGAAAACATTCTCGATGCTTTGGTCATGATTCAGGAATTTGAAGGTCTTGGAGGAAAGACATCAAGAGGGAGCGGTCGAGTTGCATTTAATTTCACATCTCTGCAGATAAAGAGGTATAGAAAAGACGATAGTCAAATTGATTTGCATGAATTGAAGAGTGAAACGGATAAAAGGAGGCAAATTATCCAGGAAGTAAAAGGCCGGCCGTTTTCTCAATGTGTCACAATAGATAGTACAGGAGTGGTATGAGTACTTACATTGTGCATCTCTTTTTCAGGAATTCATTGCATGCGGGTGCATCAACAGCAGGCGTAGGGATAGAGGCTGGTCAGAATTTCTTGCATTCTGATACGATCTGGGCTGCAATTTGCAATATCTGGGCACAACTGGGATCAGTACAGGGGATTTCTTTTGAAGAATTTATCGGTACTTTCACGTCAGGATCGCCTCTGTTCCGTATGTCATCGGCATTTCCATTCGGTCGTAATGGTAGTCTGTATCTCCTGCCGAGGCCCAGTTCTGTTCCATTCCCTCTTTCTCGTGAATGGCTAGAGCAAGGCAATGAAGGAGATTTACGGGCAGAGCAAATCCGGGCCGCCAAGGAAATCAAGAAGAGCGCTTTCATCTCACTCGATACTTTTAAAGCATGGATCAGGTACGAAGATTTTAGTATTGATAATGATGAGAACAGGATCCTTGTTAATGCGGTCAGACCTCAAGCCTCAATTGACCGATTAACTATAAGATCAAGCCTTTATCACAACAGCGAGGCATATTTTGAAAACAGGGATAAGAATGAAGTGGGAGGTCTGTATTTTCTTTTATCAATAGAAGATCAAAAAGCTTTTGAAGTCTTGAAAGAAGTTTTTGGTGTGATTTTCGAGGTCTCTGGCTTTGGTGGTAATGTTCAGACTGGTCAAGGACGACTTGTCAAAGCACCTGTCGTTAGAGAGGCAAATGGTGAGTGGGAGAATATTTTTAACGATGAATGCGAAGGAACTGACGCATGTTGTCTGCTTTCGCTTTATTATCCTGATAATGAAGAGGTAGAATCGCTTAATAATGGTACAGGTTTGATTGGATATGAACTGGTGCCTCGAAAAGGCTGGACCGGATCGCTTTCAACTTCGGCACAAGTCAAGAGGAAAAGCGTGTTTATGTTTAAGGAAGGTAGTGTATTTTCAAAACACGTGAAAGGCAAGCTTGCGGTTGTTACTCCTGATGATTTCGAAAGAACTCCGCTATGGAAAGGTAAGCATCCTGTATATAGGTATGGATATGCGTTTAGTATTCCCATGAATATGGCCAGTAGCAGTTGAAGCATGAAAAAAAAATATGTTCCTGAAAAAAAACATGTGACTATCAAAACGATCACGCCCTTGTTTATCAAGGGTAAAGAGCCTAATTATGGCGATGGTATGATACGCGGTGATGATGATCGAGTCTATATGATCGATCAGGAGATGTTGTTTGAACAACTTGAAGAAAAACAGTTGATCGATCAGTATTGTGCGTATTATCATCGAGACAAACATCACAATGCTTATGAAGGTTATGCAAAGTTGTTTGGTTTGGATTTAGAGGATTTTGTTCATAATTGTCAGGTTGAAAAGGGTCATAAAATCAATATAAATCGTACAAAGTATATTGCAGAAATCAAGGAGAGAGTGAATGTGACTCAGAAAAAAAAGTTTTGTGAAAAAATTTTTTTTGAGAAGTACGAGAATCATGAGCTTTCATTTTTCCTTGATTTTTATGGATGCGGTGAACTACGAAAGAATCCAAAACAAATAGCAAAAGGAATTATTCCTCTATCAAATAGCAACAAAAATGAAGCGAGATTTATAAGGAATGTCGATGGTGAGTACTATATACCCGGTTCTTCAATAAAAGGTGCAATTCGCAACGCATTGTTTTGGTCTTTGTTGAAGAGCCAAGATAAATGGCTTAATAGAATGGTAAATTATGGTATTCAATGTGATCAGGTTAATAGTGATAAGCCAAACTTTGCCAATGTTACATTCAATGACGAAACTATAGGAAAAAAGTCTGGAATGGAAAGGAGGTATGATGCTATTCCCGATATAAAGCCTGAATATGCAAAGCGTTGGGAAGGTGTTGATGATCAATTGCGTGATGTGTTCAAGGCGATCAAGGTAAGTGATTCGGTGCCTATCGGAAAAGATGGAGATTATACTGTGACTGTAATTACTGTATGTAAGACAGAGGAAGAGGAGTTGTACAGAAAAAGCTATAAAACGAAACTTTATGCACTCCCTCAGGATACAAATGCGAGTTTTACAATCGAACTGGATAGTAGTTTGCTAAAAAGAATGTATGGTGAGAATTCCGTGCCCCCACCATTGCAATCCATAGATCAAATGCTTGATGCCGTTACACGGTTTTATAAGGAAATATATTCTTTTGAGAATAAGTTTTTTTTAAATGTTAAGCAATATTCAGGCCCTTCTTACAATAACCAAAAGCAAAAATATGAGAAAGGTGCCATAACAAGTGGATTCTACAATGTTTCTAGAGATAATTTGAACCTGTTTCGTTTAGGCTGGGGTGGCGGTCTGATGACAAAGACGCAGTTTCTATTGCTGGCAAATGGAACTCGAAAGAAGATCAGAGATGACTATACAGGTAAAAGAGTGTGTAAAGGCCCCTTGGCCCCTAAATCAAGGTGCCTGATTAATGATGGTCCTCTAGCCGGTTATCCTCTTGGGTGGTGCGAGTTAGTCTATGAAAAAAGAAAATTACAGCCAGGAGAGGTGGTTAGTGCTACTTTGGCCGAATACAAAACAGTTATGGTGCAGGATCGTAAAAGATTCCGCCCGGTAAGTGTGACCATAGAGGAGGCGGATGTGCCGATTGAAATTACCTGTAGCAAAACAGCCAAAAAAGAAAAAGAACTTCAACGACTTGTAAAACAGGTGAAAGTCATTGAAGTGGATGAAGAAGGGCAAGTTGTACGTGTTCAATCTGTAGAGTAAGTCTGGATGAGTGAAAGAAGCAGAATATACGTTAGTAAGCGTTCAGGTGTTTATAAAAAAGTCAGTTTTGCTCAGTGGCAAAAAGAGGCGAATAAGTACTCAGGAACGGGAAAAGCTGGATGGGATACTTATTTTTGTGATTTCTTTCCTTTGTCGCTATCAATTTTTAAGGAGGTTCTTAAAAGACAAAGAGATGGCGTCTGGCTGCATAAGAGGCTGCTTGAGATGAAAGAGAAGTATGATGTTTTGATTTCAGTAGTAGGATTTTCGCCCGAACCGCTGATGCATACCATCTGCTCTATGAATCCCAAAAAGGTTTTTCCGGTTATGACCAGGGAGGCGATGATTGAATATACAAACACACTGGATCGGAAAAATTATAAGAATTATTTTTCTGAGTGGCTCTGTTATGGGGGATGTGAGAATATAGAGATATGTGATGCAATCGAAGTCTCAACATATGAACCGATTGATACCTTCAGCAAGGTAAGGGGTATTATAAAAACAATAAGAAATAAGAGAGGGGAGGATGGCGGAGGATCAAAGAATGATCTTTCAATAGCAATTGATGTGACAGGGGGTAAAAAATCGGCTGTTTCTGCTGCATATCTTGTCACTGTACTCGAAGGAGATATTGATATATTTTATGTGGATTTTGAGGAATACGACGCAAGAAAACCGCCATGCGGAACGGAGTTTTTGAACAAGCTTGATAACCCTTATGATATCTACAATATACAATTGCTGAATCATGCGAAAGCATTGTTTGAAAATCATAGATACGATGTGGCATATGATGTGTTCTCTCAGATAGAAACAAAAATGAATCCCACGGGAAAAGATGGGGAGGCGTTATATGGTCTTGAAGATGAATGGCAGGTTGTGAAAAAAATGCGGCAGGCATCAAGTTGTTATATGAACTGGGATAAGTATTTATATGATGATGCAGAGAATACAGACATGTGTTTGGATGAAAAGCAGAAAGACCAATTGTCGATTCTAAGGTGTTATAAAGAAATTGAAGATAAAAAGGCTGCCTATTTATCAGATATGCTATATAACTTTATTATAGATCGTTTTTTATCGGCACAAAGAAGGTGGCATGAAAACAGATCTGTGAAAGGACAGAAAAAAGCAACTATCCATGGAGGATATCATGATGCAATGCTTCGCTATTTTCAGTGTGTTGAGGTCATGGTTGATGCATATATAACGAGAAATATTAAAGACTCTGATTATCATCCTGATGATGAGATGTATCGTTTGAGTATGAAGCAAAAACTAAAATTATGTTTTAATGGGTTATTTCGTAAAAAACACAATTCTAAAGATAATAAGGATGGGTCCGAAGGGGACGAGATGTTATTTGAACTGACTAAGACAATGCAAGAAAAAGGATTGAAAGGGGAGATTTCTATTCTAATTAAACATAGAGATGTTTTTGTTCATGTCAGACCGAAAAATCAGCAGAAAGATGTCAGTTTGATCGAAACAGTTGTAAAAGAGCTTATGGGGGAGGTGTTTTATAAAGAAAATCAGGAAATAAATCAGGATTTAGAGTCATTGAGGTTTAAACGGTCTTTTGATGAAAAAGGTAACATGATATAGACTGAATATTATTTATGCGCATTGCCCTCGAACTTTCCCACCGCTCCCGGCACCTCACCTTACCAGTGAATGTGAATCACCAGATTTCTTCCCTTATCTACAACATCGTTTCGAACAGCTCCAGTGAGTATGCAAAGCGGCTGCATGAGCAGGGGTATCGTTTGGACGGGAGGTCTTTCAAGCTGTTTACGTTTTCTCCTTTGATCCCGACTGGATACCGGCGCTGGAAGATGAACGACGACGGGACAATGACGACTGATGCACGGAGCGTGTCGCTCTTGATTTCTTCAGGAAAAAGCGAGTTTATCGAACATCTGGTTATCGGGCTGCTTCACCAGCCGATCGTTCAGATAGGGCGTCAGCGTTTCAGGGTTGAGACGGTCAAGAAGCTCGATCCGCCGGTCTTGAGTGAGGATATGCAGTTTGTGATGCTATCTCCTCTGGTGTGCTCTAAAAAGCGGGAAGGTAATAAGCACCTGACGTATCTGATGCCGGGAGATGAGGCGTTTGAGGGTGCCTTGCTGGACAATCTGTTGCGGAAATATGAAGCATTGCATGGAACGGCGTTTGACGCATCTGAAGCAGAGTTGCATTTTAAGGCAGATGAAGAGTATGTGGCTCGAAGACAGGGAAAAATATCCAAACTCATCACTCTCAAGGAAGGCGAACCCGACGAGACGAATGTTCGCGGATCGTTCACACCGTTCAGGCTCCGCGCACCGTTGCCCCTCATGAAGGTCGGTTATGCATGCGGATTCGGCGCCCATAACGCACAGGGATTCGGTATGGTGAAGGTTGCGAACCGCATATGACGGTGTTGGGGGGGATGTTGCCCTTTTCACACTCCTATAGATAGTGGTTTTGTGTGTATTGAAGTTGTACGTTTTGTGCGGGGTTGTATATTACCATGGTAACCATGTTATGATTTTAACAGATACAAAACGGAAGATATTTGATGCCTCAGGCTCCAGTTGAACATAATGAACGATTGTCTCTGCGCATTGCTGCTGAAGATAAGTCAATCCTGATGCGGGCTGCTGCATTGGAGCATACCCATTTGACTGATTTCGTTATCAGTAAAGTTGTTTCGGCGGCACGGCAGGTGATTGAACAACAAGAGCGCCTGGAACTTACCGAGCGGGATAGTCTGCATGTGTTGAAGCTTCTGGAGGAGCCGCCTGCTCCCAATGCAAGACTCACGGCTGCGGCGATTGCTTTGCCGAAAAAACGATGATGCTTCCTGCATGGCATGAAGAGCCGATTGCAAAACACCATGATCGGATTGCTTTTGATTGTGGTGACGCAGCTTTGAATGAGTTTTTGCAGCGTCATGCCAGAAAAAGCCACGACAAGGGAGGGGCTAAGACGTTTCTGGCAGTGAGCGACAGTGACGGGGGAAAAATTTTTGGTTATTACAGTCTTTCACCGGCTTCCGTTTCTTACAGGAATGCTCCTGATGAGGTGAAGCGTGGACTTGGACGTTTTGAAGTGCCGGTTTTCAGACTTGGCCGACTTGCAGTTGATCGTTCCGTTCAAGGACAAGGTTTGGGCGGACAGCTGTTGCTTGCCGCCGGTCGAAGGTGTATTCATGTGGCAACCGAGGTCGGAGGTGTCGCTCTTTTGATCGATGCCAAAAATGATCGTGTTGCTTCCTGGTATGCAGGTTACGGTGCTGTACCTCTGCTGGATGCGCCTCTGTCGCTTCTTTTGCCTCTCAAAACTATTCACGCGGCGCTCGAACATGCAGGGAGACTTTGACAAGTCGTGGAAGAGGGATGTTCATTACCACTGCAACTTATGGACAAAGATATACATTATCTATCGTCCTCGCAGAATGTGGAGGGATATCGTTGTTCTTCCCGCAAGTCACTGGCTCCTGAGCCGGAATGACGACACGCTTTCCCCTATGCGGTAATGGCGGCGGGTTATTACTGCGGGTTCGGAGGGTTGAATTCGCAGGGGTTCGGTGTGTTTTGTTGAAAAGAGATACATTACAAGAAAGGATAATCGGACTAGGGGACGTCGTTTAATAAGGATAAAAGTCCAGGCATTATTTTGCTTTTTGCTCTGTCACTCACGTCCAAATAGATGGAGGCAGGAAACCACGGTGTCACCGCGCTTTATTGTGTTTAAAGCTAATATAAAACACAACATCCCCTGCTCTCATAGTGAATATGAGGACGTGATATCATGCGATTAAAGGGAATCATGTTTGTGGTTGATGCAACCTATCCATGCACAGGCGGTTGTCTTTTATGTTTTTGTTTGATTATTTCCATTTATAGCCACTTATAGTGGACGTTCGCTATAATTCGCTATAAATTGGTATAAAACGGCTGCTTTCAGAATCATCAATCGATTATCATGGATAAAATCAGAAACCCGTTTTCTCCAGGAGCAGGAGCTCCGCCTCCTGAACTTGCTGGTCGTGACGGTGTTTTGGAGCAGGCGGCGGTTCTGTTTGCGCGTATCCGGCAAAAACGGCCGGAGAAAAGTCTAATCATGACCGGTCTTCGTGGGGTCGGGAAAACCGTTTTGCTCAATGAAATGGATAGAATGGCTCGAGAAGTCGGGTACCGCACGATATTTATCGAGGCTTCAGAGCAAAAACCTTTGGCTGTCCTCCTGGTGCCACAATTACGTTCACTGTTGTATGCGTTGGACAGGGTGGCTGGTGCAGGCAACAAGGTTCGGCGAGGCTTTGCTGTGCTGAAAAGTTTTGTAGGAGCAGTAAAAGTCTCTTTTGGAGATGTCGAACTTGGTCTGGATATCGAGCCGGAAAAGGGAACAGCAGATAGTGGAGATTTGGAAGTTGATCTTCCCAGTCTTTTTATCGCTATGGGAGAGGCGGCAGAGGAGCGACAATGTGCGGTCGCCCTATTCATCGATGAAATTCAGTTTTTTTCAAAAGCTGAACTCAATGCGCTGATCATGGCCATGCATAAAATGCAGCAACGGCAGTTGCCGCTGGTGCTGGTAGGAGCCGGATTGCCCATTTTGCCAGGTTTGGCCGGAGATGCCAAATCATATGCTGAACGCCTGTTCAGTTTTCCGGATATTGGTCCTCTTAAGAAAGAAGATGCTGCAAAAGCGCTACAAGACCCTGTCATGAATGAAGGGGCGGCATTTGAAGCTGAAGCGCTTGAAGAGATTTTCCGGTTGACAAAAGGCTACCCATATTTTATTCAGGAGTGGGGGTATCAGGCATGGAATCAGGCGGAATCTTCACCGATTACGTTACAGCTCGTGCACGAGACGACGAAGCAGGTCATAACTCGTCTCGATGAGAATTTTTTCAGGGTTCGATTTGACCGACTAACCGATGGCGAGAAGAAATATCTGCAGGCAATGGCCAAACTTGGTCAGGGACCATATCGTACGACGGATATCACAGAGAAACTTGGTGTTGAAAGCAGTACAGCTCTGAGTTCTGTTCGATCGAAGCTCATCAAGAAAGGAATGATTTTCAGCCCGGCACATGGGCTACTAAATTTCACGGTTCCCCTGTTTGATGAATTTACGCGGAGGGTTATGCCTGACGATGGAATGTTTTGATTGAAAGGGGGACGTTCATTCCTTCCAGGCTCCGCGCACCGTTGTCTCTCATGAAGGTAGGTTATGCATGCGGGTTTGGCGCCCATAACGCACAGGGATTCGGTATGGTGAAGGTTGCAGGCCGCACGTAACGGTGTTTTTTTATGGAATAATGTATGTTGTCCTTTTGAGAGGGATAATTGATGTCAAGGTTGTCCCCTATGAAAGGATATCTTCGATCCATAATCCGCCAGAAAATTGTCGATGGTCAAGACACTCCGGTACCTGATTTTACCCTCAGGGATATAACGCTGCCACGGATACCGCGCAAGGTCTTTGCTGTTGTTGGTATGCGGCATTCCGGAAAAACGGCGTTTCTGTGGCAAATTCTTGCCGATTACCTGAAAGACGGTGCGGACAGGAACAGTGTGCTCTATTTATTTCTATTTATAGCGGCTTATAGTGGAAGTTCGCTATAATTCGCTATAAATTGGTATAAAACGGCTGCTTTCAGGATCATCAATCGATTATTATCATGGATAAAATCAGAAACCCGTTTTCATTCCGGCCAGGAGCCCTTGAAATCGAACCATCCTTTGATAGGGATTGATTTTGGTGATACCGTTGTTTTTGTATAACATGTATTGCATTGAATAACATGTAATGCAAAGGGACATGGAAAAAGAAAAAGCAGACCAGATGATCGGACTTCGGATTCCGAAAAGTGTTGGTCAACGGCTTGAAATCCTGGCAAAAAAGACAGGCCGAAGCAAGACTTATTACATACGTGAGGCCATCATGGAGCACCTCGATGATCTTGAAGATATCTACCTGGCTGAACAGGTTCTTGAGCGCGTGAGGCGCGGTGAGGAATCTGTATCCAGTCTAGACGAAGTGGAGCACCGTCTTGACTTGGAAGATTGAGTTTACGGCTTCTGCAGAAAAAGAGCTTGCTAAACTGGACAAGTCTGGAGCGAAGAGGATCATCAAGTTTCTTCGTGAGCGGGTATCGGTGGATCCAAGGTCTTCCGGTAAGGCGCTGAAGGGTGAATATTCAGGACTATGGCGTTACCGCGTCGGCGATTATCGACTGATTTGCGAAATCTGCGATGATAAGATATCCGTTCTTGTCGTTCGGGTGGGGCATCGCAAAGAGGTGTACCGATAAACTGTCGACTTCAGAGATGCGGGTGTATGGTTAAAATACAATTTGCACAAGCCGAACGGAAGGAGTGTCGTGAAAATTGATATAATGTCGATTTTTACGGGCTTTTCTGCCGCTTGGCTTTACTGCACATTCAGCTTGTTAAGTGGATCGAATCCATTACCCCGTTCATCAGGGTAGCCTTTCGGGTTACAAATTACCCTGGTTTCACCTATTGTATACTCCATGGCGGTATGGCAGTGGCCGCAGATCCAATAGGCTATTTTACGGGACTGCACTTCTTTTTCAAGGTCGGAGACGAAACCGGCATTCAAGGGATCATTCCGGTAACCAGAGATGATGCCTTGCAATGATGGGTGGTGATGCGTTACCACAATTACGGTATAGCCGAGTTCTGCATAGTGATCGATATCTTCAAAGAGTCTCTTTTTTTGTCTGTGGTGTAAGGCGAGAACATATTCCGGAGTTAACCGGTGGTAATCAACTCCGACTTTTATCAGACGATAGTCCAGAAGGCCTTGACTGATATCGAACATGGCAATGGGGTTGCCGCCGAAAAAGTCTGTCCAGAGCGTTGTGCCAATGATGGCAATTTTTTCATCTTCAATAATCAGATGACCAGTATGGACGTTTTGAATTCCATGTTCAGCAATTGCTTTTCGGTAGGAGAGCTTCTCGATGTTGCCGTGATACCATTCATGATTTCCCTCGATCAGGAACACACCTTTGAATCGGCTGGAGCATTGTGAAAGAAAGCCGAGCCAGGTCTGTTTCCTGCCGAGGAGTCCAATATCTCCGGCAAGGATGAGAATCGATGCTTTGTCGTCTGCGAGTTCCGGAACGACATAGTCCGTGCCGCTTTTTTCGCGAACGAATTCGTTATGGATGTCCGACATGATTCTGACAAGCATCAGCTGTTAATGTTGGAATGCACAATACTAAAAAGGTTTGTCATACAGATACGCTTTTCCCTATACGGTAATGGCGGCGGGTTATTACTGCGGGTTCGGAGGGTTGAATTCGCAGGGGCTCGGTATGGTTAAAGCTGGTAATTAGTTTCCGGCAAACTGCCCGTAATCTCCCCTGAACAATCCGCTGAAAGATAAATCTTCATCCAGACCAGGCCAGTGTAGACCATAGGGAGAAATCTCAATATTGTTCAGCTGATCATTGGTGCCTTTTGCAAGGCGCCTGTTGTTTTTCACTGGAAACTTTATTTCCACACCGCTTTCCATATATACAGTTACAAAACCATCTTTATAGAAAGCCTTTATCGCCATATCAACCAATGTACTCATACCATTTCTCCCTGATCAGATTCCTATTCTCTTCCGCAAGTTTTTGTGCTTTTCTCAGTTCATTCATTTTCAGGTTTTGAGATTCCCTTAGCTCTATCGTTTCATCAACGTCAAAAACGGCTTCTCCGCCGCCATACCGGACATGAACATGTATTGGTAAATGCTCGTTACTGTAAAAGAAAAATTTATAACCGTCTTTCTCGAAAATTGTCGGCACGACTGTTTCTTTTCAATATTTCATGTTACCATTCTCCCCCCACAATGAGTTGACCGGTTCTCCCACAAGATACAAAAAGCCGGGCATTTCGCCCGTGAAACAGAGCAGAATATCCTGATAAGGCATCAGCCAGAATGAGTGAAAACTGACGGGACATCCTATAAAATAAACCCTGAACTGAGCATCCCGACTTGTCGGGATGCTCCATAGCAGTAAGGTTATTAAAATCACATGTCATGTTGGCACAGGATTTTCCCTGTCATGACGATATCGCTATATTCGCAGATAATGGGGTTACATTATCCGGCTACTGAACGCTATGCGGTCGATGAGTTTGAAATGCTGACAATGCCGTCCTGTCAGAAGCTCAATGAGGAACGGGCCGAAATTCTTGTCCTTATTGGCAAAACCGGTAGAATACTGACATGATCGATGATGTGATACTGAGCAAGGCGGAAAGCATCGAACGATGCATTATGAAACATTCATTCAAAACAACACATCCATGACAGAAAAAATCAGTTCTTCCAATACAAAAGCCCAGATACTCAACGCCTACGAAGAGCTTTTGAAGCAGGTTCAGTCAAAAAAGGGTGACAATCCGAAAGAGCTTCAAAAAGAACGGGAAAGCATCGAAAAAGTATCTCAGGCATCGTCAAAAACAGAAGAAGGTATCGTAAAAAATATCGCGGAACTGAAGCTTGCTATCAGTGAATCACTGGACAGTATCGGGCAAAAACTCTTGTCGGAACAACGTCAGTTTCAAGAGATACAGGAGGCAATTGCTATTGAAAGGAAAAAGCTGGAAAATCTTTACGGGATTTCAGCAAATGCCGATTCTTTAGCTGCCCTGGTGCTTGCTCAAGAGGAGAAAAGGTGCTCTTTTGAAGAAGAGATGGCCAAAAAAGAAAAAGAATATCAGGAAAAGATGGCCGCAGAAAAAGCCAGCCTGGAATCGGAAATTGAAAAGAAACGCGATGAGTGGGAGCGGGAGAAAAAGGCGCAAATCTTGCAGGTGAAAGAAGAAAAGGACGCTCTGGAAAAACAGAGAAAAAGAGAGCAGGAAGATTATCAGTATACGGTTGCACAGCAGCGTAAAAAGGAACAGGATGCCTATGCTCTCCAGAAAGAAAATCAGGAACGTGAGTTGATCGAAAATAAAGCAGCCGTCGAAAAGGAAATTACGGAACGTGAAAAATCGGTCGCAGAAGCTGAAGAGGAACTGCTCTCGTTGAGAAAGCAGGTCGAACAGAAACCTCAGGAGACAGATAAAGCTATCAAAGATGCAGAGGCCCGAGTAAGTGACAGTTATGAAACACGATACAAGTTCGAAAAGGAACTGCAGGCTAAAGAAACAGAAGGGGAACTGAAACTTCGTGAGCAAACGATTAAAACGTTACAAGACAAAATCAAAGAACAGGATACTCTTATCAAACAGTTGACACAAAAATCAGAAAGTTCTGAAAAAACCGTCAAGGATATTGCCCTGAAAGCTATTGAAAGTACTGCTAAAACAATGATCCTTGAAAAAGACTCGCAAACAACAGGAAAAGAAGAAAAGTAATACCTGATATGAGCGATAGTCGAGTATCCCGACAAGCCGGGATGGCGCAGGGAAAACTGCTGTGAGGCTGTCTCAAAAGCATGAAAATTACGACGATATGCTGCCACGTATCAGTTGTCAGTTGGAGGCATGGCGCCCATAAAGCACAGGGATTCGATATGGTGAGGGTTGCGGGCCGTTTATGATGATTTTCATTACATTTTACAAGAATCCACAGCTTGTTAATTGCCGTTATATGCGGGAGCCGCTATGAATTTTTCTTTTGAGGGATACTCGTCCGGGGTATCGAAAATTTGCGCTTCGTACGGGATTACATTCCTCACGGCATTTGGAGGAGTGGCGTGATCCTTTGGTCTGCATCGAAGACGTTCTTCGGGCGTTTCGTTTGATTCTTGAATGCACTGCAGGCATGGATGAGAAGAATGCTGCCGGGAAGATATCATGACCTGAACTGAGCGTCCAGACTTGTCGGGAGGCTCAACAATTGTATAAATCAGGATTATTATGAGTAAAGGTAATACCGTAAAAACAAGAGAAAAAGAGTTGTTGGGGTTGACCGGGGCATTTTGTTCGCAAAGGCTCGATGACGAATACCGTCAACTCTGTGAGAAAGGAATATTGAAACTGGGCAGAAAAAAAGAGGTGCCTTTCAAGCGGGGAAAAATCGAGATATGGGCAGCAGCGATTGTTCATGCGATCGGCTCGATAAATTTTTTGTTTGACAAGTCATTCGAGCCCTTTCTTCCGGCAGAAGAAATAAACGAATATTTTGGGACAAACAGTTCAACGGTTTCAAACAAGGCGCGACAGATTAAGGATATGCTTGATCTATGGTATTTTAATCCTGAGTTTTCAACCCGGTATATGATCGAGAACAATCCGCTCAATGATATGGTAATGGTTGACGGATTCATCGTGCCGATATCTTCAATACCTGAAGACATGCAGGAAATGGTCCGGAAAGAAAGGGCAGAAGGGCGGGATATAGAGTTTACATCAGGTCTGAGTTGAGGCTTCCGGTGCTTTATCGGGAAAACGGTTTGTGTATGTATTGAAGTTGTACGTTTTGTGCGGGGTTGTATATTGCCATGGTAACCATGTTATGATTTTAACAGATACAAAACGGAAGATATTTGATGCCTCAGGTTCCAGTTGAACATAATGAACGATTGTCCCTGCGCATTGCGGCTGAGGATAAATCTATTCTGATGCGGGCTGCTGCATTGGAGCATACCCATTTGACCGATTTCGTTATCAGCAAAGTTGTTTCGGCGGCACGGCAGGTGATTGAACAGCACGAGCGGCTGGAGCTTACCGAGCGGGATAGTCTGCATGTGTTGAAGCTTCTGGAGGAGCCGCCTGCTCCCAATGCAAGACTCACGGCTGCGGCGTTTGCTTTGCCGAAAAAACGATGATGTTTCCTGCATGGCATGAAGAGCCGATTGCAAAAAACCATGACCGGATTGCTTTTGATTGTGGTGATGCAGCTTTGAATGAGTTTTTGCAGCGCCATGCCAGAAAAAACCACGACAGGGGAGGGGGCAAAGACGTTCCTTGCAGTGAGTGGCAGCGAAGGGAAAACTGGAAGAGTGGAAGAGGGACGTTCGTTACTAATGCAACTTATGGACAACGATATACATTATCGTCCTCGCAGAATGTGGGGGGTGCCAAGCTCCGGGTACTGACTTCTGAGTGAAAGATTGTGTCATGTGTTGCGTGCTATGAGTTAGTTGACAAGTTGGATGGATGCCGGATCACGTCCGGCATGACTGTGGGAGGATCAAACATTATCAATGTAAGACAGTTTCCTGACTGCCGGGATGTTTGGGTAAATGTGTATTGTCCTTATAAGAAGGACGAACAAGGATTAATTTATCCCCTATGAAAGGATAGGGTAACGGGTGGAGCGCTTCGTCCGCAGAAAGCTGTAATGAGACTCTGCACGGGTACGAGGGAAGCGGGCTCAACGCGCAGGGGTTCGGTATGGTTAAAGGAAATAGTCACAGACAATAACAGCCTCCTCCTGCGGTGTGAATAGATGTTGTCTTTTAGAGTGTTTTCTTATATTGTTGCATAGAATACGTTTTTACTTCGTTTTCCTCAATCAAATGAGTGGGCGCAATAATGCCAGCAGGAGAAATATTTAAGGCACTGACCGGAAAAGAAGCACATGATTTCAATTCGGTTGAAGAGATTGACAAATATGTCGAAGAGTGGAGCGGTAAGCCTCTTGAGGTGAAGCTGATGCATGAGGATGTTGTCCGTTGCAGGGGTAGCGTTCTGCCGGTGAAAGACTTCAATCCTGATTTTTCATTTGAAAAAGCATTCAAGGATGATTGAAGAGGTTTTTCAAACGATACCGTTCAAAATGACAATTGCCAAAAGGCTCGGAACCATCTCATACGAGCCACGCTCGACCTTAACAAACTGCTTCTGGTTGAACTGAAGACATCGCAAACGCCATGAAGTCACAACATGTAGGCAATGACCCTTTGCAGTCCATTGCGGTGTATGAAGACGCTTGTCATTCCGGTTTTGCTCTATACCTGTCCCTCGATCTTTCAAAGGCGGCGAAAGTCAGCAAGTTGCTCAGGATCATGACCGCCAAAGAATTTCTGTGGGGTTTGGTTGCTGGTCTAATCTCTTCGATCATTGGGGGAGCTATTCTGTTTTATTTTGAGGGGATGTAAGAAATTTTCCTATAGATAACGGATGTCAATTTTTAGGAGACGGATGATTACGGATACTGAATTGAAAATCAAGGGGATTGATTCTCTTGTACGGTCGTTGGGCGAAGTGGATGCGGAAAGATTTATTGCGTTAATGATGCGCGAACCCTTTGACTATACAAAATGGCAGCGTTTGCTCTGGCTCGATAAGAGTGTCGAAGAGTTGAGCGCGGACGCGGTGCGTCTTCAAGAGTCCTGTGCAAGGGAATTGGAATAAAATACCTAAACAGTTCTTCTTTTTTTCTCCCGCAGAGTTCTTGCAATTCTTGCGAGTTGCTCGAGGTGTTCGCGGTGTGCCTTTTCTATCGTAGCTGTATCACTTGACATTGACAGCTCAAACAGTTCAGCAAATTGCCTGAACCGTTCTTCCTCGGAAAGCTGTTTGGTACAGGATCGTTCCCATGCATTGAAACGGTTCATTCTGTTCCGCAGCTCATGTATCTTTTTTTTCTCACTTTTCATCGCGTGTTTTGCATTCTCGTCACGATGGTTGAATCGTCCAGGAAGTCGGATAGTTCGCGACAGTGGTCAGGAAGATAAGACCAGTCGATAGTTTTTTCTGTAGAAAAAGTTCTTCTGGACATGCTGTAAGGTACATATAATGCATTGCATGGGAGAGTCTACGGTGAAAAATGACGAAAGTATTTACGTTAAAAGAGAATTCGCCGGACAAGAATACATAGTCCGCAGGATGTTCGTCTCGATCACATGTCATGTTGGCACAGGATTTTCCCTGTCATGACGATATCGCTATATTCGCAGATAATGGGGTTACATTATCCGGCTAATGGAGAGCAGGATGACGATGAAGATTGTTCAAACCATTTTGAAGTATTATCCGAAAACGCAGGCGGTTTATCTGTTCGGCTCTTATGGAACAGATATGGAGCGTTCGGACAGCGATGTTGATCTTGCGCTGCTTTTGCCGCATGGCAGCCGTGAAGAGAATCTGCAGCTTGCCGGAAGCGATTGCCGGTTCGAGCTTGAGGAAATGCTCGGAAAGGAGGTTGATCTTTTGAACCTGAGGAAGCTTTCGACGGTTGTTCAGAAAGAGGTCATCATGACCGGAAAACTGATCTATTGCGCTGAACGCTATGCGGTCGATGAGTTTGAAATGCTGACAATGTCGTCCTATCAGAAGCTCAATGAGGAACGGGCCGAAATTCTTGCCCTTATTGGGAAAACCGGTAGAATACTGACATGATCGATGATGTGATACTGAACAAGGCGGAAAGCATCGAACGGTGTATTACGCAGGTCAGAAGATATTATGCCATGCCTTCAGAAACGAGTTTCGATCAGGATTTTCTATGTCAGGATGCTATCGCGCTGAATCTGCAAAGGGCATGTGAACAGGCCATTGACCTTGCCAATCATGTGATCAAAGTCTATAAATTTGGTTTGCCGAAAGAATCGAGGGAATGTTTTGACATGCTTGCCCGGAATGGTGTGATCAGCAGGGAGCTTGGAGGAAAGCTGAAAGCGATGGTTGGTTTCAGAAACATCCTCGTTCATCAATACCAGAGTCTTGATATCGGTATTTTGGTTTCCGCTATAGAGCATCATCTGGCCGATTTTACCGAATTTACTGCCGCTGTCATCGCATTTGCGAAGCCTGTTTCGTAATAAACCATTCGTCCCCTTCGTTCAAAATGGTTTATTATTGCCGTTTGACGGATAAGATTTTTTCCTGAAAGTCAGATCAGATAAAACGATGCAGGAACTGTTTTCCGGCACGACTTCATTCGAGCTGGCCCAGCCCTGGTGGCTGTTTCTGCTGCTGTTGCTGCCGGTGCTCCGGCGGGTGGAGAGGCGCTTGGAAAAAAGCCGGAAGAGAATGGTGTTCCCAGGGGTCGGGAGCCTGAAGGCTGAAGGTCTGGCGGCTGGTACATGGTTGAGTCTGCCGCGATGGCTTACGCTCGCTGCGGTTGTTCTTGCGCTTCTTGCCGCCGCTCGTCCCCGTGTGTCTCTGGAGAGCGCCGACGCGTCAGCAAGGGGGATCGATATCATGCTTGCGCTCGATATTTCCGATTCCATGCTTGAAGACGATTTCAATGGAACATCGCGCCTCGATGCTGCAAAGAGCGTTGCCCTGCGCTTCATCAAGGCGCATCGGCGGGACAGGATCGGTCTTGTTCTGTTCAGAGGAAAAAGTTTTACGCAGTGCCCTTTGACAACCGATCATGACATACTTGCCATGCTTCTGAGGGAGGTGTCGGCTGACATGATCAGCGATGACGGCACAGCTCTCGGTTCGGCCGTCCTTGTGGCGGCAAACCGTCTGCGTGCATCGGTTTCAGGAGAAAAGGTCATGGTGCTTTTGACCGACGGAGTGAACAACAGCGGTGAGGTTGGGCCGCTGACGGCAGCAGGGATAGCGGCGGACAGGGGTGTGCGGATTTATGTTGTCGGTATAGGCACGGAAGGGAATCCCGAAATGCCGGAAGAGGCTTCAGGTCTGTCGCCGGAAAGCGGAAAAGAGCTGCTTGAAAGAATAGCCGACAGAGCCGGAGGCAGGTTTTTTGCCGCAGAGGACAGCGATGCTCTTCTTGAGACGTTCACCGAAATAGAGGCACTTGAGCGAACACGCCTGGATGGTCCTGTGAGAATCGAGCATCGGGAACTGTACCCCTTGCTTCTTTTGCTTGCGGCGTTCTTTCTCGCAACCGGGCTCGCGGCGGGAAATACGAGAATGCTGAGAATACCGTAGGGGGTAGTTCTCAGTCGGCAGTGGGCAGTGTTCAGCCTAGTATACCCGTAAAGAACTGTTTATACATTTTTATTTACTATCAAGCCATCAAGCTTTCCAGCTATCAAGCTACTTTTACCTTTTGAATTTTGACTTTTTCCTTATCTGCCCCATGGAGATTTTTTGTTTTGCATATCCTGAAAGGCTTGTTCTGCTCTGGCTTGTTTTGCCGCTGGGAGGGATTCTGGGTTACGGGATCTGGCGGAAGCACCTTGTTCGGAAACGGCTTGCCGACGAGGAGCTTGCAGCAGGACTGATGGGCTCGTGGGCATATGCAAGGGAGATTGTCATCGGTCTCGTTCAGTTGCTGTCGTTTGCGCTGCTGCTCGCGGCGGCATGCGGACCGCGTCTATGCTCCGGGGACAAGCTTGTCAGGCGTGAATCGCTCGACATGGTGTTTGTTCTCGATGTATCGAACAGTATGCGCGCCCGCGACGTCAGTCCCGACAGGCTCGATAGGGCGAAAGAGGAGCTCATGCGGATCAACAGGGAGTATGCGCGCGGTCGGAGAGGTCTTGTTGTTTTTGCGGGTTCTGCGGCGGTTCTCTGTCCTCTGACAGCCGACAGTGAGGTTGTTGAAACAATGCTGAGGAGTGCATCCGCGGATCTTGCCGAAGCGCAGGGAACGGAAGCCGGCCGGGCGCTCGACCTGGCAGACCGGTTACTGACGAAAAGGACGGGAACAGGAGAAAAGCCGGGCGCTCGTATTGTTGTGCTTGCCACAGACGGGGAAACCCACGGCAAAGCGCTTTTCGATGAAGCGAAGCGCTTGAAGGCGCATGATGTAAAGCTTATCATAGTCGGCGTTGGGACAGTCAAGCCGTCTGTTATTCCACTCGGAGGATCCGGGAGTATGGATTCGGTCATGACGGATAATGAGGGAAAGAGCGTGTTGACGGTTTTCAGGCCGGAGCGGCTCGGAGCACTGGCCCGTGATGCGGGAGGTGTGTTTCTGCACAGTCATGGGGCTGAACGTGTTTCGGACGATGTGCTCGATCTGCTTGAAACGATCGGGACGCAGACGATGTGGGTAAGGGAACCTCGCTACAGGGAGGATATCTATCACTATGCCGTGCTGTTGTCGGTTCTCCTGTTATTCGGGGCGCGGATTGCTGAAAGAATGGATACGGGGAAGAAAGCGTAAGCATTTTTTGATAGCCGCCGAATCTGCATACGCTGTTTTCGTGAAGGCCGGAGGGGTGGATTATTCTTCGAAGATTCTTACATTGGTCTTTAGTGCCTCGATTCAGCCATTAACAGATCATAGATACAATTGTACATGGAGCAAGAGACGCAAAGCAAAAAAGTGCTGGAACCCCTCGAAAAAGCAAAGCTTGCCTTGAGGCTTGTCAGCAATCCTGATTTCGAGAAGCTGATTGACGAGTACGTCAGCGGAAAAGACTACGACGAGCACAGCGTTCAGTACTTCAAGCACCAGATTGCCATCCAGCAGAAACTCCAGTCGGAAACCGGCAAGCTGCTCAGTACCAGCGGCCAGATTATTTCCGCTGTCGTCAGTGCGCTTGCCAACGGGATCAAAAGCCAGGCTGATGAAGCCAATCGGGATCAGAGCGTCTGATTGTACCGTTTATTTCAGCATCGAAGCACCCCCATACCGTATTCCTGCAAGCCGGGCCATCTCTTTCTGCCAGGTGACAAGATCGTCAGGATTGAATTTTTTCAGGTGATCGTAGCCGCATGCTCGTGCCAGGACCTGCATCATGCTGGTGGAGTTCAACAGGAAGTTGCCGACCCGGCGGGCGGCTTTTTCGATCACAATCCTTTTTCTGAGTGCCTCGTCCTGGGTCGCTATGCCGACGGGGCAGTGGTTGTTGTGGCATGCCCTCATGCTTAAACAGCCTGCTGCCTGAATGGCGGCGTTGGCGATCGCAATGCCGTCGGCGCCGAGTGCAAGCGCCTTGACGAAGTCCGACTCGGTTCGTAATCCGCCGGTGATGATCAGGGTGACGTGGCGCGCATTGCGTTTATCGAGATGCTGTCGTGCGCGTGCCAGGGCGGGTATGGTCGGCACGGAGATGTTGTCTTTCAGAAGATTCGGCGAAGCGCCTGTGCCTCCGCCCCTTCCGTCGAGGATGATGTAGTCGACACCGGTTTCGAGCGCGAAATCAAGGTCTTTTTCAATATGCTGCGCCGACAGCTTGAAACCTATGGGGATGCCGCCTGTCGCTTCTCGTACCCTGTCGGCCACCTGTGAAAAATCTTCCGGTGCTGCAAGCTTCTGAAATCGGGATGGCGAGATGGCGTCTGTCCCAGGGTCAACACCCCTGACGGCCGCAATCT
>JANQMO010000052.1 GCA_028280025.1 Chlorobium sp. | reverse complement strand
TCTCAGTGTTTTCAAAAAATGCACTGGTGATGGAAGAAATATGTGTCGATAGAAAAAATGTTCCTTATTTGCTTGGGTTTTTACATAACAGCAACGAGTTCTGAGCATCGAGAAAGGAGTAGCTCGCTCTGGCTCGCAGGAGTAAGGAGGGGAAGATCGTGAATAGTGATTCGTGAATGGTGAATGGTGGAAATGTTGACCCGTGAAGCAGATGTCTGGATTTCACAGGGCAGGTCCGGGAGCGCTCAAAGGTTTGGGAGTTGTTACTATTGGAATTATATATAGCTTTGATTAAGGAAAAATAAAATGAGCTATGAATCTACTTGATAAAATTCAACAGGAAACAGCTCGCCTTCCCGAGCATCTTCAAAAGGAAATTCTCGATTTTGTCGAATTTCTGTCTACAAAACAGACGCTTGAGGCGTGTGTGCCAATGAATAAAAAGTGGGAGGATTTTTCGCTGAAATCAGCGATGAGGGGGATGGAGAATGAAGATACCAGTGAATATGAACACATCAGTTTCAGAGAAAAATGGCAATGAAAAAGTCCGGCGATGTTGTGATCTTCAGATTTCCTCAAACAGACTTGTCTGAAGGCAAACTTCGTCCGGCATTATTGTTATGCCCGATGTCTGTGAATTATAATGATTGGCTTATCTGCATGATTTCATCTCAGTTGAAGCATTATACACCTGATCTTGATGAGATTGTAACTGTGAGAGATGACGATTTTGCGCAAAGCGGGCTGGTGTGTTCCAGTCTTATTCGCGTTGCACGTATTGCTGTTATTGAGGAAGGGGTGCTGATTGGAAAAATAGGCGAGGTGTCAGAAGATAGAATTCGTAGAATAAAAAAGAATCTTGCGGAATGGATTCAGCGGTAGTTCCCGCTCAGTACTCAGCACCGGCGCTTACGATTCGCGTTTTTCAAAAACGCTCCAGCTTCATACCCGGCAATAAATGCATCATCGCGGATTGTGCTCAGCGCATCGATCCATTTTTTAAGCTCCTGTTGCCCAAAAGGAATTGTTTTTTCCTTTTTCGTTGGCCATGTATGCAGCAGGGTGACAACACACAGCCAGAAAGTGGTCATTGTAAAGCGGGAGCCCCTTAACCAGCGTTTGTTATACTTCTCCTGCACCGAGAGGAATATCTCGGCATGCGCCATGCCGTTTTTTTCAAGGAGCCTTGCCAGTTTTTCAGCAAGGTATTTTTCAGGGGCCGTCACTGTTGTGACGGGCATCTTCAGTGACAACAGACATCCGAAAAGATCAGTCAGTTCCTCGAAGGGTATGCCATCCAGCCTGGTGTTTTTCCTGAACGCTCTTGTCAGAGGTTTGACAAGCAGCCAGTCATCGATTACCCCTTGTTTCAATATTTTGTTTTCCTGAAGAAGCTTCTCCAATGCTTCGATAGTAATCCACAGAAGGGCCATGTGGCTGAAATTGTTTCGTTGTGCGTCTCCAATCCCGAGACTGTCGAGCAGTTCAGGTGTTTCCATGTTTTTGAGCATGCCCCCCAGTTCACCAGCCCGCTCGAAATATATGCAGGCATTTTTTACAATATGATCCGGTATCATTACCTGCTGACCTGTCAGTAGTCCGTATTCTCCGGCAACAAAGTCAAGAAGGCTGGAAAGTGATTCCCCGAGCAGTTTCTGCCGTTTTGCATCGTCCATTGTTTCGTCAAGCAGCAGTTCGAGGTTTGCCTGAGAACAGAAAGAGGCTACCCTGTCATGGACAGGCGCAAGACTCATTTCAAGTGCAGCCCTCCGGATTGATGGAACACCCGCACCGTCGAGTTCGGTGCATAACCGGTCGTAGGGCAGGAGCTTCGATGGCCGTACTTCCCTGAAGTCAAGGAAAATGTTGAACTGGTAACCGCCCAGGAGAACCTGCATCCCTTTTTCCCGTAAATCGCCGACACTGCGGATAAATTCGAGGTTCGAGACATGGTCGCGGAAGATCACGAATGCCCGGTCATCGTTGAAACCGAGGCCTTCGCAAAGTGAGCGCTGCTCGATGCCGTTGGCGGTTTTGAAGCCGACCGACATTTTTGCGTATCCGCTGGTGTGTTCCCACGCGTTGTTATATGCAACAAAAGCACGCTCATCACCCAGACGGTTCGAGTAGCAGAAAACATTTTCGTTCACGTGCCCGTCGGGAGTGTAGACATCGTAGAGGAAAAAGTTTTCGACACCGGCAAAGAGTGCACGCTTTTTCAGGATCGGAAAAATCTCCCGTTCATGGCGCTTGACGAGCTCCTCGTCGGGATGCTCGTCATAATAGGCTTTCGCATATTCCATCCCGTACTTTTCGCTGAATCCCTCGACCTGACCGTGACCGAACATCGGAAGGCCGGGCATGGTGGCCATCATCGCGCACACCCCGAAATATTTGTCCCCGTTGCCGAACTGGGCGATGGCGGTATCTTCGTCGGGATTGTTCATGAAGTTGACGTAGCGCTTCAGAATACCGGCGTCGAATTCGAGGGTGTTTTTTATCAGGTAACGGTAATCGGCATTGTCCTCCTTTTTCAGCATATGCATGAACGCACTGTTGTAGACGCGGTGCATGCCGAGCGTCCTGACAAAGTAGCCTTCGAGCATCCAGAACGCTTCTGCCAGGAGCAGCGTGTCCGGGGCTTCGGCATGAATACGGTCGACAACTTCCCGCCAGAACTCCTCCGGAATGTTTTTGTTGAACTCTTCCATGCTCATCGACCAGGCGCTTCTGGAAGGAATGCCGGCAGCGTGGCCGTGGAGAGGGAACCACAACCGCTGGATATGCCGCTTGACCAGCACCATAGCCGCGTCGAAACGGATAACGGGAAACATCCTTGCGACATCGAGGATCTGCCGGATGACTGCTTCACGGGTTTCCGGGTTGAGGAAGTTCAACTGGGCGGTATCGTTCCAGGGCATCGTGGTGCCGTCGTTTCCGTGATAGAGGTAGCGGGTGTCACCGTTTTCATAGTCAACGCGTTTGAAAGTGACGGCGGCATCGGACCGGTTCCAGTAGCCGTCTTCGATAAATATCCCGTAACGGGGATCGCTGCTGAGATTCGGCCCGTTGTACGAATAGGCCGGGTAGGGAGGCTCGTGAGCGCTCAGGAACCAGTCCGGCCGTTCCTTGACCAGGACCGAGTCGAGTCCGGTATGGTTGGGTACCATGTCGCTGGCAAGCCTTATGCCGCGAATCTTTGTCCGGTGCCGGAGGTCGAGGTACCCGTCATAGCCGCCCAGTTCATCGGCAATCGTGTAGCTGTCGAGCGCGTAGGCGGAAGGCTTTGCTTCGGGATTGCCTTGGAGCTGCTTGATCTTCTGGGACGCGGGGCTTCTTTCCCAGAGACCGATAAGCCAGAGAGCGGTAAACCCGCGTTCGGCAAGAGTGTCGAGCTCCCGGTCCGGGATATCCTGCAGGCGATGGATGGGGCGGCGGTAGGTCTTGCTCAACTGGTCGAGCCACACAAACGTGCTTTTGGCGATCATGACGACCTCGGGCATCCATGACGAATCCACGGAATAGTTTTCCGGCTCGTTTCCAAGGTCGGTAAAGCTCGGCGCTTGCGCCTGTTTTTCATAAAAACCGCCGTGCTTTGCCTGATCCTGCCCGGTTTTTTCGAAGAACAGCCAGGCATCCTCGTCCTGTATGGCGCCGATACTGTTGTCGAGCATGTCGAGAAAAGGTGTTCCCTCCAGCAGGTCTTTCCAGTGTATCCTGATGTAGCGCAGCTGTTCGAGCAGAGAGTTGGGCGCATGGCGGATCGGGCCGGTCAAGAGTTCGGCGGGATCGATGGCGCCGGGAGCGATCGGACCCATGTCCTTCAGGGAATGCAGGAATGTCTGGACAACGGTTTTGTATGACGTATCGTCGCGCAGGTCTTCATCCGTCAGCAGGTAGCTGAACTGGTCGAGGGCGGGATTCTGGTTCTGAAGCCAGACAAAAAGCGATTCCTCCAGGGCATCCTGGCGTTTCGGGGGGGCAGCGAGATATTCGTTGTTGGTGAGTCTTGAGCTGAACAATTCCTGAGGGGGAAACAGGGTGACAAACTTCTGCAGGTAGTCGGACAGCCCTCCCGATTCGAGCGCAGTTTGCGCCGACTCTTCGATATCGTTCAAAAATCCAGGGCTGTGCCGGGCGACAAGCCTGCTCATGATCAGGTGGCTGGCAGCATGGAGCAGTTTCATACCCTGAAACTGGGCGGGCAAGAGCATTTTTGCCTTGTCGCCATGGAGCTCTTCGAGCCTCTGGTTGATCGTTTTTGTCTGTTCTTCAGCCTGCGTGATTGCAGCCTTGCGGTCGGTCGGCAGGTCCGCGAGCCACCCGGCCGAAAGGTTCAGTTCGGCAAGTGCCTTGCGGGTCATATAAAAGTGCTCTTTCAGAGCGGGATTATCGGCATGGATGCGTCCTGTAGAGTCTGTCATTAACGTGAAGGAATAGTCGTGTACTGTTCTCGAAACCACCACCTCAGAAACCAAGACCAAGGTACGGAATTTCCCGTTAATAGGTAGTAGGTAATAGGTAGTGGGTAATGGGGGGAAGATAGTTGTTGAACTGTTGATTTGTTGAACTGTTGAGTTGTTTGAAGAAGAACCCAGATCCCGCACTCTTCTTCCCACTAAGAATCTGAGAACTCAGCACTAAGAACTGTTATTCACTCATTGCTCATTGCTCAGCACTCGTTGCTTGCAACTGAGAACTCTGAACTTCCTTCCCAATACCTATTACCCACTACCTATTCCCTCATAAAAATATTTGTTTTTAAACATGAATGTTTATCTTTTCCGTTAAAGGTGAGTGCCGTTTCCCCAGCCCATTGAGAACGGTGGTCATCAACCCCCGCAGTTATATGTACATATTTCCAGTAAGGTATGTCGTCGTGGGACTGACGTGGCGGAGCTTTTTGTGCGATTACTTTTTTTGAAACGTGCTTGTTTTTGCGCAAAAGAAGTATTTTCCAAAAAGCTATATCTTTATCTCCTTATCACTCAGCGTAGTCTTTCTGTACCCTTGATTTTCATATCCTAACCAGGGCAAGCACCATGAAAAAAGCATTCAAACGGTTTTTCGTCTTCCTTCTCGTCGTTCAGGTGTCCATCACGCCGATCATGACAACGGCAGCATATGCACAGCAGCCTTACGGGTCGTCGTCACCCAGCCTTCTTTACTCATCCCCTTCAAGAGGACTCCAGGGCCTGGGCAACCAGCAGCAGGTTATGCCCGGTTACGGTATGCCTCAGGATACCTATTTTACCGACAGCATGGGGAATATTCTCATGTATATCAACGTCCTTGGCGAGGTTTACAAGCCGGGACAGCATATCGTCCGGCAGGATTCCGATATCCCGACAGTGCTCTCACTTGTCGGTGGTCCAAAAGAAGATGCAAATCTGAAAAAAGCAAAACTGCTCCGGTATAAACCCGACGAGGACGGTAAACAGACCTACCAGATAAACCTCAAAACCTATTTCGAGGAGGGCGATCGGTCACAGTTTGTCGAGCTGAAGCCCAACGATACACTGGTCATACCTGAAGACAAGGGGCTTGATACAAATATGGCGCTTCGTATTGCCGCGCTTATTGTTTCCGCGGCAAGTGTTTATGCTATTGCGTCGGATTGATGTCGGCGCGGTGCGCCGAAGAGACGAGAGACAAGTGACAAGAGACGAGTGGAAGAGGTGCAAGGCGGGGAAGGAGTAAGGAGGGTTGTTTAGGGAATAGGGAGAGCATAGGGGCAAGTGACGAGAAAGGAGTAAGGAGTAGCTCACTTCGTTTCGCAGGAGCCAGTAGCCAGGAGTAAGAGAAGTAAAATGTAGGGGCGGGGGATCGTGGAAAGCAATGAGCAACGAGTGCTGAGCAATGAGTAGGGGCAGCCCTCTGTGGCTGCCCGCATTTAAACAACTCAACAGTTCAACAAATCAACAGCTCAACAACTATCTTCACCCTATTACCAGCCACTAACCGATACTACGTACGGAGAACAGACGACGAATGAATAACAGCGACAACAACCAGTTTGAGCAGGAGATCAATATCCAGGAACTGCTGCAGGTTCTCTGGAAAAACAGGCTGATCATCGGGGCAATTGCGGGGCTGGTTCTTGTGCTGGTCATGTTCTATCATTATTCAGCGACTCCTGAATACCGTTCCACATCCGTCGTCCTGATCAAGACCGACAAGGGCGGTGTAGGCGAGATGATCAATCCGTTCGAGTCCCTGACCGGATTTGAGCTCCAGAACGATATCGAGCTTGTCAAGTCTTTCCCGCTTGCCGAAGAGGTTGTCAGGGATCTTTATCCCCGCAAGGATCGTGATTCACTGGAACTGTTCGGGGAGCGGCGGTATGTTTCTCCTGTCGGTATGTTGTTCAGCGGGCTGAATTTTTTCGGTAGCGGTGAAAAAGAAGAGATTGATCATGACCTCATGATGCGGGGATATGCCGGAGTGCTTCAGAAACGGGTAAAGGTGAGTAATGCCAGGGACACCGATATTCTTGAGGTTTCGGTGTCGAGCCCGTTTCCCGAAGAGGCAGCGCTCCTGACCAATGCTATCTGCGAGGCTTATATGCGCAAGGATATCGAGTGGAACGCCGACCAGGCCATGTCGGTCAAGGAGTTTGTCAGCGAACAGCTTGCCAGCCAGCAGAAAGAAATCTCGGACGTTGAAAATCAGCTTTCTTCCTACATGAAGAAGCAGAACATCTATGAACTTACCGGAAACGCCGAGAAGCTGCTCGAAAAGCTGGTGGAAGCAGAGTCCCGCTACAATGATGCGCAGGCAGAATACAACATATTGGAGAAGCGCCAGGACTTTATTGTCCAGAAGCTTTCCGAGGAGGAAAAGGCGCTGAGCGCCAAAATTTCCCAGAACGTCGATCAGCAGTCAAAGGAACTCAAGGCGCGGATCAAGCGGGAAGAAAAGGCGCTGATTGCAATGGCTGGAGAGGGCGGGGTAAGGGAGCCGTCTTACAATGCCAAAAAGCAGCAGTTGGACATGCTCAAGCAGCGGTTGCAGGAACTGACCCGCAACATGATCGCCGGGGAGCTCGCTTTTTCGAGCAAGGCTCGCCAGTACCAGTTCGATCTTATCTCGGAACAGCTTCAGACCGATGTGCGTCTTGCGGAGTTGAAATATGTCGCAGAGGAATATCGGCGGTCGAAAAACTACTATGAAAGCCAATTGAACCGTCTGCCGCAGAAGCAGCTGAACTATGCGCGCCTGCAGCGGGACCGGGAAGTACTGAACAACACCTATACCTTCCTCAAAGAGAAGCTCGAGGAGTCCCGTATCAAGATCGCTTCCGAGGTCGGCAAGGTAGTGATCGTCGGGGCGGCATTTCCTCCAACGGTTCCTGTCGCGCCGGATCTGAAAAAAAACCTGTTAATCGGCCTCATACTCGGTCTCGGTCTGGGCGGCGCGTTTGTTTTCGTCAGGGAGATGCTCGACCAAACGCTCAAGGATGATGCCTTCCTTGAAGATCATGGATACGTTCCGCTTGCCGCCATACCATATGTCGGCGAAGACAACGGTCAGGACCTTCAGGGAGCTCTCATGAAATCGATTGAGCAAATAACAGAATTCCTGCCGTCGTTCAACGGCAACGGCAAGAAGGCATCGAAGCACAAGAAAGCCAGCTCACAGGGGAAGGCAGTGCCGTCGAGCGGTAAAAGAAAGCCGTTGCTGATGGCAGACCGGCTTTCTTCGCCCTTTGCCGAATCGTTCCGTGATCTGCGAACCAACATTGTCTTTTCCCAGGCTGATCGTGAACTCAAATCGATTCTGGTGACCGGTACCGAGATCAGTGAAGGCAAGTCTACTGTCTGCACAAACCTTGCCTATGCTTTTGCAATTAACGGCAAACGGGTGCTGGTTGTAGACTGTGATTTGCGCAGGCCAAGCCTGCACCGAATGTTCAGCAGACAGAGAGTACCGGGGCTTTCGGATTATCTTGCGGGTCTTGAAGCCGATGTTGATCCCTTGATCCAGCCGACCATGCACGAAAACCTCTTTCTTTTTCCTGTCGGCAATAACACGCCGAATCCCAACGAGCTGCTCGGTTCGAACAAGATGAGTGAGCTGATCAAAACGCTCGAGGAAGAGTGGGATTATGTGATCCTCGATTCACCGCCGCTGCTGCTGCTCAGCGACGCGACGCTCGTGTCGCGGGCGGTCGATGGAATTCTTATGGTTGTGCGCATGGACTTCACCAACCGGAACCTGCTCAAGGAAGTCCAGAAACTCGATTACCTGAAACACCGCCTCCTCGGTGTCGCGATCATCGGCCCGTCGGATAAAACCGGCTACGGCAAATACGGCCGCTACTACGGCCGTTACGGCTACAAAGGCTACTACAGCTACAAATCCTACAGCTCCTACCTCGAAGAGCAGAAGAATTAGTGCACTGGTAGTGTACTGGCAAAGCCAGCGGCACTGGGTAGTAGGTATTGGGTAGTAGGTATTGGGGTGCGCCGGGAGACCGGCAGGAGATAAAGGGTGCAAGTCCCTCCAGTGAAGGAGTAGCGACCCACACTGTCCCCGAGTCATGCGTGCAAGACCGTG
>JANQMO010000049.1 GCA_028280025.1 Chlorobium sp. | reverse complement strand
TGATGAAATTTGCCGGTAGTGTGAAATCATTCAAGAATGTAGACGGCGTAACTTATCAAAGGGAGACTCGTAAAGAGTGGAATTGAACGCACGGTATTTGCTCGATACAAATGTCATCATTTATCTACTGAACAACCAATTGGCTGAACCTCTTCCAGCCGGTCACTACAGCGTATCTATCATAACGGAGATAGAATTGCTTTCTTTTTCCGGATTGACCGCGGGAGAAGAAAAGTCTGTACGTGATCTTTTAACCGAGCTGGAACAGATTCCCTTATCGTCCGACACATTGAAAAACAAAACGATCCAGCTGCGACGAGCCAATTCAATCAAGCTTCCTGACGCAGTTATCGCAGCATCAGCGATCATAAACAATTCTGTCTTACTGACAAATGATAAGGTTTTTAACGGTATTGATGGCCTTAAATATCGGCCCTTGAGGCTTCTTGATGACAAACAGTAAACTGTTTCAGCCGTTACCAACTCCCCCATTTTTTGCCAATCAGCAAGCGGGCCATCCAGCTAACAAGCCATCTTCACTGAAAACTTAGAACCGAGAACTAAGAACTTCTCCTCAAACACCTAGCAACTAACGCATCATATACAGACTTATTGTGCTTACGGAACAGCGTCCCGCAACCCTGTAACAGGGACTTACAAGAACCATCCTCCGGTTTCCCGTCCCCCAATCCTCTCTTCTTCCTCCTTACTCCTGCGAGCCAGAGCGAGCTACTCAATCTCGCAAATATTTTGCAAAACCTATTCACTTACATATATTTGAAGCGCTTTTGCAAAAAACAAATAAAATATGGACCGAAAACAACAGATACTGAAGCTAGCTAAAAAGCAAGGCATCATTCAGGCAGAGGATGTCGAGGCGCTGGGTATTAGCCGGAATTATCTCTATGCAATGCATCACAAAGGGCTACTTCAAAAAACAAGCCTCGGGTTGTATTCCCTGCCGGATAGCGAGATTGATGAAAATGCAAACCTTGTAGAGGTGGCAAAACGAGTTCCAAACGCCGTTATTGGTTTACTTTCTGCTCTAAGCTACTACGGAATAACAACCCAAGTCCCTCATGAAATCTGGATAATTGTCCCCAGAGGTACGTGGAAACCCAAAATTGATTACCCACCACTCCTCCTGACTTATGTTTCCGGCCCAGCATATTTCTATGGTGTGCAAGAACATGTTCTAAATGGGGTTACAGTTAAAATATACAGTCCAGCAAAAACAGTAGCTGATTGCTTTAAATTCAGAAATAAGGTCGGGCTTGACGTTGCCATTGAGTCTCTTCGTGAAGTTTGGAGAACAAAAAAAGCCACTATGAATGAACTGATCGAAGCAGCCAAGATCAACAGGGTACTTAACATAATGCGACCATATCTAGAAGCCACTGTATGAGCAAAGACAATAAAAATTGGGCACACTCGATTTTTCAGCGCTTACTGAACCGGGCAAAAAACAATAATGAGGACTTCAACTTGCTGCTCTCCCGATATGGAATGGAAAGATTTCTCTATCGACTGAGTATATCATCGTATACTGACCGCTTCATTCTCAAAGGCGCCAGTCTGTTTCTGGTTTGGATGGGACAAAACTACCGGGTTACCCGAGATGCCGACTTTCTTGCCTTTGAGTCCCCAGATTTGACTAATCTCGAAGAAATAGTTCATGAAATCTGTAATATCCACTGCAACACTGACGGCATGGTGTATAAGACTGATACCATAAACGTTGAAAAGATTCGGGAAGGTCAGAAATATGACGGAGTCCGAGTAACACTTGTCGGGATTCTCAATACAGCCAGGATTCCTCTGCAGATTGATATCGGTTTTGGAGATGCTATTACCCCTGCCCCTGAAAACATTGAATATCCGACGCTATTCAACGAAGCTCCTCCACCCAAACTAAGATGCTATCCTCGATACTCGCTGGTTGCAGAAAAACTGGAAACCATGATTCAACTGGATTTAGCAAATAGCAGAATGAAAGATTTTTACGATATCTGGCTGCTCTCAAGACTTTTCCCTTTTAGTGGAGAGATCTTAAGCGAAGCCATAAAAAACACCTGTGCCCGGCGAAAGACAGCTCTTCCAAACAGTGTTCCAGTTGCATTCACCTCAGACTTTTATGAAGACCAACAAAAAAAGGTGCAGTGGAATGCCTTTGTCAGAAAAGCGAAGCTAAGTGTTCATGTTGAAAGTCTGTCGAAGGTCACGACTGAGATATCCAGATTCCTACAGCCAGTTATTGACAGTTTGCAAGCCAACTCAAGTTTCAAGGATGAATGGCTACCTGAAAAAGGCTGGACGTCGAAACAGTAAATCCGATTACATAACACCTCCACGCCCCCAGGGTACAATCCGGTCACTGGCCACATTCTTCCGCCCTCCAGTCACCGGTCTCCAGTCTCCCTTTCTCATCCCACATCCTACATCTCATCTTCTTCACTCATTGCTCGTTGCTCAGCACTCATTGCTATCTTCACTGAGAACTTAGAACCGAGAACTAAGAACTTCTCCCCAAACACCTGGCAACTAATGCATCATATCCAGACTTATTTAACCTACTGAACAATATCCATCATTCTAAATCATTTCATCATATATCAATATCATAATTATTGCACAATAACATAAAAAATGTTACTTTGCAAAAAACACGTTACCAGCACATGAACACATATAAAAAACAGTTCGAGGATTTCATCACAAGAGCTGCCGGATATCCAGTAACCTGGGGTCAACCTATAACTGTACCCTTACCTCTGCTCCTGAAACAAAGATACACACTTTATTCGCTGAATGTCGGAGATCGATCAGTCCTCGGGATCTATCTTAAATACAAAGATGATTTCAAGCCTGCTGCCTTTGAAAAACATCTTCTGCTGATATTGAAAACACTCAACGAATATGACTCTTACTGTGTCATCACGCAAGGCCTTCCAGGCTATGTACGCCAGCGCATGGTCGCACGCAAAATCCCGTTTGTCGATATCGGCCAACAACTCTTCTGGCCTGAACTTGGAGCAGCCTATCAGAAAAAAAAGCATAAGGCAACACCATCTGCCCCGAAATCTCTCAGTCCTGCCACCCAGGCGGTACTTATTTATACCTTGAACGGTGGTATTCCAGTACCCGTAACCCCCAAAAAACTGGCGAAGCTGCTTGGCTACACTGCCATGACTATGACACGCGCCCTCAATGAAATCGAGGGCACCCGGCTCTCTACCGTCAGACGCAAAGGAAAGGAACGCTTGCTATCGCCCCCCGATAAAAAATTACTATGGAAAAAATCCCGCACCATCTTGCAAAACCCGGTACGAAGCGTTAAGCGGATCATGGTGCAGAACCTACCTGAAACCCAACGCCTTATAGCAGGGGAAACCGCACTTGCCCAATACAGCATGCTGACATCTCCAGAAGAACCGAACTATGCGATATGGAACCGACACTGGCATAAACTTGCCAAAACAGCGCCAATCATCCCGATCGAGGATCAAGGAACCTGTCAGCTCCAGCTATGGCAGTATGATCCTGCCCTCTTTGCCCTGGAGGGTAGAGTCGATCCTTTTTCTCTCTATCTGAGCCTGAAAGAGGAAAACGATGAACGCATAGAATCCGCCCTTGAAGAAATGATGGAGAAACTGGAATGGTAACTGGTCTGAAAACATTTGCCTCTCATTTTACAGAATACCAAGACTGTTACATGTTGATCGGCGGTGCTGCAACCTGGTTGGTACTGAATGATGCCGGACTCGAACCCCGTGCAACCAAAGATCTCGACATCGTGATCTGCGTCGAGGTTCTGGATGCGAACTTCGGAAGAGCACTCTGGGAATTTATCCAGGCCGGATGTTACGAAATTCAGGAGAAAAGCGAAGGAGAAAAATCTTTCTATCGGTTTCGCAGACCGACACAAAGAGACTACCCTGTCATACTTGAACTCTTCTCCCGTAAACCAGATGGCCTCACCCTCAACAACGACAGTCACCTGACTCCAATTCCGATTGACGAAGACGTCTCCAGCCTCTCCGCTATTTTACTTGCAGATGATTATTACGATTTTCTCCATCGACACAAAAAAGAAATCGAAGGAGTCTCCATTGTGGGAGAAGAATGCCTCATCCCCCTGAAAGCACAAGCATGGCTGGACCTTTCCAAACGAAAAGGAAACGGAGAACAAGTTGACAACAAAAACATCAGGAAACACCGTAACGATGTCCTGCGACTTTATCAAATCCTCTCTCCCGATCAGAAAGTCGACCTACCGGAACTGATAAAAAAAGATCTTAAGGATTTTCTCAATGCTATCGAACCGGATCTAACCCCCGAGTTATTGAACAACCTCAACATAAAAGAAGAGCCTGCCGCCAATATTATCAAAACGATCCGCATTGTTTACGGAATTGCCTATTAAAAAACAGTCACGGTCCATCTTGATTCGGTCAGCCAGTGGGAACGCGGCCAGAAAAAACCTGCCGGGCCTACCTTAAAGCTGCTCTCTCTGGTGCAACGCAAAGGACTCAATGCCATTGCCTGAAAAAGCCATGAATACGGGTCTTTTTTTTTCATACAGTAATAGGAACTTACAAAAACCTTCCTCCGGTTTCCCGTCCCCCAATCCTCTCTTCTTCCTCCTTACTCCTGCGAGCCAGAGCGAGCTAATCCTGCGAAACGAAGTGAGCTATTCAATCTTCATTGCCTTCCTCCTTTTTCCAATAACGTTCTACCTGTGATTGATGTCACAATCGGGAAAAACTGTTGCAAATCAATGATGCACTCAACAGAATCGAGCAAAGATTCTCCTCAATCAGCGCAGTTGATGAATCAGCGCAACATCATCTCTGAAGAAAAGCAAGCAGATCCTTCATCAGAAGAAAAAGATGATACGGGTCAGTAGGACTTTGTTCAAACCCCCATTGCAGGTACCAACTGCGAGCATCATCATCTTTGGCATGAACAAGAATGGCCCTGATGCCAGCAAGCTCAGCAGCTTGCGCTGTTCTCAACAGAGCATCCTTCAGCAGGGCTCTGCCAAGGCCAGCACCCTGGTGCCGTCGGTCAACCGCAAGCCTCCCTAGAATCATCACAGGCACAGGATGCCGTGCAAGCCCTTTGCCAAGGCGACCGATGGCCGCTGAAGGCTCCACACTGCCAACAGCAAGACTGTAAAACCCAGCAACCATTTCGGTTCCCAGCTCGCAGCAAACATACGTCTGAGCACTGTGAGCCTTCTGGTTTACCATGGCAAAACGTTGCAGAAACTGATTCAGGGCATGGTTGCCACAGTCAAATGCATTCACATCGTGAGACGAAGAAAGCTTCTCAACCCTGCTGAAACGCGAAGCCATCAATCCAGCATCCCGGGTTCAGAAAGCAGTGATTTCATCCTGGTGCCGGGAGCAGAAACCGGCCTGTCAAGGAGCTGCTGAAACTCCTGCCACCGAACCTCATCAAGCTCAAAACGGCGACGATCTGCAAGCATCTGGTTAGCCGCAGTAACACCCGCATCCAACAGGAATTCACTGACACTTTTATGGCACGCACTCGCAGCCTCCTGCAACAGTTGCTTAACCGACAGATTGGCACGAACATCGATTCGTTCCGTTTTGATACTCTTTTCAGTAGCCATATTCAATGTATTTTTCCACAAATATAATGTACGGACACTGTCATGACAACAAGAGAGCCGCAAAAATGGTTCCCGACTCTTACCTCTCGACCCTCGTCTCCTGCACCAAAGGCGCTCCGATCTCCCATCCTCTCTTTCTTACCAATCACGAATCACCATTCATGATTCACGATTTTTCCTCCACTCATCGCTTCCCACGATTCACGATCATTGTCTCTCCGGCGCTCCTCGCCAATACCCCGAATTGCTACATCACTATTAGTGCAGTTAATAACCTACGTCCCGCTCGTACCTGCCAACCAGCAAGCCTGCTATCCAGCTAACAAGCTATCTTCACCATTTACGATTTACGATTTTTCCTCCACTCATTGTTATCTTCACTGAGAACTTAGAACCGAGAACTAAGAACTTCTCCCCAAACACCTGGCAACTAACGCATCATATCCAGACTTATTTCACTTACGGAACAGCGTCCCGCAACCCCTGATGTAGGTTCCGGCAAACCTCGAACACAATTTCCGCACAACATCGAACAGTCATTCCGGAAAAGCTCGAACAGTCATTCCGCTGAACCTCGAACACTTTTTGCCACTTGAGCGGAAAAGGTGTTCGAAGTTGCGGAAACAGCGTTCGAAGTGGAGCGGAAAACCATCCGTCATTCTTCTGCAAGTTGACGTATCCTGTAGTCTTTTCGTTTTCCAGAACCCTAACGGAAG
>JANQMO010000038.1 GCA_028280025.1 Chlorobium sp. | reverse complement strand
CAGTCAACAGTCAGATATCATTGATTATTTTCTTCTGCCTCCGTAAGGGCGAAAGATTTTTCGCCCCTGCATTTTCTTCATACTGAGAACTGAGAACTGGGAACTCTCCCCCTCTTGCTCCTGCGCACGGAGTGCGCTACTCCTTGCTCCCTTTCTTCCTCAACTAGTCCTTTACTATTCACCGAACTATTATTACATTTGGTATTCCTGTAATTTACCCTAACCAATGGTGACTTTCCTTTCCTATGCAGAGTAAAATCAAGATTGCGGCCATCGTCGGGATGGAGCAGTGTAATCAGCGGGTATGGCGTGAAGTAACGGACAAGATCAGCAAACATGCCGAACTGACCCAGTGGACCGACCAGGACCTCGAACACCAGAACCCGGCAGCTGCCGAGGCTATCCGCAATGCCGATCTTATCTTTACAACCCTTATCCAGTTCAAGGGTCAGGCTGACTGGCTGCAGGAACAGATCAATCAATCGAACGTCAGCACCATTTTCGCCTACGAGTCGATGCCGGAAGTCATGCAGATGACGAAAGTGGGTAATTACGTTGTCTCCGGCGACGGCAGCGGAATGCCGGACATCGTCAAGAAAGTCGCCAAAATGCTGGTGAAAGGACGTGACGAGGACGCCCTTTACGGTTACATGAAGCTCCTCAAGATCATGCGCACCATGCTGCCGCTGATCCCGAAAAAAGCCAAGGACTTCAAGAACTGGATGCAGGTTTACACCTACTGGATGCACCCGACTGCAGAGAACCTTGCCAGCATGTTCAACTACATCATGTCAGAATACTTCGATGTAGCGATCAAGGCGGACAAGGTTGTTGAAGTACCGACCATGGGATTTTACCATCCCGATGCCCCTGATTACTTCAAGGATCTGAATCATTACATCAAATGGAACAAAAAGTGTGATAAAAACGCCAGAAACAAAAAGAACATCGGGCTTGTGTTCTTCCGTAAACACCTCCTGCAGGAGAAAGATTACATCATCAACACCATACGCGCCCTTGAAGAGAAAGGGCTCAATGTCCTCCCTGTGTTCGTCATGGGCGTCGAAGGACATGTCGCCGCACGTGAATGGTTTGTCAACGCCGATATCGACATGCTGATCAACATGATGGGCTTCGGCTTTGTGGGCGGCCCCGCAGGCGCCACGACCCCCGGTGCGTCGGCAGCCGCAAGAGACGAGATACTCAGTTCCATCAACGCACCTTACGTCGTTTCACAGCCGCTTTTCATACAGGACTTCAATTCATGGAAAAAAGAAGGCGTCGTACCGTTACAGTCGGCCATGACCTACTCCCTGCCGGAAATGGACGGCGCGGTCTGTCCCGTGGTTCTCGGCGCCGTCAAGGACGGCAAGCTCCAGACCGTACCGGACAGGCTGGAAAGGCTTTCGGGCATAGCATCCAAGTTCTCCGAGCTGCGGCACATGGAGAACAGGGATAAAAAACTTGCGTTCGTTGTCTATGACTATCCTCCCGGCATGGGACGCAAGGCCAGTGCGGCCCTGCTCGATGTCCCCAAGAGTCTTTACCAGATACTCAAACGCCTCGAGAGCGAAGGCTACAATGTCGGAACGCTGCCGGACACACCCGAAGCACTGCTCGAGATGCTCGACAAGGCAACAGATTACGAAGTACAGGCTCACGAACCGGACGCCTTCGGTATCGACAGGGACGAATATAAACAGATCACGACCGTCAGGGAACGCGAACGGATCGAGGAACGCTGGAGCGGATTCCCCGGAGATATCGCTCCGCTGGGGACCGATCGCCTCTTCATCGGCGGCCTTACCCTTGGCAATGTGTTCATCGGCGTTCAACCCCGCCTCGGCGTGCAGGGGGACCCGATGAGACTGCTCTTCGATAAGGAAAACACGCCGCATCACCAGTACATCTCCTTCTATCGCTGGATCAGCCGAACCTTCAACGCCAACGCAATGGTCCATGTCGGCATGCACGGCACCGTTGAATGGATGCCCGGGCTGCAGCTTGGTGTCACAGGAGACTGCTGGTCCGACGCCCTCCTCGGCGAAGTGCCGCATTTCTACATCTATCCGGTCAACAACCCGAGCGAGGCGAACATCGCCAAGCGGCGCGGGTACGCAACCATGATCTCGCACAATATCCCCCCTCTCGCACGCGCAGGGCTCTACAAAGAACTTCCGGCGTTCAAGGACATGCTCAACGACTACAGGGAACGCGACCTCAAAAAGCTTTCGGACCCGGAATCCGAAGAAGCCATTATCGAAAAAGCCGAGCAGCTCAACCTCACCGACGACTGCCCGAGACTCGAGGGAGAAAGCTTCAGCGACTACCTCAGCCGTCTCTACACCTACCTGATGGAACTGGAGGGCAAGCTCATCTCCAACGCGCTGCATATTTTCGGCCAGACCCCGCCGCTCGACAGCCAGGTGACGACCATCACCGAATACCTCAAGGTCCGGGGCAACGAAATGTCCCTCCCCTCGGTGATCCTCAGGGCAATTGGAGAATCGAACGGTTACGGAGACTATGCCGCCCTGGCGACGCATGCGCGAAAAGGCGAAGAGGAAGCGCTTGCGATCCGGGAAAGAGTTGACGAACACACCAGGGACTTCATCCAGCAGACCATTTTTGAAAACAACAGCAATCCGGCTGCCGTTTTCAAGGTGCTTACCGGTGAGGCGAAAATCACGACCGAGATGGCCGAAGCGCTCAATACCTCCCTCAGCGAGGGGGTTGCGCTGAAAGATGCTCTCCAGGACAACAGCCGTGAAATGGAATCCCTCATAAGGGCTTTCCGCGGCGAATACCTGCCTTCCGGACCCGGCGGCGACATCGTCCGCGACGGTGCGAGCGTTCTTCCGACAGGACGGAACATGCATGCCATCGACCCGTGGCGCATTCCATCGGAACTCGCCTTCAAACGGGGCAAACAGATCGCCGCGACAATCATCAAGCGCCACCAGGAAGAAAATGACGGAAACTTCCCTGAAACCATCGCCCAGGTTCTCTGGGGACTCGACACGATCAAGAGTAAAGGCGAGGCTGTCGCCGTGATCATCGACCTCATCGGCGCCGAACCGGCCTATGACGCCCAGGGCAAGATCAGCCACTACAGCCTTGTGCCGATCGAGAAACTCGGCCGTCCCCGTGTAGATGTCCTGATACAGATCAGTTCGATCTTCCGCGACACCTTCGGCGTTCTTGTCGACCTGCTCGACAAGCTTGTCAAGGACGCCGCCAAAGCCGACGAACCGGCAGAGATGAACAACATCAAAAAGCACGTCGACGAGGCAGTGGAGAAAGGTCAGGACTTCGAAGCCGCAACGGCAAGACTTTTCACACAGGCTCCGGGCAGTTACGGTTCAATGGTCGAAGAGCTGATCGAGGATTCTGCCTGGGAAAACGAGGACGATCTCGACAACATGTTCATCAAGCGAACCAGCTACGCCTACGGCGGCAACCGCTACGGCGACCAGCAGCCTGAAATCCTCGAAAACCTCCTTGGCACCGTCGACCGTGTCGTCCAGCAGGTTGATTCCGCCGAGTACGGCATATCGGACATCGACCGCTACTTCTCCTCTTCAGGATCGCTTCAGCTTTCGGCCCGCAAGAGGAACAAGAAAGGCGGGAACGTCAAGCTGAACTACGTCGAAACCTTTACCGCCGACGTCAAGGTCGATGACGCCGACAAGGCACTCAAAGTCGAGTTCAGGACAAAGCTCCTCAACCCGAAATGGTTCGAAAGCATGGTCGACCAGGGCCATACCGGCGCGACGGAGATCAGCAACCGCTTCACCTACATGCTCGGCTGGGACGCTGTCACCAAAGGGGTTGACGATTGGGTCTACAAGAAAGCGGCGGAAACCTACGCTTTCAACGAAGAGATGCGTGAAAAGCTCGCAAAGATCAATCCGCAAGCAACTTTGAACATCGTCGGCCGCATGCTGGAGGCAAACGGCAGAGGAATGTGGAAAGCCGACCAGGACACCATCAACCAGCTCCAGGCCATCTACGCCGACCTCGAAGACCGGTTAGAGGGCATGCTCGACGACTGAGGATCAGAGCAAAGCTCACCTTCAACAATCCAGAGGCCGTCCCGATAGTCAGATACCGGGACGGCTTTTTGCATTCTGCCGGTTGGGCCGAGGGGCTATGGTTAGAGGACCTATAGGACTTATAGGACCCATAGGACCTATATAATGCCTTCCAATGTATCCGCAATTGTAATACCTCAACAAAACTGAAATTATTACCTGCTATCTGTTACCTGTTCACCAAAAAAGAGGCTCCCCCCCTACACGTAATCTGCACAGGGCACAAAAAAAGGCGGACAGTTTATATATATGCTGTCCGCCTTGACGTTTGGCGCTGTTTGGCGTCGGATCAGAAGGCTTTCTTCAGCCCTGCCGTCAGCGAGTAGTCGTAGGAATCCATTCCATCGAGGCCCCACAAACCACCGGCTTTCAGGTAGTAACCGAAGTCGTTGTTCGCAGAGAGCGCCTGACTCAAGCCGATCGTTCCGCCGAGGAACCAGTCTTCAGACTCTGACGTCAGCTCGACCGTATCGTCCAGATACTTCACGACGTTGCCTTCCGAGAAGTCCCTGATCGCCGTGATCTCGAAGAACGGATTCAGGTCGGTCTCGCATTTTCCGAACACACCGGCCAGGCTCACACGACCCTGGAGACCCTCGTAATCATCGATGGTAACATCACCGACAAGCGTCGACAGGTTGATGTCTTCCGTATACTGGTAGATCAACTGCGCCTGCGGTTCGATCCTGAAACTATCACCCGCAGACATGCAGCCGCCAAATTCGATCGATGCAACATACGACCACACTTCATCCGGTTTGACCTTGTCTGCTGTCAGGTAGTCGATCGACAGGTCGCTGTAGATCGCCTGCGCAACCGCATCGAGGTACCATGCGCCCCTTTCGTGAACCGACATGTAGGCACCGACACCGTAAGCTGTCTGCTCGATTTCACCGGCATCGTCGCTGCTCCGAATCCCGGCAACATCAGCCGTGTTGTAACCGACTCCGGCAAACAGACCGAGATCGAACCGGGTGCCCTTGTCACCGTCGGCGATCAGGTCCGCACCGACCTGGAACCAGCCGCTGTAACCGTCGATCTCTGTCGCGGCGTCACCTTCAAGACCGAGCTTGTACTTGCTGCCCGTCGTGCGGACCCACCACGACTCCTTCTCGCCGGCATCCCTGCGGAACCAGCCGTAGGCACGGCGTTCGAAGAACTTCATGACTGAATCGTAGCCAAGAGAGCTCATGAACGGCGTAACAGCCTGCATCACCGCCGCTTCCTCGCGGTAGCCGGGAGACTGGACATACCAGTTGTCTTCGCCGCCCTGGTTGATCTCGACCGCGAACGGTCCGAAGTCGTTGGGATTGCCGAGAACAAATGCGTCCGGCGCGAGGTCCTCTCCAACCGTCACGATCTCGATTCCATCACCATCAGTTAGTGCAACGTCACTCACAACGTTGTTCAGGATCACGGTTGTCGAACCTGTCGCATCCTCGCCCACGATCAAACGCTCATCAGAAACCTTGCCGCTGCTGCTCAGATCTGCATCGAGCCACAACTGGCCACCATCCGAGGTATAATCGTACATTACTTCGACAACATCGTTGACTTCGTCGTCAAGCAAATCGAGGATACCGTCATTTTCCAGGTAACCTTCCAGGATGTATTCTCCTGGAGAGCTTCCCTGGGCGACAACGGTCGATGTCGGATCGATGTACATGTAGACCGGATCATCCTCGCTATAGATCGAGGAGAACTCATCGTCATCCTTGGAACCACCAAGATCGACAACAGAACCGTTCAGAACGTCAATGGTTTCCCAATTGACAACCTCATCACCAAGAGTTCCGGTCCAGCCATCAAATGTCAAAATATCCTCTTCAGGTCCGTTGTTTGATGATCCGCCGTCGAGAACAGGCACGGTATCAATCTTTGCGGCATCTTTTACTGTCATCTCGTCTTCACCTGCACTCAGGAACACATTCCCCTTCAGACTTGCCGTGTCTTCAAGGAGAATCTCGTCATCAGCCGCATTGAAGTGCTTGAATGAAGACCTGATAGCGTAGGCTTCCCCTTTCTCGCTGACTGCGGATATTTCCGAATCGCCCCCGATCCTCAGATTCATGCCGTCATAGGCGTAAATACCTATTGCGACACCATCAATTCCTTCCGCCGTTGACGAAACGGTACCGTCCTCGATAGTGAAAGGATTCTCGAGAGGATCACCTCCACCGTAGATGCTGCCCATCGCTCTCATACCAACAGACCAGGAATCCTTGGCTGTCGTGGTAATCTCGCCCGAGAAGGTTCCGCCAAGCCTGATATCTTCACCGGCCTGCATACCGTAAGCACGGCTTCCGTAAGCCGTCACCGTTAGCGAACCGGTGAAATCACCTATTCCGGCTTCATCGAGATCGCCGATCAGAATGTTGTCATCCGCACGCAACCCGTACGCGCCATTGCTGTCAGCTTCCTCAAACCCGGCTGTCACGTTGATTGTAGCGGACAAATCGTTGCCGATATTGATGTCTTCACCGGAATCCAGGCCATAGGAATAGTCATCGAGCGCCCATACATTCAATGTTCCGCCCAGGTTTCTTTCTATGTCGATATGTTCATAGGCACGAAGACCATAGGCATCATCGTTGTCGCCGCCATCGACGAGCTGATCCCCTACGGTTCGGACACCATCTTCACCTATTGAACCGTTACCGGCGATAACCGTCATATCCATTGTCACATCACGGCCAATCTCGATGTATTCACCATCGTCGCCGCCGGCATGCAGTCCATAGGCACCGTTATCGAGCGCCTGAACGGTAATCGTTCCGCCAAGATCCCTGCCGATCTTGATATAATCTTCGGCGTACAGGCCATAAGCGTAATCCCGCTCGGCCGTAACGGTTATATCAGTCGATACGTCGTTGCCGATTTCGATGTGACTGCCTTCACCCTCCCATCCTGCCGCCAGTCCAAATGCGTAATCTTCACCGGCAGTGACCGTAATTTCACCGCCGAGATTGTTTCCTATCTCGATATCCTCACCAGCCTTCATGCCGAACGCGTTGTCACCATACGAGGTGACATTCATCGTCCCGAGATAGCTGCCTGTGCCCGGCCAGTCATGATGCGCGTCCGGCAGGTAACCGATAATGATATCCTCGCCGGCTCTGAAACCAAACGCACCATCTTCACCGGCCGAGACATCCATTACCATAGCCTCCGTTACGCTTCCGGCAATACCGATATCACCATATGCATAAAGCCCATTGGCATTGTTTTCACCAGCGTCCACAGTGATATCTGCGGTCATATCTCTGCCGATTTCGATATCACTGTTGGGAGTAAACCACCCTGCCGCCAGGCCGAATGCGTTGTTGTCACCGGCATCGACGTCAAACGAACCGCTGAGATCTTCGCCGATCGTGATTGTGGCAGCCGCCAGGCCGAATGCATTGTTGTCACCGGCATCGACGTCAAACGAACCGTCGAGATCGCCTCCTATATCGATGTTATCATTGGCAAACATGCCAAACGCATCGTCACCGCCTGCCGAAATGTCCATGGTTGAGGTGACGTCACCGCCAATCTCGATGTCGCTCCTTTTACCAAAGTACCCGGCAGCAAGCCCATAAGCGTTGTCGTCACCGGCATCAACCGTAAACGAACCGCCGAGATCACCACCTGAACCCTTACCGATATAGATATTTTCGGCCGACATGCCGAACGCGTCATAAGCACCTGCATCAACCGTAACCGATCCTGCAAAACCGCCGCCGATAGTGATATCCTCGCCAGCAGAGAAACCGAACGCGTAATCTTCTCCGGCCTTCACGCTCATGACCATATCTTCACCCACATTCCCTTCGATCGTTATATTTTCGTGGGCATAGAGACCGTAGGCATTGTTGTTGCCTGCCTCCACAGTGATATCGGCAATCATGTCGCCTCCGACTTCGATATCACTGGTGGGAGTAAACCATCCAGCGGCAAGACCGAACGCGTTGTCTTCTCCGGCTTTGACGTCAAACGAACCGCCAAGGTCTTCGACTATCGTGATGTCGGACGCTGACATGCCGAACGCGTTGTCTTCTCCGGCAATGACAGTAACGGAACCTGCAAAACCACCTGTTCCCTGATCAGTATCACCTATAACAATGTCCGCGTCCGCATAGAAACCGTAAGCGAAATTACCATGGGAGCCATCCTCACCGGCAGTAACGCTCATCACCATATTTTCACCGACATCTCCCTTAATCAGGATATCTTCATGGGCAAAAAGTCCATAAGCATGATTTTCACCCGCATCCACGGTAATATCGGCAGTCATGTCGCCATCGATTTCGATATTGCTTGCTGGTATAAATGATCCGGCAGCAAGACCGTATGCATTGCTCCAGCCGGCAGAAACGTCAAATGTTCCGCCGAGGTCGCCGTCGATCTCGATATCGGATCCCATCATACCGAACGCATAGTCTTCACCGGCCGACACGGTCATGTCGGTCGTCACGTCGTTGCCAACCAATATGGTGCCAAAGAAAGAGGCAACGCCGCTTGCCCCGAAACCGCCTGTTTGCACGTTGATCGCACCGCCAAGATCGTGGGCGAAAGAAACTCCATCCACACCGACCATTGCTCCGGCGAGCCCTCTCTGAGCGCTCACGTCAATCGTGCCAAAAAAACTGCCGTCGACATCTGAAGCACCCTGATTGACGGTAAAATCGAGCATGTCTTCGCCGAACAATCCAACAGCAACGAATCCGGCACCGTCCTCACCATCAAAGGCCTCAACAGTCATTTGGCTCCCGAATCCCCCTTTTAAAATAAGGTCATCTTCACCATAGATGCCAACGACTCCATCCCCCCCCGTCGCATAAAATTCAACATCATTAGATATCTGCAGCCACGGGCTATCATAGGTGCGAAGGAGAACCTCTCCATCCGTATCCCACCGAATAACCACCTTGTCTTCAGGATCAGGAAAATTATGCCCTATAACGCGATCCGTATCAATCCATGGGAGAGGCCCGAAAAACGAATCAATGTCATAGGTAAAGGGGGTTGCGAAAGGATCTCCCTGAAACGTGATGTTTTGAGTACCACTCAATCCATCGCGGAGAGTTCCGAAAGCCGGTGAATCATTGTAAACTGTAACATCGTAAGCCTGTGCCTTTGCCGCACCGAGCATAACAAGAAGCATGGTCAGCTTGAGGAATCGCCGTTTCATAGTGCCTCCAGGTAGGAATTGTTGTTGTTATATAGTTCGAATATCCAGTCAGGAAACCGGTGCTGCTTTGAAAAAACCGGTTCGGTACTCTTATTCATCCAAAAATGAAATACTTTGTAAATTTCTCACAAAATTACATAAAAACCAAAAAAACGATCTTTTTCACAAACAGTATCAGCAAAAACACTGCGGTGTTCTTGGGGCAAAAACAAGGCTATCGTGAGACACTTTACCCATAACGACGCTTTTCCATGACACTTACTCAAAAAAGACAGCGCTCATCCCGTTAGCATCTATTGTTATTTTTCACTATACTTATTTAAAGAACGAAGTATGTCTTCACGTGAAAAACATAACATATCAAGAGCGATATGGCGCTTTGCAGAAATAACGCTCTTCTTTCTCATCTCGGTACTTGGTCATAGCTTCCTGGCGAAAACCTCCACATTCACCGCCAAGTCGAAAAGCCGCCAATGCCCTGCAGGAATTGTTGCCCATGATCGCGCAACCGATACCTCTTCCCTCTTTGTCACCTCCCTGACAAAAGCTCCGTCTGCTCAAAAAGCGGCACTTTCCTCAAACGCTTTTCATAGCGTGCTCCGTCAACAGAGCATCCTCATTTCCCAGTCACGGCAAATCATCTCCCGATTTACATCTCCTCTTCTCTGCTCGTTACGTACGCCGGTTTTTCTTCGAAACCGGGCTCTGCTTCTGTAATACCCCTCCTTCTGCTCATCCAGTACCTGACCGGATAAAGGCATGGATTTCAGCAGAATACGCATCGCATTTTACGTCAAAGCATACACAACGTACTGCTTATAATCTTATTGCAGCGGTCTTTGCAAACCGCCAACAAGACACCCAAAAGAGACTGGCTCATGCGCTTTCTCTTTCTGACAATGGAAGCAACGAACAACAGTGCCCTGAAACAGGCTGCTCTTGTTCTGAACAGAACCTATGGTTGCGGGCTCGAGGTCATTGTCTATAACCTCGGTCTTCACAGAAGCGAAGAATCATGGCAGAAACTTCAAACGGATATTGCTGTCGCCGATTTTATTTTCGGCTCGATGCTGTTCAGTGAAGATATTGTCAGGCCTCTTGAATCACTCTTATCCGAAGCAGAATGCCCGGTATGCATCATTACGAGCAATCCTGCCCTTATCCATCAGACCAGAATAGGGAAATTCAGCCTGCAGAAACTATCTGAGGAAAAACAACCATCAGGATTGTTCGGAGAGCTGGCATCACGCCTCAGACCTAAAAACAGCCATGGGGAAAAAGAGCGGCAGCTCTCTCTTGTCCGCAACATCAGCCGTGTGATGAAGCACATACCCGGCAGGGCCAGAGACATCCATACCTTTATAGCCTCTCACCAGTTCTGGCTCAACGGCTCGGATGAAAACATGCAGCGCTTCCTCAGCCTGCTCGTAAGCCGCTACGTTCCGTCATTCTCATCGAAGCTCCCGCAAAAGGATCCTGTTTTCTATCCCGACACCGCACTGTGCCATCCTGAAGCACGCGAACCGTTCAACTCTTCGGTCCGCTTCCGTGAATGGCTGGAAACCCATCGAACCGGAGCGAGCAAGGGCCTTGTCGCCCTCCTTGCCATGCGCGCTACTGTTCTGGGCAACAACATGCGCCATCTGGAATATCTCTCCCGGTCGCTCGAAGCAAAAGGAATCGACACCGTCATCGTCTACAGCGGCGGACTTGATTTCAGACCGGCAATACACAGCTTTTTCGGAAAGAAAAACAACGGCAGGATCTGCCCGGATATTATCATCAACACAACGGGCTTTTCACTTGTCGGCGGTCCTGCCGAAAGCAGGGCCGAAGAAGCTGTCGCCGCACTAAGAAAATCAGGGGTTCCGTATCTGACTCTCGTTCCGCTCTCGTTCCAATCGATCAGGCAGTGGAAATCGGGGGCACAGGGCCTCGCTCCTCTTCAGACGGCGCTGAGCGTTGCCGTACCTGAGCTTGACGGCGCCATCGAACCGCATGTCTTCGCAGGTGCCGAAGAAACCGGCGACAGGACGGTTCCGCTGGAAACGGAAATCGATCGTCTGGCGGAACGACTCCTCAAACAGCTCTGCCTGAAAGACAAACAGGCGGAACAGAAAAAAATCGCCGTCGTTCTGTTCAATTTCCCGCCCAACCTCGGTAATGCCGGGACCGCTGCATATCTCAACGTCTTTGAAAGCCTCTACACGCTGCTCGAAGAACTGCAGAAAAGCGGTTATACCGTCCGGCTTCCTGAAAACTCCGCGGCACTCAGGGAGGAGCTGCTCGAAGGCAACCGGCACGTTTTCGGTACGGACGGCAACGTGGCAGAGCAGCTTCCGGTCGAAGACTACCGCTCGATCGCACCGTATTACCATGAAATCGAGTCGTTCTGGGGAGACGCTCCCGGAGAACTGCTCAACGACGGCAAGCGATTCCATATTCTCGGCAGGACGTTCGGCAATATCTTTATCGGCCAGCAGCCATCGTTCGGTTACGAACGTGACCCCATGCGCCTTCTCATGGCAAAAGACGCCGCCCCCAACCATGCCTTTGCTGCATTCTACTCGTGGCTGGAACATGTCTGGCAGGCTGATGCCGTCGTACATTTCGGAACGCATGGCGCACTCGAGTTCATGCCCGGCAAACAGGTCGGGCTCGGTCTGTCCTGCTGGCCGAAACGCCTGATAGGCAGTATGCCGCACTTTTACTACTACTGCGTCAATAATCCCAGCGAAGGCGCTATTGCCAAAAGACGAGGATTTGCAACACTGATCAGCTACCTTTGCCCGCCCCTTGAACAGGCTGGCCTCTACAAAGGGTTCCGCCGGCTCAGGGAGCTCATCGAGAGCTGCCGGAGAAAGGAGGACCCTGAAATCCTCGACGAAATCAAAGGACTTGCAAAAACACTGGAACTGGAGACACAAGAGGGCAACCTGTCGGTCGAAGGGTATCTGACGGCGCTCAATGCGGAACTGTACCTGATCGAGGAGCGCATGATCCCCCTGGGGCTGCATGTCATCGGCAAGGATCCCGAACCGGAATCGCTGGTCGACCAACTGGTTCGTCTTGCAGCCTATCCTCTGGCAACGCTGGATGGCCGGTCCCTGCATGAGATCATCTGCACCCGCCGCGATATCGACTATGAGCAACTCGCCGAAACAAGCGAACATGATCGCGACTCGGAACATCTCTGGAGAGAGATCATCGACACCAGCCGGGAAACCGTCCGGCTGTTTATCGGAAACCTGCCGGTAAACAACAAAAGCCGCCATGAGATTCTCTCCATGGCCGAAGCCTCCTTCCGTGTCAGAGCCCTTACAGCGGAAAACCATCTCAGACGTTCGACCCCGGTCCGTCACGGAGAACTTGAAGCGTTCTGGTCTTTCCTTCAGAAAGTATTTATCGCACTGATCAGCAACAATGAAATAAAAGGGATACTGGACGCTCTTGCAGGCAAATACATCGAGCCTTCGCCGGGAAACGACCTGGCCAGAAACCCGGACATCGTACCCACAGGAAGAAATATCCATAGCCTCGATCCGTTCAGTATCCCTTCAAGCATTGCATGGAAACGGGGACAGGCTGCAGCGGAAGCGCTTCTTGCCGATTACCGGAAAGAAAACGGCTGCCTGCCCGAGTCGACAGCGATCATTCTCTGGGGTACCGATAATATCAAGAGTGACGGCGAAGGCATCGCCCAGGCCCTCGCACTTCTCGGAGCAAAGCCGAAAACCGACGAGCTGGGCAAGATCAGCGATGTCGTTCTGATCCCTCTCGAAGAACTCAGTCGTCCCCGAATCGACGTCGTCATTACGGTAAGCGGCATTTTCCGCGACCTGCTCTCCCACCAGATCCGGCTTCTGGACAAGGCTGTCCGGCTTGCGGCATCGGCCGAAGAACCGGAAACGCTCAATTTTGTCCGCAGAAACGTTCTCGAACAGTGCAGAGAAGACGGGCTGCCGTTCAATGAGGCGGCCAACCGGATTTTTTCCAACGCACCCGGCAGCTACGGCGCCAACGTGAATCATCTTGTTGAAAGCAGCACATGGGAGACCGACAATGAATTGTCGGAGACCTTCATCAGCAGAAAATCTTTTTCCTTTAGCGCAGAAGGTGCATGGCAGGAATCACCGGAAATATTAAATTCCGCCTTGCGTAATGTGAAACTCACCTATCAGAACATCGACAGCCTCGAAATGGGAGTTTCAGATATCGACCACTATTATGAGTATCTTGGCGGTGTCTCGAAGGCTGTTGAAAAAGTCAGCCGGTCAAAGCCGGGCATCATGGTAGGGGATGTCGACGGATACGGAAAAATACCGAAGATGCGCTCGCTCGAAAGCATGGTATCACTCGAGGCGCGAACGAAGCTCCTCAATCCAAGGTGGTACGAGTCGATGATCAAAAACGGTTATGAAGGGGTACGGGAGATCGAGTCGCGTCTCAGCAACACCTATGGATGGAGCGCGACCGCGTCGGCAGTGAAGGACTGGACATACAGCAGCTTCAACGAAACCTTCCTGCAGGACCGGGAGATGCTCGAGAAGCTCAGAAACCTGAATCCTCACGCAACGCTCTCGATGACCAGGCGTCTTCTCGAAGCAAACGCCAGAGGATTCTGGAAAACCGACGAAGGAACAATAGAAGAGCTCCAGCAGCTTTACGAAGATCTGGAAAGCCATGTGGAAGGACTGGAGACCATATCATGATATCCGGACAGCACTAACCGAACAACAACACCTTACAAAAAAAACGAAACGGCATGAGCAGCACATCATCATTCAATGCTGAAGAGCATCAGAACATGCTCCGTTCCTACTTCAACGGAAACGGCTTCAATCGCTGGGCCTCGATCTATGGCAATGAAAAACTATCCACGGTTCGCACAACCGTCCGCCAGGGACATGCAGTTATGATGGACAGGGCATTCGACTGGCTGCAGCGACTCGGTTTATCGAAAAACGCCACCATTCTTGATGCCGGCTGCGGAACGGGCCTGTTCAGCATTCGCCTTGCCGGGAATGGTTACAACGTCAAGGCGGTTGATATTGCCAGTCAGATGGTAGAAAAATCAAGAGATGAAGCAATCGCCAAAGGCGTTGCAGACAGGATTGAATTCGAAGTCAATACCATCGAGTCGGTAAAGGGCACCTATGACGCCGTTGTCTGTTTCGATGTGCTTATCCATTACCCTGCCGAAGGTTTTCTCCAGGCATTCAAAAACCTTTCAAGCCTGACAAAAGGCCCGATCATTTTCACCTATGCTCCGTATAACAGAATTCTCGCTTTTCAGCACTGGTTAGGCGGTTTTTTCCCGAAAAAGGAACGGAGAACCACCATTCAGATGATCACCGATAAGAATATGCACAAGGCAATGCAAGAGACGGGAATGGTTATAAAGAACAGGGAAAAAATAAGTTTCGGTTTTTATCATACCATGCTCATGCATGCTGAAAAATAGTATTATCCGGCCAGTCATATTTTGTTTGAAAAATTAATTGTAAATTAAGCGCTCTTTATGCAGCCGTTATTTGTAAGGATCGCATTGTCTCGTCCATGTTTTTCCGGACAAGCAGCCGAGCTGTAAACAAACCTATCAGGAGGGTGGAAACCGATGAAAATTTTAATGGTTCAGCCAAATTATCACTCTGGAGGAGCCGAGATTGCCGGCAACTGGACGCCCAGCTGGGTAGCCTATATCGGCGGTGCATTGAAAAAAGCCGGCTTCACACAGATACGTTTTGTTGACGCCATGGCTGAGGACCTTCCGGACGAAACCATCGAAGAGATCATCCGGAAAAACAAACCGGACGTGGTTATGACGACAAATATCACGCCCTCCATCTTCAAGGCGCAGGATATCATGAAACTCGCCAAGAAAGTCGATCCGAAAATACGAACGATCATGGGCGGCATTCACTCGACATTCATGTATCCGCAGGTTCTCAGCGAAGCTCCTGAAACCGATTATGTTATCCGCGGCGAGGGCGAAGAGGTTGCCGTCAATATCATCAAGGCAATCGATGCAGGCACCGATATGCAAGACCGTGAAAACATCACCGGCATTGCCTACATCAATGAAGAAGGCAAGGTCCATGCCACCCCGGCCCACCCGGTTATCGAAGACCTCGACGACCTGACCCCGGACTGGAGCCTCTATGACTGGGACAAGTATATTTATACCCCGCTCAACTGCCGCCTTGCCGTACCGAACTTTGCAAGAGGGTGCCCGTTCACCTGTACGTTCTGCTCCCAGTGGCAGTTCTGGCGCCGGTACCGGGCAAGAAGTCCCAAGCATTTTGTCGACGAGATAGAGATACTGGTCAAGAAATACAATGTCGGGTTCTTTATCCTTGCCGACGAGGAGCCGACGATCAACAAACAGAAATTCGTTTCTCTCTGCCAGGAACTGATCGACCGCGAACTCAACGTTACCTGGGGCATCAACACAAGGGTGACCGATATCATGCGGGACGAAGACCTCCTGCCGTTTTTCCGCAAGGCCGGTCTGGTCCACGTCTCTCTCGGAACGGAAGCTGCAAGCCAGATGAACCTCAACCGGTTCCGAAAGGAAACGACCATCGAGGAGAACAAGTACGCCATCAAGCTCCTGCAGAAAAACGGTATCGTTGCAGAAGCCCAGTTTGTTATGGGGCTCGAGCATGAAACGCCGGAAACCATCGAGGAAACATACCAGCTCTGCAAGGACTGGGATCCCGATATGGCCAACTGGACCATCTACACCCCGTGGCCGTTTTCGGATCTCTTCAAGGAGCTTGGCGACAGGGTCGAGGTCCGCGATTATTCACGCTATAACTTTGTCTCGCCGATCATCAAACCGGACAACATGGAACGCGAAGACGTTCTCAAAGGCGTCCTGAAATCCTACGGCCGATTCTACGCCCGCAAGTCGTTTTTCAGCTATCCCTGGATCAAGGATCCGTATGTCCGCAAATACATGCTCGGCTGCCTCAAAGCCTTTGCGCAGACAACGCTGACCAAACGATTCTACGATATCGATCGTGTAAAAACAAAGAACCGCAAGATCGAGATCGACCTCGGTTTCGACAAATCAAGAATTCTCACCCAGGAAGAGGTAAAAAACCTCAAGGAAAAACGACCAGAAATGGTTGCCGACATGAGCTTCGGCCTGAAAGAAGCGGGCTACCAGCGTGAGCACGACGAGCACGACTGGGACGAATTCGACGAAAGCACCATCAAGGACCGCACCTCGTCGACCGTCCGCAACTGTTGAGGTTGTCTGCCGGGCAATCGACGGAAAACAGAAAAGAGGCTGTCTCAGAACTAAAGTTGAGACAGTCTCCTCCATTTTCAGTCCTCATATAACAGACACCTTTTGAGAGTCACGCCGCCCCGTGAAATCAAGAGCATCTATTTCACAGGGCAGGCCCGAGGATGACTATAAAAAGACAGTTACGAGAAGCCTTGTCATTTGACCGTGATCTCTTTCTTCGGCTTTTCAACAGGTTCTTTTTTCGGCAGCGTGATGTGCAGAACACCGTTGTCATAGACAGCATCCACTTCTTCGGCACTGATGTTATCACCGACGGTAAAACTTCTGCTCATACTGCCGTATGATCTTTCGATCCTGTGATAGTCCTTCTTTTTCTCTTCCTCTTCATGTGATCTTTCAGCGCTGATCGTCAGAACATCTTCATCCATACTGATCTTGACGTCTTCCTTTTTTACTCCCGGCATGTCAGCGTCGATGTAAATATTGTTTTCATCTTCGCTGACGTCAACACGGAAAGAGGGGGCCATTGACGAGAAAAAAGGTGTCATCGTTTCACTGAAAACATTCTCGAACATTTTCAGCGGATCACGTCCGTACAGTTTGATTGCCATGATAACCCTCCATTATTAAGCAGTTGTTGGCTGTAAGAATCGATCGGTCGTCGAACCACCTGAATGCAGGGGTCTGTTACTACATTTCAAAAAAACAAAAGCAGCCCGGGAATAATTCCGTTCACCATGTTCTCTACGGCTTGCTTTTCTTCTTCCCGCTTTTCGATGCTGCCAGTTGCGTGCCGATACCAAAAAGGTCCGCAATATTGGCCGCGGGATCGATCACGGGCCTGATCTCTGAGGCGGCACAGGTCATGAGGGTTGTCACACCCGGACCGTGCCCGGCAACGAGGCAGTCGCTGTGCACAACCACACCGATGGATACCGCGCCCTTTCGATACGCCCTGCCATAGCGGTTATCGTGGTCGAGAAGTGCGACAAAATCACCGAAACGCATCTTGTCAAGCCCGAACGTACTCACTGTCTCCGGATCGCTGGTCATGACATCGTAATCACCCTTGGCAACATGTGAAGCACCTACACCCGATCCCATACAGGCTGCAGGAACAAGCGTTGTAACAGGCACCTCGAGCGTACCGTCGTCCTTGACCTTCACTTTCATTTTCCGGAACAGTTCGGGAGAAAGGTTGAACAGAGCGACATCAGGAAAATCAACAAGCTTGAAACCCTGACCTTTGGCGTGAACGATAATGGTATCGCTGTATGTCATTTTTTCCTTGACCTTCCGGGGAAAGTCCAGCATAATATGTTCGGATCCGCCATGGTGCCCCAGAACAACACCTTTTTCTCCTTCTGCAGCGCCTGAATGAATAGTTGCCGTATTACCGACACATGAATATATCTGCAAAGCGTTGTTGGGATGATCGAACGGTTTGTGCGTGTCGGCGGTACAGCTCACTCCCGGCTCCACATGGTCTCCTGCCCAGCCGAATGCACTGTCACCAACCTGGACGTTCAGTGTGATCCCTCCGATAGACGGCAAGAGGAAAGGCTTGCCTTGATGATCGACGCTCCAGCTTCCCCGTGTTTTCGGCGGACCGGGCTGACACTGAAGCAAAAATTCAACAAGCTTCTTTTCGTTTGTTTTCAACATATGGTTAATTGCATTTTACTTTTACTAAAGTGGAAAAATGACCAAAAGGACTGAAAGGACCTTAAGGACAACAACTTCCGGGCGGGTTTCAAACCCGCCCCTACAGGTCATTCATACTTGGCAAGAACTCCAGACGCCTCAAACAATTCACTGACAATGCCGCTTGATCTGCTTTTTATAGCAACAATCCCCGGCTGAAAACTGTTGCAGAAAAAAGGCATCATCATGCGGTGATTCGAAAAAAAACATGCCAAAACCGCGGTTTTGGCCTCTGCAGGCTCCATATTTTGCCGGTTATTTTGCATAATGCGCAAAATCCTGCTACATTTCATAAACTAATCTTATGGCGGCAAAGAACAACGCAGTAACTGCCCATCGCCTACTTGACCGGTTGACACAGGTCGGCAATGTATCGATGCCCTCGCGTTTTCAGGCTTGCAGCCGGGCGGCACTTCGTTACAGTACCGGCACATTCTGTACCTGAACTAATGAACATCGACAATGAGAAGATTCAGGAGACAAATCAAAAAGAGCAGAAAACTCTTTCACCGAACGTCCAGAAAAACACCACTGGGCACTCTGCTTGTCATTACACTTGCAGCCATACTCGTCATCTCCGCGATCAATCACCTGCCTGCCTTTCAGTTACAGAACTATGAAGATGAGCTCGGTGCGACCGGAGAGCCCGAACAGGTATTCCTTGATGAACATGAAGCCAGGTTTTCCAATACCGTTTCTCAGGCCTTGATAAACAGAGGAGAGTCCCTCTACAGCATTTTATCCGGTGAGGGCCTGAATCCCGCCCAGATCAGTGAAATAACATCGCAGCTCAAAACCTGCGACTTTTCTGCAAAAAGCGTGAAACCCGGTAAAACATACCTGATCGAAAAGGACCCTTCGGGCAGGTTTCTCTGTTTCACCTATCAACAGTCACCTTCACGAGCTCTGCATATAGAGCAGAATCCCGAAAAACAGACGTTCAATATCTGGCAGGAAACCTTTGAACACGAAAAACGGATTTCCGCCCTGACAGGCTCCATTTCCTCGAACCTTGCAGCGGAACTCCAGCAGCAGAAACGATACGCACTCATAACCCAGCTCCAGCAGATATTTTCCCACCAGATCAATTTCAAACGGGACATTCACCCCGGAACAGCCTATAACATCCTGTTCGAAGAGAAATGGCTCAACGGAGAGCTCGTCGGCATCGGCAACATTCTTGCCGCCGAAATTCATATTGACAATAAACCCGCAACAGCATACCGTTACACAGACGCCAAGGGGAAAACAGGGTATTTCAACGAGAAAGGAAAAGCCATTAACCTTACTTTTGCCAGTTCCTTCTTTATCAATCCCTGTCGATACTCGAGGATTTCCAGCCGTTTCGGCTACAGGGTCCATCCCATCCTGAGGAGGCGCCATTTCCACGGCGGCGTCGATTTTGCCGCACCGCGCGGAACGCCTGTATATGCTGTGGCTGATGGCAGAATAACATTCCGAGGCAGAAAAGGGGCCGCCGGCAACATGATAACCATCAAGCATGGAAACGGCTACCGCACAAAGTACCTTCACCTGAGCCGGTTCAGTTCGAAAGCAAGGCATGGCAGCAGGGTGAAGCAGGGACAGGTGATCGGTTACGTTGGCTCGACCGGACGCTCCACAGGCCCGCATCTCGATTTCAGGGTTCTACGCGGCGGCAAGCTTCAAAACCCGCTTGTAGCCCTCAAAAACGCCAGTACCCCAATCCGGACGGTCAAAAGTGTGCCAAAGGGAGAAATGAAAAATTTCCTTGCCATGGTTTCCGATCTTCGCGCCCAGCTTCATAACAACAAGATACTTGTTGCTGATAACGCAAAGAGCATCACAGTAAAACAGTCCGCCCTGAACTGATTCAACCTGCAACCGCATTCTTTTTTGGAGAGACTGTCTCTTTTTTATTCATCCACTTTCTTTCGCATTCTTTTGACCGCGCTTCTGTGAGCCTTGTCATCGAGACGCTTTTCTTTGGACCGGGATGTCGGTCTCGTAGCTTTTCTTGCCTTTTGTACGGCCAACGCCTCCTGAACAAGCGTTTTGAGCCGATTGCAGGCTTCCCGCCTGTTTTGCCACTGTGTTCTGTATCTGTCGGCCTTGATGACAATGACTCCTTCTCCGGTTATCCTCCTGTCCTGAAGGGAAAGAAGCCTGATCTTGCAGCCATCCGGCAACGATGATGCATGAATGTCGAAACGCAGATGTATCGCGGTAGCCACCTTGTTGACATGCTGCCCACCTGACCCATGTGACCGAACCGCACGGATATCGATCTCGGAATCGTCTATTGACAAGGTTTCAGAAATTTTCATACAAATCTGCTTTCCTCCGCGCTTGGCAGCTTTTGCATCCATGCTCGGTCTGAGCGAAAAGAGTGCAGAAACAGCCATCGCTGACGCTTTGCCGGAAATGATCGATAAAGCAAGCCCGCAAGGCTCCCTGCTGGAAAATATCGTCGATCGAGCAGGTGGTCTTGACGGACTGACAGGCCTTGCCGGAAAGTTGTTTTCCTGATCACGGGAGAGCCTCTCCAGCGTCCCGCATTCAGGGTACTTTTCCGGAAAACCGGAAATACGCAAGTCCCAGAGAAAAAAACAGGTAGACGACAACAATAAGCCAACCCATGGCATTGAAAACACCCGTCACCTGACCGTTGAGTGCAATAAGCAACCCTATGATTTCTCCAGCAAGCAAGGCTGAAACAATTACCTGCCGGGCTTCGGATGTCTGCAGCGACCTACCAAGCCAGGCAAGAACGGCAACCGAAATCAGAACGGCGCCTAACAACCGACTGATCAGGAGAAGTGATGCATACGGCTCCAGACCAAAGAAGCTGAGAATGTGACTTGTTGCGAGAACAAGCGGCAAACCGAAACAGACAGTAATCACAGCATACAGAACCATAAATATGCTGAAACTCATTCACGCCTCCTTTAGAGTACATGCCGGACTCTGATCGAGAGTCAATAAATGGACTACTACTTCATCGCCCAAAGCTTGATCTTGCGGTCATCACTGCCGCTGACGATCATGCTGCCGTCGGAAGAGATATCGACCGACTGCACCTCGAGTACATGACCGCGGTAGGTATGCAGGAGCTTACCGGCGTCCACGTCCCATAACCGCACCGATTCGTCATTGGCGACACTGGCAGCTTTTTTCCCATCCGGACTGAAACAGACACTGCGGACACCGTCCTCGTGTCCTTCCATAATATGCTTGATGTCTCCGCTTGCTGCATCGAGTATCTTGACCGTCGCGTCCCGGCCGCAGAGAACGATCAGCGAATCGTCAGGACTGAAACTGGTCGAATAACTGTGCCTGTCACGCGTCTGGTAACTCGCGGTGTTCCTGCCGCTCTCGAGATCCCATAGCCGAACAACAGGCTCTTCACCGCAGCTTACCAGTTTTTTGCCGTCATGACTGAAAGCGACACACTCGATATAGGACGTATGCCCGGTCAGCGTTTTCAGCTCTTTTCCCGTCTCGACATCCCAGAGCTTGATTGTCGTGTCGCGCGAACAGCTGGCAAGCGTCTTGCCGTCGGGACTGAAATCAACCATACGAACCTCGGTATCATGGCCTTTGCACTCATGCAGGCACTTACCGGTTTCGACATCCCAGATCCTTGCCGTGCTGTCGATGCTGCCGCTGGCGACCTTGTCACCAAGCGGACTGTAGTCAACGCACTTGACCCAGGTCGTGTGACCTGACAAGGTATGGAAAACCTTTCCGGTTTCAACGTCCCAAAGCATGGCTTTTTCATCAAAACTGCCGCTGACAAGTTTCTTCCCGTCAGGACTGAACCGGACACCAAGCACCCGGTCTTCGTGCCCTTCGAGTGTCCTGATCAAAGCTTCATCTTCCCTGACCTGGGGACGCTTCAGTTCCTCTTCCTTCTTACCGAACAATTTTGATAAAAAACCCATGACGCTGAATATGTTTTGGATTAACCTGCTGCCGGAATACACAATGCTTTATTGTTAGGCAGTAAAAATAAAAAAAAAGCCGGACTGTTTGAGGGATAATACACCGTAGCATCGTAAACGATCTTCGCTTTCTTGTAGAAAAGCAGCTCTTTGCAACCGCCATGCGTAGCTTCTATTCCTGAAAATAGTCAGAATAACACCTGTTTTCACCAGATCGTCTGCACAATGTTTGACTTGCGGAGGTTCTCATCAGCTGTCACCAGCGGGGTTTTTGTGACGAGGGATGATGCTGCTATGATCCTGTCGGCGGGATCGCTGTTGATCGTGCCGGGCAGGGTTGTTGAAAGGTGGGCGATTTCAGGAGTTATCTCCTGGGACACATACTTGTTGCACGACAAGAGCAGTTGAACAAGCTCCCTGTAGGACACGCTGACCTCGATTCTTTTTTTCCTGATCAGCATCGCTATTTCCCACAGGGAGATGGCGCAGAAAAAGAGACCATCGCCCTGATTTGCTTTTTCTATCGCTTCTTTCGCTTTTCCGCTCAAAATACTCGGCTGCAGGGCATCCCAAAGAATCACATGCGTATCGAGGGTGATCATGGCTTTTCAGCCTCCCACTCTTCACCGAGAGGCGAGAGAACATCATGCAGTACGGCAGTTCGAGCTATTTCTTTCAGCTTCTTTCTCGCTTCCTGCTCTTTATCTTCGGGAGGCACAAGACGCGCGACCACCTTTCCCATCGAGGTTATATCAAGTGTTTCGCCACGTTCGACACGCCGCATCACTTTCCTGAGATTGGCGCGTAAGTCACTGACAGCTATCGTCCCCATGGTACCTCTCGTTTTTTCACCTCACGCATTATTCGTACAATCATATTGTACAAAACATCCGAAACAAATCAAATCTTTACATGAGGCAAAAAAATGCACGTGCTATGCTCTCTTCCCCGAAAAGTTGTAACGCCTCCCTTTCCACTGAGAACCGCTGCCGAACCGCACGAGGTAAAATGAATTGAACGCGATACCAAGCAGCGCTATCTGGGAGAAAACGTGCAGGAAGGCGCCGACGAGGGGCTGGCGAAACCTCCCGGCAATGACCAGCCTGCTGGTAAGGGCGATCAGAACCTGAAAGAGCGGCAAAGAGAACCATGCTGCTGAAAAATCGGCAGTTACGGCAGAAAACGCCACAAATCCGTACGGTGCGATATAGACAAGAACCGTCACCAGCATCAGGAAAAAGAGCAAAAACACATTGTAGCCCAGGCCCGCAAAAAGGTTTTTCGAAAATCCCTGCCATACTTCGGCAAGATTCCTGTACATCCTGCAGCGCACCGTTTCCATTCCGTTATAGCTTGCAACCTTGTAACCGTTTTTCTTTACTGCCTTGCAAAGCCACACATCCTCGACAAGATCTGAGCGTACGGCATCATGCCCGCCGATTTTCTCGTAGGGTTTCCGGTGAAAAAGCAGAAACTGACCGTTTGCAAAACAGAAAGAAGGGGCAGGATTCTTTCGAACAAGTTTCAGCGGCAGATAGCAGAAGAGGATAAAGTAAATCAACGGCACGATCAGCTTTTCCCAGAATGAATTCATTTCCTGGCGGGGAGTGAGGGAAAGCATGTCTGCTCCGCTCTCCTGCATGGCGGCAACGGACCGCGAAATGCTGTCGGGAGCATGGACGGTGTCGGCATCGGTAAACAGAAGCAACTCTCCGCCGGCAGCCTCCCCAAGCTGATTGCACGCCCATGCCTTGCCGTGCCACCCGGCGGGAAGCGGCCTGCCTTCCACAACGCGAAGACGCGAATGATCATCCAAAGAGACCAGTCTTTCGAGAATCTCTCCGGTCCGGTCGGTTGAGGCGTCATTGAGAACGATCAGTTCGTAGGCATCGTAATCCTGTTCAAGAAGAGACGTTATGCACCGCTCGATGTTGTTTTCCTCGTTCCGTGCCGGAACGAGCACGGAAACCCGAGGCGGAGTCCCCTCACCGGAGGCAGAAGGCAACTGCGGCAGTTCTCTCAGGTTCAGGAGCAGTATTGCGAGAAACACAAGGAGACTGCACAGAATGATAAGCTGATAGATGAGCAACATACCTTGCACGTTGTAAGAAGCATAAAATCTCAATGTATATAGGTCCTATAGGACTTATGGGACCTATAGGACCTATAAAAAACAAGCTGACAGCCGTCTGAAGCACTCAGCTTTTTAGAGTAGTAACATGGCAACTCCGGCAAAACCCGTCTCTCGTCCTCAGTCTATGAGCTTGCTTATGGAGTACTCAAATATCCCCTCGGCTCCCGCCCTCTTGAGGTCCGGTATAACCGATCGCACGACGGACTCTTCGACGATCACCTCCAGAGCAACCCAGTCCTCATCGGAAAGATAGGAAACAGTCGGCTGGCGGAGAGCCGGTATGATCGTGGTAAGTTTCTCAAGGGCCGATTTCGGGGCGTTCATTTTCAGGCCAACCTTGCCCTGGGCGTTGATGGCGCCCTGAAGCAGCATCGACATGTTTTCGATCTTTTCGCGTTTCCAGGAGTCGCTCCACGATTGACGGTTGGCAATCAGTTTGGTATTCGACTCAAGCAGCACATCGACGATACGCAGCTTGTTGGCTCGAAGCGAACTGCCGGTTTCGGTCACCTCGACAATCGCGTCTGCGAGCTCGGGGGGCTTGACTTCCGTAGCGCCCCAGCTGAACTCGACATGAGCATTGACACCATTCTTTTCAAGGTACTTCTTTGCTATCGAAACAACCTCCGTGGCGATATGCTTGCCTTCGAGATCTTTCACAGTCTGTATGGACGAGCTTTCAGGAACGGCAAGAACCCATCGCACGGGACGCATGGACGCCTTGGAATAGACCAGGTCGGAGACCTCGACAACATCTGCCCCGGTTTCTATAATCCAGTCCTTACCGGTCAATCCAACATCAAACGCCCCGAGTTCGACATAATGCGCCATCTCCTGAGCTCGAATAAGTATCGCTTCAAGTTCGTCGTCGTCTATCGAAGGAAAGTATGAACGGCTTTTAACGGAAAAATGAAATCCTGCCTTTGCAAACAAATCCAGTGTCGAGTCCTGCAGGCTGCCTTTCGGCAGGCCCAGTTTCAGAATCCTTTCAGTTGCGCTCATGTGTTCTACAAGTTCTTGATTAATGAAGTTGCTGCAGGGAAAATCGCCCGTTTTCATAAACGCCATACGGATACTCCCCGTCAATCCAGGTGCCGAGGTTCACATAGTCACCCCGCCCGTTGGAGAGTTTCTTGTGGCTTTTCATATGGCTGTGACCGCACACAAAAAAGTCAAACACTTTGTTTTCTGCAAGCGAATCGGCGTACTGAAATAAAAAATCAGCCTCGTTGTGCATGTTTGAGCCGCCATGTTTGCGGCTCATCCGCGAAAGCGTCCTCATAAGGCCGATGGCCATATCCGGCTGAATCGTGGAAAGTAGCGCCAGGTTGAAACGGTTGCGGACAAAAAAAACAAACAGCCTGTAACCGATATCTTTTCGGTCAAGGCCGTCTCCATGGGTAATGTAAAAATGTTTCCCTCCGATGACCTGTTCCTGCGCCCCGTACCATGTCCGGATACCGAGCGTTTCGCTGAAATAATTTCCGAGCCAGAAATCATGGTTGCCGGCAAAATAATGAATGCCGACACCATGGCGGCCCATCTCCCTCAGCTGACAGAGAAAAGGGTTGAAATATTTCGGGATGACATGCCGAAACTCCATCCAGTAATCCAGGATGTCACCAACCATGTACAAGGAGCCTCCCTCACGGGAAATCATTCCGGCAAGCTCTGTGAATCGCTCTATTTTCCTGTTTTCAGCCTCTTCGGACTGCAGTCCGAAATGAATATCACTGACAAAGAAGCTTTTCGACATACAGGATTGAATAGTTCGTCCCTCTAAGCGAGAATGGCTACCAGAGCGATTACCGTTACAGGTATGAAAATGTTATCGACTTCTTTCGGGCTTACACCTTCGACAACCGTAGCCGCAAGCGAAACGATAAGAATGGTCGAAAGGCTCAGAGATTCGGGAACGATCAGCCAGACAAAAAACAGCCCCGCAAGCAGACTGCCCACGAAAAACGCAAGACTGCCTTCCAGCGTTTTCTCACACAAAACCTTGTATTTCATTTTACCGAGCTTCATGCCGACAATCGGCGCCAGCCCGTCCCCCCATCCCAGAACGGCCATCGCGAGCACGCCAGGAAGCGTTTTGTAATACAGCGTTCCGCAGATGATACCGACAAGCACAAAATAAAGCGTTCCTTTGAGCAGTTCACGTTTATCGCCTGTCCTTGTCATGGTCTTGATTGCCTGATCGTCATCGGCGGCAAAAAACCCTTTCTGGATAAACAGGAGAGCCCAGACGACATAGACGGAAACATTGAGGTACTGGCTCCAGTGGCCATCCTGAAAGAGAGGAAGAAAAACAATGACCGACCCGGCACAGATATGGGTAATTTTACGGCTGATATCTCTTGACAGATTGTGGTTTGTCACGAGATAGTCCATAAGAGGAGGAACACAGAACACATAAACAAAGGTCAGAAAGGCAATGAATACATTATGCCACAGAACCGTCAGCCCGAAAAATGTTGTTTCGATAGTTCCCATGGTAGAGGTATTTACATGATCGTTTGACTTATCCGTTCAGATACTTGAGACCGATCGCGCCCGCGGCCATGAGGTTATTGACCAGGAACAGAATATTGTTGGCAACCTGAAACTGAAGGAACGCCTTGTGTTCGGCAACATCGCTCTGACCGATGGCATTGCCGAAACCATCCTCGACCGTAGCTTTCAAAAAGGAGATACCGCCTTTGGGATCGCTGTAGAGCTTCCACTGAAAAAAGATATTGAGCAGCAGGCCGCCGATCATGAAAAACACGAGAGGATAGAGTCCCCAGGAATACTCCAGCCAGGCGAAAACAATAAAGATCATGTCGATAATGAAAAACGAGACGAGAAAGGTGTTCTTGGCGCCGATCATGACAGTCAGGGACTTCAATCCCCCCTCCTCGTCGCCCTTTGCGGACTTGAAATCGTTAAGAATGATCAGGGCGATCGCCATGAAGAAGTTCAGGCCTGCCATCCAGACAACTTCCGGCCTGATCTCACTGAAAAGCGCATTTGCAGAGAACCAAGTGATGAAACTGTAGGAAAAGCCGACAGCCGGGGCCGAGGTCAGGATGTTTTTCTTGAGCTTCAACGGAGGAGCCGAATAGATATAGGAAAGAACAAGGGCTGCAGAAATGGAAGAGGTAATGATCAGCCCCCGGGTTCCGCCGATATATAAACCGAGGAACAAACCGATACCGAGCGCGAGCGAAAAGACGACAATGCTGTTTATCATTGCTTCCTTTTCGGAAAGACGTCCTGAAGGGATCGGCCTGGTCGGCTCGTTCACCCTGTCGAGTTCCAGGTCGAAATAATCATTGATCGACTGGCTGAAGCCTGTGCCGAGAGGGCCGAACATAAGAAAAAGGGCCAGAAGAAGCAGGTAATCATGAAGGGTAGGCTGCATGGCGCCCGAAGCCATAACCCCGCCTGCCAGGCAGGGAAAGACGCTGATCCAGGTTACAGGATCAAGAATTTCGATATGCGCCCTGACCTTGTCGACAAAGGTGAATCTGGCATTTGCGGTAACTGACATAGCGCTCGCGATATATTGAGAGAGTACTTCTTTCATTACAAAACTGGAATTTACAAAGAGCCCCTGACATATAAAAGAAAACCGCCTTATTGAGGCCGCCCAACAAGCGTTGCCGAGGTCGATGCGTGTATCTTCACCCTGACAAGGTCTCCGGGATTGCTTTGGCCGCGGTCGAACACCACAACGCGGTTTTCCGGGGTTCTGCCCATCAGCATGTCGCTGGATCGCTTACTCTCCGATTCGGCAAGCACCTCGACGGTTTTCCCCACCTCGGCAGCATGCCTCTCTGCTGAAATCCTGTTCTGTAACGCGATGATTTCCTCCAGCCGCCGTTTCTTCACCTCATCGGGGACATCGTCTTCCATCCTCTTTGCCGCATAGGTTCCCGGTCGAACAGAATAACAGAACATATACGAGAAATCAAACCTGACCTTTTCCATCAGGCTCAAGGTCTGGCGGTGATCCTCTTCGGATTCGCCGCAGAAACCCGCGATCAGATCGCTCGAAATCGTCACGTCGGGAATGGAGCGGCGTATCATGGCGATTTTTTCCAGATACTCCTCCCTGCTGTGCCCCCGGTTCATCAATCCCAGCATCCTCGTTGAACCGGATTGTACAGGAAGATGAATGGAATTGCAGATATTCTTCTCCCTGGCGATAACGCCGACAAGGGATTCCGACAGGTCTTTGGGGTGAGACGTGGTAAACCTGATCCTTACTCCCCGGGCGGCACGGGCGACATGCTCGAGCAGCCCGGCAAAATCACATCCCGCCTCATCATCGCGATAGGAATTGACATTCTGTCCAAGCAGGGTGATCTCCCTGTAGCCCTTTTCTGCCAGTCTTCCGGCTTCATCGATCACGGTTTTCATCGAACGGTTCCGTTCCCGCCCCCTTGTCATCGGTACGACGCAAAATGCACAGCGATTGTTGCAGCCGCGCATGACGGGAATGAACGCACTGATTGAACCGGAACGTAAAGGCTCGATCCCTGTGTAGGTTTCTTCCGGTACCGAAGCGAGATGTGCGCCGCGTACTCCCTGTTCGGCATTTTCTATCAGCATGGGAAGCTGCCGGTAGGTATCCGGACCGGCGAGAAAATCGATCCCGTCAGTCATGTCGAACAGTTTCTCCCGGTAGTACTGCGGAACGCAGCCAATGACGCCGACAAGAAGGTCCGGCCGGATTCTCCTTTTCCCTTTCAGGTTATCCAGCATGTTCATAATTTTACCGACAGCGTTTTCCCGCACGGCACAGGTATTGAGGATGACAAGGTCGGCATCATCTTCGGAACCGGTCATCCTGTACCCCTGTTCCTGAAGAAGAGAGGAGATTATTTCGGTATCCGCCTGGTTCATCTGGCAACCGAACGTCCGTATATGGATATTTTTTGTCATCAGATCACTGATCGTTGCTTTTGGATGCTGTTGAGTACATAGTACAGGGCCCGGCATTTTTTTCAAAGGATTAACATATTTCTCATGGAACATTATCAATCCGTCACCCGCCGGTATGCGTGACCGTATCATCGGCTTTTTTACCCGAAGGCACCTCTTGACCAATCTGGTCTACGTTCTGGTCCTTGCTGCAGGCCTCCTCTCGTGGTTCAGCCTGAAAAAGGAGGAACTGCCGGATATCACCTTCGATACCGTCAGGGTTTCGGTGAACTATCCCGGAGCCTCGGCAGAGGAGGTCGAGTACCACGTGACCGATCCCATTGAAGAGGCGCTTGTTTCGGTTGAAGGCATAAAACGACTGAACAGCTCGACGGCTGCAGGAAGCAGCGTCATAACCGCTGAGCTCGAACCGGATAAAAGCGCCATCGATGCGGTTGTTTCCGAAATACGCCAGGAGGTTACCGCAGTAGACCTTCCGGATGCCATACGAAATGATCCCCGTATCAGGGTGTTCAAAACTTCCCGTAAGGCCATCATCGATATAGGGATGATCCTTGAAGGCGAACATTTGCTCGATACCCGGGAGCGACGATGGCTGCAGTCCCGCGCGCTTGAACTTGAAAAGAGGCTCCTTGCAATACCCGAAGTGAGCAGAGTTTCCCGCTCGGGATACCTCGAGGATGAAATACACGTCCGGATCCATCCGGAAAAACTCATCGAGTACAATATCCCCTTCAACACGGTGATGAACGAGATCCAAAGAAACAACGTTCGCCAGCCGGCGGGAAGCATCGAAACCGTCAAAGAACCGAAGGTCACGCTGTACGGTGAGCTGCGCACCCCTGAAGAACTGCGCGCTCTTGCTGTACAGGGAGGATTCGAAGGCCGGGTTGTCCGCCTCGGAGACATTGCCGAGGTAACCTATGGCCATGAAAAGAGTCGCGATCTTTTGAAAATCAACGGGCACGAAGGCATCTTTCTCAAAATCGCCAAAAGCTCGGGAACAGGAATCCTCGAAGCCCTCGAAGCGGTCAACAGGGTTGTCGAAGACTACCGTTCCGTCCCCAAAGACAACCCGTCGTTCCGAATGGTCATCCTCGACGATGAAGCGGTCGACCTTCGAAACCGCCTGTCGATCATCGGCATAAACGGTACTATCGGTTTTATTCTCATTCTCGTCATCCTGTTCGTTTTTCTTGATTTCGTATCAGGGTTCTGGGTCGCTGTCGGCATTCCTTTCAGTTTCTGCTTCGCTCTTGCCGGTGCCGTTGCAATCGGCTACTCGATCAATAATATCACCCTTGCAGCGGTCATCATCGTCATGGGTATTGTCGTCGATGACGCCCTTGTCGTTGCAGAAAACATAAAACGTACAGCCTCCGGAGGCATCCCCCTTCTACAGGCCGCCACCGAAGGAACCTCGATGGTTTTCATGCCTGTCTTCGCAAGCATTCTCACAACCTGCATCGCATTCGTGCCCCTCTTTTTTTTTGAAGGCCGTTTCGGTGCAATGGTTGCATTCATACCGGCGGTCATTACACTGATGCTTGCCGGAAGCATGATAGAAGCGCTTTTTATTCTTCCCGGTCATATGTCGCTTTCTGCAAAGAGCGCTGCGCTGTCACGACGTGAGCACTGGTTTGAAACATGGGAGGCCCTCTATGCCCGTATCCTTGAACGACTGCTCCCTCTTCGATGGGCAATCATAGCCTTGTTCGTCCTGGTTTTTTCCTCAGTCCTGTGGCTTGCCGCATCTTCGATGCAGTTCGTCATGTTTCCCGACGAGGAAACCAGGGAAATCCGCCTCAGAGGCGAGACTCCGCCCGGCAGCACAAAATACGAAACCGCTCGATTGACGCAGCCGCTCGAGGACCTCATCTCCCGCTCTATCGGCAATGAAGTTATCGGATTCAGAAATCAGATCGCCAGATCGCGCCGGGGCTCGGCAATCAAGGAAAACTCGTTCCGGATGAGGATTGAAATCGTGCCGAAAGGAAAGCGGGATAAAAACGCCGACCAGCTCATTGCAGAATGGGAAAAGACCATGGCCTCGTCGCCCAACTTTACCACCCTCCGCTTCAGCAAGACACGGCATGGCCAGGATAGCGGGAGCCCTGTCGAGGTCGTGATAAAAAACAATGACGAAAAAGCCAGAAGAAGCACCGCTGAAGCGTTGGCCGGAGCGATGAAGAATATCGCGGGACTGACAAACATCGAAATCGATCAGCCGAAATCAACACCGGAGTACCGGATCACGCTCAAACGCGAGCGGATCAAACGCCTCGACATCGATCCCACTGAAGCCGCGAAAACACTCCGGGCCGCGCTCGAAGGGACCATTCTTTACGAGTTCAGCTCCGACAATGAACCTGTCGGCGTTCGTTTTTCACTTGTTCCTCCCTCCAAAAGCTCCATTGCATCACTCCTGAAAGTTCCTGTGGAAAACAAAAGCAACTATCTTGTTCCTTTGCAGGACATTGTTACGGTGGAAGTAGTTGAAAAGCCCGGCTCGATCGTGCGCAAGGACCGTACACGGTATACGTCGGTTTTTGCCGACCTTGACGGCAGCAGCGGACAAAGCCCGCTTCAGATCGCAGAAACACTTGAAAAGGAAGTCTTCGGAGCCCTGGGCGCGGCATATCCTTCATCAACATTTGAATTCGACGGCGAAATCCTCGATACCAGGGAATCGGGCAAAGACTTCATGATATCCATCATTTCCGTGCTTTCGCTTATTTTCATTGTGCTGGTACTTCTGTTCAATTCATTACGGAAAGCACTCCTGATCATGCTGACCATTCCTTTCGGGCTGACCGGGATCATCATCGCGTTTTTCCTTCACGGTGTGGAATTCTACGGCTTTTTCGCAGTCATCGGCGCCCTGGGACTTGCAGGCGTCATCGTCAACGATGCCATCATCATGGTCACACGGCTTGACAGGGAAAGAAAACATGCGTCTGCAGAAACAAAAACGGGAACCCTGATCGCTCAAGCAGCCTCAACGCGCTTGCGTGCCGTCATGCTGACAACATTTACAACCGTTGCAGCAATGCTGCCGACTGCCTACGGATGGGCGGGATACGATCCCATGCTTGCACAGATGATGCTTGCCCTCACCTGGGGACTGGTTGGCGGAACCCTGGTGACCCTTGTTCTTGTCCCCTGTCTCTACAGGATCATGATCGCTACGAAACCAATGTCCGGGTAACACACAATGACACCTATGAACGCCGGTCGGATCATGAAAACAGCATTGTTCATGGTGGTTCAAACAGCCGTCATTCTTCTGTGCTCCGCCCTTTCCGGACAAACCGCCGGGAAGACGCTCCCGCTTGAAACCTTCATCCGTCTTGCCGCTGAACGGAACACGGCTTTCGAAGAAATACTTATCGATGAACTTCCCCTGCAGTATACCGGAACGCTCGCGCTGCCTGCCGACGACCTCATCCTTTCTGTAAAGGGGCAGTATATGCTCATGCTTGAAGACGGCAAGAGCGGGCCTGAGTACGGTTTCGGCCTGGATAAACTCTTCCCTGCAACCGCCACACGCCTGTCGGCCTCCTACAGTGCCGATCAGAATTTCGGCTCAGCAAACAGCGAGTCGACATTCAGATTTGCAATCGTGCAACCGATCGCTGAAAACGCGTTCGGCAAGGCCAACCATCTGATCGAAAAACTTTCAGGCATTGAAAACGATGTCGCCCGACACCAGATCGCAGAAGCATACGAGGATTACCTGGCAAGCTTGATCACACTCTACTATGACTGGTATGCTTCAAGGGAAAACCTTGCCACTGCAACAGCCGCATACAAAGACGCGAAAAAACAGCTCGATAATATCCGGGAGAGAGCAAAAAACAGCATCGCACTACCGATCGACGTCAACAAGATCAAGGTTCAGACTGTGTCGAGAAAAGAACAGATGGTCTCTCTGAACAATGATTACGAGGCAAAAACAAACCTTGTGATGGAAGCAATACGGGCATCCGAAAATGAACGGCCGGAGCCGGAAACCCCCAAAAAGCCCCGCCGTTACAAACCCGATGATTTCAACCGTGAACTTGATGCTTTCCTCCTTGCCGGCCGGACTACCAGAATACTGGATCTTCTTGAGGATAAAGCGGGAACGGAAGTTGCTCAGGCCGCCGACAGGCTCCTGCCGTCGGTGAATCTTACGGCCGGTTACGAAGTGACGGGTGAAAACAGGTTTTTCAGCGATCCCGAGCAGGGATTCTTCGCCGGTATAACCCTTGAATGGCCCTTGCCGCAAAGGCAGGAAACAGCCCGGCACGAGATAAGCAGGATAAACAGACGGAGGGTTTCTCTTTCGGGCACCAACACGCAACGTGCACTTGAAACGTCCCTGAAAAACCTTTCACGCTCCATTGAGAACCAGTACCGGCTGATCGAGCTTGCCGAAGAAAAAATCTCCATATCCGGGGCTATAGTCAGGGATGAAAAAAAGAACTACTCACTGGGCAAAACAGACCTGAACGATCTTATCGATGAGGTCAACCGGCTTGAAGGAAACCGGTTCAACCTCATCAGCCGCGAAATCGAACTCCGGAAACTTATTGTTGAATGGAAACGGCTTTCAGATACGCTGGTAAGAACCAGGGACATTATGCCGGAGCACTTTCCGGCAACGATTCGTGAAGATATCGGAAAAGAGGAACATTGAGTGGTCGGCTCATGAGCCGAAATGCAGGTGCTTGTATTTTTCTATGAGCTCTTCCGCCTCATCCTTACACTGCCCGCATACCGTTCCGAGCTTGGTATGCTCCTGCAGTTCGAAAAATGTTTTCGCTCCTTCGAGCACCGCTTCTTCGATCTCCGCGTCGGTAACGTTCATGCACTGACAGATTACTTTGGTCTTTTCCCTGCGTATCCTGTCGTCCATTCCGTTCCGCTCGAAATAGTTGTTGATGGCCGCCCGGAGCGCCTTGTCGCCCAGTACCGAACAATGGATCTTGTTTTCAGGCAATCCGCCGAGTTCCTTGGTAACATCTTTCGGCGATATGTCAAAAGCCTGGTCGAGCGTCATGCCTTTGACCATCTCGGAAAGGATCGATGTGCTTGCAATGGCACTTGCACACCCATATGTTTTCCACTGGCAGTCGGTTATAACTTCCGTTGCCTTTTCAACCTTTATGACAACCATCATCTGGTCACCGCAAGAAAGGTTGCCTTCCATGCCAATCCCGTCGAACTCGTCGGTATTTTCCCCCTGAAGTATATTTTTGGGGTTCATGAAATGTTCCTTCAATGTATCGGTATATACCCAGTCACCTGACTGCAGCATGTTCTCCTCCTGTAAGATAAGCTGTTGACATACTTCTGATCCTTGTTATGATTCCCGGCAGGACATCGAGCACGCGGTCGACGTCATCCATCGTCGTCTCTCTGCCCATACTGATGCGGATCGAACCGTGGGCACGCTCGGGACTCGTTCCTGTCGCCAGAAGAACATGGGACGGGTCAAGCGACCCCGAAGCACAGGCAGAACCGGTCGATACCGCGATCCCTTCCAGATCGAGGTAGAGCAGGATAGACTCACCTTCAGCCCCCGGAAAAGACACATTGACCGTATTGGGCATGCTCAGTTCCGGATGACCGTTGAAAACCACGTCATCAATCGACGATTCAATCCCCTTCATCAAAGCCTCTTTCATACCTGCCAGCCTTAACGCTTCGTCATCCATTTCCGCGTCGCGCATTTCCAGTGCTTTTGCAAGACCAATGATCCCCAATGTATTTTCCGTTCCTGCACGCCGGCCTTTTTCCTGGTGACCTCCGCGGATAAACGGGCAGTAGGGTGTTCCTTTACGTACATACAAGGCGCCAATCCCTTTCGGGCCGTATATCTTGTGAGCGCTCATGGTAAGAAAATCAACACCGAGTTCATTGACGTTCATGCGCATTTTACCGATTGCCTGCACCGCGTCGGTATGCATCAGCGACCCGTTGTCGTGAACCATTTTCGTGATCCCGGCTATATCCTGGATCGTGCCGATCTCGTTATTGGCGGTCATAATTGAAACCAGGCCGACCTCATCGGTCAGATATTCCCTCAACTGGTCGAGATCGATCCTCCCATAATGGTCAACATCGAGAAACCTGACGCTGGTCCCCTTGTGGGCGAGGCACTCCGCGGTTTCGAGTACACAAGGGTGCTCGATCCTGGTTGTGATAATGGAGCTTCTGGCCTTGAACCCCTGAAGACAGAGGTTCGAAGCGCATGCAAAAAGCGATAGAACGGTATTGTTGGCTTCCGAACCGCTTCCCACAAAAACGATCTCATCCTCGTGCGCGCCAATGAAATTGGCCACTATGCCTCTGGCATGTTCGACATTGGCACGGGCTTCCCTGCCGAAAGCATGCATGCTTGATGGATTGCCGAACATCTCCATCGCCTCGATCATCTCCTTTTTCACCTCGGGATGCAGCGGTGTCGTGGCATTATGGTCAAGATAGACGCGTCTTGTTTCCATGATACGAATCAGATTCTTTGAGTTGCGAAAATACCTGGTTATAACAGGACTCATTCTTCCGTGAAGAGCCAGGTTGAAAGATAGCGTTCTCCCGTATCAGGCAAAAGCACAACGACAGTTTTATCCTGCATCTCCTGCTGCGCAGACACCTGGAGAGCGGCCCACATCGCTGCTCCCGACGAAATCCCGCAGAGAATCCCCTCTTTTTCAGCAAGCTCCCTTGCTGTATCCCCGGCATCGGAAGCGTTTACCCGGATAACTTCGTCGATGACATCCATGTTCAGGTTTTCGGGAATGAAGCCGGCGCCTATTCCCTGGATCTTATGCGGCCCGGGCTGTCCGCCCGAAAGAACAGGTGACTCTTCAGGCTCGACCGCAACGATTTTCACACCGGGCTTCTTTGCCTTGAGAACCTCGCCGACACCGGTAATCGTTCCGCCCGTCCCGACGCCGGCAACAAAAACGTCAACCGAACCGTCCGTATCCGCCCAGATCTCTTCAGCCGTAGTCCGCCGGTGTACATCCGGATTGGCCGGATTGCTGAACTGCCCCAGTATGATACTCTTCTGCATGGAACCCGCAAGCCTCTCGGCTTCCTGTATAGCGCCGTTCATGCCCAATGCACCATCCGTCAGGACCAGTTCGGCACCGAATATGTGCATAAGCCGCCGTCTCTCGATACTCATGGTCTCGGGCATGGTCAGAATCAGCCGGTAGCCCTTTGCCGCGCATGCAAAGGCAAGCGCAATTCCGGTATTGCCGCTTGTCGGCTCGATGATGGTCGTCCCCGGTCCCAGAAGACCTCTCTTCTCAGCATCCTCGATCATCGATACACCTATCCGGTCTTTCACGCTGGATAAAGGATTGAATGACTCGAGTTTTGCGATAAGACGAACGCTGCCAGGTTCACCCATTCGCTGCACCGAGACCAACGGCGTGTTTCCGGTGGTTTGTGCCAGATTCTCATAAACCTTCATGGCCTGTCAAATGAAAAGATTAACGATAAGCTACCATGCCGCTGTGCCGCTCTGAACCGCAGGATAAGCTGAACAAAGCATTACCTGCCGCCCGCACAAACCAGATAACCAAATGATGATAATGGAATACAGAAACCGGACAATAAATTCCCGGTTTCTGTGAGGAAAGAAGAAACGGTCAGACAGTGTTGCGGAAGCTACTCGCCACCAAGCACGACCGTTCTCTTTTCAAGCGGCGGGACCTTTTTACCATTGAGATAGATCTCCACATAGGGAGGACGGCCTATATTGACGGAAAAGTTCTTTTTTGCCTCGTAACGGAGAATTTCCCCGGCTTTGAAACGCCCCCCTTGATAGACCTTGCTGCCATCATCAGCAATGACTTTTACCCAGGTAAGATCTGTAATAACCCTCACAACCAGTATTTTCTGATAGGGCGATTCGGGCGATTCAGGCAAAAACGATACTCCTTCTGCCCATGCCTCCTGCATAACGGGGAGTTCTTCCGGAACATTCTCAACAGAAAGCGAAAGCGTATCCGGCTCCGTTGCGGAAACCGAATCGGCAAAAACGACAGGCTCGGCTTCTTCGACCGTTTCAACTGCTTTCTCCGGAGCAAGAGTCACCTCAGCAGCCCCATCCTGATTATTTCCGGGTTGTCCGGAGAAAAGAAAAAAGGAAACAAGAAGAAGCAGCAGAACAATAATTGCAGCCCCGCCTATGAGAACCGCTGCAGGCACCCCGCTTTTCATACCGGTTACTGCATCGAACATCTCCGCAAGGCGATCGCCCTGACTGCTTCCCATGTCCGATTCAGCAGCTTCAGCTTCCTGAGCCAGCCTGCGATCGGTCGGGATTGAAAGTTCCTCCCTGCATTGCTGAAGCAGATCATCATCCTCCAGACGTAGGGAACGCGCATACTCCTTGAGAAATGCGTAGACGTATGCTGCCGGTAAAAACGTAAGATTACCGGACTCTATTTTTTCAAGATGCTCTTTATGAATCCTTGTTTCGGCGCTGATATCATGAATGGTTGCTCCCTGAGCTTTTCTGGCCTGAACAAGTTTTCTCACCAGCAGGTCGCTGGCAGATCCAATAGTGTTTTCATCCGCCATGACATGCACGCAATTTTAAAGGTATTACGGTCAAAGACATACAGTTCTTTTAGTTTACAAAAATTCAATCTACATGACAATTGATTAACAACAATTAATTGCCGCCACATGATCAAGCCGATCCGGCTGAGTGACGGAAAACATCGGCTGCCCGTATTACCGGCTTCAATGAAAACGAAAACAGTACGTAAATTCCGTCGAGTTCAAAAGGCGTGAGATTGTTTCACAGAAGCAGAAAAGTATGATCAGGAAATGATTGAATATGGACAGTTTAGCCATATTTTCACCGATCGGCAGTCACGATTGTGTTAACTTTGTGTATCCGGAGAAAAAGGGAAAGAGTCAATGACTTTACCGGGGATTTTTTACCTCTCTGTTCAAATTAATACATTAACGAGTATCGAATGGAAATTTTTTGCTATATCACGTTACAATAGCCCGGCCAGCCGGTCCGGTTACATTGACAACCTATTGACACATAAAGCATTCTGAGGCGCGCTGCCGCCCGTAATATGAACCAAGATATCATAGAACTCCTTGTTTTATTCGGCCTTATTCTGGCAAACGGTTTTTTCTCGATGGCCGAATTCGCGATCATATCTTCAAGGGAAACGAAACTCCATGAACTGCGAGAGGCCGGAATTGTCAGGGCGTCAGTGGTTCTCGAACTGCTTGACAACCCCGGCAAATTTCTTTCCGCCATCCAGGTAGGCATTACGCTCATAGCCACACTTGCAGGGGCATTCAGCGGCGTAAGCTTTTCAGAACCTCTTTCCGCCCTTATAGCAGGTATCGGTTTTCTCGAACCATACAGCCAGGAACTTGCGCTTGTGCTTGTTGTCATTGGCGTCACGTATGTCACCCTTATCATCGGTGAACTGGCCCCGAAAAAAATAGCCCTGCAGCACCCGGAACAGATAGCGATCAAAATCGCTCATATCATCCAGATTATTTGCAGATTCAGTGCCCCGGTTGTCGATCTTATCAACGGCACGACAAATATTGTCCTCAAGGTCATCGGGATCCGAAATATCGAGAAACCTCCCGTCAGCGATGAAGAAGTAATGCTCATGATCAAGCAGGGAGCAAAGAAAGGGGTTTTTGAGTCTGTGGAATACGAGATGATATCGAGAATATTCCGGCTGAGCGACAAACGGGCAAGCTCCATGATGACCCCCAAAAGCGAGATAGAGTGGCTGGACCTCAATGCCTCTGAAGAAGAGCTCATCTCCAAAATGCAGGCCAGCGGCAGATCGCGGTTCCCTGTAGCAGAAGACAGTCTTGACAACCTCAGAGGCGTCATTCGCTCGCTGGATCTTGTCAGCAACCAGTTCCTCAAACCGGGCAACCTCAAGTCAGCCGTCAGCAAAGTCATGAAACCTCCGTTGTTTGTCCCTGAATCGGTTCCGGCATTTCAGGTTCTCGAGCTGTTCAAGGAAAACAGGGCACATCTTGCACTCGTTATCGACGAGCAGGGATTTGTTCAGGGTGCGATAACACTGACCGATGTTCTCGAAAGCATTGTTGGCGACATCCCTGCCGATGACCTCGAAGGGACAAAAAAAATAGTCCGGCGGAGTAAACGTACATGGATTATCGACGGGCTTCTCAGTGTTGATGATTTTATCACCGAGTTCAAAATCGATAACTTTCTCGATGAGGAAGATCCCCGCTACGACACCATGGGGGGCTTTCTCATGACCAAGCTCGAAAAAGTGCCGTCTGTCATGGATACGCTCGAATGGCAGGACATTTTGTTCAAGGTCATAAAAATGGACGGTCAAAGGGTTGGCAAGATTCTTGTCATCTTTCAATCCGAAGAAAAAGAATCCTCCTGACCCGCTGAAACCATCGACCTTGCAAAAAACTGTTTTTACTACGCTCCTAAATTGAGCGATTGTCGAGCATGCCACAGATGCAAGGCACAGGGAATGCCGCTGTAGTGCTCTACCGCAAGTTCCCTGTAACGAAGCAGATGTGGC
>JANQMO010000007.1 GCA_028280025.1 Chlorobium sp. | reverse complement strand
TCCGGTTTATCGTGAGATAAGGTTATGTCCCTTATTTCTTGGTAACGTTCATTCCGGAGGGGCTTTCTTTATGCCCCCGTTTTTAACATACTACCTCATTGCTCAGCACTTAAATCATGCTCCTGAGAAACGAAGTGAGCTACTCCTGACGCCTTTTTTCTTGTGTTTGCCCTATTCCCTACTACCTACTACCTATTCACTATACTTCAACAATCGTCACCCCCACGCCTCCTTCCGACCAGTCTTCGAGCCGGAAGCTCTTTACGGCCGGATGTTTTTTCAGGCATTCTGCAACCCTCTGCCGAAGCGCCCCCGTACCCTTGCCGTGTACGATCGTTGCCTGGCCGATCCGGTTCAGCCTCAGCTTGTCGATAAACCGCTCGATTTCGCTGATCGCCTCGTCACCGGTCAGGCCGCGCAGATCGAGTCTGGTAGATTCCAGCGTCGACACCGAAGCCGACGGCACAGCCCTGCCGAGCTTTTTCACCTTCTTTTTCGAGATTTTCTCGACATTTTTCAGCGACGTCGACAGGCGAAACGTACCGCACTGCACAAGGACCTCTTCCCCGGAAATCGACACGACCTCTCCTGTCGTGTTGGTTGAAAGCATGCGAACCGTATCACCCTCATGAATTGACGTATCCCGAAGAAGAGAAGCACGTTCCTCCCCGGCATGTTCCTCTTCCTGTATCTGCAGGGCTCTTTTGCGTTTCTCGAGTACGTTCCGGGCATTGTCAACCATTTCCCGTTCCGGTTGTTTCTTCACGTCGTGCACAATATCACGAATCGCTTTTTTCGCTTTTTCGATTTCACGTACCGTTTCCTTTCGAAGGGTTGTCTGCATCTCCCTTTCCCGCTTTTTCAGCTCATCGCTCAAGCCTCGAATGCGCTCTCGCTCGACGTCGAGCGCTTGACGTTCCTCATCGAGTGTTTTTTTCAACGCATCGTTCTCTTCCATGGCCGCTCTGAGATCGTCAAGCATATTCCCGAAACTCTGCCGCTCTTTGTCGAGATACGCTTCAGCACGTCTCAGAACACCGGGACTGAAACCCATGCGCTGCATCATGGCAAACGCAAAGCTGCTGCCCGGGATCCCTTTATTGAAGCTGAACGAAGGACTGAGCGAGGCACGGTCAAACGCCATTGCCCCGTTAACCACACCGTCCCGCTCATGGGCATAGGCTTTCAGTTCGCCGATATGCGTGGTGACGACAACCTTCGCTCCCTTATCGAGCAGTTCTTCTATAACCGCCCTGGCAATGGCGCTCCCTTCTTCGACATCCGTTCCGGAGCAAAGTTCATCGATAAGCACAAGAGATGCTCCGGTTGACACCGCGAGGATCGTCCGGATATGTTCGAGATGAGAACTGAACGTCGACAGGTCGTTTTCGATCGACTGTTCGTCGCCGATCTCGATGAAAATCCCGTTAAAGAGGGGAAACACAGAACTTTCGCTGCACGGCAGAAGGAAACCGTGAACCAGCATACACCCCAGAAGCCCGACAGTTTTCATCGCAACCGACTTCCCGCCGGCATTCGGGCCGGAAATGACAAGCACCTGCTCCTGTTCGTCAAGTTCCATGTCGAGCGGGAATACCTCTTCGTTTTTTTTGCGGTGCGTGACAAGGAGCCATGGATGATATCCCCTGATAATGTGCAGTTTCCTTCCGGTTCCGATCTGCGGCAGGACCGAACCGGTCTCGAGGGCAGTCCTGGCCCTGCCGTAAAGGGAATCGAACCGAGCCATCAGCATCTGGTTGTGCTCAACGTTTTCCCGCTCCTCTCTTATGCGCGCCGTCGTTTCCCTGAGTATACGCTCCACTTCCCTTCGCTCGCTGATCTCGAGCTCCTGGATCCTGTTGCTCATTTCAAGCGTTTCGGCCGGCTCGATAAACACCGTCTGTCCGGTATCGGAGTAGTCCTGGATAAAACCGGGAAGCTTGTACTTGTACTCTACCCTGAGCCCGAGCACAAGCCGGCTGTTTTTCATGGCGACGGTCTCGTCCATCAGCCATCCGTTTTCCCGGCAGCGTTTCAACAGTCGACCCATTTTTCTCCGAAGCGCCTCCCTCTTTTCGTTGAGCTCCCTCCTGATGGAAAAAAGACCGTCGCTTGCCGTATCGCGGACCTGCACCTGCTGGTCGACGACCCGCGTGATCTCGTACTGAAGTGACTTCTCGAGCCAGAGCTGAATGGTCAGGTCATTGAGCCGGGGATAGATCGCACGATGCTGGAACATCCATTTGCGAAGCTGTACCGATGCCAGCAGGAGATCATGAATATCGAGCAGTTCTTTCGGTTCCAGACATGTATCGGCCGTATCGAGCTTGCCAAGGATATCTCCTGTATCCGGTAGAACGGCAAAAGGAAGGGAATTACCTTCTTCGAGAAATTTCCGTAGTTCAAGGACCCTCGTCAGTTCCTCCTCAAGTATTGCCGGATCCGCAACCGGTACTCTCCCGGCAAGTTCCTCCCTGCCCATATCGGAAAGGCAAAAGGAAGAGGCATATTCGACGATCTTGTCATACTCCAGTTTGCATTTTGTCCCGTTGTCCATGTCCATATTTCTTTCAATCGACATATCCACCGTTACAATCCCGCATCGCTTTGCGATGGAAATAGCGTCCGGTAGCCGTATATTACGTGTCTATGTTTCTCGCGCTGCAACCAATCTAAAAAAAACAGAACCATGGAGAATCAGAAACTTGTCATCATCACTACGGTCGGTCCCGAAAATCCTGAAAAAGCAACCCTTCCGCTTGTCCTTGCGACAGCCTGCCAGGCCCTCGATACGAAAGTCGTGATATTCATGCAGTCAAACGCAGTTACTCTCGCCAAAAAAGGTGAAGCGGAAAAAGTCACGGCCGAAGGCCTTGCACCCTTGAAAGAGCTGCTTGATACGTTCATGGAAATGGACGGCTCGCTCTATCTATGCTCCCCGTGTCTTAAAGAAAGAGGTATCACGATGGATACGGCTGTCGATGGTTCAGAAGTTGCCGCTGCAGGAACACTGGCTGCTGAAGTGCTGTCGGCAACATCCGTTGTCAACTATTAACATGAACCTTGATCGCGTCACCGGACCTCATCCCGCAGGAAAGCAGGAGTAAAACCACAGGGGCGATCCCCATTTTGACGGTCGCCCCTGTTCTTGCGCAATATCTTCCCTTCTGCTTCACCAGGGGTTTACTTCCCTCGCATTCTCATGGTAGGTTTCCTGAACAAAGCATACTGCAGCCATTTATGGGCAAACTTCATGAGTTCCGTTTCATCGCTTCGCAGCGTCTCCTGTTCTGCTTCATCGACCTCGAAGATTTCAAGGAACCTGCTTTCGAAGACAAATGAACGGAACGAATCAATCTCGTAACTGCCCATAAAGAACATTTTCAGGCTTTTCTCATCCGGTTCAAGATCGGGACTGTACATTTTCTTGTCCAGGATAATATCCATCCAGCCCTTGTTGTTATCGTCATAGACGTCGATATCCTGTGCCTTTCGCCACTCGGATACCTTCCACTCCTGAGGCTCCATAAAACCCTTGCAATGCTCTTCACGGATCAGGAAATAGAAATCACTGCCGCCGGAAGCTTCATTCTTGTAAATACCAAACCCGATCGGATAATACCTGCAGGCAAGAGGCCGGTCTTCATAAATAGAGCAGCCGTCTTCTCCGACAAATCTGCACGTTCCCGATTCTCCGAGTTTGAGCTTGAGAAACGGCAGTTTCGATTCACCATGTATGACCGGTTCGGTATAGTCCGAAATGAACTCCGCCGAGCTGATACCCAGACGGTTTTTCATCCTCAGCACATCGTAGGGTGTGAGAAAAATGTCAAGTTCCTTACAGCAGTCGTTGAAACATGGCACGTCCTGGTGGCAGCCGAAACAAAACGTGCTGTCATTGGTCAGCCTTGACTCTTCATCGAGATTGACACCGATCTTGTTTAAAATATTCTCCATTCTCTCTTCTCCTCGTTATCGTTATTGTACATCAGCCAAACCGGCCGGCGATATCGGGAACCATAAAACATGGGGGAATGTTAGATTCCCAGTGTTGCAGAGACCGCATAGTTGCAGTATCATACGTTTGCAGCGACCAACATACCCAAATTATGACTTAATGAGAAATACCATGAAAATCAAGGAAGCGCCGGCATGCCCCCATTGCGGAACAACAATGAAAAAGTGTGAACCTCCCCCCTTCAACATCGGAGACGGCCTCGGTTTCTGTACACCATATTTCTATATGTGCTTCAACGACGACTGCAGCCTGTATGCCAACGGCTGGAGTAACCTCAAAGAGAACTACAACAAGATTGCCTCATACCGGTGCATGTGCTACCCCGATAACGGAGTCTTTGAAGCAATGTGTGTCTTTTCACCCGATGGGCTGAAAGGCCAGATCGTCGAGGAATAAACAGAAAAGAATAAAAAAACAGGGATCGCCGATACGACGATCCCTGCATGCATCAAAATACTCCTTTCTCAGCTCTCCCTTTACACCTCGACATCACGTTTCTGCATCTTGGTATAGGTTATCGCAACCGTTCTGTAGACAAAATGCGCCAGTTTCGAGTACGGCATGTAGATGATGATGAAAAATGCCGCCACCAGGTGCAGGAAGTACGTTGCATACGCGATCATCGGAGGAAAGTCGGCAACCCTGAACATCTGTGCAAGCATGCCGGAAGCACCGACAAAGAGCACCATCCCTGCAAATACCCAGTCGAACGATGATGTAACCGTATCGACCCCTCTTTCTTTCATCCTGTTGGCAATCACCAGGCTACCGCCCACCAGAAGCGCAAGGGCGCTGACATTGGCAAACAGCTTGAAGACAACCTTCAGTATCATCGGAATCGTTTCAGAGCCGAACAATGCAACGACATCGGGATCGTTTGCCGGGTAGGGCGATTCCCAATTAAGTACGTAAAGGTTGAACACCGCCCATGCAGTCGTGATCGCAAGACCGATAAAACCGTAGAAGACAAGCATGTGCGCTGTCGAACGATCCTTGTTTTCATCACACTTCTTGAACTTCGAGTGGGTCATGATCTCCTTCAGGGTTTCAATGAAACTCGGCAGAAACTCCGCTTTCGGCTTGAGATCGGAACCTTCGGAAAGGTTCTTCCAGAACCTTGTGATGCTGAACCCGAACAGAACAACCGCAAGACCGGTAAGCGGCACAAAGATCTGGTCGATGTAGTGCACGGGGAAAAACTTGGAGAACACAATCTCGCCTTCAGGGATGTTAAGATGCCCTGTTACCCCAAGCACCAGGAGGAACAGAACGACCGGTATCAGGAGTGCCTGCCAGATATTTTTGGGTTCACCGGCAATTGTTCCCATGAACTTCGGAAACGCGTTCTCCTGGATCACGCTTTTGCGCAGAATGGATAGCACGTCGCCGGGTTTTGCCCCCCTGGGACAGTATTTCGAACAGTCATTGCAGTTATGGCAAAGCCATATATCGGCGCTTTTGACAAGTTCATCCTTCAGGCCCCACTGTGCCATGACCATCTCTTTTCTCGGAAACGGCTTGTCGTCAGGGGACAACGGACAGATGACCGAACAGGTGGCGCACTGATAACACTTTTTCATTGTATCGGCACCGGCCTCTTTCAGTTCCCTGACAAACTTTACATCCGGTGTAAATACAGTCTTGTCAGCCATGTATTACCTCCACATTTATCAGCTGTGAACGTTGGCAGCAACATCTCCGCTACGTCAGGCTTCCTCGAAAGAGAGCTCAGTCTGTAACGTCGCACGCCGCTGCCTGCAGTTGTTATTGTTAGAATCCCTTATACGGATTTTCTCCGATTTCGTCGATCTTCTCCACGAACTCGTTGATAATCACGGGCAGTTTTTCCCAGTCATTGATGGCAAGTTGTACCTGCTCCACCCTCTCGGCTTCGAGCATCAGGCGATCGAGCGTTTCCTGAACCTTTCCAAGCCTCTCGTTTGCCATCTGGCTGCCCTTGACATAGTGACACTGGTAATCGTCCCCATACTTGCAGCCGAGAAGCAGTATACCGTCAATACCTCTCGAAAGTGCATCGGCAACCCAGACAAGGTTCAGGCCGCCAAGGCATCGAAGCGGGATCAGCCTGACATTGGAATTGAGCTCCATCCTGTTCAGGCCCGCCATGTCGAATGCAGGATATGCGTCGTTTTCGCACACGAATCCGAGAATGAAGGTACCTTCGTCGGGAACCTCTATAGACTTCAGGATCGATGAAATCATATCGACACTGTAGTCCTTGAACGCAATGACCCTCTGCGGGCAGGCACCCATACAGACGCCGCAGCGGCGGCAGCGGGACGGGAATTCGAGCGGCGTGCCGTCATCTTTTTCATTATAGGCGCCGAACGGACACTCAACAGTACATCTCCGGCACTGGGTACAGCTCTCGAACCGGATCTCAGGATAGGTCATGTCCCATGTCCTCGGATGCACGGCCCTGCCCTGCGCAGTCAGCTCCATACACTGTATAGCCTTGAGCGCCGCACCGGTCGCGTCAGCCGTAGCCTGGACCGCATCCATGGGATGACGCACCGCCCCTGCTGAATAAATACCGGTCCGTCGTGTTTCGTAGGGAAAACAGATGAAATGCGAATCGGGAAAACCGTATTTGAGGTGAGGCATTTCAGGCCCCTGGCGGTACTGGAGGTTCAGGATAAGGCTTTCGGGCTCGAGCGCCTCGATCTCACCGTCCTCGGTTTCCTTTTTGACGATATTCCCGATATACTCGGGCGTAAGGTTGTTGACCGCCTTGTCGTCCGGAACCATGCTGGAAACCATACCGGTCGCCAGAACGACCATGTCGGCTTCGACGGTCATTTTCCTGTCGAGGAGCTGGTTATCGACCGTGACATGCAGCGCGCCGTTCGAAGCCTCTTCGATGTTGAGTATTTCTCCCTTGGACAGGAATATACCTTCATCGTCCTGAACGGATTTATAGAAATTTTCGTACAGGCCCATCGTCCGCATGTCCTTGTAGATAATAAATGCTCCCGCATCGGGATCCGACTCGCGGACATATTTTGCCTGTTTGAGCGACACGTTGCAGCAGACTGTCGAACAGTAGGGCACATGATTCTCATCCCGCTGTCCGGCGCACTGCATAAAAACCACATTTTTCACCGGCTTGTTATCCGACGGCCGGAGCACCTTGCCGTTGCCTTTGGTGACAAGCTCCTCCATTTCGAGGTTCGTCACGACGTTCTTATACCTGCCGTAGCCGAGATTGTCGAGCCTGTTCGCATCATATGGCTTCCAGCCGGTGGCAAGGACAATCGAACCGGCATCGAAGGTCTCGGATGTACCGTTACGATCGATGGTAACCTTGTACTCGCCGGGTCCGCCTTCGATCGACGATATTGTGGTACCGGTATGGATGGTGATATTGTCGTCATGCTTTGCTGCCTCGATCTTTGCGGCAATCGTCGGCTGCTCGAGCTCGGCAAACGGGGGCTTGGAAGGAAATATCCTGTACATTTTTTTCGCCCATCCGCCCAGCTCACCGCTTTTTTCCACGAGAACGACCTTGTAGCCGGCCGCTGAAGCCTCGATTGCCGAGGTAAGACCTGTCACGCCGCCGCCGACAACAAGGACAGTGCGCGAGACATCGGCTATTTTTGGTTCAGGAACTTCGGATTTTTCGGCCTTGGTAATTCCCATTCTCAGGTAATCGGCAGCCATCATCTGCGTCGGCTCCTTATCGTCCTCACCGGAAGGCTGGGACCACACGACCTGCTCACGAAGATTGACCCGTTCGACGACATGTTTCAGCGGATCAAAACCGAAAACATCGGTATTCACCCGCGGTGAACATGCGGCGATGACAACCTTGTCGACCTCGCCGCTGTTGAGGTCGTCCTTGATGACCTGAGCCCCTTCACGGCTGCAGAGGAATGGATGCTTTTTACAGACAGGTACCTTGAATTCGCTTGTTGCGACCTTTTCAAGTTCGTCGAGGTCAAGAGCCTCACCGATACCGCAGTCGCTGCAAAGATAGACGCCTATTTTCTTTTCATCCGCCATAGTTTAACTCCTCACCAGACTTTGAATGCTTTTCAATGCCGTCCCGGTAGCATCCTGTATGGATGTTGTCACATCCGAAGGCCTTTTGGCCACGCCGGTCGAATAAATACCGGCTGACGTACCCGAGACGATGAACCCGTTTTCCTCGAACTGCAGAACGCTGTTTTGCGTAACCGACGACACCATACCTGTCGCAAGAACCGCCATATCCGCTTTTTCGTAGATCTTGCCGCCGCCTTCAACATCCTCGGCGGTCAGGATGACGCCTCCTGTTGCCGGATCCTCCTCTATCTTGGCAACCTTGCCTTTCATGAGCGTGATCTTTTCGTCAGCATCCACCTTGTTGAGGAAATCCTCGTATTTACCCGGTGCCCTCAGATCGATGTAGGCGACAACGACCTCCGAGTCAGGATACTGATCCCTGACATAGGTCGCCTGCTTGAGCGATGCCATGCAGCAGATCGCCGAGCAGTAGTTGAGGTGATTTTCGTCCCTCGATCCGGCGCACTGAACGAAAACGACCTTTTTGGCCTCTTTCTTGTCCGACGGGCGCAGAATCTTGCCTTTTGTCGGCCCGTTGGGTGAAGCGAGCCGTTCCATCATCATGTTGGTAACAACGTTTTTGACCGTGCCGTATCCAAGATTATCCATCTTTTCGGCCTGATAGGGATTCCAGCCTGTCGCATAGACAATACTCCCAACGGTAAGTTCGACGGTTTCAGGCTTCATGCCCAGATCGATAGCGTCGTACTTGCAGGCCTTGACACAGGCGTCACAGGATGAATCCGTGCACACATCCTTGTCGAGGACATACCGCATCGGATAGGCCATCTCATGAGGCAGATGGATTGCCTTGACCTTGTCCATGCCAAAGTTGAAGTCGTTCGATGTCTCTACCGGGCATGCCTCGGCACAGGCATTGCAGGCAGTACATTTTTCGTTGACATATCGGGGACTGACCTTGAGAGTGGCCGTGTAGTTTCCCTCGGTACCGCTGACCGATTCAACCTCGGTCATCGTATACACGGTGATTTTCGGGTTGGGCTTGATGCGGCGGAGATTCATCTCCAGGCCGCAATAAGGCGGGCATAGTTTCGGGAAATACTTGTTCAACTGGGCGACCCTGCCGCCAAGGTAAGCATTCTTCTCGACCAGGACCGTATTGTAACCGACCTCCGCAGCCTCGACTGCGGTCGTGATCCCGCTGATACCGCCTCCGACAATTAAAATAGATTTAGATGACATGATTCTCCCTGCAATGAAATCGCTCTTGATTCCTTAAGAAAAGTGAAATATAGCACACCTTTTCTTCAAAAAACATGCGCAAAGAACAGATTAAGGCACCTCGAAAAACCGTCAAGTGTGTTTCGACAACTGCGCCGGACGCTGCCGGACATGCCGGAAGCATTCCGGCAAATCGGACAAAAGGGTTTTTCGAGGTGCCTTAAAGCAATCCCCGAGGGAGAACCTCGGGGATAGACTAAGGCTACATCAGAGATCAGTCCGGAACAACCTGGACGTAATCCCTCTTCGACAAGCTCCACGTATGGGTGTCGCGGTCGTATTTCGAGATGGTAAAGCATCTCCAGTTCTCATCATCAACGTAGAAGTGATCAGCCCTGAAGTAGTAACCCGGATAGCGGGTATCCTCCCTGAACAGGATATGCTGTGCATGGGCTTCACCAGCCATGAGGCGATGGTAGTTTTCCCAGCAGCGCATCAGTTCATGCAGGTCTTCAGCAGCCATTTTACCCGCGTCTTCCTTGAGCATGACGAGGTGTTCGAGTCCTTTTTCGAGCATGGTCTTACTGGTCGTGTACCATGTGGAGACACCGGCCACGTATTCGTCCATGATTTTCTGGAGCCTGGCCTGGAACATTTTCGGCTTGATGTAGTGCGGATTGACACTCGTGTCGGTGCTGTAATCCTTGTACTTGCCATAAACTTCCATCGGCAGGTATATCTCGGCGATAACCTCGTCGACATCGCGGCCGAGCTCAGGCTTGTAGTCGGCATGGTCGAGACAGTAGGCAACCATCGCCTTGCCTGCAATACGACCCTCTGCATGCGAACCCGAGGAGAACTTGTGACCCGAGGCGCCAACACCGTCGCCGGCAGTAAAGAGGCCGTCCACGGTTGTCATACGGTTGTATCCCCAGTGCCATTCATCCGGAATGCCTGCAATATCGCCCGGACCGCTGACCCAGATTCCGGCGCAGCCTGCGTGTGAACCGAGAAGATACGGTTCGGTCGGCATCAGCTCGGAAGGAAGCTTGTCAGGCTCGATATTGTTACCGGCCCAGACAACAGCCTGTCCGATACACATATCGAGGAAGTCTTCCCATGCTTCAGCCTCGAGATGCTTCATCTGCTTCGGTGTCATGGTTTCGCCAAGAGCCTGCATGGCCTCGTGGGTACGCATGAGAATCGGTCCTTTACCGGCTTTCATGTCGATCATCATCATGTGGTTCCTCATGGCAGTGGTGAGCGCATGAGGGTCCTCGGCATATTTACCGAAATCCTGGTTTGCAACCCCGAGGTTCGTGGAGCAGTAATCTTCACCGAGCGAGTTGGTCGCTTTACATTTGAAGAACAGGAACCATGCACCTACAGGACCGTAACCGTCCTTGAAACGAGCGGGAACGAAACGGTTTTCCATGAGAACCAGCTCGGCGCCGGCCTGTGCTGCAAGCGCGTAGGTCGTGCCTGCGTTCCAGACAGGATACCATGCGCGACCCTGACCTTCAGCTGTCGAACGGGGTCTGTAGACGTTCACCGCACCGCCGCATGCGAGAAGCATGGTTTTTGCCGTGAAGACATACACTTTGTTTTCCCTGACGCTGAAACCGATAGCACCGGCAACCCTATTAGGATCGTTTTTGTCATGGATCAGCTCGCTGATGAAAACCCTTTCAAAGTGGTTCTGCTCGACACCGGTTTCCTTGCGGTTGTATTCGAGCGCTTTTTTTGCAGCTTCAGCAACGATAACCTTGTAGGATTCACCGTTGATCATGATCTGCCATCTTCCGGACCTGACCGGCTTTCCGCCTTCGGTCAGTTTCGGCGCAGGCTTCGAACCGTCCTGGGTCGAACCGTCTTCGGCACGCTTCCAGACAGGAAGGCCCCACTCTTCAAAGAGGTGAACCGAGTTGTCGACGTGTCTTCCGAGATCGTAGACGAGGTCTTCGCGGATAACGCCCATAAGGTCTTTCCTGACATACTTCACATAATCTGCCGGATCGTTTTCACCGCAGTAGGTATTGATAGCCGACAGGCCCTGTGCAACAGCGCCGCTTCTGTCAGTAGCCGCCTTGTCGACCATGGTGAACCTGATCCCTTTCGGCGTGCCCCATTTGGCGCCTTCGTACACTGCACCGCAACAGGCCATACCGCCGCCGATAAGCAGAATATCCGTATCTACCGTAACAACTTCCGGCTTCTCGCAGTATTTAAATTCGTTTTTTTCGACTTCCATTGATGTCCTCCTTAACCAAATGTTATTGTGTTGTTAAAGTGTCGGATATTCCGGCATATTGAAGAATCCCGGTTTCTTGAGGTTGTCATAATCCTGCTCGGGTTTACCGCTGTAGAGATCGATCGACCCTTCAGCAGTCGTCCTGATCGGGAATTTGTAGCGTTTGAGGTTTCCGTTACGGAACTTGATGGTCCACATGATGGCGTCAGTACCTCTCAGCGGGATAACGTTGCCGCCCAGGGGAACGAAGTCGGCATAGCCTCTTACCTCGATTGCCTGCTGCGGACAGATCTTGACACAGTTGTAGCATTCCCAGCACTGGTCGGGCTCCTGATTCCATGCCAGCATTCTGTCGACATCGAGCTTCATCAGGTTGTTGGGACAGATATACATACACGCTGTCCTTTCCTGTCCTTTACAGCCGTCACATTTTTCTTTGATTACAAAACTCGGCATAATTGATCCTCCTTTACCGAATGAGTGCAGGCATTGCCTGCGATTTACGAAGCCATTGGAAGTATTGTAGAAATAGTTGAAATTAAATCAGTGTTGCAGCAAAATACAGCTAACCCGCCGGCAGAAAAAGATACCCTCATTTTCCGTCTGCATTGGAATGCATCTTGATCTCGACCTTTTCGTTAAGCCCGGCATAATACTCCTTGAGAATTTCAAGAACTTCGGGCCTGCTGAATTGCTCGGGAACCTCCTCTCCTTCAGAAAGCATTTTCCTGAGCCTGGTGCCGCTCAGAAGCAGCCTGTCATCCTTGCCGTGGGGACACGTTTTCATCGATGCCATACCGCCGCATTTGTAGCAGTAGAATGTCCAGTCAATTTTCAGGGGTTTGGTTTCCAGTGCGTCCCGAGGTATTTCGTCGAAAATATGATGTGCGTCGAAGGGACCGTAATAATCACCGACCCCGGCATGGTCCCTGCCTACGATAAGGTGACTGCAGCCGAAGTTCTGCCTGAAAAGAGCGTGCAGAAGCGCTTCTCTCGGACCGGCGTAGCGCATGTCAAGGGGATATCCCGCCTGGACACAGGTTCCCTTGACAAAATAGTTGTCCATGAGAACATTGATGCAATCCTTCCTGACGTCCGCCGGAATATCACCGGGTTTGAGCTTGCCCAGAAGCTGGTGGATCATCGCTCCGTCACAAATCTCGATCGCGATCTTCACCAGGTATTCGTGAGAGCGATGCATGGGATTCCGGGTCTGAAAAGCCGCTACGGTGCTCCACCCGTTCTCCTCGAAAATTTTTCTTGTCTGTGAGGGGGTCATGTAAACGCCCTCGAACTCGGTCGGAAACGAGCCTTCACTGAACACTTTCACAGGCCCTGCGAGGTTAACCTCTCCCTGAGCCATAACCTGTGCAACCCCCGGATGTTCAGTCTCGTCTGTTTTAAAAACCTCGCGGCATTCCTTCGCCTTGTCGATCACATACTTTTCCTCGACAACCATACTGCCCATCAATTCACCCGATTCATCATCGACAAGGGCGACCTCTTCTCCCGCGCTCAGGTTATGAGCTGCAGCCTTGTCAGCCGACAGCGTAATCGGAATAGGCCAGAACGTACCGTCAGCCATCGTACAGGCTTCAACACTGCCCTTCCAGTCGTCATGGCCCATGAATCCTCTCAGGGGCGTGAAGCCGCCGATACCAAGCATGATAAGGTCGCCGGTTTCCCGGGATGTCATCCGCACCTGTTTCAGCGTTTTCGCTTTTTCCTTTTCCTCACGTAATGCATCACCGGACAGCAGCAACGGTTGTAATACCCTGTCCTTACCATGCGGATTGACTAACGACATGCGATTGTATTTTGAGTTTCAATGGCTCAGCGAGAAACGACCCCGGAGGCAACAAGACGCGAAGTTCAGGGTCGGCAGATACAATTAATTTTATAGAATCCCGTAATAAATAACAAACCCGGCTTCCGAAATTAACAATCATATAATTTACACATATTTTCTGTAAATCTCTAACAAACAGGGAACGAATTAATCCGCCGCCTGATTGTGGAGTTCCGTCCTGTCTTTACAGAAAAAGCTGGATATCAGCGTCGGCGGCATATTCAAGAAACATCGCCGCACCTGCATAATCGACACCATCGATGAAATCATCCTTCGTAAATCCGAACACGTCCATCGTCATCTGGCAGGCGATGAACTTCACCCCGCAATCGATACAGAGCCCGCGCAGCTCCTCGATGGTTGCAACGCCCTTTTGTTTGAACGTTTCCTTCATCAGGCTTGTGGCAAGCGTATCGAACCCCGGTACGTTTCCGGAGATGAAGTTCGGTATCGACCAGTTGATGTTCTGGAAATCCTTGCCGCCGAAAGGCATCTTCATCGGCATGGCAGGATTGCTGTGAGGAGAAATTTTCGCGTCGATTTTCTTGTTGAGAAGCGGCAGCCCGTAAAAGGTAAAAAAGATCATCACTTCCATATCCATCGCGGCGGCAGCCGAACCGAGAATAAACGGTGGATATGCCCAGTCAAGCGTTCCCCTTGACGCGATGAGCGCTACTTTTTTTTGTGTTTCCGACATGATAATAATTTTACTTGTTCCGTTGACCCGCTCAAGAAATAAAGAGCTTTACTGATTTCGATGTTTGACCACCATTACGGGGCACCTTGCATAGCCGATAACCTTTTCAGTGACACTTCCCATAATCAGTTTTGTAAGACCTGTTCTTCCGTGACTTCCCATGACAATCACGTCACCGTCTTTTTCTTCCGCAACCTCCAGAACCGCTTCATGAGCTTTGCCCACCCGTACGACAAACTCAGCGGATACCCCTTTTTTTTCCGCTGTCGCTCTGACCTCCTGAAGAGCTGATTCGGCTTTATCCATCATCTGGTCTGCCGCTTCAGGCACTTCCGCATAAAACTCATCCGCAAGGTCAACCCCGGAAACAGCGGTAACAACCCCCTTGTAAGTCCCGGCCAAATACATCGCCCCGTCAACAGCGGCCCTGCTGCACTCCGAATCATCAACGGCAAGAACGATATTTTTCCACTCCATGGAAGCCTCCCTCGGTATGACAAGAACATCCTTTTCCGTATGCCCGATGACCCTTGAAGTGACACTTCCGACAAGCATTCTTGCAGAGCGGTGCATTCCTCTCCGCCCCATGACGACAAGATCGTATGCCCCTGTTGCAGCCTTTTCAACAATTCGCTCATAGGCTTTGCCCTGCTCGATGAAAATCTCGACCGAAGCGTCTTCAGCAGAGGCAATGCCATTCACTTCGGCCTTACGTTTTTCGATCGGGCCTCTGAGGACGGCCTCAATGTCCCTGACGCCGATAAACTCGATATTCCCCTCATACGAGGGCAAAACAGAGAGCACCCCCAGACATGCCTCTTCAGTTTTTGCCAGCCTTATGGCCTGCCTGAGCGCATTTCTTCCGGATTCCGAACCATCAAACGCCACGAGTATTCTTGCATATCTTCCCATGACATCATGCCTCCTCTGCAGCGAGAGCTTTTTCTTCCTTCCTGGCTTTCATCATACCTATTGTCATTGACGCGGTTATGATCACACCCGCTGTACCCAGAGCGGCAACGAGCGCCCAGAAGCTGACGAAGTTCAATACGGAGTCCATAGCAGCTCCAAGAGGCTCAATCAATCCAAGATCGGCCAGATAACCGGGGATCTTCGCCCCGCGGCTTATCGCCACGATCAGCATAACAGCAGCCATGACGAGCTTGATGGCATAGTCCTTGACATATGTTGTTCCAAGAGCCCCAAGCTGAACGCCTATGAGTGATGTAGAGAGAATAAGCAACGTAAGCCTTATGTCGATAAGTCCGCTCAAACCCCACTGGATAGAACCCCATGTGCCCATCACGAAAGCGATAAGCAGCTCTGTCGCACTGGCGACAACTGCCGAGGCACCTACAACATAGATCATGCCGGGAACGCCGATAAAGCCGCCGACAGCAATCGTTGCCGCAAGCATGCCTGTGGCAAGACCGAGAGGCAGAGTTACCCATGCCGAAATTCTGACCCCTGCCGTTTTGAAATGCATCATGGGGGGAATGTTAAGCTGCTGGAGTTTAAGGGCAAGCGGGGATGTTTTATCATCGGCATCGTGCTTTGCAAGCCTGACGGCATCACGAAGCACGTATCCGCCGACAACCACGAGAACTATTACGAAAACAACGCTCACATAAAGATTTGATCCTGCGTTACCCCATGCATTCAAAATCGCTTTCTGGATCATAATCCCTATCTGCACTCCGAAGATGGCTGAAAAAGCCATCACAAGACCAAGCTTTATATCTACCTGACCGTATTTGAATCTCTTGTAGGTCCCGACAAGCGCTTTGGGAAATTTATGACACATATTGCTTGCCACGGCTATAGCTCCCGGCACACCCAGGGACATCATGGAAGGAGTGAGCACAAATGCGCCCCCTGATCCGATGAAACCGCTCAGCATACCGCCGACGAGACCGACAACCATGAGTGTAATAAATTTGGACATCGACAGGTCCAGAAACATTGTCTCCACCTTGACAGCATATTGCCCGTCCTCTTTTTCCTGGAGGGTAACCATGACTTTCTCGTCGAGAGAGATATTGTCCGCATCGACCTCTTTACCAAGCTTCAGCGTCGTGGACACCTCAGAATCTGAAGCCTGAAAAACAGCGGTTCCCGCTGTTCTGTCTATTTCGATGAACACGCCTTTCGTGAAGTTTTTGGAAGGGCCGCCGCCACCGGCAAAAGCTGCCGTAGCAAGCGACAGAAACAGAAAAAGGGTAAGAACAAGAGCGGATAAAAACCTCATTACGTGTACTCCTTCTTTGATCAATTGCAATTATTTCTTTTTTGCCACCTTCGCTTCAAGCCCGAGAGTACTCAACAGATTACTGCCGAATGCCCCGTGAATAAATGAAAACCAGAACGCGGTAACCATGGGATAGACCACGTAGTAACCTCCCCTGGTAAAGGTGTCCGTAACCCATTCTTCATGAGCAAAAAGCGCAATGTAAGACGCGAGAGAAAGTATGCCGAAAAGTACTGTCTGGAGGTAGGGTTTCTTCTTTGTAACGCTTGTAGTTGCCATTATGTAATTGTTTTACCTAAACTGAGCGTCCCGACTTGTCGGGATGCTCAACAATCGTTCAATTCAGGATTTATGAATAATTCATGAGAGTCCGAACACCCGGACTGTAACATTCACAAGAAAGCCTGCATCCATGCCAGGAAAGGCAAAAGGAAAAGAGCATTGAGAACTGAGAACTCACAAATACTTCTCCTCAAACAGTTCAACAATTCAACACTATTTTTCGCCCACCTGACATATAGCACCTTCCCGCTCTCCCTCCTTTTTTATCCCTTTGGAAATTATTCAGGTTAAAGGAGCGTACCGTCCTCCCTTTTGATAAAAAACACGGAAATATAGGATTTTTTTCCCTCAAAACATCCTGTTTATCCGGCTCTTCATGCAGAAGATCCGGGACCAAAAAGTCTGTCATACTCGACGCTGGTTTCCGTATCGGCGGTAGCTACTGCAATATGGCCGGGAATCGCTTCGTAACGGCGCCTGAATACCGCAACACACGACGGCGAAGAAAAGTATATCTCGTCAATAAAATCAAGGTCGATGCTCTCTTTCTGGCTGAAGGTTTTTTGAATGGCAGCATCGAGAAATGTAACACTGTTGTTCAGTACCGTCAGCTCGTTGAGGAGATAATCATTTACGGAACCCTCATATGGGATCACTATGCGCTCACCGGAGATCTCCAGCTCCTTCATCTCCCTGACGATATCCTTGTCAGAGCAGGCATCGAGGCACAGATCCGGAAGTATCCCGTGCTTCAACAGCTCCGCCGAAGCATCTACTCCCGCGGGACAGAAAGAGGTATTGACAAAGTCCCTGACATCGATACTGTTTTCGGACAGGTAATTGAAAAAATTACGGACAGCATATTTGTCGGGTAAAAGAACCAGCATTTCCTCCGTTACATCTTCAATCTTTCCAACGGTTTCTCTCTCAGCATGTCCGGGATCATGACACGGATGACGTACAATCACATACTCCCCTTTCTCGTACTTCTCTGCACTTTCACCTGCTATCAGAACCCTTTTCTTTTTCCCGAACCAGTAATCATCAATAAACTCGGTAATGTTTTCGCCAAGCATAAGCAGTGCAGGGGACACAACCTTTTTGTCCCTGTTTTTCAGCTCACCCAGCGTTCCCGCAAACACTTTCTGATTATACCGGGTTGCATTCTGAACGATGGCAACCCTGGTCTTTTCTTCCTTACCCTTCTTTATCAGAGCTCTTGCAACGTCACTTGCCGATGACGCAACCATGTAATACACAATGGTGTCCGCATCCGGCACATGTATCTTGTCCAGAGGATGTCCTGTACAGAATGCCACAGACGATGAAATCTTCCGCAAGGTCAGGGGAATCTCGGTGTAGGCGCTTGCGCCGTGTGCGGCTGTAATACCCGGTATAATTTCATACCGCACGCCATGCTTTCTCAAATAAGCGATTTCTTCCCCCCCGCGGCCGAACACGTAGGGATCGCCTCCTTTCAGCCTGGCAACCGTTCTTCCCATTTCAGCCTGCCGGACAATTTCACGGTTTATAGCGTCCTGCTCGAAATGATGCAGGTCTTTCCGTTTTCCCGTATATATCTTGATGGCGTCAAACTGCTCGATCAGTTCGTCGCCCACCAGGTTGTCGTACAAAATCACGTCCACCTCGTGCAGAACCCTCTCGGCCTTCACGGTCAAAAGGCCGGGATCACCCGGCCCCGCTCCGATGAGATAGACATATCCGTTCTTCTCGTTCATAATTCGTGATTAGGTAATAGGTAATAGGTAATAGGTAATAGGTAATAGGTAATAGGATGAAGATAGCTTTGAGGAATAGTGTTGCAACCGGTAAGTCATGCCGGACTTGATCCGGCATCCATATGCATTTTGGAAAGAAGATGGAGCCCCGGGCCATGAAATATGTTGAGGTGTTGAACTGTTGAGTTGTTGAATTGTTGCAATGCGGATACATTGGAAGGCATTTTATAGGTCCTATGGGTCCTATATGACCTATAAGTCCTATAAGTTTCAGCCATCAATGACCTTTAAGGGCGGGTTTGAAACCCGCCCGTACAGTTTCTCTTCACTCCTGTCATACACCCAACATCCCACATCTCACATTTTTCTACTCAGCACTCGTTGCTGCAGCACTTAAATCATACTCCTGCGAAACGAAGTGCGCTACTCCTGGCTCCTTACTCCTTCTTCCCCAGCATTTCCCTTATCCTGTTTCTCAACGCGACAGCTTTTTTTACATTCTGCCCGTTCGACGAGACGGCAACGGTCATTTCACCCTGTTTGAAGATCGCGGGTGATATAAAATCCGACAGTTCCCGGTTATCGACAACATTCACCATGATCCCCCTTGCAGCGGCATCGTTCTTCACCCTGCGGTTCACCTCGATGTTATCCGTCGCGGCATACACAAGAAAAAAACCTTCCAGGTCAGATTTTTCGTACTCCTTCCGGATCAATTCAAACCCCTTCTCCCTGAGATCATCATGAATGTCGGGAGCAATCACCGTGATGTTGTGCGTATACAGCTCAATCGTCTGAATCTTGTGCATGGCAATGTTGCCGCCTCCGACAAAAAGAATTTTTTTATCGTCTATCCTGACGTTCAAAGGCAAAAAAACTTTCATAGTCACGTTTTCATTTTTATCGTCCGTCGGCATCGTTCATGTTTCGTAAAAAGGAGCATCCGGAATAAACGACCATTCAACCGCCAACAGAAAAAGCCCGGTCAACAGTACGGGCTTTTTTCTGACAGCATGTTCAGTCACAACACGCTGTTAGTCTATTCATGTCTTGCGCATCAAGGCCCCGAACCCTTCCCCGTCATTCGGGTGTACTCCGGCAGGTCAGGCTTTCACCTGGTCCTGCGTTTTTACCGCAACGGCAATCTTCAGCAGGACGGTCAGAATAAGAATACCGATTGACCAGACCCCGATGGTTATGAGTATCTCGTTGAAGTTCGGCATGTAGCCTACGATTTTTTCGAGCGGTGTGGGAACAAAGCCGCCGATAATAAGACCGACCCCCTTGTCTATCCATATTGAAACAACGATACCGATACATGCGGCAATCAGCCATGGCATAGACGTCCTCAGCCTGGGAATCAAAAGCACAAGTACTGATCCGAGACCGACAATCATGGATATCCACATATAGGGGACAAGCTGACCTTCGCCATGGAGCCCGAAATACAGGTATTGCAGGCCGTGCATATGGCCTGGAATGTTGCTGTAAAAGGCCGTGAAAAACTCCATTCCCAGGAGAAAAAAGTTCAGTATCGCCGCATAGGTCATGATGACCGCAAGCTTGTTGATCGCCTCTTTACCGGCATCGAAACCGGCTGTTTTCTTGAGGATAGTGGATACCAGGATCAGAATAGCAGGACCGGCAGCGAATGCCGAAGCAAGAAATCGTGGAGCAAGAACCGCAGTCAGCCACAGGTGTCTGCCGGGAAGGCCGGCGTAGAGAAACGCAGTAACGGTATGAATACTGAACGCCCAGGGAATCGAAAGAAAGATCACTGGTTTGACCCATTTCGGCGGCGGCACGCCTTTTCTCTCAGCACTGAGAACCGTCCAGCCGCTGACAATATTCAACAGGAGATAGCCATTGAGAACAGTGGCATCCCAGAAGAGCATTGAATTCGGCGTAGGATAGAGCATGACGTTGAGGATCCTGTCCGGACGGCCGACGTCGACAACAATAAAGAGAACGCACATGATCGTTGCCGCGACTGCAAGAAACTCGCCGATAATGACGATCTTTCCGAAAGCCTTGTAATTATGAAGGTAATATGGAAGAACAACCATGACTGCAGATGCCGCCACACCGACAAGAAACGTAAATTGAGCAATATAGACGCCCCAGCTGACATCTCTGCTCATACCCGTGAGTGTAAGACCTGTGGTCAGCTGATTGAGGTAGGAAAACGCGCCTGCCGAAATGATGACAAGAAGGAGCACAATCCAGCCCCAGTACATCCGGTCCCCTTTAAATGCTTTCTCTATCATAAGGAATCATATCATTATATGATGTAGAACACGGACGGCCTGGTCCCCAACTCAGACTTCCGCTGCAATGTATGGTTGTTTTTAAGCAATTCTCTGACTTCCGAATGGGGGTCGTTCAGATCCCCGAAAGTCAGCGCTCCTTCGGGACACTCGGCAACGCATGCAGGCTTCATATTCTGGGAAAGCCGCTCTGAGCAGAAGTTGCATTTTTCAACAACGCCCCGTTCCCTTGTAGGATACGCCTGGTCGATCTTCTTGATCGCCGGTCTCGGATCCCGCCAGTTGAAACTCCGTGCACCGTAAGGACAAGCAGCCATGCAGAAACGGCAGCCGATACACCGGTGATAGTCCATGGTAACGATACCGTCCCAGTTGCGCTTGAATGTCGCTTTGGTCGGACATGCGCGAACGCAGGGAGGATTGTCGCAGTGATTGCAGAGTGCAATAAAGTCGCCCTCTTTGGTCTCTTCGCTCAAAAACTGTAAGCTCTCACCCGGAAAAACGTTTTCGTAAGGATCTTTCCAGATCCACTTGATCTCGTCCTTGGTACCTTTAAAATCGGGAACATTGTGCACTTCGTGGCAGACATCGATGCACCTTGTGCAGCCGTCCCTGCACTTGCGGGTATCGATGACCATCCCCAAACGGACACCTGTCGCTTCGTCCCCATGAGCCGGCGAAGCGGAAACCTTTTCAAAAGATGATCCCGGAATGATCCCGGAAGCCACGCCAATGCCGGCAAGCACTCCAAGCCCGGTTTTCCTGATAAACTCTCTTCTGTTCTCGTTCATCACGCTGAATATCTACATTTCATGATGGCATTCAAAGCAGTTCGGCTTTGCGCTCGCATAGGAATGGCATCGTACGCAAAATCCTCTGCTGACATGACATTCAAAACAGGTGCTGAGATTTTTCTCGAACTCTCTGCCATCAGGAGTCACGTGAATACGCTCTCCCTCCCTGACAGCCGACTTGCGCCATTTATCCAGAAGAAGCATATGGCTTGAACGCATGTATTCTCTCGATTCGACACAGTGTTTGTCAGGAGCTTTCGCAGTCGGTGTCGGGATTTTCTTGGCCTCGCCCTCCTGCCAGAATGCATAGGTTACCGCGAAGAAAAACAGGAGCAAACCTCCAGCAATCAGTATGCCTTCCTTAATCTTCATTTTCCTCCTCATCTTCGAAACCGGCCATCGGGTCTTCCCTCAGGTCTTCAGTTCTTTTATTTTCTCCTTCCATGACAAGAGCGTTACCGACAAGTTCATGCAGACCGTAGACCGACACCCCGGGATTCCAGTAGTTCATCAGAGGGGTAAGTGTCGCACGGTCAATCGCGCAGATGCAGACAAGGGAGTTGACATCATGCGTCTCCTGCACGTGCCTGACAGCGTTGGCCCTTGGGAAACCGCCCCGCAGACGGATATCCATATACTCCTCGGTATTGATACCGCTGCCTGAACCGCAGCAGAAGGTCTGTTCACGGATCGTGTTCTCCGGCATTTCATGGAACGTGTTGCACACGTTGTTCAGGATATAGCGCGGTTCCTCGAACATTCCCATACCACGGGCGACATTGCACGAGTCATGAAACGTGGTTGTAAGATGATCGTTCCGCTTCGGATCGAGTTTCAGTTTTTCGTGCCTGATGAGATCAGCGGTAAACTCTGCGATATGCACCATCTTTGTCGACGCCGCATTGGAAAACTTCGTTCCGGTGATCGGTGACACAGGCACTTCGAGAAAATCAGCGGGCCCGTTCATGGTATCCATGTACTGATGGACAACCCTCCACATATGACCGCATTCCCCACCGAGAATCCATTTGACACCAAGCCGTTCCGCCTCGTGATACATTTTTGCATTCAGCTTCTTTGCCATCTCGTTGGAGGTGAAGAACCCGAAATTACCGCCTTCCGAAGCGTAGGTGCTGATCGTATAATCGAGCCCGATGTGCTCGAACAGCAGGAGATATCCCATCATCGTATAAACACCAGGGTCAGCGAAGACGTCGCCGGAAGGTGTGATGAACAAGACTTCAGCACCCTTGCGGTTGAATGTCGGGTTGACGGCAACGCCGGTCAGATCCTCGATATCTTCGGCAAGCGACTCGACATTCTGCACGAAGGTATGGGGTTCGATGCCAAGGTGATTTCCTGTACGGTTGCAGTTGGCCACCGGACCAAGAATCCAGTTGTTGTTGACACCGATAAGATTCAGCAGTTCGCGGCCCATCATCGTGATTTCAGCCGTATCGATACCGAACGGACAGAACACGGAACAGCGGCGGCACTCTGTACACTGATGGAAGTACATGTGCCATTCCTTGATAACCTCGGGAGTCAGTTTTCTTGCGCCGGCAAATCCGGTGAGGATCTTCTCGGCCAGAGGAAAATCGTTCCGGTAGACGGAGCGGATCAGTTCAGCCCTTGCAACCGGCATATTTTTGGGATCGCCTGTGCCGAGGAAGAAGTGACATTTGTCGGCACATGCCCCGCAGCGGACGCAGGTATCGAGAAACAGTTTGAACGGACGGAACCGCTCGAGCCGGTCTTTCATCCCGTCCTTGATGGTTTTCTCCCAACCTTCGGGAAGTTTCCAGTCATCATCGGTCGGGGCCCATTTTCTTGGATTGGGAAATCCGATTTCCTCAACAATTTCAGGCTTGGCCGGATAACACCAGTTTCCATCGCGAAACTCGACGGGCGTATCGAACAGTTCCTCGTCGGGATAATTTCCCTTGAGAAGACTCGGTTTTTCCTCGAGTTCCTTTTTCAGTTCCGATTGTTTTGGAGCAAATTTCGGCATAATTATTTCTTTTCAACCGGCAGGTTCGCTTTGTTCATCTTCTCACGGAACTCATCTTCATACTCGGCATACGTCCTGATCCTGATATCCGGATTCCATGGATTGACATGCCGTTTCCGCCTGCTGTTGTTGACGAGATTGCGTGTCGGACTCATGAAAACACCGCCCATATGCATCAGTTTGCTGAACGGGAAATACATCGCAAAAACACAGACGAGAAAAAGATGGACATAGAAAAGAGCGCCTATTCCTTCCGGAAGCGTCAGATTGAAATGAACGAGGTTGATCATGAGATCCTTGACGCTCATGACATCGACTTTGACGATATAGCGCATGAGAACACCGACCACCGCAATCCCGAGAAGCAGGAACAGCGGGAAATAATCGGCAGGAATCGATATAAGACGGACCTTGACGTCCCTGAACCGGCGAAGCACCAGAAAGGTCACGGCGCCAAGGAGTAATACATCCGTAAGGTAGAGTGCAGGAAGCGTCACATCAAGAATACCGTCGAAATCCTCGAGAAGCGTCACAAAGCCGGGAACCTTCTCGATGAAAAACCGATAATGCCTGAGAACGACAACAAGCATGGACCAGTGGAAAGCAAGACCGGCGATCCAGAGCCATTTGCTCGATCCGTAAGCCAGCTTCGGGCCGTCATGCATTTCCGCTTTGGTATTCCTGAAAAGCGAACGAAAAAAAAGAACTTCCGAAAAAACCCTTGCAACAGCCTCAAAAAAGTTTGAAGGACTTTCAAGCCTGTTGGGCCTGATCCAGTCAAGAGATTTCTCCTGCCCGCAGGTTGTGGGTATCCTGAACGGAACGGGGCTTTTCGCCCAGTCGATAATGCGATAGGTGAAACCGATGAGAAAAACGGCGATTGCCAGATAGGGAACAATAACGCCGAACACAAAACCAAGTCCGGCAAACTCTACTGCCACGTAGGGCACAAGTGCCAGCAACACAACGATTGCAAAAGGCATTACAGCTTTTTTCATGCCTTGGCCCTCCTCGACATCATAAATGTCTGCCGTTTATTTTCTTCGACTTTCAGCTGATAGATTTTTTCACGGTGTGCCATGTAACTGTCAAATGCTTCAAGTGTGAGATGCTCCATATCGATCTGAGTCGCATCCCATTGTTTCTGTTGCAGCTTTCCGGAAGCCGTGGCCTGCAGAATCGCTTTCAGATCAAAAAACAGGGACATCGCCTGCGACGGTGGAAAACCCTGGACCGCAAGGATCCGGGTTATCTTGCTCAATGCATCGGAACGCATTTCTTCAGAACCGCCGAACGAATCCAGCACCTCGCCGAGGACATCGTAAAGAGCTCCGGCAAGCGGAGTCTTATTATGCATTTTTCCCGGGAAATAAGCAAGAACGACTTGATGCCAGCGATCGATAATCGCAGATCTGTTCTTCCGCACAAGCCCGACGCACTCCTTGTTCATATCGAGGGGGTCAGAGCCAGCTGTTTACCTGATGCTTTTCGACAAGCTCGACGAATCCTTCGTAATCAACGCTTTCAACCCCTTCGGTCACATCCTCGATCCCTCTGGCCGCAAGATCAGGCCCCAGAACATAGACGGGATTGTTTTTCATGATACTTTCGAGAGATGAAGAGACCCTGTTTCCCACCTGAACGGCATAGACGCCGTCCTCCAGGAAAAGCAACGGATCGCCCGGCTGCAGAAATCGTGAGCATGTTTCCAGCGTGCTGGTTTCAAATGGAGATTTATTGATTGTGTGTAGCATGATGTGGCATGATAGTTCATTAAAACAGACAGGTTCCGGCCGGAAAAAGCTGACAGGCCGGAAAACGTTCAGTGAGGAACAATAACATCCTGTTCGTTCATAAGCCTGCCGATCTCTTCCGACGTCAGCACTTCGACGTCCACGAGAAGGTCATCCTCGGAAAGCCCCCGCTCTTCAAGCGACTGCTTGTCGACATAGAGCTTTTCGACATCGTACATGTCGAGCGCCATGAATGTCTTGGCAAAACCCTTGATACCGATTCCGTCGGTATTCTGGTCATCCTTGATGGCATAGACGCCGTCACCGATGAAGGCAACCGACAGGTCCTGTTCATAGGCTGCCATGATCAGGATCATTTCCAGACCTTCGTACGTGTAGATTGAACCGTGAGGCGCTCTGCGCATCACGTGCATTATTTTTTTTACGTCTTCCATTATTGATAGGGAATGCTGTTTAGTCTCCAAAAGTTACCAGCCGGTCATTACGGATCGCGATATCGGTCAACGTGCCGAGACCGGTGATTTCGGCACCCTCGATAAGGACATCATCATTGATGCCGCGGCGTTTCGAAGCGGCAATGCACGCCAGCACCTGGACACCGTGCTTCTCATGAAGTTCATCCCAGCGCTTTGCGATATGGCGGTCGTCCTGGGGGGGATCCGTATGCTTCGTAACATTGGTTACACCGTCATTGTAAAGGAAGACGGCATCGACCTTATGCCCTTTTTTTATCGCGGCTTCGGCAAATTTGTACGCGGTATCCGACGCCTGATGGTTGTAAGGTCCTTCCTTGAGCAAGATTCCTATGTTCACCTTCAATACTGTTCAGGTTATTAATATTACATGGCTGAACACTCAAACGCATTCCGCCATTCTTTCTTTTACCGTGTCATGGAGAGTCTTCCACTCACAGGTATAAGACTCATACGGCCTCTCGATATAGGACGCCAAGTAGAGCGCCTTTTCAGCCGCATCGATATCGCCGTTTTTCAGCGCTTCGATCGCACTTGCACCGGCATCGGCAGCATCGTTTCCCATCAGCCGGATCTGACGCCAGTAATTCACCGATTCTTCCCGATAAATAAAGGAGCGCGGCAGCGCTTCGGCTTCCTTCAGGTTGTTTACCGGTGCACTTTTCGGGCCGAATCCCATCTGCCAGCCGTTTTCAGCCCACTTTCTCGAGTTTTGGACGGCTTCCTCCATCCGGGGAATCATATCTTCGAACATAGCCCCTGTTACCTCCATCGTTTAAGGGCGCCCCTGAATGAACAGAGACACCCCTGGATTTCATTAAAGACCTTCGGCCCCACCCATCTGGATATATCCGCACGGGCAGATAAAATGACAGAGATGGCAGCCCTCACACTCCGAATACTTGGTATACATAACCTCGCCGACGGGATTGTCCTTGAAGCGGGTGATCGTTCCGTGCGGACAGAACGAAACACACTGGCGGCAATCGAAACATAGACCACAGCTCATGCAGCGATTCGCCTCATTGATGAACTGCTCCTCGTTGATTCCCTGGTCGATCTCGGTCTCCAGGCCATCCTTGACGCGAACCTCGGGAGCCAGGTGCTTCCGTTCGCTTCTTTCGGCGTCCTCGTAATAATCGAACTCCATGTCCTTCGGCTTGATGACCCTTCTGTCATCGACCGGCGGAAATTCACCGGTGAACTTTGCGTGAATACTCTCGGCGGCTTTACGGCCATCACCGATAGCACCGCACACAAGACCCAGGTTAACTGCGTCACCGCCGGCGAACACACCTTCTTCGAGAGACCAGTCCTTTTTGGGTTTGAGCCAGTCCCTGCCGCTGATATACCGCTCGGCGTCGAGCCATTCAGGCTCCTGGCTGATCGACGGAATGATCATGGAACACGGAACATCGAATTCCGAACCTTCTATCGGCACCGGCCTTCTGCGGCCGCTCTTGTCAGGTTCGCCGAGCTCCATCTTCTGACAGGTGACCGCCACAGCACGGCCGTTTTCGGTCACAATACCGATAGGAGCAGTCAGGTACTGAATATCGACATTTTCCTCGAGCGCCTCTTCGATCTCGGGATCGATTGCAGGCATTTCCTTTCGTGTACGGCGGTAGAGAATGGTGACGTTTTTCGCACCGAGCCTCAGAGAGACACGCGCTGCATCGATCGCGGTGTCACCGCCGCCGATAACGACCACATCATTGCCGATCTCGACTTTTTCGCCGGCATTGACCCTGTTGAGAAATTCCGCACCGGTCTGGACATTGGAAGCGTCCTCGCCTTCGAGCCCGAGCCTGATGCCCTTGTGAGCGCCGATGGCAAGATAGACGGCATCATATTTCTCCTTGAGCTCGTCAAGGCGGATATCCTTTCCGATAACGGTATTGCATCTGATTTCCACGCCCATGCGCTCGATCGCTGCCACTTCGGCATCGATCACGTCATGGGGAAGCCTGTAAGGAGGAATACCGTAACGCAGCATACCGCCGGTTTCCTTGAAGGCCTCGAAAACTGTGACCTTGTAGCCCCGGCGTGCAAGCTGGAAAGCACAGCTCAGGCCGGCAGGGCCGGACCCGACAACAGCGATAGTCTCCTGACGAACCTCGTCGGTAAGCTTTTCGTGATCGAACCCGTTCTGTATCGCATAATCGCCGATCCAGCGTTCGAATGCGTTAATGCTGACCGACCCTTCTTTCTCTATGCGGTTGCAGCTGCCTTCACAGGGATTGGGACAGACGCGTCCGCAAATAGCCGGAAGAGGCTGTGTCTTGCTCACTTCGAGCCAGAGCTTTTTGTATACCTCCTCCTTGTCCAGCTTTTTGGTATCGATCTGCTGAACCGTGGTCAGCCATGCACGGATATCGTTCCCGGCCGGACATGCGTCATTGCATGGCGGACGCCACTCGACGTAGATCGGGCACTTGTGGCTGGCGTCACCGAAAGCGACTACTTTATCGGTCCCTGTCTGCTCCTGGTACGGCGGGTACTCGTAGTTCAGAGCAAAATCAAGGACCGGGTTTGACTCCTTGGGATCAAGTTGACTCATGTTCTACTCCTTGCCTTTTTCAGAACCGTACGTGAGCGGACTGGTTGAATGTTGTTCGTGCGTGTCTGTAGTTGTCGATCATATCCTCGTCAAACTCGAGGCCGGTTTCTTCGAAGAACTTCTTCCAGCCGATCCTCTCGACCCATTCGCCGAGCCTTTCCCATTTCCTCGCTCCGTTCCGATACGCATCGAGAATCTGCTTGACGATGGCACTGACCTCGGGCCAGCGGGGCGGATTGTTCGGCAACCCGTGGGCAACAAGGCTCATAAGGGCAGGCTTGGTGCGCGAGTTACTGTTTTTCCCGGCAACCCAGATAGCGAACTTGGAGTATTCGGGGTGGTTGATCTCCATGGACGGACACGCGCCGAAACAGGCACCGCAGTACATGCATTTTTCCTCGTCGACAACCAGCGACTTCTTGCCGTTGACGACCGTCGGACGGATGGCTGCGACCGGACAGCGTGCAACAACCTTGGGAAGCTCGCAGATCTCGCTCAAATTCTCGTGGTTGATGCGCGGCGGACGGGTATGTTTGACGATAATGGCGATATCGCCCTGGCCCCCGCAGTTCAGCTCGCAGCACTGCGTGACGAGTTTGACCTTGTTGGGCATGTCCATGCCCCGGAAATCGTCAATCAGTTCATCCATCAGCGCCTTGACAACGCCGGAAGCGTCTGTCGCCGGAATGTCACAATGCAGCCAGCCCTGGGTATGGGCGACAGGAGATACGGCCTTGCCGGTTCCGCCGACCGGAATGCCCCGGCTTTCAAGATCATCGATCATCGGCTGGATTTTTTCTTCATCCGGCGTCAGGAACTCGACGTTGTTACGGGTCGTGAAGCGCAGATAGCCGTCAGCGTATTTGTCGGCAACGTCGCAGAGCCCGCGGATAAAGTCGACCGAATCCTGGCGGGGCGTTCCTGCACGGACCGTATAAAGAACGTCTCCGCTTTCAGCGACATGTTTCAGCACCCCGGGACGGGGGTACTCGTGATATTTCCATTTGCCGTAGTTTTTCTTAACAACCGGGTGGAGCCCTTCCTTATAGGGATACGGGCCCGATTCGACGGTTTTCCAGGTTCTTTCAGAACTGCTCATATTGTTTCCCTCACAATGTGTTTATCACTTCAGGAGATTCTGTTACTGTTGTATCCTTCTACCGGGAACCCTTATCAATACTCCGACTTGAAGTACGGATTGTCACGGGGCTTTGTCACCATGTCGATGCTCGGCTCGAGCCCGACCCCGTCAAGAAACGGTTTCATTCCGACACGCTCGATGGTTTCACCGAGACGCTCGTGATCGAGTCCGTTATCATCCCACCAGTCGATAATCTCGTCGGCAAGATCGATAAATTCCTCGATATCGTCCTCGTCTTCCATCTTCATGAACGGCACGATCATCGATCCGGCGTTGAAGCCGACCTTGAGCGTACTCTTGCCGCCCATCAGGAGAGCAACACCGCGTTCCCTGCCAGGCGAGAGGGCCTTCGGCATGACGTTCAGGCAGTGCATGCAGTGGACGCAATTATGATTATCGATTTCAATGCCGCCGTCTTTGAGGGTGATAGCCCTTGTCGGGCAGAGATTGACGACTTCGTTGACAAGCGCTTCCATACCGTTTTCTTCCACCCATGCTTTCACTTCCGCATCATCCTGCTGGATGGCGTCTCTCCACATGCCGATAACGGCAATATCGGAACGCATGATGGCGTTGGTGCAGTCGTTGGGACAGCCGGAAAACTTGAGCTTGAACTTGTAGTTCCATTCGGGACGATGAACCGCGCCGACAAAATGCTTCATGACCCGCTCATGCATTTCAAGATTATCGTAGCAGGCCATCTCGCAGCGAGCCGGGCCCGCACAGGACACACCTGTACGCATGCCGGCACCGGCACCGCCGAGGTCCCAACCTTTCTGGTTGAGCTCGTCGAAACATTCCTGGACCTTATCCTGCTCGATGCCCTGGAGCATGATATCCCCGGTCTGGCCGTGCAGCGCGATAAGCCCGGTACCGTGCTTTTCCCAGATATCGCAGAGCTCCCTCAGCGAATCCGTCTTGTAATGCAGTCCCGGAGGAGCCTGGATACGCATTGTATGAAACTCGGACGCTTCAGGTAGCTTATCCCTGATCATGGAATACCGTGTTATAATACCTGCGCCGTAGCCCTTTACGGTAACAAGGCCGCCTTTCCAGTAACCCATCCGCGTCTGGTAGGAATATTCGAGCTGATCCATCACACCGCGGAGCATGGGTTTTTTTGTCCTCTCGGCAAGTTCCTTCAAACCCGTCACAAAACTCGGCCATGGACCGCTTTCAAGCTCATCCAGCATAGGGGTAGGATTCAGAAACTTTCCATTGCCCGACCCGTTCGAGCCGGCACCATTCGTATCTGCCATAATGATCCTCCTTTGATTCACAAATAATTGGAAGGGAAACAGACTGTCTGCCCTTATACACAACCTGTTGGTTTGGGAAGCCCTGCTATTTTACATGCCTGCAGCGCCGGTCCGCTCGGGAAGAGACCGTAGAGAAATTCCGAAGCGGCTTTTTTGTCCATACCGCGCTCCTTTGCGATAGCCTTGGTGAGAACCTTGACTGCCGGAGCGATCTGATAGTCATCGTAGTACTCCCTGAGGAAGTTTACCACACTCCAGTGTTCTTCAGCCATTTCGATGTCTTCCGATTCAGCAAGTTTCTTTGCCACATCTTCGGACCAGTCTTCAAGATTGATCAAGTAACCGTCGTCATCAGTCTCGATATTCTGTCCGTTCACGTCTAGCGCCATAATCCTACTCCTTGATTGGATGAGTTTACAATGAAAATCAACAAATGCTGATAGAGGTAAAAAAGCCTTCTTCATTCCAGAGATGAAATACGGTCAAAATAATATGACTCCTGAAAAGAAAAAAAGATATTCACCAAAAAAAATCACTTGATCGACTATATAGTCATATAATACATATTCTTCAAATATTCATTAAAAACAATTCGCTGCAACCAGCATAATACACGATATTATTTTCCCTTATTATGCTTCTCCCTATGGTATTCCGTTGCCCGCGACACAAAGGTTTTTCCCCACGCGGGATATGATTTTGCATGCAGATGCGCAAACGAAGCAAACAGGTTCCCCATCAAAACGCCGTCCCTTTTTCCTGTCACACCGTAACCCCGGACAACATCGAACTGGCAGAAAACATCACCTTCATCCGGAAGAGGCTTCGAATAATGAAACTCATGAGCCCTTATTCTCTCGCCTCCTGGATACCAGGGACTGTCGCAGGAGCTCTGCAGATCGAGATAGCCGTGCCCCACCGGTTTGGACTGAAACCCGATATCGAAAGGCAGGATACCGGCAAGATTATAGGTGCTGCCTCGATAGCTGGCGCTTTTGCAGAGATAGATCAGACCGCCGCACTCTGCGTAAAGAGGCATCCCCGACCGCACAGCGTTCCTGACCGCATCCAGAAGTCCCCTGTTTGCACTCAGTGTATCGAGAAACAATTCCGGAAACCCGCCCCCGAGGTAAAGGCCGTCAACATCCGGCAGTACGGATTCCTCGAGCGCATTGATAAAAACAAGCCTCGCTCCGTTATCCTCCAAGGCCTCCAGATTCTCCGGATAATAAAAACAGAACGACGCATCCCGAAAAACGCCGATCGTCACCTCACGGCACCGGGTAGCGGCTGCTTTTTCAGGTTCCAGCCATTCGAGAGGGGGAGCCTTGTCGAACAGCGCCCGCACCGCATCCATATCGCAGCTTGCTGCAATCCTTTCCCCCGCCCTGTCGATAATCGTCCCGGTATCTTCCGTTTCTCCGACCGTTGTCAGACCGAGATGCCTTTCAGTAATATCGAGGGCTTTGTCATCAGGGACAGCCCCGAGAACGGGAATATTGCAGAAACGCTCTATCGCCTTTTTCTGCTTTTCTTCCTGACGCACACCCTGCACCCTGTTGAGGATCACGCCGGCAATATCAGTCTCCGGCGGCATCGTCTGCATCCCTTTTACAAGCGCAGCGGCCCCCCGGTTTATTTTGCGGCTGTCAACAACAAGAAGGACCGGTGCGCCGAGAAGCCTTGCAAGACCGGCGCTGCTGTCTGAACCGTCGATGTCCATACCGTCATGGAAACCATGATTGCCTTCAATAAGGGAGAGGCTGTTTGTATCGCTGTTGGCAGCAAAGGAGTCCAGGCAGGTCTTTGCTCCCATGAGATACGGGTCAAGGTTCCGGCACTCCCTGCCGGTAACAAGCCTGTGCCACATCGGGTCGATGTAATCGGGCCCTTTCTTGAAACTGTTGACACCGATCCCCCGCCGTACAAAATGACGCATGATGCCCAGGCTCACCAGCGTTTTGCCTGAGCTCTTCTGTGCGGCCGAAACCATCAGCCTGGAAATGTGCACTGTTTTCACGATAACTCTCTGTAAACCTGGGGTGGAAGACCGAAGCTTTGTCTCCGGAAACTCCTCATGTAGCGGTCTCACTGCATTGACACCACGCGCACGGACTCTCTCCGTGCGGTGGCCGGGACGGGAGGATTACTTTTTCTTGATAAGATAGGTATGAACACCGCCTTCCTCGGTATGCTCGATGACTTCGTTTCCAGTCCTTTTCGCCCAGGAGTCCATGTCATTGACAGAGCCGGGGTCGGTTGCCATCATTTTCAATATATCACCGCTGTTGAGGCTGTCGACGGCTTTTTTTGTTTTAAGAATCGGCAGCGGGCAGTTCATTCCCTTGCAGTCCAGTTCCATAGCGGGTGCAATGTCGCTCATTGGTTCTCCTTGTTTGTATAATTGTTTGCTTTCTTTACCGGCAACCCCGAATACAGGGGCTCAAGCACACTCCGGGATATTTAACGTTATGAACGGGGATTTTCAAGACAATGAAATTACATAATTACATAACCATAATCAAGAAAAAACGAGCGTCCCGGCACCTACCCCATCCATATGATCGCGCCAAGAACCAGTATGGCGAGAAAAACGGTTTCCGCGACGATGATCGTAACCGGCTTCCATCCCACCTCAAAAAGCGCTTTCAGCGATGTCTTCATCCCGAGCGCCGCTATTGCAGTGACAAGACACCACCGTGAAGCCGAAACAATGAACTGACGGACAGGTTCGGGAGTGATCCCGGTACTGTTGATTCCGACAAGAAGGATAAAGAAAATAATGAAGGGCGGAAGAAAGGCTCCGCCGGCTGTGTTTCCTTCTTCCTTGTTGCGTGTATGAAAAATCAGTGAAAGGGCAAAAACAGCAGGAACAAGCATGGAGACGCGGAGCAGCTTGATAAAGGTCGCCGTATCACCCGTCTTGTCGGAAACGGAGTATCCCGCTCCGACAACCTGAGCCACATCATGAATCGTACCGCCGAGAAAAATGCCTGCGGTTTCAAGATCGAGATTGAAGACGTCGACAGCCACAGGATAGACAATCATGGCAACCGTACTGAGTGCGGTTACGCTGATAACGGTAAAAATGGTGTTGCGCTCACTGTATTCATCTTTCGGAAGGATAGCCGAAATAGCAAGGGCGGCCGAAGCGCCGCATATGCCGACACTCCCCCCGGTAAGCAAACCGAATCGCTTGCCTCTCCCCATGAGCTTGGAAAGCAGAAGCCCGAAAAGCATCGTCAGTATGACGGAAAGAATGACGATTGCCATCGGCCCGGCACCAAGCGAAAGAATCTGCTCGACCGTGATGCGCATCCCGAGAAGGGCGACACCGATCCTCAAAATTGTTTTCGAGGCATACTGAACACCTTCGACAGCCTTGCCCCCCTCGGAAAGAAACCTGAACGCAAGACCCAGCAGAAGAGCGAACAACATGGTCGGAGCCCCGTAATGCTCGGAAAGAAACGTTGCGGCAACCGCAACGGTGATCGAAGCGATGAGGCCAGGGAACAGCTCGTCAAAACGCACCTTTGCCGCTTTGGCGCGGCACTGGAATCCACACCGCTCAGCTTCTTCTATCTGCTCCTGCGTGGGAATTTCGGTGTCGACGGGTTTTGGCAGTTGTTCAATATCCGGCTGTGGAATACTACTCATATCGAAAGCGCCCTTTAATGGATGACAGAAAGCTCAGTGCCCGGCCCCGGACAGGAAAGCACTCCAAAAATCAGCACGAAGATAACAATTACTACTCGCATTGCAACGAAACCGAAAGCAGCAAAAAGAAATGCCTGACAACCGGAACGGGAATTCGCCAGACCACCATCTCACCAATCACTAATCACGATTGCGGCTTCTTCTGGTCGGGACGCAGCTTGGCCGTAAAGTAGTCATCGGCAGCGTCTTCGTCAATCAGTTCCCCCGCAGCGTTGACCATCGGCTCCTCGTAATCGTTCCACCCTCTCAGGCCGGTCATCAGCGATGCCACGTTTTCATAGCCGAGAACCTGCATGGAGTGGGCCGCCAGAACGCTGCGGTATCCCGAGCGGCAGACAATAACAATCTCACGCTGCCTCGCCCTGACCAGTTCAGGTTCGGTCTCCTCGTAATCCCACTCACAGGCCGATTCGAGAATGCCCCGTGGAACGTTGAGTGAGCCCTTGATATGCATCGCATCGAACTCGCCGGGTTCGCGCACATCCAGGATCAGCAGATCGGGATTTGCATTCATCCTCTCGACAAGATCCCATGGCAGGATCTCCTTGACATCGGAAAGGCAGTCGCGGAAAAGCTCTATGAAACGTTTCATATACTCAGTCTTAATATGTGTTGGTCGATATTCTGGAAGATCCCCTGATCCCGGAAAAGCCACCCCAACATACATTTTTTCATTGAGAAAATCACGCCCCCCCCTGTTCCTCCTGCGAATCGGTTTTCCGGGAAGGACGGATGCACGGTTCCCGCAGCAATCATCTGAAGATAATTTCCTATCATTCCTTGCATTCAGGTCGAAAGTATCGTTTTTTTGCCTTTTTCACCCTAAATGCTGACTTTTTACAGAAACAGGAAACATACCATATGCAATTAGCCGTCAATATCGACCATATAGCAACGTTACGGAACGCACGCAACGAACGGCAGCCCGACCCGGTTGCGGCAGCATTGATTGCCGAACTGGCAGGCGCTTCGGGAATCGTCTGCCATCTGCGCGAAGACCGCCGTCACATACAAGACCGCGACCTTGAAAGACTGCGCGAAGCCGTAACGACCAAACTGGACCTCGAAATGGCCATGACAGAGGAAATGCAGCAGATCGCCATTCGCACAAAACCGGAACTGATCACGCTGGTCCCTGAGAAACGCCGGGAACTCACGACCGAAGGCGGTTTCGATGTCGCCGGACACTACCGGAAACTTGTAGAGTATATCAGACCTGTACAGGATCACGGGATCGAGGTCAGCCTTTTTATCGAACCTGAAAAGGAAGCCGTCGACCTGGCAGCAAAAGCAGGTGCGGACATTGTAGAACTGCATACAGGACCGTATTCGCTCAAGCAGTCTGTCGGCGACCGTAAAGCCGAGATCCTGAGGATTCAATCCGCAGCTCGCTTCGCCCGGGAACAGGGCCTTCGTGTCGTTGCAGGCCACGGCCTCGACTACGACAACGTCATACCGTTCAGAACGATAGAAGAGATCGAGGAAGTAAGTATCGGGCACGCTCTCATCGCCCGGGCCGCACTGACTGGAATGGACACTGCCGTAAGGGACATGCTGCACCTTATCCGTTAAACCGCCTACCCAAAGCCCTGAACCATGAAACAAATTACCGTTGTTCTTGCAACAAACAACCGCGACAAGGTAAAAGAGATCAAACCCTTGCTGGAAGATATCGGACCCGGCATACACGTTTTCTCCCTCAACGACCTCCAGGTCGATATCGAGATCGAAGAAACGGAAGAAACGCTTGAAGGCAATGCCAAACTGAAAACCGATGCCGTTTTCGCCCTGCTTTCGGACAGGTTCGACAACCTGGTGACACTTGCCGACGATACAGGACTTGATGTGGTTGCTCTTGGAGGAGCACCCGGCGTCTATTCTGCGCGTTACGCCCCCGTCCCCGAAGGAACATCGCCCACCTATGACTACAACGTCAACCACCTCCTGAGGGAAATGAAAGGTATCGACGACAGGCAGGCATGCTTCCGGACGGTCATCGCTCTCAAAGGACGGCTCGAAGGCAGCAGCGAGCCACACACGTTCGAATCAACCGTTGAAGGATCGGTCGAGGGCGAAATAACCAGGGAAAAAACCGGCGGAAACGGGTTTGGATATGATCCTGTCTTTTGGGTAAATTCCGCTCGGTCAACCTTCGCTCAAATGAGTATCGAAGAAAAAAACCGGGTGAGTCACCGGTCCCGTGCCGTCAGAAAAGCGGTCGAAAAGTTGCGCAGTATTCTCACAGCTACCCCTTAAGCAGCAAAGCAGAACGCCATGAGCCTCTTTGAAGCAATCATTCTCGGAATCGTCCAGGGGCTCACGGAATTTCTGCCCATCAGCAGCACGGCCCACCTGCGCATCGTCCCTGCTCTCTGCGGCTGGCAGGATCCCGGAGCAGCCTTTTCGGCGATCGTCCAGATAGGAACGCTTGCAGCCGTACTGGCATACTTTTTCCGTGACATCATCGATATTACAAAAGCGTTCGTGAAGGGACTGCTCTCCGGAAAACCCTTTGAAACACAGGATTCCAGAATGGCCTGGATGATCGGTGCCGGAACGATTCCGATCGTGGTGTTCGGCCTCTTGTTCAAATCGGAAATCGAAACAAGCCTTCGCTCGCTCTACTGGATAAGTGCCGCCCTGATCGTCCTTGCACTGATGCTCACGCTGGCGGAATGGTTGATGAAACAACGCGCAGAAAAAGGCCTTCGCACAAAGGACATGAAGGATATCGGCTGGAAAGAAGCTCTTTTGATCGGTATTGCGCAAAGTATCGCGCTGATACCCGGGTCGTCCCGTTCCGGCGTCACGATCACCGCGGGCCTGTTTCTGAATCTCTCGCGTGAAGCCGCAGCCCGTTTCTCATTCCTGCTCTCGCTGCCCGCCGTTTTTGCCGCAGGCATTTACCAGCTCTACGAAATACGGGATTCGCTCCTGGCCTCACAGAGCGAACTCATCAATCTCACAGCCGCCACCGTCGCCGCGGGAATCGTCGGCTACGCATCCATCGCCTTTCTCCTCAGCTATCTCAAGAAACACACGACCTCCCTCTTCATCATTTACCGCATAGCACTCGGAACAGGCATCCTCGGCCTCATAGCCGCCGGATATGTGCAGGCGTAGATGGGTAGTAGGTAATGGGGAATAGGGAATAGGATGAAGATAGTTTTGAGGAATAGTGCTGCAAACGAGAAAATTGCTAAGGCAAACTGTTGTGCTGTTGATTTGTTGAATCGTTGATTTGTTGAACTGTTGAATTGTTTGAAGAAGACTCCCACATTTCTTGCCAGCCGGCTATCCAGCTAACGAGCTATCTTCACTCAGAACCAAGAACTGAGAACTTTTCTTTCAACCATTCACGATTTACGATTTTCCCCCCACTCAGTGCTCATTGCTCGTTGCTCAGCACTTAATTCATACTCCTGCGAGCCAGAGCGAGCTACTCCTGCGCACGAAGTGCGCTACTCCCATTACCCATTACCTACTACCCACCCATCCCGCAACTATTAGCCGGCAAAAAGAATTGTCTTTTCTGTAACCAATAGCGGAAAAAATTCTTATATATAGGATTATAGAAACAACATAATCTAAACCATTTAGGCCATGCCATACAGCTTGTCGGGTGTAGGGCATAATGGCTTTGAAAAAGCAGATTTACACATACACACAAAGTGCTCAGACGGCGTCTTTACACCGGAGGAAATTGTCGAAAAAGCAAAGCAAACCGGACTGAAGGCCATAAGTATAACTGATCATGATTCTGTTTTAGGCATTGACGAAGCAAAGCCATTAGCCAGCAAATACGGCATAGAGCTTATCAGCGGTGTAGAAATGAGCTCTACATACCAGGGCCACGATATTCATATCCTGGGTTATTTCATAGATCACAAGCATTCCGGGCTTAAAAGTTACCTTGATCTCTGTAAACAGCTGCGTACCGAACGTGCTGAACGCATGGTAAGCAAACTTGCCCGCATGGGGGTCAAGATCGAGATCGAACAGATTATTCTGAAAGCCCAGAACGGCAGCGTAGGTCGCCCCCACATAGCGGCGGTCCTTCAGGACGGCGGATTTGTCAAAAGCTTCAGCGAGGCCTTCAGCAGGTATCTGGGTTCGCACAGTCCCGCATATGTCAAAAGCATAGAAACCCCTCCTGCAGAGGTGATCAGGCTGATCAACGAAGCGTCGGGTCTGTCGTTTCTCGCTCACCCCGGACAGAACATTCCTGACGAGATTCTCAGGAAACTGATCAATTTCGGGCTCGACGGCATCGAGATCATCCATCCGTCCCACGACACGTACAAGGAAAACTACTACAGGGAGATCGCCAACGAATATTTCATGCTCTTCTCCGGCGGATCGGATTACCATGGCCTCAAGGACCAGGAAAAAGATCTTTTCGGACAGATAACCATACCGTATGAATGGGTGACCAAAATGAAGAGCAGGATCGTTACCGTATAGTACCGCCATGTCGCAGCAAAACGTCATCACCTCGTTGGCACAGAGCGCCAATCTCTCGATGAAAGAATTTTTCCTGACCATGCAGGAATTTTTTCATTTTTCGGTACGTGCTTTCGCCACTATTCCCAAACTCAGACGATACTGGAGAGACTTTCTCGACCAGGCAACGATTGCCGGCACCGACTCCCTGCCCATTGTTCTGGTCAGCTCGATCTCCATCGGCGCCCTCCTTGCTGTCGAAGTCGGCAACCTTCTCGAGGATTTCGGTGCGAAAACCATGCTCGGACGCTCCACCGCCCTGTCGATTATCCGCGAACTGGGTCCCTTGATCATGGGCCTCATGCTTTCAGCCAGATACGGATCACGTAACGGGGCGGAACTCGGCGCGATGAAAATATCCGAGCAGATCGACGCTCTGCGGGCATTCGGCACAGACCCCGTGGCAAAGCTGGTGATGCCCCGCCTGACCGCGGCACTGATGGTTTTTGTGCCTCTTACAGCCATTGCCGACTTTACCGGACTCTACAGCGCCGCGCTCATTGCCGAGCATTACCATAAAATCGACCCCGGTATTTTCTGGAACGCCGTGTTCCCGAGACTTGTCTTCAAGGATTTCGTTGTCGGATTCCTCAAGGCACCGGTTTTCGCCATCATCATTACGCTTGTAAGCAGTTTCAACGGTTTCATTGCAAAAGGCGGTACCGCAGGGGTAGGAAGATCGACCATCAAGGGAATAGTTGTTTCGTCAGGTCTGCTCCTGGTCGCAAACTTCTATGTATCGAAACTTGTTCTCGAAAACATGTAGACCCCGGATGAACAACACGAAAGATATATTGTTTGCGCCATGATAGAGCTGCAGGAGGTTTCATTGTGCTATGGGGACAAAAAAATTCTCGACAAGGTTTCCCTTTCCATCAAGGATAACAAGATCAAGGCAATTCTGGGTCCGAGCGGTGTAGGCAAGAGCACCATCCTGAAACTTATTCTCGGGCTGATCAAACCGAATTCAGGCAAGATCCTTATAGACGGCGTCGATATTACGCCACTGAAAGAATCGAAACTCTACCCGATCCGCCGCAAAATGGGGATCGTCTTCCAGGGTAACGCCTTGTTCGACTCGATGACCATAAGCGAAAACCTGGGCTTTTTCCTCCGGGAAAATCTCCGACTGACAGAACAGGAAACCGAAAAGAGAGTACAGGAGCAAATTGCTTTTGCAGGACTCCAAGGCTACGAGGACGCGCTGCCTGAAAAGTTGAGCGGGGGGATGAAAAAAAGGGTGGCGATCGGACGGGCGCTGATTTTCAAACCGGCCATGATCCTGTTCGATGAACCCACCGCGGGGCTCGATCCCCTCAGTTCAAAAAAAATTCTCGGGCTCATCAGTTCTCTTCGCCACAAAAACAACCTCGGTGCCGTTATCGTCACCCATATTATCGACGATGTGTTCCAGGTAGCCGATACGGTCTCCGTACTGTATAAAGGAGAGATCATCTTTGACGACGAGACAGCAAAGCTGCATAACTCGACCCATCCTTTCATCAAGTCAATTTTATCCGACAAGATACTCGAACAATAACATCATCAGGAAACGTCTGTAATGAAAAACCCTAACACACTCAAGTGGAACGACCTGAAAACCGGCATATTCTTTGTTATCGGGCTTGGACTTGCCGCTTACATCGGTCTGGTTGTCGGAAAAAATTCGAGCCTGTTCAGAGAGGTCACCAGGATCAAAATGGTTGCCACTAATATCGGAAGCCTGCAGGAAAACAACTTCGTATCGGTGTCAGGCAAGAAAATCGGTATCGTCTCCAACATCGATTTCCTCAACCGAAACGACTCACTGCTCGTTGTTGTCGAGATGCGGCTGGAGGATAATTTCGCCTCTATCGTCACGAAAGATTCGAGAGCACGCATTCTCGCCCTGGGTATCCTTGGCGACAAGTATGTCGACATTACGACCGGCAGCGGCAAACCGGTTGAAGAAGGTGATATCATCGCGCTCGACGAAAGCAAAACAGGGCTTGACAACCTGACAGTCACCGTGGGAGAGGCAATAGGAAAAATCAATACGCTGCTTGACAATATCAACAACGGCAAGGGCCCGCTGGCAAAGCTCCTCGCTTCGGAAGAAATGGCTGGACATCTGGAACAAACAATCGGCAACCTTGAAAAAGCCTCGGCGGAACTCACCCTGTTCACCCGTGAAATGCAGAAAGGCGAAGGTCTCCTGCCAAAACTCATCAATGACAAGTCGTTTGCCAGCGAAACGGAACAAACCATATCGAGCATCAAACAGGTTGCAGCGCGAACCGACTCACTTCTCCGTAAACTCAACAGCGAAGAAGGAACCATCGGCCAGCTGCATTCCAATCCGGCGCTTTACTCGAACCTGAATGACAGCATGGCCGATCTCGATTCGCTGCTCATCGACCTGAAAGAAAACCCGAAACGTTACGTCCGCTTTTCGCTGTTCTGAAATCCGAATTGCCGGAAACCACAGTGCTGAACCATGACGCAACACAAGCCTCGACACATAGCTTTTCTGGCCGTCGTTTTACTTGCGGTCCTGCTTCCTGCAGCGAAAGCATCTGACAGGTTCGAGACGGCCGATAACCTCGTGGAACGGTCTATTTCCGACGGCGTTTTTCCCGGAGCAAGCATCGCCGTCATGCACAAAAACAAGGTTCTGTTCCATAAATCGTTCGGGAAACACCGTTACGACAACAACTCCCGGCCCGTTGACCTCGGCACGATATACGACACTGCATCTCTGACCAAACCGATCGTCACGACCTCGATCATCATGCAGCTCGAAGAAAGGGATTCCCTTGACCTCGATGATCGTGTATCACGCTATCTTCCCGAATTCGGCCGGAACGGCAAAGAAAACATCACGATCGAAAACCTGATGCTGCATAATTCAGGACTTATCCCCCACCGGTTTTTCATAGAGACCTGCAGGACACCCCGGGAGATTCTTCAGGCGATCGATAACGAAACGCTGCAATACCCGACCGGTACACAGACACGATACAGCGACCTCGGTTTCATCACCCTTGCCAGGGTTATCGAACGAATAACCGGCAGGACGCTCGAAGAAAATTTCCGTGCACGTTTTTCCGAACCCCTGGGCATGAAGAGCACCATGTTCAATCCTCCCGACTCGCTTCTGTCAAATATAGCACCGACAGAATACGACAGCCGCTGGACCCTCCCCCGAAAACGACCCGTCGTTCATGACCACAATGCAGCACTGCTTGGCGGGGTTGCAGGCCATGCCGGGCTTTTTTCAACAACCGGCGATCTCATCCTGTTTACACAGATGATCATGCAGGACGGGGAATATAACGGCACCCGGTACTTCAAACCGTCCACGGTACAACGCTTTACCCGCAGAGAGGGAACCGGAAAGCGGGCTCTGGGCTGGGACCTCCGCACTATCGGGGGACCGTCATCAGCCGGACAATATTTTTCCGACGACTCGTTCGGCCATCTCGGCTATACAGGAACCAGCATCTGGATAGACCCGAAAAGGAACCTCGCCGTCATAACCCTCACCAACCGCGTCCATCCGACATCGGAAAACATAAAAATCCGAAAATTCCGCCCCAAACTCCACGACACGGTGGTTGAATGTCTGGGGCTGGAGTGAATCGTGAATGGATTGTTTAGGTAATGGGTATTAGGTAGTAGGGAATGGGTGGAGCGCACTTTGTGCGCAGGAGTAAAGAGCCGGTTGTATGGGAGTGCTGAGCAATGACTAGGGGCAACCCCCTGTGGCTGCCCGCATTCAAACAACTCAACAGTTCAACAAATCAACGATTCAACTGCTATCTTTCCCATTAATCGCGGTAGGAACGAAAGTCACCTTTCGCCCCCCGCACAGTTCCGGACGAGCGGAATTCCCGCATCCGGCTCCTAACTTGAGTATTTGACGCAAA